>CAVFEH010000005.1:0-97283 GCA_963621575.1 Bacteroidaceae bacterium
TCGCGATCATCGCCATTCTGGCGGCCATGCTGCTGCCCGCGCTTTCCAAGGCCCGCGAGAAGGCCCGTGCCGTCAGCTGCACCAACAACCTGAAGAACCTCCAGCTGGGCAACATCCTCTATTCCAACGACTATGATGACTATTTGCCGGCCGACCGCGAGGATATCGGCGGGGCAGATGGCCTCTATTACTGGTTCGGCTACAACCCCCTGATCCCCGAGACCCCCATGAGCTGGAGCACCTGGGTGTCCAAGGACCCCGCCGCCGATGTGCCCACCACCGTCGAGGACAAGAGCTCCTGGCACAAGATCCTCCTGTGCCCCTCCTGTCCCACTGCCGACCGTGTCCGCGGCAACATCGGCTACCAGGCCAGCATCGGCATGAGCTACAACAACCACTACATGTGGGCCTACTCGCAGGGCAGTTTGGGCTGGGGCAAGGCTTGCGACTGGCATCGCGTTTCCACCATCAAGTACCCCTCCATCCACGTGAACCTCTTTGATGGAACCATCCGGAGCGGCTTCAGCGTCGAGTGCTGGAACCATCCCGACATCATCGTCGATACCGTCACGAACTACAATAGCTCTTACTTCCGCCATGGCAGGATGATGAATCTCACCTTCACCGATGGACATGTGGAGACTGCCGCCGAAGAGATGGCCAAGACCGACCCCTCCACTGGCAGACCCTATTTGGTCGGCCAGTACTACTGGTTCCCCGGAATGGATGACATCGGCGGCGACAAGAACCGCTAACGCCAGACGCTTGCGTGCGCAACGTAAAAAGGGCCTCCCGGCTTTCCGGCCGGGAGGCCCTTTCTGTTTCAACAGGATTGTCCTGGCGCCCTTCGCGTCGGAAACGCTCAGTGTTTTAACGCCTTTGGCCTGCCTAGGATTTCGGAGTAGAGGAGTGCCTTTTTGAGAGAGTCCTGGGTTTTCGGGAGTTTGAAGGCCAGCCGTTGTGCGGTTGTGGTCTTCGGCGTGGGCGCCGCGGGAGTGGTGGCGATATGTGCGTCCGCGTGGAGTGCGGTTTCCGAGGGATGGGGTGGAAAGTACGCACGGGGGAGGGTGGGCTCCAGGTGTTCCCGGGCGTGCAGTTCCGCGGGCGTGGGAGCATTTGCGAGCGGGGACTGCCGGGGGGGCGGAATGGGATCCGCATGGGATTCGCCCACTGGGTCGCGGACCACTGCGAAGCTCGTGGTGCGCATGACGCCCCCGTTGGGGGTTCGCTCGTCCCGTTCGGTTCTCACGACGCGTTTCCCCCTCGGAATCCCCCGCTGGTTGCGGGAGACACCGTGGTTGTTCGCAGGGGTGTAGACGCGTCCGTAGGGATGCCGTCGGGAATACCCGTGTCCCCTGGACTGTTTTTCCGCGTCGCGTCTTTTCTGCCGGAAGATCAAGACGACGACCACGAAGAATGCGATGAAGACGATGGGGGCGGCCATTTCTCTAGGGGATGGCAGGGAGTTCCGCTAGATCTGCTGGGGCTCTTCGCCGGCGATGGAGCGTCGCATGTCGGTGTCGGAACGCATGTTCTCCAGCTTGTAGTAGTCCATGACGCCCAGCTTCCCACTCTTGAGGGCGGCGGCCATGGCCAGCGGAATCTCCGCCTGGGCCGCGACGACCTGCGCCTGCATTTCCTGCACTTTCGCCTTCATCTCCTGCTCGTAGGCGACGGCCGCAGCACGGCGGACCTCCGCAGTGGCCTGCGCAACGCGACGGTCCGCCTCCGCCTGGTCGGCCTGCAACCGCGCGCCGATGTTGTCGCCCACGTCCACGTCCGCGATGTCGATGGAGAGGATTTCGAAGGCGGTGCCGGAGTCCAGCCCCTTTTCCAGCAGTCGCTGGGAGATGTTGTCGGGATTTTCCAGGACGGCGCTGTAGGAGGTGCTGGAGCCGATGGTGGTGACGATTCCCTCGCCAACCCGGGCGATGATGGTGTCTTCGGTGGCGCCGCCCACCAGGCGCTCCAGATTGGTGCGCACAGTGACACGGGCGCGGACTTTCACCTGGATGCCGTCCTTGGCCACGGCGTCCAGGGTGTCGCGCTCACCGCCTTGCTTGGGGCAGTCGATGACGCGGGGGTTCACGCTGGTGCGCACGGCATCCAACACATCGCGGCCCGCCAGGTCGATGGCCGCGGCCTGCCGGAAGGTCAGGTGGATGGACGCCTTGTCCGCCGCCACGAGGGCATTGACCACTCGTTCCACATTGCCATGGGCCATGTAGTGGCTTTCCAGGTCGTCTGTGGTCACGGTGGCGATGCCCGCCTTCCGGATTTGGATGTAGCAACGCACGATGAGTGCGGAGGGCACGTGCCGGAGGCTCATGATCAGGAGTCGCCAGAAGGAGATGTGCGCGCCCGACGCCTGCGCCTGCAACCAGGTGCCGAAGTAGCTGAAGATGACGCCAATGGCGATGAAAGCCAGGAAGACGAGGAAGATGACGAGGCAGCCGATGAGGATGTTCATGGTGGGAGTGGGGATTTGTGGAATGAGGAGCTTGCGTGCCCAATTGGCGCGCAGGTGGACAGGGGAGGCGAAATGTCTGGGCGCGGAGTATGAAATTCCGGACCGTTATTTTTTCTTGGATTTCCTGGTGCGGTCGAGGACGCGGGTTTCAATGTGGTCGGAGACGGTTTTCCCGGGGGTGTAGGTGAGGTTTGCGTCCTTGATCTGCGTGGTTTCCACGATGGGCCTTCCGAGGGAGCCGCCCTGTGAGCGCTGGTTTTCGGGGGGCGCGATGCCGGGGAGCGCCAGTTCGGGGGCCACGGCCACGGGGTGGTGATCGATCTTTTCCCAGTTGGACTGCCAGGCCTTCTGTTGTTCTGGCGTGGGGTCAAAGGCGTTTTGTTGCAGTGCGTCGAGGGCCTGGTGGAGCGCCAGGCGGGAGAGGATCTGGGTGGACTGCCCGTCGGGAGTGAATCCGAAGTCCGCCAGGTTGTCGCGGAAGAAGTGCAGGTATTTGTAGGGTTGCGGGAGGATGCTGGCGGTTTCGGGGGTGATGGCGGCTTGTGCCTGGAAGACCCAGACGGGCCAGGCCTCCTGGAGAAGCGGCAGGGCCTCCCGGGGGGCGCCGCCCTTCTGGAGCGCCAGTGTGGCCAGGGCCGCCACGGTAGTCCGTTCGGCGGCGTAGGTCATGCTGGGCAGATCGGGGTCGCAGCCGAACATGTCGGGGATGGGGGGCGCCAGCTCGGCGCCAGCGGTGGCGGCCAGGGAGATCCGTGTGAGCTGCGCCAGGCGTTCGGGATTCTCTTCCGTGGCATCCTGGGAGAGGAAGCGCACCAGCCAGGGGGCGGAGGCGGCGGCATCCAAATGGCGGACGGCGGCCTCCCCCAGGGAGTTCCGGAGGGCGTCCAGGTTTTTCCGGAGGGTCTCGGCCTCCTCCCCGGGGAGGAGCGGAAGGTGTTTTTGGAGGGCCAGTGCGGCCAGCGCGGCCTCCTCCAGGGGGATGTTCTCCGCCGCGTTCTCCAAGTCGTCCACAATGGGCTTCCGGGTGGGATACTCCACGGCGGGGATGACGCTGCCGGCGGGGGTCACTTGCCGGGAGAGATGACGGTAGAGCTGCAGGAGTTCCGACGCGCATTTGCGTCCGGTGGGGTCTTGGGGGGGAAGAGCCTCGGCGAGCCGCTGGAAGACCAGGTATCCCAGCGCATTTGCCCGAAGAGTGCTCACGCGGGGCGGGATCTGGAATTCCGGGGCGTCCCCCTGGGGATCGTCTTCCACCAGCATGGCGTAGAGACGCAGGGAGGGCTTGCGGCGGTTCGCGGAGACAATCATGCCATTCTCCAGCTTCTCGCCGGGATCCAGGTGCTTCACCGCTTTCAGGAGCGGCAATGCCGCTTTTCGCGCAGCCTCCAGAAGGGACGCCTTCGCGTTCTTGTCCGATACAGCGTCCCGGAGTTCCAGGAAGGCGTAGGCCAGGCTGGCCTGGTTGGAGAGGGAGGCCGCGCCGCCGGCCAATCCGGAGAACCATTCCGGGAAGGGCGTGTCCAGGGTGCCGTCTTCTTTCAGAAGGCCGGCGGTCTTCAGAGCTGCCTGGAGGGTTTCGTCGAGGCCGGGTTGGGGGATGACCCGGGCGGGGTGCGCGCGGAAAAGCCGCCGGCAGCCCTGTGCGTCGGCGTAGTAGCTGTCGGATTCGAAGAGAGTGGCCTTGAAGGGGATGTCGGTGGCGCCCATTTTCTGCCAGAGCCCCAGGGAGCTCCACAGATTCGCCTCGGAGATCAGATTGCCCACCCGCGCCACGGAGAGCTGCCGCTGGGGGGTCATGAGATAGCGTCCCGTGAGCTGTTCCGGAGTGAAGGCGAAGGCGGATGTGCGGTCGAAGGCGATGCCCACCAGGCTGGAGAAGAGCAGCCGCGTGGAGTTCACATGGAACTCCGGAATCTGCACGGTGCACTGCACCACGTCAAGCCGGAGTGCATTCCATTGCCCGGGATGGGCGAGCTTCTTTTTCACATACGCGGGAAGCTGTCGCCTCTCCTGCTGCGCCATGGCGACCTGCGCCTCCAAATCCGCGCGGATTGCGGCCTCATATTCGGGGCGGCGCTTCTCTAGGATGGCAAGAAGCATCTCCAGCGCCGGGCCAAAGCCGTCCCCCACCGCATAGTAGGTCCGGGAGGGGAATTCGCCATCGCACAACGTCAGGAAGAGCGCCCGGGGGGCCTTGGAGGAAGAGGGGACTTTCTTTAGGATCTCTTTGGCCGGAGCGCCCTTCTGCAATGCGGTCCGCAGATATCCCGTGAACTGCACAAGCTGCTCTTCAGAACAATCCAGCGGAGCCTGCACGTCCGGAAACCAGGACTGTGCACAGAACACCGCGGGGAGGAACAAGAGGGCAAGCAACAATGGGGGAAGGCGCATCTATGTCGAAAAAGGAGGAAGGGAAAGGCGGGGGCGGCGGCGGCGCGTTTTGATTTCGTGTCTTGGAGTAATTTAGCGGGCTTGTGCGTGGTGGTTGTGGCAAGGACATGTTTTTGCGCACGAATCCGGGCGCCTTGCGGAATCCCTTGGCCTTTTGTTTCAGCTTTTTTGCGGAAGGATCCCCTCCCACGAAACGCAAAAAAAGGGAGAGCGGATTTCCGTTCTCCCTTATGTCGTGTGTGTTCCGGCGTGGTTCTAGAGCAGTTCCGCAATCTGGACTGCGTTGAGCGCGGCGCCCTTGAGGAGCTGGTCTCCGCAGAGGAAGAAGGCCAGGCTGTTGGGGGCGGAGAGGTCGTAGCGGAGGCGTCCGGCGAGGACGTCGTATTGCTCGTTGGACTCGCAGGGCATGGGGAAGTGGTTGCTGGCGGGGTCGTCAACCACGGTGAGTCCGGGGGCCTTCCTCCAGGCGGCCATGGCCTGTTCGGGGGTCACCTTGCCGGCGAACTCCACCAGGACGGACTCGGCGTGGCTGCGCAGCACGGGCACCCGGACGCAGGTTGGGCAGACGCCGATCTTGTCATCATGGAGGATCTTCCGGGTCTCGTTGACCATCTTCATCTCTTCGGTGTTGTAGCCATTTTCGCCGATGTCGGTGTTGTGGCTGAAGACATTGAAGGCGTAGGGCCACTTGAAGACCTTGGGCTCGGCCTTGCCGCCGGCCAGCACGGTGCGGGTCTGCTCCAGCAACTCGTTCATGCCCTTGGCGCCGGCGCCGGAGGCGCTCTGGTAGGTGGACACCACGATGCGCTTCACGGGGGAGAGGTCATAGAGGGGCTTCACGGCCACCAGCATGATGATGGTGGTGCAGTTGGGGTTGGCGATGATTCCCTTGTTCCACTTCACATCCTCGGGGTTGACCTCGGGGACCACCAGGGGGACCTGGGGGTCCATGCGGAAGCAGCTGGAGTTGTCGACCACCACGGCGCCGGCTTGGACTGCGTAGGGGGCGAAGACCCGGGAGACGGTGGCGCCTGCGGAGAAGAGCGCCACATCCACGCCCTGGAAGGACTGGGGAGTCAGCTCCTGGATGGCGTATTCCTTCCCCTTGAAGAGGGCGGCCTTGCCGACGGAGCGCGCGCTTGCCAGCAGCTTGAGCTCCTTCACGGGGAAGTTCCGCTTCTCCAGGGTCTTGATCATTTCCACGCCGACGGCGCCGGTTGCGCCGACGACGGCCACATTCATGGGACGGGTTGCCATGGGGGGATTCCTTTGTTCTCTGGGGACTCTTTGGGGGGGCGGGCCGGGGGGGATGGTTTCCTCCCTCTTCCGCGCCCCGGGGCCGGGATGTTTGGGAATGAAAAACGGATGAGCGCGGGGCGGAATTCCCGACTATGCCTTCAGGCCGTCGGCCATGAGCATGGTCACCTGTTTGGCGAAGGCCAGGGGGTCTTCCACGGGCTGGTTCTCCATGAGGCGCGCGGCATCGAAGAGGAGCTTCGCACCCTCTTCCAGACGGGGATCCCTGTCATCCTTGGCAAGGAGGTCGCGGAGGGCGGCCACCAGGGGATGGCCGGCGTTGATCTCCAGGATCTGCCTGGTGTCGGGCACCTCCTGCTTGAGGGCCTTCATCATGCGCTGCATCTGGGGGCTCAGCGCCCACTCGGGATCCACCAGGCAGCAGGCGCTGTCGGTGAGGCGGCGGGAGAGGCGGACCTCCTCCACCTTGCCTTTCAGGATTTCCTTCAGACGGGCCAGCAACGGCGCGTTGGCCTCCTGTTCTGCCTTTTCTTCGGCCTCGTGGGCCTTCTTCTCTTCGGCGCTCTCCAGGTCGACTTCGCCCTTGGAGATGTCGCGCAGGTGCTTTCCCTGGTAGTTGTCCAGGGAGGGGATCACGAATTCATCGACGGTGTCGGTGAGCAGCAGCACCTCGTAGCCCTTTTTGCGGAAGGCCTCCAGGCGGGGGGAGTTCTTGGCGTTGGCGAGGGCCTCGGCGGTGAGGTAGTAGATCTCGGTTTGTCCCTCGGGCATGCGTTTCACGTAGTCGGCGAGGGTGGTGCGCTGCTTGTCGTCCAGTGCGGTGGAGTGGAAGAGGAGAAGATTCTGGATCTTCTCGCTGTTCTCGAAGTCCTCGCGGAGGCCCTCCTTGAGGATGGCGCCGAAGTTCTCGTAGAAGCTCTCGTAGCGCTCGGGGGCGTTCTTCTGGAGGTCGGCCAGGGTGTCCAGGGTCTTCTTGATGATGTTCTTGCGGATGATGGTCAGGGCCCGCGCCTCCTGGAGCATCTCCCGGGAGACATTCAGGGGCAGGTCGGCGGAATCCACCACGCCGCGCAGGAAGCGGAGATACCGCGGCAGCAGTTGTTCGCAGGCGTCGGTGATGAAGACGCGGTGGACATAGAGCTGGATGCCGTGGGGGGTGTTTTCCTGGACCAGCATATCCCAGAGGGGCTTCTGGGGGATGTAGACCAGGGCCTTGAACTCGGCCTGTCCCTCCACGGACCAATGGAGGGTCTCGAAGGGCTCCTGGAAGTCATGGGAGAGGTGCCTGTAGAACTCGTTGTATTCCTCGGGCTTCACTTCGGACTTGGGGCGCAGCCAGATGGCCTGCCGGGAGTTCAGCGTGTCCTCCTTCATCACCGTCTTCGGGGGCACCGGCTTGCCGTCGGCGTCCAGGACCTGCTTGCCGTCGGCGTCCAGGACGGGCTCCTGGTGCTCGCAGTCCATGACGATGGGATGCTCCACGAAGTCGGAGTACTTCTTCACGATCTTGCGGAGGCGCCACTCCTCCAGGAATTCCGTTTCGTCCTCCTTGAGGTGCAGGATCACGTCGGTGCCGCGTGTCTCCTTCTCCACGGCGTCCAGGGTGTAGAAGCCGTCGCCCTTGGAGACCCAGCGGGAGCCCTGGGAGTTGTCCGTGCCGGCGTGGCGGGTGACCAGGGTCACCTCGTCGGCCACCATGAAGGCGGAGTAGAAGCCAACGCCGAATTGTCCGATGAGCTCGGGGGGGAGCTCCTCCTTGCTGCCCTTCAGGTTCTCCAGGAAGTGCTTGGTTCCGGAGTTGGCCACGGTGCCGATGTTCTTTTCCACCTCGTCGGCGGTCATGCCGATGCCGTTGTCGCGGATGGTCAGGGTCCTGGCGTCCTTGTCCACGATCAGCTTGATCTTCCATTCGGGATCCTTCTCCAGCAGGGAGGCGTCCTTCAGGGATTCGAAGCGGCAGCGGTCAATGGCGTCGGAGGCATTGGAGATGATTTCCCGCAGGAAGATCTCCTTGTTGGAATAGAGGGAGTGGATCACCAGGTCGAGCATTTGCTTGACCTCGGTCTTGAATTCATGCTGCGTGCTCATGTGTATTCTCTCGATGATATCTGTGTATTTGCGTGCCCGAATGGCCGCCGCTCGCACGACGGGGGAACGGGAAGGCGGAGGGAGGGAAGTCCCCTGCGGGGCCGCCGGGGAGGCGCCCCGGAATGTCCCGGGGGCGTAAGCCATCAGGACTCCGGATTTCCGACGGAGTTCCGGGAAATCCGCATAAGATAATGCGCCGTGGAAAGTCTCCGTTGGCCATAAGAGACTTTGCAGGAAATTGGGGGCGATGCGGGGGGGGCGTCAGCGCCGCAGACACCATGCGGGCGAACCATCGAATCTACGCCAGTGTGGCCTGGAGCTTGTCGGCGAGGGAGGCCAGTTTGTCGGTGTAATAGGCGATATTTTCGTCGCGGCTGGCGGGGTCGGCCTCTTCTTCCAGCTTTGCGTTTTCGACCACGGAGACGGACTTCTTTGTGCCGGTGACATAGTACCGGAGGGAGTCTCCTGCGGCGTAGGTGCGGGCCTTTGCGCGGGCGGCCAGTTCATAGACGGCGGAGCGCTTGCCTTTTCCGGAGCCGAGCGCCTTCTGGTAGGAGTCCACGGATTGGGTGAGGTTCTCCTTCTTCAGGAAGTCGGACAAGGGGAGGGCGTGTTCGCGGATCTTCTGGAGATACTGTTCCCGGAGGGGCGTCAGGTCGTGGTTGTCCTGCAGGAGGATTTGGTGGAGCGCCTCGCGGATGAACCGCTGGAGGAAGGGTTCCAGGCCGCGGGAGCGCAGTGCGGCGCCGTGGAGGGAGATCTTCCCGTTGTCCTCCAGGAGGGCGTAGTTCTTGCTCTTGTAGGAGAACATGGCGGCGAAGACGCCGTCCAGCTCCACCTCGATGCCCTGTGGCAGGAATTGCTGGATCCGCGCGCGCATCTCCCCGGTCTGGACGCCCCCGGGGGGCTGGAAGTAGATTCCATCGGTGTCCATCTCCAGAATGCGGGCCTTTTGTTCTTCCAGGAGGACCTTCATGTGCTCCAGGATGGCGCGGCCCTCGGCGGTGACCTTCTGCGCCAGCGTGTAGTCGTTGAAGGTGCCCTGGGCGAATCCCAGATACCCGTAGAAGGAGTTGATGAGGATCTTGAAGGAGTTCTGGAGCGCCTGGAATTCCTTTTTCTCCTCGGGAGTGGGGGCTGTCCTGGCGGCGTCCTTTGCCTGGAGGCGGAATTCCCTAAAGTGCTCCAGCAAATGGATGAAGACGCCCAGGGGATCCCGGGCGGGGGACTGCCGTTCCTTCAGGAGCACGGACGGGTACAGGGAGCGCACATCCAGGTGCCAGGCGGGCCGGAAGACGCCGATGCTCTCCACGGAGGTGAGGGCGCCTTCGAAGGACACGGGGCTTTGGGGGGCGGGGAGGGCGGCGCCACGGGCCAGATATGCAGCGCAGAGCATGGCGTCGATGCGGGTGGCGTTTCCGCGGACAACGCAGTTCTGGTAGGTGACGGGCAGAAGCTGTGTCTGGTAGAAGTAGCTGGGGGAGAGGATCCGGGAGAGTCCGTCGGTCTCCCGGACGTCGTCCAGATTGTATTCCGCCAGCCGTGCGGGGTCCTGGTCGTAGAGGGCGGAGATCTCGTTGCCGGGCACATAGACGCGGCCCTCCCGGGCGATGCCGAAGTGCCGGGCGCAGGGTTTCAGGCCGTAGGACTCCAGGTCACGGCGGGAGACATCGTAGAGCATGACCAGGTGGTAGGTGTCGACGACGTGCCGTCCGTAGATGTCGTACCGGCGGTAGTTGACGATCTTTTCGGCGATGGAGAGGCGGCTGGGGCGCCCTTTCGCAATGGCGCCGTTGCGTCCCAGGGCGAAGGGGATCTTGTGGAGCCTGCAGCGCTTTTCCAGGTAGTCCAGATCGAAGGAGAAGATATTGTGTCCCTCGAGGACATCGGGGTCCTGCCTCTGGATGCGGTCGACCATGGTCCGCAGGAGTCCCGCTTCGCCGCCGCATTGCGCCTCGGTGAGGCACTCTTCATAGCCCGTGGAGTCTTTCAGGGCCACCATGAAGACGATGTCGTCGGGATTCTTGGCGTCGCAGAAGACGCCGGGGCGGCTGGATCGGCACTCGATATCCAATTGCATGCGGCGCAGCTGGGAGAACTCCATTCCCCGGAAAAGGCGGATCTGCCGGTCCATGATGGCCTGCTGGACGCCCCGGTCGAAGACGCGGTAGGGCGCCAGGGGGGCGGAGGGACTCTGCCCCGTGAGATCCTTCAGGGTCTTGAGCGCCTCGTCGAATTTTTCCCATGAGTCGAAGCGCACACGGCAACGATGGAAGCCCTCGCCGGACAGGGGCTCCGCGTGGGCGCCCGCGCCGAATGCCTCCGCGAGTTGGGTCCCCGCAGTCAGAAGCCACGGGGAATACGGTTCCCGCAGGACGCGGGTCTCCCTCCCGTCCTCGGAACGCTGGAAGAGCTCCAGGGAGCCATCGGGGGCGATTTCCGCCGCCACAATGCGGGGCAGCGCTGCGGGTATGACGCGTTCCAGGTCGGATAAAGACATGGTGGTGGAAAAGGGAGCCGGGAGGGATTCGCAAAGGGAAGGGTTGGCCATGGGGGCGTGCCGGACCCCGCTCCGGAATCTTCCGGCGCCTTCCTCAAATGCGCCGGAGTCGCGTGCAAGGGCCTCGCGGATACGGCTCCAAGCTGCGGACTGCGAAGCGTGCGCGCCGCCGCGCTAGTCGTGCGCCAGCTCCAGGAGGAGGAATGCGGCCAGGAGGATTCCGAAGGCGAGTCCCAGTGCGCCGAGGATGGAGAGGCCGTTCCAGAGGGGTGGAATTTTGAGCCCCAGCAGGAGCGTGGAGTTCAGGAGGATGCCGGCCGTGAGGATCGCGGTGCTTTTCTGGCGCTGCCGGCGGTTGTAGATGCGGAGGAATTCCTCCATCTGGGGGAATTCCTGACGGAAGGTGAGGCGTCCCTCTTGGAGTTGCGTGGTGATCGTGCGCAGATGCGCAGGGGCGCGGGAAACCAGTTCCAGCACTTCCAGGAGGTCCTCCAGGCGCTGGTGGACGGACTTTTTGGGGGAGAACTGGTGGATCGCCACGTTCATGAGAGCGGGGCGCAGCTGCTTCTCCAGGTCGTAGTCCGGATTGAGTTTCCGGAGGAATCCATCCGCGATGCCCAGCGCTCGGACCATGAGGTAGATATGGGGTTTCATGGCGATGCGCAGTCTTCGGCAGACCCCGAAGAGCTGCTGGATGGCGGCGGGGACATCCAGCTGGCTGAGGGGACCGTAGAAGTGCTGGTCCAGGAATTCGCTCATGGCGCATTCCAGGTCGTCGGCGTTGGGCTCCTCGTCGTAGTCGCAGAGTCGCAGGAGGAGTTGTGCGGCGTGCTGTTCGTTGTGCTCCAGGATGCAGAGGATCAGGCGGCAGAAGAGTTTTCGTTCCTCCCAGGTGAGTCGCCCGCAGGAGCCGAAGTCCAGATAGCAGATCTTGTTGCCTGGCAGTGCATAGAGATTTCCCGGGTGGGGGTCTGCGTGGAAGAATCCGAAGTGGAAGATCTGCTTGAGCATCAGGGCGGCCACGGTCTCGGCGAGCGTCTCGGGGGAGAGTCCTGCCTCCCGGAGGGCCTGTGGCTGATCCAGCTTCAGACCCTCGATGAAGTCCATGGTGAGGACGTGGTCGGTGCAATAATTTTCGTGGACCCGCGGGACCACCACGCGGGGATCGTCCTGGAATTGCAGGGCGAAGCGGCGGATATTCCCGCGTTCGCAGTGGAAGCTTGCCTCTGCCTCCAGGGACTGCCGGAACTGCTTCACCACCCGCGGCAGCATGAGGAAGCGGAGGGAGGGGTTTCCCTGGTGGAACTGCTCCGCAAGGAACTCCAGCACATTCAGGTCCGCCTTGATATTCCGGAGGGCGCCGGGACGCAGGACCTTCACGAAGACCGCGGTGCCATCCTTGAGGACCGCGCGATATCCCTGGGAGAGGGAGGCGGCCGCCACGGGCTTCTCTTGGAATTCCTGGAAGAGCTCCTCCGGGGGGGCGCCGAGTTCCTTCTCCAGGATCTTCCGGACCTGGTCCTGGGGGAAGGGGGATACGCTGTCTTGCAGGAGCGCCAGCTCTGCCGCGCAGTCGGCCCCCACCAGATCCGGCCGGGTGGAGAGCATCTGGCCCAGTTTTACATAGACGGGCCCCAGCTCCTCCAGCACCTTCCGCAGCCGCGCGTAGAGGACCGCCGTGTCCTGGGGAGTCTCGTCGTCGTTCCGGAAGCGCCGGCGCACCAGGTGCCGGGTCCTTTGGAAGAAGACGCCCAGGCCATTCCGGAAGATCACCTCCAGGATGCGGCGCAACCGGGCCATGTTGGCGCAGGTGCGGTAGGTGGTGAACAGTGGCGAGAGGATTCCCATGGACCGTCGGGTGGGGGGGATGGTGGAGTGCCGGCAGGCTAGCAGACGCGGTGTACTTCGGCCAGGTCGGTGATGCCCTGGAGGACCTTCGCCAGGGCATCCTGCCGGAAGGGCGCCCAGCCCTCCCGCATGGCCTCTTCCCGCAGACGGGAGTCGGGGCTGGCGGCGGAGATCAAGTCCCGGAGGGGTTCTCCGACCAGGAGGATTTCATAGACGCCCACGCGTCCCAGGTATCCGGTGCCGCGGCAATGGAGGCATCCGCCGGGGGTGGCCCGCCGCGGGGCGGTGAAGGGGATTCCCAGGGTCTTTGCGGCTTGTTCCAGCTCCTGGCGGTCCTGTGGGGAGACCGTGTCGTCAAGGACGGCGCACTGGGGGCAGAGGCGCCGCACCAGCCGCTGCGCCAGCACCAGCCGGAGGCAGGTGCCCGCCAGGTCGGGCCGCACGCCCATGTTGATCAAGCGGTTTGCCGCGCCGATGGCGTCGTTGGTATGGAGGGTGGCGAGGACCAGATGCCCCGTCATGGCAGCCTGCACCGCCATCTCCGCGGTTTCGCGGTCGCGGATTTCTCCCACGAGGATGACATCCGGGTCGTGGCGCAGGATGGAGCGCAGGGCGCCGCCGAAGGTCAAGCCGATTTCGGCGTGGGTCTGGATCTGGGTGATGCCCGGGATGTCGTATTCCACGGGGTCCTCGACTGTGATGATTTTCAGGTCCGGACGCTCCTTCATGAGGTGTGTCAGGATGCTGTAGAGGGTGGTGGTCTTGCCGGAGCCGGTGGGGCCTGTGACCAGCATGAGTCCCGAGGTGCGGCGGAGCTGCTCCTGGAGGAGGGACAGATGACGCTCCGAGAATCCCAGGGAGCCCAGGTCTTTCAGGAGGGTTTCGCCGTTGAGAATTCTCAGGCAGAGGCTCTCGCCGTGGCGGGTGGGCAGCAGGGAGGCACGCAGGTCCCAGAGGGAGCCATTCCGCGCGAGACGAAGCCGCCCGTCGTGGGGGAGGCGCTTCTCGGCCAGATCCAGGTGCGCCAGGACCTTGATGCGGGAGATGATGGCGTCGGAGAGCGATTCCATGCCCTTCGGCGTGGGGACGTCCTGCAGGAGTCCGTCCACGCGGAAGCGCAGCCGCAGGCCATTGGCGAAGGGCTCCAGGTGGATGTCGGTGGCGCGGGCGTCCAGGGCGGCATACAGGATGTCATTGACCAATCCGCTGACGGAGTCGTTCTCCGGGGGATTCTGGAGGGCGGCGCGGTTTTCTTCCGCCGCGTCGGAGGTTTTTCCCTCGTGGTGGGAGCCCCCGGGGCCCTCCTTGCGCTGGCTCTGGATGCGGCGGATCTTTTCGGCGCCCAATCCGTAGAGGCGCTGGCGCTGTTGTGCCAGGCGTGTGGGGGTGACCAGGAATGGCTGGCAGGGGATTCCCAGCAGCAGGTGGAGCTGCTCCAGCTGTCCCGGTGCCGGCGGATGGGCGAATGCCATCTGGAGCATGCCGTCCCGCAGAGATAGGGGCAGGGCCTGGAAACGGGAGGAGAGTTGCTCGGGGACCTTCTTCAGGGCGTCGGCGGAGACCTCCGACAACTCTTCCACGGTGGCCAAGGGGATGCCCGAGAGGTCGGAGAGGGCGTGGTAGAGGGTCTCCTCGGAGCAGAGCTCCAGAGACAGAATGGCCTCCTCTGGGGACTGCCCCGTGCGGCGGCAGCGGTTCTCCGCGGCCAGCGCCTGGGAGGCGGAGATGGCCTTCTCCGAAAGCAGTTTGTCCAGTAGGGGAGCCATGGGAAAAAGTGGAAAGTGCGCTATTTGCGCTCCAGGGTGAAGACCCGCGTCTTTCCGTAGCCGATCGTCCCGGCGTCCTCGCCTTCCGGCGTGGAGAGCAGGAGCGCCTTTTCGGTGATGGCGCAGATTTGAACGCCGCAGTCCAGGGTGGCGCCGGGCTGGAGCCAGAGGGTTTGCCCTCCCTTTTCGGAATCGGAGATTTCCAGCTGTGCGTAGGTCTTTCCGGTGAGGGCCTTCCGGAGGGCGCGGTAGGTGACTGCGATCCTGCGTTGTGCGGGAGGCTGGGGCGCGGTGGTCTCTGTCTGTGCGGGCTTTTCCTGCGCGGGGGGCTGGACGGCCGCCTGGACGGCGGGTTTTGGCAGGGGGAAGCTTGCCTGGAATGGGTTTCCGATGCCTTCCACGGGGAGCTTCTCCAGGAAGAAGGGGGTCTCCTGGCGCCAGGGAATCCATTCCGCGGGGGGGGGCAGCTCCCGGGACTGGGTGGGGGGCTCTTTCTCCTCGGGGAGGATCACCTGCCATGTCAGAACGCATCCGCCGAAAAGGACCAGCGCCAGGAAGAAGAGCTTTCGCTCGCCCCGGTGCAAAAGCATGGAGAGCAATCCGCTGTAGCTCATGGGGCCTCCTCCGGAATCACGGCGCCGGGGGGGGGCTCGGCATTGGCGTCGGCGGATTCCTCAACGGGGGTGCCGCCATGGGGATCCAGGAAGGCGCAGCATTGCACGGTGAAGAGATAGTGGTCCACCGCATTTTCGGCGTTCGCCAGAAGGGCTTCCGGGGGGGCGCTGCAGATGGCGAGCCGTTTCATGGGGAGGGCGCCGCGTTCGTCCTGGAGGGAGCCCAGGAATGCCAGGAAGGCCTCCATGGTGCCGGAGAAAGTGGCCTCCACGGGGAATTCCATCAGGAAGATTTGTCCGTCCGGGGTGTCCTGGAGGGTGTATGCCACTGGCGCGGGCGTGGCGGTCCGAACGCCGTTGGCCCTTTCGGCCAGCACGAGTCCGCCGGCGTGGGCGCGTTCCAGCATTTCCTGGAGGGTCCAGAGTCGCGCGATCGTTTGCCACACGGGCTGGTCGGCGGGGATTTCCCGCTCGGCGTCGAGGAGGGAGGAATCCAGGTCGTCGGCCTCGCCGGCGAATTGCGCGGCGATGCGTTCGTGGAGTTCCTTGTAGTCCAGGCGGGTGGCGCCGTAGATGAAGGCCATGTTGTCGGAGTAGCTTGCCTTCACATGGCTGTCCAGCAACGCCGTGTAATAGGCGGCGGTCTTTCGGGAGAGCTCCCGCAGCCCGGCGAAACCGGTGCCGGGGGCGCCCATGAGGGCCTCCTCGGCTTCCTGGAGGCGCTCCCGCAGGAGTTCCGCGTCACGGGGCAGCTCCAGCGCCTGGAAGCGGGCCTCCTTTCGCTCCACGCGGGCCTTTCCCTCAGCCAGCGCCAGGCGCCGGGGATGCAGCAGCACGCCGTAGGCCATCAGGAGCAGCGCCAGGGCGGCCAGGAAGGCCGTCAGCAACGTCCTGTGGGGAGCGGGCCAGTCTTTGCGGGTGGGGCGGAACATGGGAGCGTGGCTCAGGGCTGTTTGGGGCTTCGCAGGGGCCCCATGGAGGAGTGGATCCGGACGGGGCTCTCGCGGAAGGGGAGCTGGAGGAGGAAGAGCGCGTAGTCCCTTTTCAGGACATTCCGGTAGGTCTCCAGGAAGGTGCTCCAGGGCGTGAAGTACTGCGCGACGAAGTCCTGGGAGAGGAAGTCTGTGTAGTCGTCCACGCTGGTGAACAGGTCGGTGCGGTTCAGCTCGCCCTGGAATTCCTTGACGACCTGGTACCGGGCTTGTGCGGAGGCGGGGAGGACTCCGCCCGCGTACATGCGGGTGAGCAGCGGCATGGCGGTGACGGGCGTTGCCTGGGAGGGCAGGGCGGGCGGCGTCTCGGCGGGGTCCTCCGTCTTGGCGTTTCCTCCGGTGGCGGCCTTCTCAATGCCCAGTCCCAGGAAGGCGCCCCGGGCGGCGCCGCCATTCTCCCTGCGCGTGCCGTGGGTGGAGGAGTTTGAGGCCTTGGCGGCGTTGTTTTCGGCGAAGGAGAATTCGTCCGCGAGGTAGATGCACCAGGTGCCGTTCCGGGGAACGGGGGATGCCTGTTCCCATGCGCGGATGGTCTCGGCGAAGCGCCGGGTGCGCAGGGAGGCCTCGGCCATGGGGAGGAGTCGTTTCTGCAGTTCCTGCCCTTCCAGACGGGCGTCGTGGAGCCGTGGCGCCATCTCCAGGCACTGGTCCAGGAGGCTCTCCTGCCGGACCAGTTTGTCTTCTTCGGCCTGGAGCGTGGAGAGGCTGCTCAGGAAACACCATGCCAGAAAGGCCACGGCGAGGATGGCGGCCAGCGCCAGGAAGGGGAATTCCCGGAGACGCTCTTGCTGCCAGGCGAGCTGTCCGGGCAGCAGCGCAATGGGGAGGGCCGCCAGTCCCGCGGCCTGGAGGGCGGCGCCCAGCGGCAGGACGGCGGAGGGGCATTTCCCGTGGGCGCAGGGAAGGCCGTCGCGGAGCTCCGCGGCAAAATGCTGGCGGGGCACTCCCAGAATCTCCGCAGCGATCCCCAGTTCGGAGGACAGCGCTGCGGCGAACTCCTCCCGGAGGACGGCACTGCCGGAAAGCCAGAGACGCTCGGGGACCGCCAGGCGCGCTTCGCCGCTTTGGGTCAGACGCCAGTTGCGCAGCGCATTCTGCAACTGGCGGGCGAGGGTGGCGGGATCGTCGGAGGGCGCTTCCAACACGCCCATGTGCTGCAGGACGCCGAGACGCAGAATCAGCAGAGTGGCGGCGCCCTCGCCGCCGTCCCAGTCCAGGGCCAGCTGGAGTCCCTCGGCCTGGAGAACCTTGGGCTCCAGGAAGGCCAGGGCGTTGTGGAGCGCCACGCCGTCGGGGGCCAGGGCCTTCAGCCGGATTTTCGCCTTCTGGCAGAGTGCCGCCCAGGGCGCCAGGGCGTCCTCCCGCGCCACGACCACCAGGTGCGGGTTTTCCTGTCCCGGCATGGGGGGCAGGGGGCGGAAGTCGTAAAGGACGCCAGAGTGGCCGTCGCCGGCCATCTGGCCGGTCTGATAGGCTACCACTTCGGAGAGCTTCTCCTGGCTGCGGATGGGAGGAAGGTCCGAGGAGACTGCGGTGGCGAGTCGCTGCGGGAAGAGGCAGACGCAGTCATCGGAGGTGCCCCCGCGACGCGACAACCACTCCTCCGCGGCCTCAAGGCTTTCCCGCTCTCCCCGAATCCCCTCCTGACGCCAGGAAACACGGTGGAATTCCTCGATTCGCCAATCGCCGCGGCGATTTCCGGAAAGCGCCAATAACGCGGCGCCCTGCTCACTCTGAAGCAGCCCAAGGTGGATTTTCCGGGAGTAAGTCATCGAGAGGGGTGGGGACGGTACTTTGGAAGGGGAAGCTGTGCCCTCGGCGGGGACCCCGCCCGGGGCGCCAAGAGGCGCCGCAATGGGGAGCCGGGAGTATGGCGGAGGCCGCTATTCGCTGATGGGCTTCAGTGGGATGAGATCCTCGGGGGTGACGACGGGGGCGGGGGTGTAGACGACGGATTCACCGCGTTCGTTTATGATGGTCGCGGTGACAAAGATAAGGAGGTTCGTGGGGGTCTTCCGGGTCTCGGTGTGTCGGAAGAGTGCTCCGATGAATGGCAAGTCCCCCAGGAAGGGCACCTGTTTGATGATGGTGGTGGTGCTGTTTTCCACCATTCCGCCCAGAATCACGGTTTCGCCGCTGTTGATGGCGACGCTGGTGGAGACGCCCTGTTCGTGGGTGCGTGGGAGCTTCACGTTGGTGACGTAGTTGGTGATGGTCTTGCCGTCGCTGCTGGTGTCGCTGGCGGAGGAGGTGTAGTCCTCCCACTGGACCAGGTTGATGATTTCGGGCTTGAGGGCCAGCAGGATGGTCTTCATGTCGTTGCCGATGTTTGCCTTCACGTCAACGGTGATCCCCAGCTGGAGGGTGGTGGGTTTCCCGCGGGGCACCAGGACCTGGTTGGTGCCCTGGTCGCCCTGGTCGATGGCCTGTACGGTGTATTCCTCGAAGTAGTAGACCTTGTCGCCCTTCCGGATGCGTGCGGTGCGGTTGTTGAGAGTCGTGACGCGGGGGGCGGAGACCACCACGGAGCTGGATTTGCTCTGGATTGCGGAGAGGAGCAGGTCGTAGGAGCGGTTGCCCAGGATTCCGCTGATGGTCATGGAAGCCACGCCCTCGGCATTCTTGCTCTTGAGGGCGCCCAGTTCGGTGAAGAAGTTGGAGACGTTGGCGTTCTGCTGGTTGGAGGGCGTGATGTCGCTGCCGGGCTTGCCGCCGTTGGCTTTGGTGAACTCCACGCCCACATCCCGCAGGTCGCTTTCGCTGATGGTTATGAAGCGCGCCTCGATGACGGCCTGCAGGGGCGGCTTGTCCAGTTCATGGATGAGGCGCTCCAGCTGGCGGAGGCGTTCGCGGGTGTCGGTGACGATGAGGAGGTTCCGGTTGGGATAGTGGGAGTAGCTGCCGCCGGTGACGCACCCCTCGTAGAACTTCTTCAGGGAATCGGCGAGGTCGGTGTCTTCTTCGGGGGAGGATGCGAAGGCGGTCTGCCCGGAAACGCCCAGGCCTTCGGGTACCTTCGGCACAATGCCGTGGCGCAGGTGGATCACCCGGGTCTCCAGGTGGTATCCACTGCTGGCGGGAGCCGGGTTGACCCAAATCAGGTGGTCGGAGACGCTGAAGGAGACGCCCAGGTTCTTGGAGATGTAGGCGAAGACCTCGTAGAGGGGGACGTCGCGGAAGTTGCAGGAGAAGGTCTTGTTCTGGACGGCCTCGTCGCTGAAGATGATGTTGAGGGAGTCGGCGATGTTGAGTTCGTCGAGGTCCTGGAGCTGCTGTGCCAGGGAGGAGAGGGGCATGTTGCTGACCTTCAGGGAGATCTTCTGGTTCAGCATCTCCTCCAGCTTGCCCATGGGAATGAACTCGGGCTCCAGGTCCGGCGTGATGTTCACCGTGGCGCCGTAGGTCTCCGGGACCAGCTGCAGGTCCGCCGCCTCGTTGAGCACCCGCTGGTTGTTGATGGCCAGCGCGGTCTCGTTGACGCCCATGCTCCGCGCCAGGGAATTCAGGCGGCGCAGGTCGCGGATTTCATCGGCATGCTCGGTGAGTGCATCCAGGGTGGCCAGCAACTGGTCCGCCTGGTCGAACTTCCGGGCGCTGATCAGATCCCGCACCAGCGCGAAGCGCCGCCGAACCTGCGCTTCCAGCGCGCGCTGGCGCGCCTCCTGCTCCAGGCGCGGGCGTTCCGGACGATTCCGGGATTCCAGGACGCCCTCCAGTTCCGCATGGGGGCTCAGACGCTGGCAGGCGCCTGCCAGCAGCACCATCAGGAGAGCGCAGAGCATCGGCAGGAGTGGGGCCTGTTTTTTGGCGTGGCGCGCGTGTCGTCTCATGGGAGTGGTCCGGCGTTCTGGGTGGAGGGGAGTGCGGGGCGGCGTGTGTCCTGTCGTCTGAGACGCCCCGTGTTCCGCGGGGTGCGGAAGGCGGGGCGGCGTGTGGGGGAGGGGGAGCTTAGTGCTTTCGGTTCTTCTTGCGGGCGGCCTTCTCCTGCTTTCGCCTGGCATCCTTCTTCGCCTTCTCCCGTGCGCGGGAGACGGCGTCCTGGTGGGAGATGCCGTTCTGTGCGTATCCGGCGGAGGGGCCGTTGAAGCCGGAGGAGCCCTGGAGCATCCCGGCCATGTTTGCCAGGGCGCCGCCGCCACCCATGAGGGCGCCCATCATGGAGGACGCGCCGCCGCGGCTCATCTGCGACATCATCTCGCGCATCTTCATGAAGAGGCGGATCTGCTCGGTGACCTCCTGGGGGGTGGAGGCGGAGCCCTTCGCGATGCGGCTGCGGCGGCTGGCGTTGATGGTTTCGGGGAGGCGCCGCTCCTGGGGGGTCATGGAGTGGATGATTCCCCGGGTGTGGCGGAAGGTCTTCTCGTCCAGCATTTCGGGGGGGAGGCTGTTCATGCCGGGCAGGAATTTCAAGAGCGACATGAAGCCGCCCATCTTCTGGATGCGCTCCAGCTGCTTCAGAAAATCCTCGAAGTCAAAGGTGGCGTTGCGCACCTTCTCTTCCAGCTTCCGGGCCTCGTTCTCCTCAAACTCGGTCTGCGCCCGCTCCACCAGGGTCAGGATGTCGCCCATTCCCAGGATGCGGGAGGCCATGCGGTCGGGGTGGAAGCTCTCCAGGTCCACCGTCTGTTCGCCGGTGGCCACGAACTTGATGGGCTTGCCGGTGGTCTGCCGCATGGAGAGCGCCGCGCCGCCCCGGGCGTCGCCGTCCAGCTTGGTCAGGATGATGCCGGTGATGTCCAGGGCCTGGTCGAAGTGCCTGGCCACGGAGACCGCCTCCTGTCCCAGGGCGCCGTCCGCCACCAGCAGGATCTCCCGGGGATGGACCGCCTCCTTCACCCGCACCAGCTCCTGCACCAGCGGCTCGTCAATCTGCAGACGGCCCGCGGTGTCCAGCAGGACCACCGGGCACTGCTTCTCCCGGGCTGCCTCCACGGCGGCCTTGGCGGTGGCCACCACGTCGTGGCTTGCGCGGTCGGTGAAGACGGGGAGGGAGAGGGACTGCCCCAGGACCTCCAGCTGGTCGATGGCGGCGGGACGGGTCAGGTCGCAGGCCGCCAGCAGAGAGCGCTTCTTGTACTTCTTCTGCAGGAGGTTCGCCAGCTTGGCGGTGGTGGTGGTCTTTCCGTTTCCGTTGAGGCCGCAGAGCATGATGACCACGGGGGAGCCGTCGGGGGCGGGAGCCAGGTCCAGGGGGACCTCCTCTGCGCCCATGAGCTCGGTGAGCTTGTCGTAGACCACCTTGATGGCCTGCTGCCCGGGGGTGACGCTCTGGAGAACATCGGTGCCCAGGCATTCCTGGGTGGTCTGCTTCACGAAGGAATCCGCCACTTCGTAGTTCACATCCGCGGAGAGCAGCGCGGTGCGCACCTCTTCCATGGCCTCGGAGATGTTCTTCTCCGAGAGCTGGGAGTTTCCGGTGAGTTTTCGGAATGCGGAGTGGAGTTTGTCGGTCAGGGTTTCGAACATGTCTGGGGCGTCTTCACGTGGAATGTTTTTGTTTGAAAGGGTTTTCTGGCGGGCGGCGTGTCAGAGGAGGCTCTCGACCTGTGCGCCGTCGTCGGCGGCAAGGAGCATGGCCTGGGTCTGCTTCCCCGTGCGGCGGAGGTATTCCTCCTCCAGCGCCTTCCCGTAGGCCGCCGCCTTGCCGGCCTCCACCAAATGGACGGTGATGCCGCCGAAGCCGCCGCCGGAAAGCCGCGCGCCCAGGAAGCCGGGGAGCCCCTGGCCAATTTCCACCAGGGTGTCCAGCTCGGGGCAGCTGTTCTCAAAATTCTCCATGCTGGAGCGGTGGGATTGGCTCATGAGGCGGCCGAAGCCCGCCAGATCGCCACGCTCCAGGCAGGCGCCGCCCTCCGCGACGCGCTGGATCTCCCCCACCACATGCTTTGCACGGCGGTAGACCACATCCGGGAGACGGCTCCTGCCGGCCTCCAGTTGCGCGGGGGAGAGATCCCGCAGCGCGGGCACTCCAAGGATTCGGGCGGCGTCCTCGCAGGCCTTGCGCCGCTCGTTGTATTCGGTGGTCAGGTTGTGCTTGACATTGGAGTTCGCCACTACGAAGGCGGTGCCGCCGGGCACGGGGACGCGGGAGACCTGCAGGCTCCGGAAATCGGAGAGGATCAGGTGTCCCTTCTGCCCCATGAGGGAGCTGATCTGGTCCATGAGGCCGGTGTTGGCACCCACGTAGTTGTTTTCGCTGCCCTGGCCGATCCTGGCCATGGTGAGCCAGTCCAGTCCGGTACCGCAGAGGGCGTCCAGGGCCTTGACCACCGCCATTTCCAGGGCGGCGGAGCTGCTCATGCCGGCGGAGAGCGGCACGTCGCCGGAGACCAGCATGTCGAAGGCGGGCACGGCGTGTCCCAGGGCGTTGAATTCGCAGACGATGCCCTTGATGTAGTTGGACCAGTCCCGCTCCCGCCTGTGGTCCAGGGCGTCCAGACGGAACGTGCGGGCGGAGGGGGCCTTCACGTCGAAGAGCCTGCAGACCATGCCGTCCTGGGATTCGGGATTCCGGGCGCAGGCAAGGAAGGCATGCCGGTCAATGGCCACGGAGAGGACAGTCCCCTGGTTGTAGTCGGTGTGGTTTCCCAGGATCTCCAGCCGTCCTGGCGCGCGGGCGAGGATTTCGGCGGGGCGGCCGAAGCGAGTCTCGAAGTGCTGCTCCAAGTCTGCCAGGACGGGGGATTTCCGAAGGGATTCCATGGTGGTTTCCGTGGGTGTGCTGGGGGGGGGAGAAATATTTTTAATATACATACTGCCCTGCAGGACGGGGGAGCGCCCGCAGGCGAAATGAGAGAGGCGGGCGCGGCGGGGAATCCCTCTCCGTCACGCCCGCCAGTCGCGGAGGGACGGCGTCCCGTTCTTGGGAGGGGCGCCGTCCTGTGGATTTGGTTTTATGCCGTCTTCCAATGGAGGAACTTCTTGGCGGCCTCGCGCATCCGCTGGAAGACCGCATAGAGGGCGGGGGTCATGACCAGTCCCAGGGTGGATGCCAGAAGCATTCCGGAGAAGGTGGTGATGCCGATGGCCTGGCGGCTGCCGGCGCCGGCGCCGGAAGCCACCACCAGCGGGAAGACGCCGAAGACGAAACTCCAGGCGGTCATGAGCACGGCGCGGAAACGGAGGTTGGCGCCGTTGAGGGCGGCCTGGTAGACATCGACGCCGCGCTCGCGCTCGTCCTTGGAGAACTCCACCATCAGGATGGCGTTCTTGCCGGTGAGTCCGATGAGCATCACCAGTCCCAGCTGCGCGTAGATGGAGAGGGATTCCCCCCAGATCCAAAGGCCGATGAAGGCGCCCAGCAGGGCGGTGAAGACGGTGAGCATGACGGGCACGGGGATGGTCCAGGACTCGTACTGCCCCACCAGGAAGAGGTAGGCGAAGATCATGGCCACGGCCATCAGGGGCAGCAGATTGCCCTGGTTGGCCTGCTCCTGGTAGCTCATGTCGGTCCATTCAATGGAGTATCCCTGGGGCAGTTCCATGCCTTTGATGATGTTCATGAGCTCGCCGGAGGAGACTCCCGGCACGGACTGCGCCTGGATGGCGGCGCTGGAGAGTTTGTTGAAACGCTCCATACGGCGCGGGCCGTAGGTGTATTCCAGGGTGCCCACGGAGGAGAGTGGCACCATCTCGCCCCAGGCGTTGGTGATCAGGGAGTCCTGGATCTGGTTCAGGTTCACACGGTCCTGGGGGCGGGCCTGGACTTTCACGTAGAAGGTCTCGCCTTCCAGGTTGAAGTCGTTGATGTAGAAGGATGCCAGGTTGTACTGCAGGGCCTGGAAGATCTGCCCTGCGGAGAGGCCCAGGGTCTGCGCCTTTTCGCGGTCGATGGACAGCTCCAGTTGGACGGTGTCGGCGGAGAAGGTGGTCATGGCGTAGGCGGTCTGGGGCATGGCCGAGAGCTTTCCGGCGAACTCCTGGGCAAAGGCGGCCAGCTGGGTGGAGTCGGCGGTGCCATCGTTGCAGAGGTTGAAGGTGACGCCGCCGGTGGCGCCCAGGCCGTCAATGGCGGGGGGCGTGAAAACGACGCACTGGATGGCGGGGATGGAGTTTGCGGCCGCCTGGACCTTCGACTGCAGGGAGTTTAGGCTCAGCTCGGGCGTGGTGCGCTCGTCCCAGTCTTCCAGCCCCACGATGCAGAAGGCGCAGGATTCGCCCTGTCCGGAAAGCAGGGAGAATCCGCCGATGCACATGACTTCCTTCACGCCGTCGATGGCGGAGACTTTCTGGCGGAACTCCTCCAGGGCCTCCGCGGTGCGGTTCAGAGTGGCGCCACGGGCCAGCTCCACATTGCAAAGCAACGCGCCCTTGTCCTCGGTGGGCAGGAAGCTGGAGGGCACTTTCTTGGAGAAGTGCCAGATGCCGAAGATGAAGGCGGCCAGCAGCAGGAGGGTCAGGACGCCCTGGTGGACCATGAAGCGGACGAACGCCAGGTAGAAGGCGCGGCACTTGTCCATGAACCAGTTGAAGGGGGCGAAGATCTTCGCGGGCTTCTCGGCGGGGGGCCTGAGGATGAGGGAGCACATGACGGGGGAGAGGGTCATGGCGACCACGGTGGAGAGGCACAGGGAGATGCACATGGTGGCCGCGAACTGCAGGTAGATGCGCCCCACCATTCCGCCGTAGAATGCCAGGGGCACATAGCAGGCCACGGTGACCATGGTGGTGGCGATGATGGCGCCGGTGATCTGCGTCATGCATTTCAGGGCCGCGTCCTTGGCGGAGAGGTGCTCCCGGGCCATCAGGGTCTGGCAGTTTTCCACCACGACGATGGCGTCGTCAACCAGGGAGCCGATGACCAGCACCAGTCCGAACATGGTCAAGGTGTTGATGGAGAGTCCCAGCATGACCATGAAGGGGAAGGTCCCCAGCAGGGAGACGGGGATGGCCACGGAGGGGACCAGGGTGGCGCGCCAGTCCTGCAGGAAGAGGTAGGTGATCAGGATCACCATTCCCAGCGCCATGAGGAGGGTCTCCACGATTTCACGCATGGAGATCTTGATGAAGCGGGTGGGGTCGTAGGCCAGGGTGGAGACCACGCCCTGTGGCAGGCGCTGGTCCATCTCGGAGACGGCCTCCTTCACGGCGTTCACGGTGGCCAGGGCGTTGGCGTCGTTGTTGCGGTAGACGGCCAAGGTCACGGTCTCGTCGCCGTTCCAGGTGGCCTCGGCGGAGTAGTTCTTTGCACCCAATTCCACGGTGGCGATGTCCTTCAGGCGCAACAGCCCGCCGTCGTCGTTCCGGCGGACGACGATCTCGCCGAATTCCTCGGCGGTCTTCAGGCGGCCCTTCACATTCAGCTTGTACTCCATGTAGGAACTGGCGCCCTCGCTGCCGATGGTGCCCGCGGCCGCCTGGATGTTCTGGTTGCTCACGGCGGCGTTGATCTCGTCCATGGAGACGCCGATGGCCGCCATCCGGACGGGGTCCATCCAGATGCGCATGGCGTATTCGGAGGCGCCCATGGCTTCCACGTTGGAGACGCCGTCCACACGGGAGATCTTGTCGAGGATCTTGGTGGAGACGTAATTGTTGAGCTGCGCGGTGCTCCAGACGGAGCCGTCGGTGGTATAGGAGAAGACGCAGAGGATGTTGCTGGTGCGCTTGAAGGCGTTCACGCCGACGGCGCGCACTTCGGAGGGCAGGGAGATCTCGGCGGTCTTCACGGCGTTCTGCACGTTTACCATGGCGATGTCGTCGTCGGTGCCGCTCTTGAAGGTGATGGTGCAGGCGTATTCCCCGTTGTTGGTGCAGCTGGAGGAGAAGTAGGTCAGGTCCTCCACGCCGTTGAGCTGGGATTCCAGGGGCATTGCCACGGTGTCCTGCACCTCCTGGGCGGAGGCGCCGGGGTAGCTGGTGATGACCATGATGGTGGGCGGCGCCACCTCCGGGTATTCGGCGATCGGCAGCATCTTGAGGCAGATGACGCCGGAGAACATCATCACGATGCTGATGACGAAGGCCAGGCGCGGCCGTTCAATGAAAATCTTGGAAAACATTGCGGATTCCTCCTTCTGGACGGACGGCTAGCGCTCCACAGGCAGCACGGCGGTGCCGTCGCGCATGACCTTGTGGGTGCCCTCGACGATCACCTTCTCGCCCTCGGAGAGGCCGGAGGCAATCCACTGGGAGGTTCCGTCGGAGTCATCGCGCTCCACGTTGCGGCGGTGGGCGACGTTTTGGTCGTCCACGACCCACACGTAGGAGGAGGTGTTGTCGGACATGACCGCGGAGGGAGGCACGGCGCACTTGGGCTCCACGCCGCGGCGGGTGAGCTGCACGCTGACGGAGGAGTCGGCCACCAGGCGGCCGTCGGGGTTGGGGACCTTCGCGGAGAGCACCACGGTGTCGGTGGTGCGGTTGGCCTTGTTGTCCAGGAATTCAAAGGTGACAGCCTGGTCGTACTCGGTGCCGTCGGCCAGCTGGATCCGCAGGATGCCATTGTCGCGGAAGACATCCTCGGTGCCGAAGAGACGCAGGAAGTCGCGGTTGGACATGGAGAAGGTGAGGCGCAGGGGGTCGGTCTGCACCACGGTGGCCAGGACGCCGGAGGAGGGGGTCAGGTAGTTGCCTTTCGTGTAGGCGGTCTTGCCGATCTTGCCGGCGATGGGGGAGTGGATCCGCGTGTTCTTCAGGTCATCCTTCGCCGTAATCAACGACGCCTTCGCGCTGGCCAGGGAGGCGGCGTCAGTCTCGTAGCTCATCCGCGCGGATTCCATGGCGTCCAGGGTGGAGACCTCTTTCTCGTAGAGGCCCAAAACACGCTCGTAGTTCGCCTTGGTGTATTTCAGGGACGCCTCGCAGCGCGCGATGGCGGCCTCGCAGTTCTTCACGGAGGCGTCGTAGCGCACATCCTCGAGCTGGTAGAGCAACTGGCCCTCCTGCACGTGGGAGCCCTCCTCAAAACCCAGGGAGAGGAGCTCGCCGGAGACGCGCGCCACCAGCTCAACCTGCGCAGGGGAGGAGAGACGGCCGGGATACCGGTGCAAGGAGTGGGGAATCGATTTCTCCACCGTCGCCAGCGCCACCGCGGGCGCCTGGCCATGGGCCGCCTGCCCAAAGGCGGGCCGGACGGCGACGCCCAGGGAAAGAAGGGCGAAGAGGAAGAGGAAGGAAAGGTTGCGGCAAGTCATGAATGGCAAGCTCCCTTGGAGGATATTGGGTGAGGGCGGGATATGAGATGTGCCCGAGCATCGTAAGAGGCAACGCCAAAAAAAGGCGTCCTCTCAAGGAGAAAACGAACGGTCGTTTGAATCTTTACTATAACCCGGAGAGATGGGATTTATTGTCATATATTGACAAGAAATGGCAAGGATTTTTTGGATCGCCGTCTCGAAAAAGCGCCGTTTTGCCCGGCTTAAAAAAGTCATAAACGGCCCCTTTTGCAAGACATTCCGTCAAACGGCCGCTGGCACGGAAATATTTTTTGTGGTTGTGAAATTATCCTTGTGTGTGCCAGGTTGCGCCGGCGTGGGCGGATGTCCTGTGGGCGGTGGCTTTCGCATTAAATTCTCCACGTTTCATTTTCTTCTCTCGTTTCCCCCCCCTCCCTTGTTCTCGATGATGTCCGCCATTCTTCGCTGCGTGTTCCCCCAGGCCGCATTGTTGTTCTGCCTTTGTCTGGGATTCTCCGCCTTTGCCGCCGAACAGTGGACGCCTTTTGTGGCGATTCCGGAGGTCGCCTCCTGGGAAGAGGGGGCATACGTGGGGGATTTCCTCTCCCTTGACGGGACCAGCCGACCGGAATGCGCCTGCCATGTTTGGCTGTGGACATACGAGGGTGCCTTGCGACTGCATGTGGAGGTGCTGGAGCCCCGGATGGCGAATCTCAGCATGGAGCTGGCAGAGCGGGATTCCAATGTGTGGGAGGACGACAACTTCGATTTGCATCTGCGTCGGGGCGGGCAGGTCTATCACGTGATCTTCAATGCCATCGGCACCCTCTTTGACGAGAAAAACCAGGATCTTTCCTGGAACGGGGCCTGGAGCATCTCCACCGACCGGGAGCTCTATCGCTGGACGGCGGATCTCTCCATCCCCTTTGACGAATTGGGCGGGCCCCTTTTGGACGGCGAGGAATGGGGGCTCCAGATGGGCGTCACCCGCACCACCAATCGTACCATTGCCGCCTGGGTGCCGTCCCCCGGGACCCTCCACTTCAAGGATGCCTGGGGGACGGCGCGTTTTCAGACGCTTCCCCGTCCCGTGGGCGCCGTGGCCGGCACCGAGAACGACGCCACTCCCGCCTTTTTGTGGTCCGACGGCGTGGCCCGGGAGGGCGTTCGCCGGGAGACGCTCCCCTCTGGAAAGGGGTATCTCTGCCATCGCTTCGATTTCCGGAACAGCGATGGCGCCTTGCTTTATTCCTGCAACTGGATTTTGCGGACCAGCCAGGTGGGGCGGATTCTGGAGGCGTCGGTTGCGTCCCTGGAGGCCTGCCCGGACCTCTCCGTGGAGGAGAAGACCATGCTCCACCAGGCGCGGGGGCTGGCGAAACTGGCCTGCGATGACACGCCGGAGCTCTATTCGCTGCTGGAGGAGGAGGCCATGGCCCTTCGGGAACGACTCTTTCATAGGGTGCATCTGCGGCAGATGGCCGCCGCCGACTTCCCAAAGGACTCCCTGGTCTACGGAATCCAGCCGGGACTGGTGCGCACGCTTCCCGTGGATGTCTTCCAGGGGGCCATCGGCGGCGCTTTGGAGCTCGATGCGGCCCGTGGCGAGCAGGAGGCCGGTCAGATCGTGCTGTTCGCGGGAGAATCCCCCCTCATGCTGGCCAACGCGCAGCTGCAGGAACCCCTGGTTGGCGAAGACGGCGCCCGGATTCCCCCCGATGCCGTCACCATCCGCAGGGAGGGATACATCACGACGTGCCGCCCGGAATACCAGGTGGACTTCGTGGGCTCATATCCGGATCCCCTCCTGCCACTCTCTCCCTTCGATGTGGCGGCTTTCGGACGGGAGGTCCTCTGGGTCTCCGTGAAGGTCCCCCGGGACACCGCTCCCGGCGTCTATCGCGGCACGATCCTTCTCCAGGCGAAAAACGCCCTCCCCACCAGGGTCCCCGTCGCCCTCCGCGTCCGGTCTTTCTCCATTCCCGAGAAGTCCAGTCTCGTCAGCGCTTTCGGCGTCTGGCCGAGTCCAAAATACGGCCTGGATTTCCGGAAGGCCTGCGAGATGGTCCTGGAGCATCGTTTGACGCCCTACGCGGTGGCCAATCCCCCCGATGCCTCTCTTTATCCGAAGCTCCTGCGCAAGCCATACCTCCCGGTGAAGACCGGCGATGCGCTGGAATTCCTCCTGGACTTCCCGGAGGCCGGCACCCTGGAAGTCACTGTGGAATCCGCGTCCGGCGAGACGGCCTCCCGGGAGTTCTCCGTGGAGCCTGGCGAAAGCCGCCTCCTGTGGGAGGATTTCCTGCCGGAGAATCCGGAGGATGGCCTCTACCGGGTGGAAGCCGTCCTGCGGGGCGTGCCGGAGGCGCGGCTCTCCGTGGTTCGCCGCCGTGGCCTCGAAGAGGTGGATGGCCTTACGCCGACGGACGGCACCTTCTCTTTCGTGGAGTTGGATTGCGACACGGTGGAGCGGTGGCCCACTTGGGAATTCCTGGCCCTGGATCCCCCCGCGGTGCCTCCCGAGGTGGATTGGTCGGAGTTCGACCAGGGCTTCCAGTGGGGGCTGGACCACGGCATCACAAGCCATATCGCGCGCCTGGACGAGCCCCGCGGGCTCTGGGCACGGATCTACCGTGACCACCTCCGGGAGAAGGGCTGGCAGAAATACTTCTACACCTATCTGGCGGACGAGCCCACCCCCGACCGCTATCCGGAGATCAACCGCCGGCTCTCCCAGGCGAAGGACATGGAGGACGGCGCGGCGTTGAAGAACATGATGACCGCACGTTCCTTCCCCGGGGAACTCCTTTTCGTGGACATTTGGTGCCCCGAGGTCTATACCTACGACCCCGCAGCCGCGGCCCGGGAGCAGTCCCGCGGCCGCAACGTGTGGTGGTATGTGGCCTATGGCAGCCGCAGTCCCTTTGCGAACATCTGGATGGACTCTCCTCTCGTGGAGGGACGCAGCTGGCTTTGGCAGACCTGGAAGCACAAGCTGGACGGCATCCTCTATTGGTCCGTGGACTGGTGGGCGTTCGCGAATCCCTGGTTCGGTGGCGGGAACTTCAACGACCGGTGCAATGGCGACGGGAATCTGGTCTACCCCGATCCCTCCGGGACTCCCCTTTCCTCCATCCGGCTGGAGACCCTCCAGGACGGCCTGGAGGACTACGAGCTCTTCTGTCTCCTGGAAGCCGCCCGCGATGAGATCGGCGACCGGAATCCAACCCTCTCCGGACGCATCGACGCCCTCCTGGCGGTGAATCCCGCCGTGGTCGTCTCCTGGAAGGAGTTCTCCCGGGATCCCCAGGTGCTGCTGGCGGAGCGAATCCGCCTCATGGACTGCCTGGAGGAGGCCGTCGCCTTCCTGGGGCACGACCCCGTCATCACGCGGCATCCCGTCCGCCGGCCCGGGCTCTCCCCTGAGGAGCTTGACGTCGCCCGGGAACGCTTCCGGCTGTCGGAGGAGTCCCGCGGACACAAGAACGCCGAGGAATTCCGTCGACTTCGAATGGAAGGGCGACTCGTTCCGGGGGACGCCCGGAGATAGCTGGCCATCACCTCTCATTTCAGCAAGATCCATGGAAAACAGCGACGATCTCCGCTCCTGGCGTCCCGCCATCGCAAACATCTCCTTCCTCGTCCTTACGCTGGCGATGTTGGTGGCAGTGGTCTTTTTGCTGCGGGGGTTTCTCCACGCCATCATCCTGGGAGGACTCCTGGCGCTCCTCCTTATGCCCTTGCATCGCCGGGTCCTGCGATTCCTTCTGTGGCTCTCGAACCGCACGGACGCCGCCTGGCGGCGCCTCCGGCATCGCGCCCCCGTGGCCGAAAGTGCAGTGTCCTCCGACCAGGCGGGGCCCCGGGCGCGGGGCCTGGCCGCGCTCCTCTCCGTGGTGCTGGTCTTCTTCCTGGTGGCGGTCCCGTTGGGGTTCTTTGTGGTGCAGGTGGCCGAACAAGGCATGCAGGCCATCCCCGCCGCCCAGAAGTGGATCCATGAGGACCTGGAATACAATGCGCGGGCTTTCCTGACGGAACATCCCCGCATCCGGCAGGCACTGGAACGGCTCTCCTCCGACTCCACACGCCTCCTGCCCAGGATGGAGACAGAGGCGGAGACGACCGCGGGAGCAGATGCAGGGGAGAACATCGGGGGCACTGACGAAGCGGCGCCGGGGGCTCCGTCCTCCTCCGGGATCCTGGAGCTCTCCCCCATGCTGGTGAAAGCGGGCACGGTGATTCTCCAGTGGCTCAAAGACTGCGTGCTGGCCATCCTCTCCCGCACCTGGCTCACGGTCTTCAATTTCTTCATCATGCTCTTCGTCATGTATCACGTCTTCCTGGACGGACGGGAGCTGCTTGCCTATTGGAAGGCGATTTCGCCCTTGGGCGAAGAGGAGACCCGGCACGTCTCCTCCAGAATACGCGAGGTTTTCCAGGCAATCTTCGTCAGCATTCTGGGCACCGCGGTCATCCAGGGAGTCCTCTCCATGGTCTTCTTCAAGATGGTGGGGGTCCCCGCACTCTTCTGGGGGTCCCTGCTTGGCGTCTGCTCCATCGTCCCTTTCGTGGGCACCGGATTGGTGTGGGTCCCCATGGCAATCTTCCTCCTCCTCGCCGGACATCCCGGAAAGGCTATCTTCATCCTCCTCTCCTGCGGCGGAATCGTCGCCAACGTGGACAGCATCATCCGCCCCCTCTTGATGAAAAAAGGCGGAAATACCGGCATGTCCTACATGGTTCTCTTCTTCTCCATTCTCGGAGGGCTCCAGACCTTCGGATTGGTGGGAATCATCTACGGGCCCCTCATCATGGGGGTCTGCGGCGTCTGCCTACTCCTCTTCAGCACCCGGATGAAAAGACGGAATTCCCCCGAAGAATAAATCCGCGACATCCATCGGAGGGAGGGCAAGGAAATAATGATATTTTTCTTTAGGAATGTCATGTTTTGTCATGACTTGTCATGGGGGGTGATTTTGTCGACAAAAGCCGCCATGGAGTCTTGTGGTTCGGAAACTTTTGGGTGATACTATTCCCGTGCTCCATTGTAAGGAGACATGTGCCACCTTCCAACTACAGAGGAACCACGTTTTATGCGAAAACACTTCACCCTGATCGAGTTGCTGGTCGTGATTGCGATCATCGCCATTTTGGCGGCCATGCTGCTGCCGGCGCTCTCCAAGGCCCGTGAGAAGGCCCGCGCCATCAGCTGCACCAACAACCTGAAGAATCTCCAGCTGGGCAACATCCTCTACTCCAACGACTACGATGACTACCTGCCCCCTGGAGTCTATGGTAGCGCCGATGGAATTTTCTACTGGTTCAGCTACAATCCCCTGGTCCCTGAGACTCCCATGAACTTCGACAAGTGGTGCGAGAAGGACCCCATGGCCGCTGACGGCACCGGCGAGGACAAGAGCTCCTGGCACAAGATCCTGATGTGCCCCTCCTGCCCCACCAACGAGCGCGTCAAGGGAAATATCAGCTACACTTGCAGCGTCGGCATGAGTATCATTGAGGGCTATCTGTATGCCAGCTGGATGAACTGGGGCAAGGCCTGTGACTGGCACCGTGTCTCCACCATCAAGTATCCCTCCATCCACATCAACCTCCTGGATGGCACCAGCAACGCCGGGTGGGGTTATGCGGACGCCTGGACGACCCATTTCGACGTCATCGCCGGATGCGTGGAAAGCGGCAACTACAGCTTCCATCGCCACAGCCAGATGCTGAACATGTCCTTCACCGATGGACACGTGGAGGCGGTGCCTCTGACCAAGTCCAAGCACATCAACTACAGTGTCAGCCCCGCGGCATACTTCCTGACCTCCGACTACTACTGGCTGCCCAATGTGGATCTCCCAGGCGGTGAAATCCGCTAGCGGAAAAAGCGCATCCGCACAAGCAAGCAAAAACGGCCCCGCCGCTTCTATTGCGGCGGGGCCGTTTTCTTTTTGGGAGAATGGGGGGAGTTTTGAACGCCTTGCGGAGGGCGGTTTGCCGTCGCGTTCCGTTCTGTTCCGTCAGACCGCCTGGCGCCCGCCCAGGCGTGCAACCGGGAATCGGGAATTTCAATTCCGGTGCCGCCGAAACTCCGGCGGGCGGGCGTCGCAGGCCCCCCTTTTTCCTAGTGTGTATTTTCTACTTGAAGAAGAGTGCCCAGTATCCCAGGATGCAGATTGCGAGAATGATGACGGGCAGCAGGAATCTCCAGTAGAAGAGGATCCATTTGGGGAAGTGCCAGGATTGTCCGGCCTCCAGCTCCTGCGTGAAGTTCCGGAAGCCCCATCCGGCGGCGCAGCCGCAGAAGACGAGGAAGCAGACGGCTCCCAGGGGCAGCAGGTTCTGGCTGACGATGAAGTCCTCCAGGTCCAGGACGCCGGTGCCTTCCCCCATGGGCTGGAAGCCCTTCCAGGGGCCGAAGCCCAGCACGCAGGGCATGGAGAGGAGGATGACGGCGACGGTGACCAGCAGCGCGGAGGCCTTTCGTCCCATCCACTTGGCGTCGATGGGGAAGGCCACCAGGTTTTCGAAGACCGCGATGACGGTGGTGATGGCCGCCAGGAAGAGGAATGCAAAGAAGAGCGCTCCCCAGAACTGTCCGCCGGGGAGAGTCTGGAAGATTTCGGGCAGGGAGATGAAGATGAGGCTGGGGCCGGCGGAGACATCGATGCCATTGCTGGCGCAGACGGGGAAGATGATGAGTCCGGCGCTGAGCGCCACGAAGGTGTCCAGGACGATGATGAAGAGGCATTCCTTTGCCATGGAGGTCTTCCAGCTCAGGTAGCTGCCGAAGATTTCCATGGAGCCGATGCCGATTGAGAGTGTGAAGAAGGCCTGTCCCAGGGCGGCGAAGATGGTCTCAAGGGGCTTCTGGGCGAAGTTGGTCCAGTTTGGCAGCAGGTAGAACTTCAGTCCCTCGGCAGCATTGGGCAGGGTCATGGCGTATCCGGCCAGCACCATGATCAGGAGGAAGAGTGCCAGCATCAGGACCTTCACCACATTCTCCACACCTTTCTCCACGCCCATGGCGCAGACGACACCGCCGATGAGGCAGGTGAGGATCATGCCCAGTGAGGAGATTCCGGGATTGCTGGCCAAATTGCCGAAGACCTCGCCGAAATTCTGTCCGGCGGCGGCGCCCGCGCCGTGGAAGGAGCCGCAGACATATCCCTTTGTGTAGAGCAGCAACCATCCGGTGATGGTGGTGTAATACATCATCAGGATCAGGCATCCGGTCAGGAGGATGGCGCCCAGGATCGCCCAGGCGCGCTTGTGGCTGCCGGCCAGCTTGTGGAAGCCGTGGACGATGTTGGATTGGCTGCCGCGCCCCACGGTCATCTCGGTCATGAGGACGGGGAATGCCATGATGGCCAGGAAGAGGAGGTAGAGCAGCACGAAGATGGCGCCGCCGTACTTGCCGACGATGAAGGGGAAGCGCCAGATGTTTCCCAGGCCGATTGCGCAGCCTGCGGAGACCAGGATGAAGCCTAGCCGGGATGCGAGGGATTCTCGTTGCGTGGTCATGTTTTGTTGGGGTTCTTGTGTTCTGGGTTCTGTTCGGATGCGGGGAAAAAAGTCTGTCCGGCTACTCCACCAGGAGCTTTGCAAATGCGGCGGGCACGCGGTATTGGTTTGTCTGGGTGGGGAAGAGGCCGATGAGCTGGCTCTTCCCCTCCTCGGTGCGGTTCCGGAAGAAGTTGCCCTTCATGTCCAGGCCGGAGGCGTCTTGGGCGCCCAGCATTTTCCAGGGGAGGCAGAGGGTGGCAGTCCAGAAGCCGGATTCCAATTGGCTGGAGAAGGCGTAGTCCGGATTCCAGGAACGGTCTTCGGCACGGTCCCGGGGATCGCCCCAGCGGGCGTCGTAGCGGCTGTTTCGGGCCCCCAGGATGAAGTGGAGGCCATTCTGTCCGTCGGGGGGGCAGAGCAAGACCTCGATGGAGTCGTCTTTCCAGAGGGATCCATCGTCCCTCGGACGCTCCTGCGCGTGGACGCCGCGCGCGGGGTCTTCCTGGCAGTAGAAGTGCAGGAGGAGTCCCTCGGGGGCGGCGGCGATCTGCACGAGGCTCCTCTGGGGAGCCGGGGAACCATCGGATTGCGTCATTTCATGGGCGGGGATGCCGGGGAACAAGCCGTCTTTTTGCCCGGTTGGAACCGCGGGGATTCGGGGGACGGGGAGTTCCGCGGATTCGGGGATCTTCAGGAGCGCCTCCGCGCCCAGCAGGAACTCCGAGAGCACGCCCTCCAGACGGGCGCGGTATACACTGCCCTCGGGGACAAGGCCAACGGCGCGCTGGAGCAGGGCCACAAGGGATTTTGCGTCGGCGGGCGTGTAGACATCGAAGGGGTGCTGGAAGGGGCGCTCCATGGTGAGCTTCTCCACCCGGGTCCAGAACTCCTTCATGGGGTCGCCTGCGGGGCCGTAGAAGCGCAGGTAGTAGTCGTCCAGCAGGGCGTCCAGGTCGCACTCCGGCTCCCAGAGGAGCTTTGCGATGAGGTATGCGGTCAGGTGGTTGAGCCAGGGGTAGTGGAAGTCGTATTTCCAGCCCCGCTGGGCGCCCTCGGAGGCGTCGAAGGACTCGGATTCCACGAATTCTCCTTTCACGTTGCCCAGGGCGTGGTTCGCGCGGATGTCCCCGGCCAGGAGGTGCGGGTAGAAGCGTGGATAATGCCGCCAGGGCTTCCAGTAGTTCAGGTGGGGGTAGGTCCACAAGTAGATGGCGTCCACCAGCCTGGACCAGGACTCTATGGCATTGCGGATCTGCGCCTTCCCCCCGGGGGTGCGCTCATTCTGGCGCTGGTAGCAGATCATGACGGCCAGGTTGTCGGGGATCTCTGTCAGGCAGTCGGGCACCTCCTGGTAGTTGGAGTAGGCGAAGCAGCCGACCTTCTTGTCGGGGAACTCCGTCTTGGCGGCCTTCGCCACCTTCGCCGCAAAGCCCCACACGTAGTTGGAGAAGAGGCCCTTTTCGCCGAGCTGCGGGGAGACCTGCGCCTGGCACTCGGGGCATTCGCAGATGCGGGTCATGCAGTCATTGGGGCAGATGGGGAAGATGGTCAGCTGCGGATTCTTCTGGAAGAACGCCCGCATCTCCTCAATCCAGATCTCCACGGCCTTGGGCTGGGAGAGGCAGAGATTCCCGCCGGAGAGCACGGAGAGGTTCGAGGTGTCCCGCTTGCCGTCGATGAGGGCGAAGTACTCCGGGTGGCTGTCGGCGTATTTGAGCATGATGCCGAAGGCGTGTCCGATATTGACGGGTGCCGGTGCGCCGTAGCCGATGCGCCGGTACCACAGGGCGTCCTGCGGGTAGAACTTGAAGTCGGCGAGCCATGCGTAGCGATATTCGAAGGCCGGCGCCTTCGTGCCTTCGCGGGGGGACAGCGCAATCTCTTCAAGCGAGGGGACTTCCGTGCCCTCTTCCCCTGGCATGAACCACCGGAAGCCAAGAGACTCCAGGAACTGGTGGACGCCATTCCAGGTGCCCATGTCGCCAAAGGCGCAGAGCCGGAGCTCGCCATTCCAGGCCTCATGGCTGCGCAGGGGGTGGGACCCCATGGAGAGGTCGCCGCCCGCATAGTCCCGTCCCGCAATGCGGACGCCGTCCGCCCCCTGGCGGATCCAGTAGCCGTCGTGGGGCAGTGCGGAGGGCTCCGGCGCACTGGGGAGGCCCGCCCGGGCTGCGTCTCCCAGGCGGATCGCCAGGGCGTTGGCGGGGACGCTTGTGGCGTCGGTGATGCGCCAGGTTTCGCCGGTGGCGCGCTCCAGCCATTGGGAGAGCGCCTCCGCCGCCTGGCGCACGGGTTCCGGCGCGTCAGCGCACACCAGGATGGGCGGCGCGGGGGAGCCCTTCCTCCATAGGAGGACATCCTGTGCGGCGAGGCTTCCCAGAATCAAAAATGCGAAGAGGAGGAGTGCGTTTTTTTTCATGGGTAGGGGGAGCCTAGGGACCGATGCGCTTGCCAGGGGATGCTCCGGTGCCTTTGCCGCCGGGGAGGGCAAGGGGCTTTATGGCAGGGAAAGGGGGTGGTGGCAGCGGCAGCGGTGGGCTGGGGAGAGGTTGGCCCATTCAGGAGCGGTGGTGGCGCATTCCGGGGCGGCGCAGGGGCAGCGCGGATGGAAGGGGCAGCCCGCAGGGGGATTCACGGGGGAGGGCACTTCGCCGCCGAGGGGCGGTGGCGGTGGCGTGGGGCGCAGTCCGCCGGCGGGATCCGCCTCCAGGCGCGGCGCGGCGGAGAGCAGTGCCTTCGTGTAGGGATGGGCGGGTGCGCGGAAGAGCTCCCCGGCGGGGGCCTCCTCCACGATGCGCCCCAGGTACATTACCGCAACGCGGTCCGCCAGGTAGCTCACGACGCTCAGGTCGTGGGTGATGAAGAGATAGGCCACGCCCAGCTCTTCCTGGAGGCGCTTCAGCAGATTCAGGATCTGCGCCTGCACGGAGACATCCAGGGCGCTGGTGCACTCGTCGCAGAGGATCAGCCGGGGCTCGGCGGCCAGCGCGCGGGCCAGTCCGATGCGCTGGCGTTGCCCGCCGGAAAATTGGTGCGGGTAGCGGAGGCGGTCCTCCGGGGAGAGCCCCACCTTCTCCAGGAGCGCCTCCACACGGTGTCGGCGAGTCTCCCGGTCGTCATCTCCGTGCTTCAGGTCCAGTGCCTCGCCGAGGGATTCCTGGATCATGAGACGGGGATCCAGGGAGGAGAAAGGATCCTGGAAGATCATCTGCACGCTTTGGCGCAGCCGCGGGAGCTCCCGCTCCCTTGCGTGTGCCACGGGGAATTCGCCATCCAGAAGGATCTCGCCGCCCGTGGGCTCCAGAAGCCGCACGACAGCCTTTCCCAGGGTGCTTTTGCCACAGCCGGACTCGCCTACCAGCGCCAGGGTCTCGCCGCACGACAGCGAGAGATCCACGCCATCCACGGCCTTCAGCCACCGGCGGTTCCTGGGGAGAAGGCTCTTCGTTGCAGGGAACCAGACCCGTAGCTCCGAAATCCGCAGGAGCTCCTTCGGAGAAGGAGCCACGGGAACCACGGCGATTCCGCCGACGGGTTTTGTGGCCTCGGGTAGGGGGAGTTCCCAGCGGGGGCACCGGCACCCGTGGGAGGGCGTGAGGGTCTGCCAGGCGGGGGCGCCTTGGCGGCATTCGCCATTGGCCAGGGGACACCGTGGCGCAAAGCGGCAACCGGCGGCCGCGCCGCCATGGGCGCGGGAGACCGCCCCGGGAATGGTCTCCAGGGGAATGCCACGGCGCTCCTTTCGGGGCAGGGACTGCAGGAGCATCCGGGTGTAGGGATGTCCGGGGGTGCGGAAGAGCTCCCGGGCGGAGGCCTCCTCCACGACTTGGCCGGCATACATGACCACGCAGCGCTGCGCGCCCTGCGCCGCCAAGGCCAGGTTGTGGGTGATCAGCAGCACCGCGGAGTCGTGTTTCTTCTGGAGCCGCAGCAACAGCGCCACGATCTGAGCCTGCACAGTCACGTCCAGTGCGGTGGTGGGTTCGTCGGCGATGAGGACATCCGGTTCGCCCGCCAGCGCCATGGCCAGCACCACGCGCTGCCGCAGTCCGCCGGAGAGCTGGTGCGGATAAGCCGCCAGACGGCTCTCCGCTTCCGGAATCTCCACCTCCTGCAAGAGCTCCACACAGCGGGCGCGACGGCGCTCTTTTGTCATCTTGAAGTGGGTCTGGAGCACCTCTTCCAGCTGACGGCCGATGGTCAGCACCGGATTCAGGGCCGTCATGGGCTCCTGGAAGACCATCGCCAGGCGGCGTCCCCGGAGTCCCTGGAGTTCCTCCTGGGCCAAGGCATACAGGTCTTTGCCGTCGTACCAGGCGTGTCCGTGCGTGAGGCACGCGCCCGGCTTCGGCAGGAGCCCCAGCAGGGAGAGTGCGGTGAGGGTTTTGCCGGATCCGCTTTCCCCCAGCAACGCCACCATCTCGCCACGGCGCAGCACGAGGGACGCGCCGTCCACGGCGGGCAAAAGGCCCTCTCCCTGGCGGAATCCGATCCCCAAATCCTCTATGATGACACGCGGCGCTTCCTGCATGGCCGTGTAACATAATCCCCCACAATAGGCGCGTGCCTATGAGGAAAACCCGAAAAAAGGCTGGAAGAAGCAGGGGGCGCCGGGCATCCTTCCCCCTCGGTTTTTTTTCGAGGCACCCGCCGGAAATGCAGAAAGCCGCGTGTCTCTTGCATCGGGAACGCGGCTTTTCGGGGAAAATGGGATGGCGGAGAGGCAGGGATTCGAACCCTGGTTACCTTTCGGTAAACAGCATTTCCAGTGCTGCTCAATCGACCACTCTGACACCTCTCCGGTGAGAAAGCGCGGTTAAGATAACCACACTTCGCCGGATTTCAATGGTGGAGGACGCTTTTTGGGGAAAAAGGCGCGTTGCGGATGTGCGGGGACGGTGTGGTTTCTTTTTGGGAGAGAGGGGATTTGGCGGCGTGGCCCAGGGCGCATTTCTTTCGTGAAAAAGCCCCCGCGCCTCTCCCCGGGAGGGAAACGGGCATTACAGTATCCACCGTTCTTCCCGTAGGGAAACGGCGTGGGGAAATTCCCCGGCGCGCCATCCCGAAGGCCCCTTTCTCCGAGTCCTTTTGTCCGAAACCATCTACTTTGTCATTCTTCACTATGCGCATGAATCGCACTTTGAGTCTCCTGGCGGCAGCCGTCGCCTGCGCCCTCCTCGTCACCTCCTGCACCAAGAAGCCCAAGATCGACCTGACCGGCGTGGTGCGGAACCCCAACGCCCTGGGCGCCAGCGGCGCCAAGGACGCGGGCTTCGGCGAGGACGGCTTCGTGCCCGCCGGCGCCGATGTGGCGGATCTGTATGAGTTCGGCGAGAACGGCGCCGCCATGGGCCCCTGGGAGGGAACCGACAAGCCCGCCGCCGGCGCCGCCGGCGCCTCCGATTTTGTGAAGAATGGGCAGCGCTGGGACGGTGTGGTCTACTTCGGCTACGACCAGTCCGAGATCCAGGGCTCCGAGCGCGCCAAGCTGGACAGCCTGGCGCAGTTCATGGTCGAGAACCCCAAGCTGGGGGTGGTGATCGAGGGGCACACCGATGAGCGGGGCAGCGATGAATACAACCGCGCCCTGGGCGAGCGCCGTGCACTTTCCGTGCAGCAGTATCTTGGCCTTTTGGGCGTGGCCGATGGGCGGATGCAGACCCTCAGCTATGGCGAGGACCGCCCGGCCGTCCCCGGCGCCGCCGAGGAGAGCCAGCACAAGCTGAACCGCCGCGCGGAGTTCGTGATCGGCGATCTCTAGTCCCGGTTCTCCCCCTTGCTTTCCCGCTCTCCCGCGGAAACGCGGGAGGAGTGCTTCGCGCCCCTCTTCGGATCAACGACGGAGAGGGGCGGCTTCTTCCCGGAACAGGAGTGTTGCCGCGTGGTTGCTCCAGCCGGGAACGCCCCGGGAGGGGTGGAGGGGAAAAAGATTTATTTTGCGAGTTTCTGATATTGCCGAGGAGTCGAACCCCGTGGAAAGCCCCGCCTGCGATGGAGTTATGGATGTCTGCGCCGCCGTGGTGTTCCGGGAGGGGCGGCTGCTTCTGGCCACGCGCCGTTCCGGCAGCAGGGGGGCCGGACGTTGGGAGTTCCCCGGCGGAAAGCGGGAGGCGGGCGAGACTCTGGAGGAGACCATTCGCCGGGAGATGCGCGAGGAGCTGGCCTTCCCCGTGACCTCCGCAGTCCCCGTGGGATCCTTTCTGCACCCCGCTTCCGGGACCGCTCCCGCGATCCGACTCCACTTCCTTCTTTGCCAGGCGCCCGCTGGCGCGGAGACCGTCCCCCAGGAAGGGCAGCAATGCCGCTGGCATGCCCCCGCGGAATGGGACGCGCTGGATTTGATGCCCACGGACCGGCGGTTCCTGGAGGAATATCGTGAGGAGCTGCGGGGACTCTCTCTGGAGACCCGGTTGCCCTACGACCCCGCCTCCGGACGCCTTCCCCTCTGGCTCAAGAGCCCCTTCCAGGGCGGCGAGGAACGCCGCGAAATGCGTCATCTCCTGCGGGAGGGCGGACTCCACACGGTCTGCGAGGGCGCAAAGTGCCCCAACCGCTGCCAGTGCTGGAGACAGCGCACCGCGACTTTCATGATCCTGGGCGATGTATGCACCCGCGCCTGCCGTTTCTGCTCCGTCAACCACGGTCGTCCCACGCCTGTGGATCCCGACGAGGCCGCCAAGGTGGCCAGGAGTGTCCAGGAGCTGGGGCTCCGATACGCCGTGGTCACCTGTGTGACGCGCGATGATTTGCCCGACGGCGGCGCCTCCGCCATGGCCGCGGTGATCCGCGCCATCCGCCAGGAGTCCCCTGGCACCCTGGTGGAGGTCCTCACCAGCGATTACCACGGCAATTTCGCCGCCCTGGACAAGGTCCTTGCCGCCGCCCCTGCGGTCTTCGGACACAACCTGGAGACTGTGGAGCGCCTTTCCCCCGCTGTCCGCAGCGTGGCCACCTACCGTGGAAGCCTCGCCGTCCTGAAACACGCTTCCGGGCACGCCCCGGCGGGCACGGTGGTGAAGAGCGGCATGATGCTGGGGCTTGGCGAGAGTGACGAGGACATCCGGCAGGCCCTGCGGGATCTGCGGGAGGCCGGCGTCTCCCTCGTGACCCTGGGACAGTATCTCCAGCCCACTTCCGCGCAGCTCCCCGTGGCGCGCTTCATCCCGCCCTCCGAATTCCTCCAGTGGCGGCGCTATGCCGAGGAGGAGCTGGGCTTTGCCCGCGCGGTCTGCGGCCCCCTGGTCCGGAGCTCCTATATGGCCGGGGATGCCTACCGCCGCATGACCGGGCGGTAAAAGGCACGCACTTCCTGAATTTCCATTCGTCTTTTCCCACTCACAGAACCTGTTACATCACCCACTGCAATGAAGATTGTTCTCACCCAGGAGCAGATCCAGGCACGCATCCGTGAAATGGCCGATGAAATCAACCGCGCCTACGAGGGACAGCCCTACACCGTCATGGCGCTGCTCAACGGCGCATGCTACTTCGCCGTCGACCTGACCCGGCATTTGAAGGGCGATTTCATCCTGGACTCCGTCCTGGTCTCCAGCTACGTGGACGACAAGTCCACCGGCAAGATCACCATGCGCGGCACCCCCAAGCGCCCCGTGGCGGGAAGGCATGTGCTGCTGGTGGATGAAGTGCTTGACACCGCGCTGACGCTCTCCTCCATCCGCCGCCATTTCCAGGAGCAGGACGCCGTGGACGTGAAGACCTGCGTGCTCGTCCAGAAGAACCGCCCCCTCCATCCCCTGGCAAAGGACTTCACCGCCGAATGGGTCGGGTTTCAGTTGCCCGACCGCTTCCTCATCGGCTGCGGAATGGACTACAACGAGCGTTTCCGGCAGCTGCCCTACATCGCCGAAATGGAGCCCTCCGACCTGAAATGATTTCGGAATCCCTGTCAGGAAAGACCGTCCTGGTGCTGGGGGCCGGGAAGAGCGGCCGCGCCGCCGCGCGTCTGGCCGCCTGCCGTTGCGCCCAAGTGATTCTGGTGGACGGCGCCGGGGCGGATGGCGATCCCGCCGACAGCGCGTCGTTGTCGGAGGCGGGCGTCTCCCTGCGCTGGGGATGCCGTGACTGCCTCTGGACGGGTGGTGAAAAGATCGACCTGGTGGTGGTCTCCCCCGGCATTTCTCCGGGGAGCGCCCTCCACCGCATGGGCGAATCCACCGGCGCGCCTCTTGTGGGGGAGCTGGAGTTCGGCGCGTCCTTCCTGGCATGCCCCATCCTGGCGGTCACCGGCACCAACGGCAAGACCACCACCACCGAGCTTCTGACGGCCTGTCTAAAAGGCGCGGGATTCTCCGCAATGGCCGCAGGAAACATCGGCGTGCCACTCTCGCAGGTGGCCCTGGAGCAGCCGGCCCTGGATTATCTGGTGGCCGAGGTCAGCAGCTTCCAGCTGGAACACGCCACGGGTCTCCATCCCGCCTGCGCACTCCTCCTGAATGTGACCCCCGACCATCTGGATCGACACGGTTCCCTGGAAAACTACACGGCCCTGAAGGCCTCCCTCCTGGAACGGGTCCCCGCCTCCGGCGTCGCCGTCTATCACGCCGCCCTGGAGGAACGGCTCCATTTGGCGGATGGCGTGCGCCGTGCGCGGCTTTGGCTCCGGGGCGAGGAGCCCACGGATCTCACCAGGCGGCCTGTTGCGGAGGATTGGCGGGTCTGCGCGGAGGGTGTCCGCCACCTGACATCTTCCGGCGAGGAGCTGGTGTTCTCCCGGGCGGGACTGCGGATGCTGGGGAGCCACAACCTGGCCAACGCCATGGCGGTGGTCGCGTTGCTCTCCGCCCTGGGAATCCCCCTGGAGAAATACCGTCTGGACCTCTCCAACTTCCAGTGCGGCCCCCACCGCGTCCAGCTGGTGCGCGAACGCGGGGGAGTGCTTTTCGTGGATGATTCCAAGGCCACCGATGTGGACGCCATGGTCCAGGCGCTTCGCACCTTGGGCCCCATGGCCGGGAAGGGCATCCATCTGATCGCCGGCGGCCTGGCCAAGGGATGCTCCCTGGCGGAAGCCGAATCGGAAATCAGAATGTATGTTAAGAACGCTTTCCTCATAGGAGAAAGTGGCCCTCTCCTGGCGGAGTCCTGGGGGAATTGGACGACCTGCCATGTCTGCGCCTCTCTGGAGGAGGCCGTTGTTTCCGCCGCCCGCGAAGCCGTCCCCCGCGAGGTGGTCCTCCTGTCGCCCGGGTGCGCCAGCATGGATATGTTCCGCTCCTATGCGGAACGCGGCGAGAAGTTCGCCGCCGCCGTGGACGCCCTCGGTCCTTGTGCATGCGCGTGCGGGGAAGACGGCAGCTGAAAAACCGCACGTTTTTTTCGCCTTTCAGAACGCTCTTTTCCCATACCCTCACTTCCACAATATCACAGGAACCGGATGATGAAAATGAACCTCCTCTCCTCCTGCGGAACGATCGCCCTGGCCGCCGCCGTGGCCTTTGGCGCCGCTGGATGCCGCACCGCCACCCCCAGGACCGAGAACTACACCGGTCTGCTCAGCGGACGCTCCGTGATCCCCCCCGCCTATGCCGAGATCAAGCCCATCCCCGCTTCCACCGCCCCTGACGCCCAGGAGACCCGGATTTTCGAGGGCATCGGCGAGGAGAATGCCTTCGTTGTGCCCGGCCCCGAGCTGACCGAGCAGCCCGAGCCCCAGGAGATCGAGGCCCCCCGGGGACCCGAGGCCCCCGAGAGCCCCGCCGCCACTGGAAACAAGGGCTGGACCCTGCCCGCCGTGCCCACCCCCGCCGCCACCGAGGCTGGCGAGGTCTATGTGGTCCGCGGAGGCGACAGCCTCTCCCGCATTGCCGCCGCCCATGGCGTGAAGACCTCCGATCTCCTGGCAGCCAACCCACAGGTCAAGAGCGCCGACAAGATCTTCGTTGGCCAGAAGCTGAATCTGCCCGCCGGTGCCGTCTCCACCAGCCCCGTCAAGAAGGATGACTCCAAGACCGCCCCCGCCAAGGCCGGCAAGAAGGCCTCCGCCGCCTCCACCCAGCGCGAAAGCATCCCCGCTGACGGAAAGTACACCGTGAAGTCCGGCGACTCCCTCTGGGTCGTGGGACATCGCTATGGCGTGAAGACCGATGACATCCGCCGCTGGAACGATCTGACCACCGACACCCTCCAGGTGGGACAGGTCCTCAGCTTGACCGGCGCCGCCGCGCCGGCGCCCGCTGCGCCGGCTCCCGTTGCGCCCGCCGCCCCGGCCACGGCCCCCGTGGTTGCCGCCCCCGCCGCCGAGCCTCTTCCGCCCGTGGACGCCCCCGTCGTGGACGAGGCGCCCGCGCCTGCGCCTGCCCCTTATCTGGAACACGCCGTTGGCATGGGCGAGACCCTGGAGAGCATCGCCTCCATTTATGAGACCACCGTGGAAGCCATCCGGCAGGCCAATCCCCAGGTGAAGTCCAACGCCGACCTGAAGGACGGCTCCGTCCTCCAGATTCCCAGCGCCTTCTAACATCGGAACCGCCTCCCTTCCTTGCAGCCTGTTTTCCCGGGAAAACGCCTCCCGGAAGGGCGGTCCAGGCAAGGGGGGGTATAGTACGCCACGCTGGCTTGACGGTGGCCCCCGCAAGGGGGACGCGCCATTTTCCCCCCGAACAAAATCCCTCCCTCCCCTCCAAGGCATCTCCGTTGCGGAGGGGGCAAAACAAAGTCCAAGGAACCACAGCGATGATTGTCACCACGAAGGAACTCTTCAAGCAGGCCTACGGCAAGTACGCCATCGGCGCCTACAACATCAACAATCTGGAGCAGTGCATGGGCCTCTTCCGCGGCAACATCGCGAGCAAGGCTCCCTTCATCATCCAGATCTCCAAGGGTGCGCGCAGCTACACCAACAAGCTGATGCTCGAGGGCATCATCCGCGCAGCCGACCAGGTCTTCCCGGAGGCCATCTTCGCGGTGCATCTGGACCACGGCGATGAGGCCACCTGCATGGACTGCATCGACTCCGGCTTCTACAGCTCCGTCATGATCGACGCCTCCAGCAAGCCCTTCGAGGAGAATGTGGCCATCACCAAGCGCGTCGTCGACGCCGCCCACGCCAAGGGGCTGGTTGTCGAGGCCGAGCTCGGGCAGCTTGGAGGTGTCGAGGAGCACGTGAAGGTCTCCGAGAGCGACGCCAAGCTCACTGATCCCGACCAGGCCAAGGAGTTCGTCGAGCGCACTGGCGTGGACAGCCTGGCCTGCGCCATCGGCACCAGCCACGGCGCCTTCAAGTTCTCCGGCAACCAGGGACTCCACTTCGACGTTCTGGCCGAGATCCAGAAGCGCCTCCCCAACTTCCCCCTGGTCATGCACGGCTCCAGCTCCGTGCCCCAGGACGAGGTGCGCCGCATCAACATCGCCGGCGGCAAGCTCGCCGGCGCCAAGGGCGTTGACGCCGACCAGTTCCTGCCCGCGGCCAAGCTTGGCGTGACCAAGATCAATATCGACACCGACGGCCGTCTGGTGTGGTGCCGCGTCCACCGCGAGCACTTCATCCTCCAGCCCGAGGACTTCGATCTGCGCCCCGCCGGCAAGGAATTCATGGCCGCCTACGCCGAGTTCATCGCCGCCAAGAACGTGAAGCTGGGTTCGGCCGGACAGCTGGATGTCGTCCGCGCCGCCCTGAAGGGCTAAGGCTCCTGGCGGGAGGACGTGCCCATGCATTCCTCCCGCTTTCACGCAAGAATCCGCGCCTTCCCGGTTTTCTCCGGGCGGCGCGGATTTCTCGTTTCCTGGCAGGACGGACAATTCCGTCGCTCCCGCAGTATGGAATCCCGGTGCGCGTGTGCACGAAGATGACAGGAGGACAGGAATCCATGGAAGACAGTTTTTTCCCCGAATGGATGCCCCGGGAGAATCCCTACCACCTGGTGGCCCTGGACATTGGCAATACGCTGATCCAGCAGTATGCCCCTGGACTCTATCGTACGCTGGGGCTTCCCGATGACGGCGGCGGCGTGGATTTGGGACTGGAGCCCTTCTGCCCCGCATTCCGGAGCTTCCTGGAGGGACGCATCTCCCAGGAGGAATATTTGGAGGACTTCTGCCGCCGCTTTCCCGGCCGCTGGACGAAGGAACAAATCCGCCTGGCACATGAGGAATATCTCCGCCCCGCACTTCCCGGCATGCCGGAGCTGATCCATAAAATGGCCGAGACAGGTACCCGTTTCGTCTTTTTCACCGACATCAACACCATCCATTTCCCACGTTTCCGGCAGTTGACGAAGGGGATCTTCGATTTCATCCAGGACGCCGTCCGCAGCGACGAGGTCCATGCGCTGAAGCCCTCGCCAGAGATGTTCCGGACCTTCGAGGAGCGCTATGGAAGGCCGGACCTTTATTTGGATGATCGATGGGATCTCATCCAGGGCGCCCGGCAGCATGGCTGGAGGGCGGAGCAGGCGGGGGATGCCCGGCGTTTGAAGGCGGTGCTCTTCCCCGGAGGGAAATAGCCTGCGAATGCAAGGGTCGTCCTGGACACAGGGTGGAGGCCCTTTTTCTATTTTTCGTTCTTTCCCTTGCGGGCCATGAGGGCCATGCCGCCCATGACGCAGGCCAGCGCCGCCAGGAAGAGCCAATTCAGCTTTTCGCCGGTGAGCAGGAGGCTGCTGAGGATGGCGATGGAGGCGGAGAGATATCCCAGGCTTCCGAGACGCCCCGGAGAGACCCGCTGCAATGCGGCGTACCAGCAGGCGATGGCGATTCCGCCGCCCACGGCGCCCAGATAGAGTGCGTTGAGGAGGTATTCCGGGGTGAACTGCCAGAGGATCCGTCCGCCGTTGCACGCCAGCGTGATGGGGAGCATGAGGACGGCTGCCGTGGCGAAAAACAGGAAGCTGCTCAAGACGCCGCCGTATTTGTTGGAGAAGCGGTCGCCCAGGACGGTGAAGGCGGCCCAGCAACAGCCACTGCCGAAGGCAAGGAGATCGCCCACCCACAGGGAGGCGTCTGCCGCCAGGAAACGGTCGTGCCCCTCCGCCAGGAAGAAGAAGACCATCCCCGCAAGCCCCAGAAGGATGCCGGAGAACTTTCGGGTCGTCAGGATATCCCGGCCCAGCATCCACGCCAGGATCAGCGTGGTGGCGGGGGAGGTGTTCGCCATGAGAGAGCTCCGCGCCGCCGTAGTGTATTTTGTGGACCAGAAGACAAGAAGTCCCTCGCCCAGAATGCCGATGAGGGACAGGAATGCCATCTCCCGGAAGTCGTATTTCAGCATCTTCCTCGCGTTCTCACGGATTTCGCGCTTCAGCAGAATTGGCGAGAGCGCCAAAGTCGCCAACAGAAAGCGCAGGAGGGAATACGACAGCGGATCCACCGCGTCCCCGCCAGGTCCCGCCAGGAGCCTGCCAACAGGATAGAAACTCCCCCAAATGCAGGTGGCCGCCAGCCCCAGGAGCCAGCCGGAGAATGTACGGGAAGAAGACATTTGGGAAAAGGGGGGGGCTGGCGGGACGCGGGACAGTTGCGCAGCGGCTGCATTTCCGTTTTCCCGCGGCCTGCCCGTCTTTTGTCGATGACGCCCTTGCGCCTGAAAAGGAAACGCCCTGCGGCGAGCATGCCGCGGGGCGTTTCGCGTCTCACCTATTGCCGGTGTGGATTTCTACTTCTGGCGATACTGGGTATGGAGGAGGTGGTGTGCCTTCTCGGAGCCAGGCTCGCCCAGGTATTCCTTGTAGAGGGTCTTGATGTCGGGGTTCTCGTGGGACATGCGCAGGGGCTTGTTGGCGTCTTCGGCGTAAAGTCCCGCCATGCGCTTCTCGAGGAGAGAACGGTCGCCGTGGAGGTAGGGCTGTCCGCCGCCGTTGATGCAGCCGCCGGGGCAGGCCATGATTTCGATGGCCTGGAAACGTCCGGGCTCCTTGCGGACCATCTCCAGTACCTTGCGGGCATTGCCCAGTCCGGAGCAAACCGCGGCATTCACCTTCACGCCGGGCGCAATCTCCACGGTGGCTTCCTTGATGCCGTCCAGGCCACGGACGGCGCGGAAGTTCACGGCATCCCCCTTCAGGTCCTCGCCAGTCAGCATGTTGTGGACCGTGCGCAGGGCGGCCTCCAGGACGCCGCCGGTGACGCCGAAGATGTCGGCGGCGCCGGTGGACTGCCCCAGGGGGTTGTCGAACTTCTCGTCAGCCATGTTGGCCAGGTTGACGCCGGCCTCACGGAACATGCGGCAGAGCTCGCGGGTCGTCAGAACGTAGTCCACGTCGCGGACGCCGTTGGGGGCGAACTCGGGGCGTGCGGCCTCGTACTTCTTGGCCTGGCAGGGCATGATGGAGACCACGATGAGGTCCTTGGGCGTGATTCCCAGCTTCTCGGCGTAGTAGCTCTTGGCGATGGCGCCGAACATCTGCTGGGGGGACTTGCAGGAGGAGGGGATGTGGAGCAGATCGGGGAAGTTGTGCTCGATGAAGTTGATCCATCCGGGGCAGCAGCTCGTGAGGATCGGCAGGTTCTTGCCGGCCTTGACGCGCTCCACCAGCTCGTGGGCCTCCTCCATGATGGTGAGGTCAGCGCTGAAGTCGGTGTCGAAGACCTTGTCGAAGCCCAGGGCGCGCAGGCCTGCAACCAGCTTGCCGGTCACGGGCACGCCGGGCTCGAAGCCGAACTCCTGCCCCACGGCCACGCGGACGGCGGGGGCGGTCTGCACAACCACGGTCTTGCCGGGGTCGTTGATGGCCTTCCAGACCTTCTTCACATAGCTGACGCCGGTGATGGCGCCCACGGGGCACACATTCACGCACTGTCCGCAGAAGGTGCAGGAGGTGTCCGCCAGGGGGATCATGGAAGCGGTGCCGACCTTCGCCCCGAAGCCACGGCCGTAGCCGGTGAGGGTTCCCACGGTCTGGACCTTGTTGCAGACGGTCTCGCAACGGCGGCACATGACGCACTTGGAGAGGTCGCGCATGATGGCCTCGCTGGAGTCATCCACTTCGAAGTGGTTGACGGCGCCCTTGAACTCGATGTCGCGGATGCCGAACTCGGCGGCCAGCTTCTGCAGTTCGCAGTCCTGGTTCTTGGCGCAGGTGAGGCAGTCCTGGGGGTGGTCGGAAAGCATGAGCTCCAGGACGGTGCGTCGGGCGTTGAGGGCCCGCTGGGAGTTGGTCCACACCTCCACACGGTCATTGGTGATGGGGGTGGCGCAGGCGGGCACCAGGATGGGGCGGGGACGGATGCCGGTGGCCTCCACCAGGCAGATGCGGCAGCTGGCGGGCTTGTTGGGCACGCCGCAGCCCACGTCCTTGCAGTAGCACAGGGTGGGGATGTTGATGTTCAGCTTCTGGGCGGCTTCCAGGATCGTGGAGCCGGAAGGGACCGTGACTTTAGTCCCGTTAATGGTAACAGTGACGTCGCTCATTGGGTGTTTCCCTCCCTTACTCCTTGACGATGGCTTTCTTGGGGCATCCGTCGATGCACGCCCCGCACTTGATGCACTTCGCGGGATCGATGTAGTGCTTCTGCTTGAGTTCGCCGGTGATGGCGCCCACGGGGCAGTTTCGCTTGCACTTTGTGCATCCGATGCAGCCGTCGGTGATGTTCAGGGTGTAGAGCTTCTGGCAGGTTCCGGCGGGGCACTTCTTGTCGCGCACGTGGGCCAGATACTCGTCCTTGAAGTACCGGAGGGTGCTGAGGATGGGGTTGGGGGCGGTCTGGCCCAGTCCGCACAGTGCGGTGTCGCGGATGGTGTTGGCCAGCTTCTCCAGTTCCACCAGGTCTTCCTCGGTGCCATTTCCGTCGCAGATCTTCTCGAGCATTTCGAGCATGCGGCGGGTTCCGATGCGGCAGGGGGTGCACTTGCCGCAGGACTCGTCCTTGGTGAAGCCCAGGTAGAACTTCGCCATGGCGGGCATGCAGTCGCGGTCGGAGAGCACGATCATGCCGCCGGATCCCATCATGGAGCCGATCTTGGCCAGGTTGCCGTAGTCGATGGGGGTGTCCAGGTTCTCCTTGGTGATGCAGCCGCCGGAGGGGCCGCCGGTCTGCACGGCCTTGAATTCGCGGCCGCCGGAGATCCCGCCGCCCACGTCGTAGATGATCTCGCGCAGGGTGGTCCCCATGGGGACTTCCACAAGGCCCACGTTGTTGATCTGGCCGGCCAGGGCGAAGACCTTGGTGCCGGAGTTGCCGGAGACCGTCTTCTTCCAGTTCCCGTTCTCGTCCGTCTCAATCTGCCAGTTGCCGATCTTGGCGTACCAGGCGGCCCCCTTGAGCAGGATCACGGGGATGGAGGCGTAGGTCTCGACGTTGTTGACGTTGGTGGAGCAGCCCCAGTAGCCGCCGCCGATGTTGGCGGGGAAGGGTGGCTTGGTGGTGGGCTCGCCGCGCATGCCCTCCATGGAGTGGATCAGCGCGGTCTCCTCGCCGCAGACGAAGGCGCCTGCGCCCAGCTTGATTTCGATGTCGAAGTCGAAGCCGGTGCCCAGGATGTTTTTTCCCAGAAGACCCAGCTCGCGGGCCTCGTCAATGGCGGTCTGGAGGCGGTGCACCGCCAGGGGATACTCGGCGCGGATGTAGACCAGTCCGTGTCTGGCGCCGATGGCGTATCCGCCGATGGCCATGGCCTCGACGATGGAGTTGGGGTCGCCTTCCATGATGGAGCGGTCCATGAAGGCGCCGGGGTCGCCCTCGTCGGCGTTGCAGACGATGTATTTCTCGTCCGCCTGGGTGCCGGCGGCGATCTTCCATTTCAGGCCGGTGGGGAAGCCCGCGCCGCCGCGGCCGCAGATGCCGGAGTTCAGGACTTCCTGGATGACCTGGCCGCGGTCCATGTCCAGGAGGCACTTTGCCAGTGCCTGGTAACCCTGGTTGGCGACGTATTCGGTGATGTCCTCGGGGTTGATCAGTCCGCAGTTGCGCAGGGAGATGCGCTGCTGCTTGGCATAGAAGGACATCTTCGCGTAGTCGTGGATGCGCTCCTTGAGCATGGGCTCGATGAAGAGGAGCCGCTCGACCAGCTCGTGGGCGACCACGTGCTTCTCGACAATCTCCTTGGCGTCCTCGGGCGTGACCTGGACATAGAAGACATTGTCGGGCATGACCTTGACAATGGGGCCCTGGGCGCAGAAGCCGAAGCATCCGGTCTGGACGACCTTCACGTCGTCGGAGAGTCCGGCGCGCTCGATTTCGTCACGCAGGTTCTGCATGAGCTCCTGGGAGTTGGAGGCGTGGCAGCCGGTGCCGCCGCAGCACAGCAGCTCCTTCTTGCGGAAGTGGATGTCGTGTTCGCTGGTGCAGCGCAGGGCCAGCTTGCCCTTGCAGGCTTCGTACAGCTTGAGGAGTTCTTCGCGGTTGGTGATCTTTTCCATAGTCGTGCGTCCTAGCCCTTTGCCTTGTACTCATTGATAATGGCAACGGCCTTCGCGGGGGTCACTTTGCCGTAGACCTTGCCGTTGATGACCATGACCGGCGCCAGGCCGCAGGCGCCCACGCAGCGCAGTGCGCTGATGGAGAAGAGTCCGTCCTCGGTGGGAACGGTGTCGGCCTTGACTCCCAGGACGCGCTCGATTTCCTGGAGGACGCGCTCGGAGCCCTTGACATAGCAGGCGGTGCCGAGGCACACGTCGATGCGATACTTTCCCTTGGGTTCGGTGGTGAAGTAGTTGTAGAAGCTGACGACGCCGGAGACTTGTGCCTCGGTGAGGAAGAGCTTCCCGGCCACGTGTTTCTGGACTTCGCGGGGCAGGTATCCGAAGATGTCCTGGGCCCGGTGCAGGACCTGGATCAGGCGGCCGCGGCGGCGTTCGTCGTCGGCCACGATGCCCAGTCCGTCAATAAAGGCGTCCAGCTCGGCGAATTTCGCCTTGGCGCCCTCAGAGAGATTGCAGCAGCACATAGGGTGTGTTTTGCCTTTTTGTGTGTGTGGTTTTTGGGGGTTCCGGCGCGTCCGCGTGTGTTCGAGGGCGGCCGGGGGGCTGTGGGGAAAAAACGTGGTGTAATATACCCAGGTCCCGTGGTGTTGTGCGGGAGACAGGGTGGGACGGCGCGGGATTTCCGCGTTTTTCCGTCCCTGCGGGATGCGTGGGGGTGTTTCAGGGTTGGAATGGCTTTCCGTCCTGGAGGGTCCGGAGGGAGAGTGCGCCGTCTTCCTGGAGAAGTGCGAAGGTGGGCGGGAATCCGCCTTTGGGGAGGCTGATGGATCCGGGGTTCAGGAAGGTGGTTCCGGAGGGCAGTTCCTCCAGGGCCGGCAGGTGTGTGTGTCCTTGCGCGAAGACGGCGCCTTTTGGGAGAGGCGGCAGATAGTCCTTGTGGTAGAGGTGTCCGTGGGTCAGGAAGAACCGCCGCGTGGGGGTGAGCAGATGGGAGTATTCCGCCATGATGGGGAATTCCAGCATCATCTGGTCCACGTCGCTGTCGCAGTTCCCCCGGACGGCCAGGATGCGTTCCTTGTTGTCATTGAGGATCTTCGCCACTTCCTTGGGGTCGTAGGCGTGGGGGACGCCGTTGCGGGGGCCGTGGTAGAGGGCGTCCCCCAGGAGCACCAGGGTCCCTGCGCCCAGGCGGCCGGCCTGCTGGAGGAAGAGGCGGAGGGTCTCGGGGACTCCGTGGATGTCGGAGAAAAATGCGACAGTCTGGTTCATTTAGAGGTCTCCGGGGTCGCAGATGGCGTCGAGGCAGTAGGTCCCCTTCTCCACGGGCCGCTCCTGCACCCAGAGGCCGTTGGTGAAATCGGGGATTTCCACGGGTGCGGAGCCCCGTGCGATGGAGGCCTCGGAGAGGGGGGTGATGGCCATCCAGGCGGCCGCGTCGTAGACATCGATGGGGGTGGGGCGGCCCTCCCGGACGGCTTCCAGGAAGGCCCGCATCACCAGGTAGTCCATGCCGTCATGCCCGCCCTGGACGCCAATGCTCTGGTATTTCTTCCAGAGGGGGTGTTCGAAGGTGTCCCAGTGTTTGTCCAGGGGCTCCCAGGTCTCGGGATCCCATCCCTCCTGGCGTTTGGTGATGCCCTGGATGGAGACGGCGTTCCTTTCCTCCATGTAGATGCCGCGGGTGCCCTGGATGACATTCCCGCGGGAGTAGGGGCGGTGGAGGGAGCAGTCGTGGGTGAGCACGATGGTCTCGCCGTTGGCGCACTTGATGACGGTGGTGACGATGTCGCCTTCGTTGAAGGGGAAGGTCGCCAGGGGGTGGCCGGCGCCCTTGTTCTCCCTGGCCCAGGCATTGAGGCCGCGGGCCTTGGAGGCGGTGGCGGTGAGGGAGACCATCCGGTTGCCGCGGTGGATGCCCAGCCATTTGGCGATGGGGCCCAGTTCGTGGGTGGGATAGAGCTCGCCGTTCCGCGTCTTGAAGTGGCGCAGGCGGTAGTGGCGGTTCTCCTCGCCGCAGCAGATCTCTTTCCGCAGGTCGTGGTGATAGCCGCCCTCGCAGTGGACAAGCTCGCCGAAGAGACCCTCTTTCACCAGCTTCAACATCGCCATCTCGTTGCGGCCGTAGCAGCAGTTCTCCAGCATCATGCAGGGGGTGCCGCTGGCCTCCTGGACCCGGACCAGTTGCCAGCAGTCGTCCAGGGAGCAGGCGCCGCCCACCTCGAAGCCCACCGGGATCCCGCGTTCCATGGCGGCCACGGCAATGGGTACATGGCTCTCCCAGGCGGTGGGGACGATGATGCAATCCAGGTCTTCCGCATTGTCCAGCAGGTCGATGTGGTTTTCGTGGCTGCTGGGAGCCGGGCGGCCCTTTTTCACGCAGCGCTCCACCATCTCCCTCAGACGGTCCTCGTAGAGCTCGCAGACGGCGACGATTTCCACATCGGGCATGTTCAGCAGCAGGCTTTGCAGGACGGCGCCGCGTTCTCCGCCGCCGATGAAACCGACGTTGAGTTTCCGAAGTTCTTTTTTGGGGGAGTTCTTTCTGGACATGGGGAAGGGAAGTTAGTGGTTGGAGAAGAATGCCAGGCAGAAGACGCCGGCGATGATGAGAATGAGCGCCAGGAGCTTCCGGGGGATGTCTTTTTCCTTGAAATACCAGGCCCCGCAGGCGAAGGAGACCACCACGGAGCAGCGCCGCAGGAGGCTGAGGACGCCGACCTGCGTGCCGGGGGCGTGGAGGGCGTGGAAGAAGCAGTAGTCCGCCATGATGAGGAGGATTCCGATGGCGGGGATGCTCCAGCGCCACTGGAAGGGCTGGTCTTCCTTCAGGATGGGGATCTTCTTTTCCAGGGCCCAGACCGCCCCCAGAAGGAGCACCAGGTCGATGGAGAAGTGCAGCTGGACGGTGTCGGGGGGCAGTCCCAGGGGGGAAAAGAGGAGTTTGTCGTAGAGGGCGCTTGCGGCGCCGATGAGCGTTGCCGCCACTACCATCCAGACGCCCCGGGACTTCAGGGAGAATCCCTCCGCCCTCCCGGAGATGCTGAAGAGGAGATATCCCAGGAAGATGACGGCCATGCCCAGCAGCTGGAGGGGCGTGGGGATTTCGCGGTAGAGTGCGGCGCCGCCCAGGGTGACCCAGAGGGGGGCGGAGGCGCGGATGGGGGATGCCAGGGAGATGGGAAGGTCGTGGAGGGCGAAGTATCCGGCCACCCAGCTGCCGCCCACGATGGCGGATTTCAGCATGGTGAGCCACCAGAGGCGCCAATCGCAGCGGAAGGTCTCCCAGAAGGTGCCGCTGGCCAGGTGCACGCACACCAGGAAGAGCGTCCCGCAGGCGGTGGCCAGCACCAGCACGGGCATGACGCGGTTTTTGGCGACGGCGTGTTTCTTGGAGAAGTCGTAGACCCCCAGGAAGAGTGCGGAGAGCAGGATGAGCGGGAGCCAGGGGAGTTCGGGCATGGCAGTCTACGCCTCGGGCTTCCGGAAGAGTCCGCTGGTCCACTCGGCCAGGGTGCGGGTCTCCAGCTCCTGTAGTCCGGCGGGCAGGAAGGCCTCCCGGAGGTGTGGGTATTGGCTGGTCAGGATGCCGGAGAGCACCAGGAGGCCGCCGGGACGAACCATGGAGAGAAGGTTCTCCCGGGCCTCCAGAAGGATGGGCGCCAGGATGTTGGCCAGGACCAGATCCGCCTGGAAGGGCGCCTTTGCGTTGTGGACATCCGCCTGCCGGAGGAGCACTCCGGGCTCGCCGACGCCATCCCGCCGGAAGTTCTCCTGCGCCACCAGGATGGCCTGGGGGTCGTAGTCGAAGGCGAAGACGGGGCCGTAACCCAGGCGGTGCGCCGCCATGGTGAGGATTCCGGTGCCGCAGCCGGCGTCCACCAGGGTGCGGGGGCGCTCCGGATTGCTGTCGTCGGCCAGGTCGTCCAGGAATTCCAGGCATCCGCGGGTGGTGCCGTGGGAGCCGGTCCCGAAGCTCATGCCGGGATCGATCTCCAGCAGGATGTCCCCGGGCGCCGCCTGGCACTCCTCCCAGCTGGGCTTGATGACCAGCCGGCGGCTGGCGCGGAAGGGATGGAAATACTTCTTCCAGCTCTCGGACCAGTCCTCCCGCTGGATCCGGCGCTCCCGGATCGCCCGCACGGGATGGGACAGGAATTGGTCTCCCCACTCTTTGAGCAGGGATTCCACCTGGGCCTTCGCCGCGGCCTGCTCGGCGGGAGTGTCGCAGAGGACGTAGGTGACGCCCTGGCGCTTCTCCAGGTCTTCGTAGCTGGAGAGCGCCTGTGGCGGCAGATCCAGGGTGGCCAGGAGCTCCCCCAGGGGCTCTACGTCCCGGCATTCCGTCAGGATCTCCACCGCGTGGATGGGCGTGTCGGGAACCGGCGGGGGCGGGGTGCGGGTGTCCAGGGGCATGGGGGCTATGCCTCCCGTCCGAAGGGGGAGAGGTCCCGGAGGTTCCGGATGATGGGCGGCAGCACTTCCAGCACGGTGTCGATCTCCTTGTCGGTGGTGTAGCGCGACAGGCTGATGCGCACGGTGCCGTGGAGCGCCTTGTAGTCCAGGCCCATGGCCCGCAGGACATGGGAGGGCTCCAGGGATCCGGTGGTGCAGGCGCTGCCGGAGGAGGCGCAGACCCGCGCCCGGTCCCAGAGGCGCAGGAGGATGGATTCGCCCTCGATATATTTGAAGCAGATGTTCAGGGTGTTGGGGAGGCGGTGCTCCAGGTCGCCGTTGACCATGGCGTCTGGGCAGGTGGCCAGGAGCCCCTCCTGAAGACGGTCCCGCAGGGCCTTCACACGGGTGTTCTCTTCGTCGATGTGCTTCCCGGAGAGCTCGGCGGCCACGCCCAGCCCCGCGATGGAGGCGACATTCTCGGTGCCCGCGCGCTGCCCGCCCTCCTGGTGTCCGCCGGTGAGGTATGGCGCGAAGGGTGCGAAGTGCCGGCGGAAGAGGATTCCGATGCCCTTGGGGGCGTGGAGCTTGTGCCCGGAGAGGGAGAGGAAGTCCACGTCTTTCAGGTCGTTGGACAGATCCACGGGGATTTTTCCGATGGCCTGGACGGCGTCGGTGTGGAAGAGGGCGCCCTTCGCGTGGGCGATCCGGGAGAGTTCCCGGATTGGGTAGATGTTTCCAATCTCGTTGTTGGCGAACATGATGGAGACCATGGCAGTCTCCTCGGTGATCAACGCCTTTGCCTCCTCCAGGTCAATGCGGCCGTGGCTGTCCACGCTCAGGTAGTCCACGTGCACCCCGGCGTATCGGGCCAGGTCGCGGCAGGTGTTCAGGATGGCGGGGTGTTCCACGCAGGTGGTCACGATATTCCGGCGGCCGTTCTGGGTCTTCACCGCGCTGCGCAGCGCCGCGTTGTCGGATTCGCTGCCGCAGCTGGTGAAGATCAGCTCCTCCGGGGTGCATCCCAGGAGGGAGGCGAGCTGCCGGCGGCTCCGTGCGATGGCGTCGGCCGCGGGGGCGGCGAAGGGATAGACGCTGGAGGGATTGGCGTATTCCTGCTGGAGGAAGGGCGCCATGGCCTGGAAGACCTCCGGCGCCACACATGTGGTGGCGTTGTTGTCCAGATAGATGATTGGCTCAGACATGGCAGGACGGGAAACGGAAGACAAAAAGGGGAAGGCTGGAGGCCGGGAAAGCCGCGGGGGCTACTTCGCGGCCACCACGGTAATGGCGGCGGAGACGCGCTCCCGGAGCTTCGCCTCGATCCAGTGTTCGATGGTCTTGTCGGCCAGGGCGCAGGTGGCGCAGTGTCCCTGCAGACGGATGGTCACCTTGTCGTCGCTCACGTCCAGCAACTCCACATCGCCACCGTCGGCCTGGAGGCCGGGACGGATGATTTCGTCGAAAGTCTGCTGGATCATCCGCATCTTCTGGAAGGGCGTCAGGGGTCCCAGGTTCTCCTTCACGGTTTCCGCGATGGGGGAGGGGGTGGGCGCCGCCTGGACATTCCCGGTGGCCTTGGCGTTCTTGCCCAGCTCGTCGTCCAAAATGTCCTGGATCTTGCCAATGCAGCCGCGGCAGCCGCCGCCGGCCTTGGTGTAGAAGGTCACCTGCTCCACGGTGGTCAGGTGGTTCAGGCGGATGACCTCGCGGATGGTCCTTTCGGTCACCTGGAAGCACTCGCACACGACGCGGTCCTCGCCCTCCGCCTTGGGCGCGCCGGGCAGCGGGTAGTCGGGATGCTTCCTGCGGATGTCGGCCAATGCCGCCTGGAACGCCTCCATGCCCATGACAGAACAGTGCATCTTGGCCTCGGGCAGGGAGCCCAGGTAGTCCGCGATGTCCTGGTTGGTCAGCTTCGACGCCTCCTCCACTGTCTTGCCCTTCAACAGCTCCGTCAGGGCGCTGGCGCTGGCGATGGCGCTGGCGCAGCCGAAGGTCTGGAAACGCGCGTCGGCGATGCGCTTCTTGTCCTCGGTCAGCTTCACGGAGAGCTTCATGGCGTCGCCGCAGATGATGTTGCCGACCTCGCCAACGCCGTCGGCGTCAGGAATGACGCCCACATTGCGGGGGTTCTGGAAATGGTCCTTGACTTTGTCGGTGTAGTTCCACATGGGAAATGCCTCCTTGGTCCAAAGGGGGAAAACGGGAAAAACAAAACCGCACCCTCCCGTGAACGGATTCTCTGGGGGATGCGGTCGAGAAGGCGGCGGCGCCACCGGCATTGGCAAAGACGGACCGGGGTGCGCCGCGGCTCGCCGGACTGTGCCCGGCCGAGACGGGGAGGGCGGAGGCGGCTATGCCTCGGGCTTGGTCTTGGGCAGGCCCCAGACCTTGTCGCCATCCTTCAGCCGGCCCTCTTTCTTGAGCTTGTCCACGCGCTCATAACGCTTCAGGACGTTGCGTTTCTCGGTGACGGAACCCTTGGTCTTCAGACTGGGATGGACGGACATGTTGCGCTCCTAAAATGTTTCCTGGTGGGAAGGGAATATGAGGGGAAAGAATGATTCTTGTGTCAGAGGGCGTACTATATGCCGCCTCCCGCGTTTTACAATCCCCCGCCACGCTTTCCCACACCTCCTGCGCCATCCCCACAAACACCTGCCCCGGCAGGCCCCGGAAATTCCCGGAAGCCACGGAAAAACGGGGAAATCTGGATTCTTTTTGCATCCGGGTTTTGAAAAACCGTCAGGTTTTGTCAATAATTGACGAAGCCCATTCGTTAACGAGAGACATTTTTTCTTTTCAGGAATCCCACCCATTTGGGAGTACGCGCTGTGATTGCCGACAACGATACCCTCAAGCTCTACATGGAGAGCATCATGCAGTATCCGCGGGTCACCCTGGCCGAGGAGGCGAAGCTGGCCCGTCGGATAGCCCAAGGCGACAACGAGGCCCGGAGCATGCTGATCAAGGCCAATTTGCGCCTGGTGGTGAAGATCGCCCATGACTTCAAGGGCCGTGGACTGCCCCTGCTGGACCTCATCAGCGAGGGAAACATCGGCCTCATGCGGGCTGTGGAGAAGTTCGATCCCACCCGCGGCGCAAAGCTCTCCAGTTACGCCGCCTGGTGGATCAAGCAGTCCATGCGCCGGGCCCTTTCCAATCAGGCGCCCATCATCCGGGTGCCCACGCAGTCGGCCATGAAGATGGTGAAGATCCATGCCGCCGAGGCGCGGCTTTCCCAGCAGCTGGGGCGCCAGCCCACCGCGAAGGAGATCGCCGCCGCCTCGAATCTGACCGAGCGCACGGTGAATGGGCTCCGGATCGGCCGCACCACCACGGTCTCCCTCCAGGCGCCTCTTCAGCCGGGAATGGACGGGGAGCTCACCGACGTGCTCGCCGACGAGTCCTCCCCCACGCCGGACCACTTGCTGGATGACACGGAGATGATGTCCGTCCTCCAGAAGCTGCTGGCCGCCCTGGACGACCAGGAGCGTGAGATCCTGGATCTGCGCTTTGGATTGACCCGGGGGACGCCCTGGACGCTGGAGAAGGTCTCGCAGGCGGTGCATCTCACCCGGGAGCGGGTGCGGCAGGTGCAGAACCAGGCGCTGCTGGCTTTGCGGACCCTCATCAACGAGGAGTCGGGAGAAGAATTTTCACGCGGCGGGAGTTCCAACCGCCGTGTCGCGGAGTTGCTTGAGAACATGGTGACCCGCGCGAATCGGAAGGAGAAGCAACCACATCGTCCCGCGTCTGCGGAAAGAGGGGTGGGCAAACAGAAGAAAGCAGAGGGAAGCCGGGCATGATTTCCGACAATGACACAATGAAGCTCTACATGGCGAACATCGGCAAGTTCGAACTCGTAGACCAGAAGGAGGAGGCGCGGCTTGCCAAGCGCATTGCCAAGGGGGACCAGGATGCCCGCGCCCGCCTCATCAACGCGAATCTCCGCCTGGTGGTGAAGATCGCCCATGATTTCAAGGGGCTGGGGCTGCCCCTGCTGGACCTCATCAGCGAGGGGAACATCGGCCTCATGCGCGCCGTGGAGAAGTTCGATCCCTCCAAAGGCGCGAAGCTCTCCAGTTACGCCGCCTGGTGGATCAAGCAGTCCATGCGCCGGGCCCTGGCCAACCAGGCCCGCACCATCCGGATCCCCGTCCAATCCGCCAGCAAGATCGGGAAGATCCAGAATGCGAAGGCGAAGCTCACGCAGACGCTGGGGCGGGAGCCCACCGACAAGGAGATCGCCAACGAGATCAATCTCACGGAGCGCACTGTCATCGGCCTGCGCCAGGGGAAGGCCAGCACCATCTCTCTCTTCGACCCCATCCAGAACGGCGCCGAGGGGGAGTTCAAGGACATCATCCCCGACGACAAGACCATCGCGCCCAATGACATCATCCAGGATGACGAGACTCTCGCCCTCATGATGAAGATGGTCAGCAAACTCCCCGAGCGCGAACGCGTCATCCTCAAGCTCCGCTTTGGCCTCGACGGCGAAAAGCCCAAGACCCTGGAGGAGGTCTCCCATGCCATTGGACGCACCCGCGAACGCGTCCGCCAAATCCAGAACCAGGCCCTGGAACGCCTCCGCGCCGCCATCGAGGAGCAGAAATCCATCGAGGAGGTCGCAAAAGAAGCCGCCGACGACGAAGACGACGACTACTAGCGCGGACGCGGCAGTCCGCGGGCCCGTTTGCGGGGCGCCTGAAACTCTTCATTCCTTGATTCCCAGATTCATACATTCATGCCCATCACGAAGTTACTGGAAGAGAACGCGCGCCGTTTTGGCGACGATGTGGCCCTGGTTGAGATCAACCCCCAGGAGATGGAGAAGCGCCATGCCACCTGGCGGGAGTATTCCCTGATTGAATCCAGCCCCGTGGACAGCTTCCGCTCCGAGATCACTTGGCGGCAGTTTGATGAAAAGGCGAACCGGATGGCGAATTTCCTGCTGACCCGCCGGCTGCCCCGTGGCACGAAGGTGGGCATTCTGCTGATGAACTGCCTGGAGTGGCTCCCCATCTATTTCGGCATCCTGAAGAGCGGATGCATGGCGGTGCCCCTGAATTTCCGTTACACTCCCGAGGAAATCCGCTACTGTCTGGACCTGGCCGATGTGGATCTGCTGGTCTTCGGGCCCGAGTTCGTCGGGCGCATCGAGGCCATCTGCGACCACCTCCCCCGCCGTTGCACGCTCCTCTACGTGGGAGGTGACTGCCCCACGTTCGCGGAACCCTACCACTCCCTGGTCAGCTACTGCTCCGAAAAGGCCCCCGACATCCCCCTGCGGGACGAGGAGCCCGCGGCAATCTACTTCTCCAGCGGAACCACCGGATTCCCCAAGGCCATCGTCCACCCCCACCGGAGCCTCATGCACGCCGCGAAGGTGGAGCAGAACCACCACGGACAGACTCGCGACGACATCTTCCTCTGCATCCCGCCCCTCTATCACACCGGCGCCAAGATGCACTGGATGGGCAGCCTCCTGGTGGGGGGGAAGGCCGTCCTCCTCAAGGGCGTCAAGCCCGAGTGGATCATCAACACCATCTCCGCGGAACGTTGCACCATTGTCTGGCTTCTGGTCCCCTGGGCACAGGACATCCTCGACGCCATCGAACGCGGCGAAATCGAGCTGAGCAACTACCATCTTGACCAGTGGAGGCTCATGCACATCGGCGCACAGCCCGTCCCCCCCAGCCTCATCAAGCGCTGGATGAAGTACTTCCCGCACCACCAATACGACACAAACTACGGGCTCAGCGAATCCATCGGGCCCGGCGCCGTCCATCTGGGGGTGGAGAACATCGACCACGTGGGCGCCATCGGAATCCCCGGATACGGGTGGCAGACGAAGGTCGTTGACGAACACCACAACCCCGTGCCCCGCGGAACCGTCGGCGAGCTGGCCCTCAAGGGCGACGGCGTCATGAGCGGATACTACAAGGACGAGAAGGCCACCAAGGAGGTCCTCCAGGATGGATGGCTCTTCACCGGCGACATGGCGAAGGAGTCCGAGGACGGATTCCTTTATCTTGTCGACCGCAAGAAGGACGTGATCATCACCGGGGGTGAAAACCTTTATCCTGTCCAGATCGAGGACTTCCTCCGCAAGCACGACGCCATCAAGGACGTGGCTGTCATTGGACTGCCCGACCAGCGACTGGGCGAAATCGCCGCCGCCATCGTCTCCGTAAAACCCGGCATGACCCTCGCCCAACAGGATCTGGAACAGTTCTGCCTCGGCCTCCCCAGATATCAGCGGCCCAGAAAGTACATCTTCGCCGATGTGCCCAGAAATCCCACCGGAAAGATAGAAAAGCCCCTCCTCCGGAAAATGTACGGCGCAGATCAGCTGGTCGCAAAACAATATGAACTCAAGTAGAGGCGGCGGCGCGCTTTTCCTTGAGAGCCACGCCTAGCCTACGGGGGCGCCCTGCTAGCGGTGCTCCCCTTGCCGGCAGGCCCTCTTCCGAAGTGCGATTTCCGCGGAGGATCTCCAAAGGACGGGAGGTTGCCGCTCCCGCACCTCCGTCTAGTGTGTAGTTCCGCTGTGCCGGGAGGCGCGTCGTTTTTCATGACAAAGCATGACAACTTTGTTTGTGTTAAGAATTGTCATGAATTGTCATGTGGGGGGGGGTAGTTTGTCCTGTTTTTTTGCTGGTATCTCTTGTGTTCTTGTGATTGTTTGCGCAATATTCTGTTGATGCCTTGTGCGTCATTTTTTTTGGAAAACATCCCAATCGGAGAAAAACATGCGTAAACATTTCACACTGATTGAATTGCTGGTCGTGATCGCGATCATCGCCATTTTGGCGGCCATGCTGCTGCCCGCGCTCTCCAAGGCCCGCGAGAAGGCCCGCGCCATCAGCTGCACCAACAACCTGAAGCAGATCCAGTTGGGCGCCATCCTCTATGGCAACGACTACGACGACTATCTGCCTCCCTGCATCTTCCTGGATCCCTACTCCGCCGAACTGACGGACTATGCCACGACTTGGTTCACCTTGAATCCCCTCATCCCCCAGACTCCTCTCACATACGGCGAGTGGAAGACCAAGGACCCCGCCGGTGCCTACGATGGCGGCGAGACCTTCAATTCCGCAGGCAATGAGGACAAGAGTTCCTGGCACAAGGTGCTGAACTGCCCCTCCTGCCCCACCAGCGAGCGTCTGAATGGCAACATCGGCTACTCTCTGTCCGTGGGCGCCGGCTACAGCCTCCTCATCAAGTCCTGGCTGGCTCCTGATGATGTGAAGCCCGCCTGTGACTGGCACCGCATCTCCAGCATCAAGTATCCCAGCATCCACGTGAATTACACCGACGGCACCCGCAAGGCCGGCTGGGGATACCATGCCACCATCTCCACCCATCCTCATGCCATCATGAAGGACGACACCACCAAGGCCGCCTACTATCGTCATAGCAAGCAGATGAACATGAGTTTCACCGATGGTCACGTGGAGGCCTCCCAGCTCGCCCGCGTCGATACTCTCTTCAAGGACTACTACTGGTGGACCAACTGCAATGTCTCCGAGGGCGGTGACAATCGCTAACTTCTAGAGGCAAAAAAAGAGCCCCTTGTGGCATTCGCCGAAGGGGCTCTTTTTTTGTGCAAGGTGGAATGAGAGGAGGTTTTGCCTCCCTGCATTTCTGGTTGATTTCTTTTCCCGGCGCCGGATCCATCCGGACCCTGTTGGTCGGTGGCTGGCGCAATCTCCCCCTCCCATTTTACCATGCGCTTCCCTTTTTCCCTTCTTCTGCTTGCGTGCCTTTTGTCTTCTTCGCTCTTTGGGGAATCGCTGGTAGGAAATGGCGATTTCAGGGGCGGGCTGTCTGGCTGGGGAGGAGAGGGCGAAGTCTGCGGGGCGGGGGGCGATGACGCCTTGCGGATGTCGTCGGAGCTTTTATGGAAGGTATGCTATTCGGATTCTTTTGCGGTGGCGCCGGGGCAGGCCTACGAGGTCCGTGGACGGATGCGTTTGGAGAATGCGAAGCAGAGTCACTGCAAAATCAACTGGCAGGGGAAGAATGGGCGGGTGATCTCCAGCTCTTTCCTCATGAGCGGACAGGACGGCACTTGCGACTGGAAGGAGTGGTCTGGCGTCTTCCAGGCGCCGGCGGGGGCGGTGTCGGCCAATGTGGAGATTTTGGCGGGCGGGGAACGGGGGCGCGAGGGCGTCACCTGGTTTGACGATCTCACTGTGGTCCCCCAGGATCCCGCCGCCCACGCGAAGGGGCTCCTCCCGGATTTCGCGGCCGTGCGGAATGCCGCATTGGGCTCCAATGCCATGAAGCCCGTGGGGGAATCCCGGGAGATCGCCTTCGCGGGACGCGCCATCGTGGTTCCCGCCTCCCTGGCAATCCAGGATCCCTACGCAGCGCGACTCCTCTCCCGGCTTCTGGAGAGCGCCTTCGGGTGTCCCTTCCCCGTGGTGACGGAGGGGGATTTTGCGGGCGGCCCCTTCCTTTCCGTGGGCGACACCCTCCTGGCACGCCAGGCTGGCGTGAGGGGCTGTCCGGAGGAGCAGGGCTACCGGATTGCCGTGGATGACGCCGGGAATCTCTTTTTCCAAGGCGGCGCCAATGGCGCCCTCTATGGGGTGCTGGCGTTCCTGCAGGAGGACCTTGGATGCCGCTTCTTCGATCCCGACGAGCCCATTCAGACCCCCGCGCTTTCCCCAGAGGCCACGCTGCCGGTGGTCCCCCGGGAATACGCCCCCTGCTTTGAAATGCGGGAACCCTACAATGGCGAATTCTTTGGACGGCAGGACTACAATGCCTTCAACCGCATCCAGGCGGCCTCCTATTTCAAGGTGATCCCCCGGGAGAAGGGCGACTGTGGCATCGCCAATGTGGATTACTTCATCCACACCTACGCACCGCTGGTGCCCGCGGAACAGTATTTTCAGAGCCACCCGGAGTTCTTTCCCCTGCGGAAGGGGGGGCGTTATGCCTCCACGCCCACCACGGGACAGCTCTGCTATACCGCACCCGGCCTGGCGGAGGTGCTGTGCGAGAAGCTCCTGGCGCACCAGAAGATCCACCCCACCCAAAAGGTCTACTCTGTCAGCCATAACGACAACAATTACATGGAGTGCCTCTGCGACTCCTGCCAGAAGCTGATTCGTGAGGAGGGCATCTCCGCCTGCACGCTCCTGGTGGCCAACCGGGCGGCAGAGATCCTCTCCCGCACCAATCCCGAGGCCCGCGTCACCACCCTGGCCTACGTGGAGACACAACCCCTCCCCGCCACTCTCCGCCCACACCCGAATACGGTGCCCTTCTATGCGCCAATCCGCCAGCGAAACGCCGCGCTCTCCCAGCTTCCCTGGCGCGACATTCCGAAGGTCCGGAAGGAGATAGCCGATTGGACAGCCGCTTCCAAGCGGGTCTATGTCTGGGACTACGTCATCAACAAGGCCCTGGAACCCCATCTGGACATGCTGGATGTCAATGTCCACGACTGGCGGGATTGGGGGGTGAAGGGCGTCTTCCTGGAGGACTTGGAGTTCGGGCTGAATTCCCTGGAGGGCCTCAAGACCTGGGTCATGGGGCAGAAGCTCTGGAATCCCGATTGGGACCTGGACGCCCTGATTGACGACTACATGGAGGGATTCTACGGGGACGCCGCGGATTTCATGAAGCGGTATTTTGCCATCCAGCGGAAGGCCTGGCGGGATTGGTATGCGGATCCCGATCGCCTCCCCTCCGCCGTGATGCGCTTCACCCCAGAACAGTGGCGCGGGATGGAGGAGTTGCTGGAGCAGGCATACGAGGTCGCGCCGGGACGCAAAGTCGCCCGGGAGATCGTGGCCCTGGACCACTTCCTCCTGAAGAACTGCACCCGGGAGCAGGTCCAGGTCTTCGAGGCACGCCTGAATCGCGCTCTGGAACTCATCCAGGAGCACGACATTTCCCTCTGGGAGTCCAGCCGCGAACTCCATGACGGCATCCTCCAATCCTGGAAAAACACCCTACAGGACGCCCTGCGGGGATACGACTTCCCCCTGGAATCCCCGGAATCCATCATCCTGAAGGAGAAATACGCGCGGCTGCCCGGCTGCGAGGAGGACGCCGCGCTCCAGGGCGCATACGCCCCCCCTGCCATGAAGCAGTCCCCCGGCACCGACTGGGGAGTCCAGTGGCCCTTCGACAAGCTCCTCGACAACGCCACGAACCAGGCGGTCTACGTGGCGAAGCTCCGCATCCGCCCGCATTTCACCAAGGCGCACGATCCCGCCCAGAAGGCCTTCGCCTTGAAACTCTATCGTGCCGGATTCGACCTCCAGGGCGTGGGCGTCCAGGGGCGCGACGTTGCCTTCGGGGAACTGGAGAACGACCAGTGGCAGGAGATCTATCTCTACCAGGTCTACCTTTATTCTCCCTCCGTGGATGGCTGTTTCTTCCAGGAAACTTCAAATCTCGCCCCCGGCGAGGCCATTTATACCGACATCCTGGAATTCATCCCCCTGGAACATGTGCAAAACGCCCGGCAGATTCAAGATCTGCCGAGCATCACCTTGTAGCGGCCTCCGCCGCTCTGCAAGGAACGGGGAACGGGGTAGTTGCGGCCGCTCTGCGGCGAAACAAACTCCCCATTCCCCATTTTGTTTCAGTAGCGCCGTTGCGTGTCTAGAAACGATACGTGATGCCTGCGGAGAAGATATGGCAGTCGGTGCGGAAGGTCCCCCGTTCCGTGAAACCGTGTGAGGAGGCGGAGCGGGTCCCGAGCTTTGTCTTGACGAAGCGGCAGTATCCGTAGGCCAGGTCGAAGCCCCAGTTGCCGCATTGATATCCGGCTCCGAGGCCGAATAGGATTTTGTCGGAATCGGGCATTTCGGGGGAGATGGAGCGGCGGTTGGCAGGGCTGTGGTCGTAGTCCACGCCGGCGCGCAGGACCCAGCGGTCGGTGAGCTGGAATTCGGTGCCCAGGTGGTAGGTCCACACGTCGTGCCAGCCGCGGGGGTTCTTGGCCGTTCCGGGTTTGTCGGTGCCGGGGTATTTCTCGAAGGAGAGATTCATGGCCTTGTAGCTGGACCACTGGGTCCAGACGGCGTCGAAGAGGAAGGTCCAGCGGTCGATGGAGTTGTTGCGCAATCCCAGGGAGAGGGTGGCGGGCATGTCGATGCGGGCGTGGGCATCCCCCGGAGTGAACTTCAGCATGCCATTCAGGTAGCTCTTGTAGCGGAATTCGTTCTCGCCCTCGAAGCGCATGCGGATCCGGCTCTGGAATTTGGCGCCGAAGGCCCACTCGTCGTTGAATTTGTAGTAGAGGGCCAGGAAGCCGCCCAGGGCGGTGGCGTCGGCGGACATGTAGTTCTTGTTGTCCTTCAGGCCGTAGGGGAGTTTGATGTAGTTTGCCAGGCGGGCCACGCCAATGGCGACGCTGGGGCCTGCGGCCACGGAGAGATGGTCGTTGACGCGCCAGGTGAGGCTGGGGGAGATATAGCAGACGCGGAGACTGGTGAAGGTGCCCAGGGTGCGCAACTGGCTGTCGGACCCCCACTGGGTGATCATGCCGTAGGGGGCGTTGACGGAGAGGTTCAGGCGATAGTCCTCGCCCAGAGGCATGACGCCGTAGAAGAATCCCGTGTAGCGGGGCTGGTCGTCCATGGCATCCTTCCCCGCGCTGGTCTTGTATTCGCTGGCCAGGAAGATGGCGCTGCCGCCCGCAGAGAGGGTCGTCTGCTCAATGTCAATGGTCGCCGCCGGGTTGTACCAGGCCGAGGAGGCGTGTACCGCCCGCGCAACACCCGCGCCCGCCAGTCCGAGCATGTCTGCCGCACTTTCGGAATACAACTGGAATCCCCCCGCAAAACACCAGGCGCAGGAGAGGAAGAGGGAGAAAAAAGTGAAAAGGCGGGAAAGCATGGGAGAAAAGGGGGGGGGAGAAGGTGAAAGGGGAAGATCGGTCAGGATTTCGCAGGCGAAATCCATCGCCGGGGGAAAAACGGCGATGGCGCCAGGCCGCCCGGAGGCGGCTGGAATGGGCCCCGCCGCAGGCGGGGAAAACGAAGCATGGCCCTCGGGACGGCGGCCGTCCGGCCTTTGTTGCCCTCGGCAGGCGTGGCACAGCCTCCCTGCCCGGGGTGGAGGATGGCGACCGGGCTGAAAAAAACTCGCCGTGAAAATGCGAAAGAGCACACTATACCCGTTGCGGACGGGTTTTCAAGACACATCCTTGATTTGTGTCGCATTCCGGGGTGTTTTTGTGGGGGGATGTGGGATGTTTTTTTGGGGGGTATGCGGGGGTGGAACGGGAGGGCCGTTTTATATTACCCATCTTTTCCTGTCCGTTTTTCCCGTGCGCATGCGGCGTGTTTTTCCGTGCCGCGTGCATGCGGGGCGATGATGATCCCACCAGTCAAGCGACTACACTCATGGGCGGTTTTTTCGGTTGTGTCACGAAGGGTTCCTGTGTTGCCGACATCTTCTACGGCGCCGACTATCATTCCCACCTAGGGAACATCCGCGGGGGGCTGCTGGTGTATGGCGAGCAGGGCTTCCAGCGTTTCATCCATGACATCCGGAAAGATCCCTTCCGCTCCAAGTTCGAGCAGCACCTGGACGGCATGAAGGGGTATGCGGGCATTGGCAGCATTTCGGACACGGATCCCCAGCCGTTGAATGTGTCGGGGCAGTCTGGGGTCTTTGGCATCACGATGGTGGGCGTGGTCTCGAACCAGGCGCGGCTGCAGCGTGAGTTGAATTTAGGCGGGGTGCACTTTTCAGAGCTGGTGAACGGCAAAGTCGGCCCCACGGAGATTGCGGCGGCGCTGGTGGCGGGGAAGTCGTCCATTGCAGACGGCATAGCGGACATGCAGGAGCGCATCGAGGGCTCCTGCAGTGCGCTGGTGCTGGCGCCGGAAGGCGTGTATGCCTGCCGTGACAAGCTGGGCCGCACCCCGGTGGTGATTGGCCAGAAGGACGATGGCTCTCTGGCGGCCTGCGTGGAGTCCTGCGCGTTGCACAACCTTGGCTACAAGGTCCTTCGCTGGCTGGGCCCTGGCGAGGTGGTGCTGCTGGATGCCCGGAAATTTCAGGTGGTGCCCGTGCTGCCCGCCCGCAGGCAGTGCCGCATGTGCGCTTTCATGTGGATCTACTACGGCTTCCCCGTCTCCTCCTACGACGGCGTGAACGTGGAGGAGTGCCGCTATCGTTGCGGCGCGGCGTTGGCGCGCCGCGACAAGGGGCTGGAGGTGGATGCGGTGGCGGGCGTGCCGGACTCCGGCACGGCGCACGCACTGGGATACGCCGCGGAGGCCCATCTCCCCTACCGGCGTTCTTTCATCAAGTACACTCCCACCTGGCCCCGCAGCTTCATTTCCGACAGCCAGACCACCCGCCTCCATGTGGCCAAGATGAAGCTGCTGCCCATCCAGGACTTCATCAAGGGGCAGCGCCTCCTCTTCTGCGAGGACTCCATCGTGCGCGGCACCCAGCTGAAGGACACTTTCGCGCGCCTCCCCGAGTGGGGCGCCAAGGAGGTGCATGTCCGTGCGGCGTGCCCCCCCATCCTCTTCGGATGTCCCTACCTGAACTTCTCGCCTTCCCGCACCCCCTTGGAGCTCATCGCCCGCCGCGCAGTCCACAAGCTGGAAAACGGGAAGGAGGACGAGGCGCATCTGGAGGAGTACACCGACCATTCCACCGGGAAATACGGGCAGATGGTGGAACTGATCCGCCAGGAGATGGGTTTCACCAGCCTGAAGTACCAAACCCTTCCCGATACCCTCAAGGTCATCGGTCTGCCCCCCGAGGGGCTGTGCACCTACTGCTGGGACGGGCGGAGATAGCCGTCTCCAACGCAAACGAACCCCTTCAGAACCCCTACGAGGAGAAGAACATACCATGGCTGACGAATTGCAGGCATTGCTGGACCGTCTGGACCGCGAAGGCGTCCAGAAGGGCGAGAAGGAGCGGGAGCGTCTTGTCTCCCAGGCCCAGGCTGAGGCGGAGAAGATCCTCTCCGACGCGAGGGAGCGGGCCGCCGCCATGGTGGAGAAGGCCCGGGAGGAGTGCCAGACCCTCCGCCAGAAGTCCGAGGAGTCCATTCGCCAGAGTGGCCGGCAGGTGCTTTTGCAGTTGCGCGCGCAGCTCTGCCAGCGCATGGAGAATGTGGCGGCACGTCTGGTGAAATCGGAGCTGACCCCCGGCGTCACGGCGCAGATTCTGTCGCAGCTGTGCCGTGCCTACTGGGAGAAGGAGGGGCGCGAGTCCCGCGTGGAGGCCTTGGTGCCCGCCGAGCGCCTGGAGGAGCTCCAGACCCAGGTCTTCGCGGCTCTTGGGAAGGATTTGAAGGAGAATGTCTCCCTGAAGCCCGACAAGCGCCTCTCCGGCGGCTTCCAGCTCTCGTTCCAGGGCGACCAGGTGGTCTATGACTTCTCCGACCAGGCCCTGGCCGAGGCCGTGGCCAGCCATCTCTCCCCCGCACTGGGGGCCCTCGTCACACAGTAGCGCGCGGCACCAGGAGACCCCCGCCATGGCTACGGACTTCATCTATCTGCTCTCCTCCCTCCCGATGCTGAGGCTTTCGGGGGAGGGCGCCACCCCCTACCGTGCCTTCCTGGACTCCTGCGCCGCCGCCGTCTCCCCCAGGGAGTACGCCATCCTGGAGGGACTGACCCTCCAGGCCCCCCCCGGGACCATCCGCCCGGAGCCCCCGGAACTGGCCCAGTGGGACCGCTGGATGGAGTGCATGACGCAGGTCGCCGCCATCTGGCGCGCCGCCCGCCGTCACCAGGAGGCCCCCGCCGACTGGCGCCCCGCCCGGGAGATTGCGCCCGGCGATGTCCGTCGTCTGGAGGATGCGCTGTCTCTGAAGACCCTCTGGGAGAAGCAGGAGGCCTGGGAGGCCTTGCAGTGGTCACGTCTGGAGGAACTCTCCCTTTCCGCGGGATACTCCTTCGGCGCCGTGGCGCTCCATGGCCTGAAGCTCTGTCTTCTGGAGGGACGCCTCCGCCACTCCCAGGAGGAGGGCGCCCGTGTCTTTGAGGAGACCGTCTCCCGGCGTCTGGAAGAGGCCGCCCGCTGGCGCCAGACCGTGGAGGAGTAGCCGGCACCGGTTTTCCCCCGTCCGGCTTTCGATGTCGTCCGGACGACACACCCTTTCGAGCACATCCAACGGACTCCGTCCCCATACAAGCAACCATGAGTGATACGGCAATGAAACGAGGCCAGGTGACTGGCGTCAACGGGAATCTGGTGAGCGTGGCCTTTGAGACCAGCGTGATCCAGAACGAGGTGGCCTTCATCCAGGTCTCCGACGGCGCGCGCCTGAAGAGCGAGGTCATCCGGGTGCGTGGCGGCCAGGCGGACCTGCAGGTCTTTGAGTCAACCAATGGCATCAAGGTGGGCGATCCGGTGGAGTTCACCGGAGAGCTGCTCTCCGTGGAGCTGGGGCCCGGACTGCTCACACAAATCTTCGACGGCCTCCAGAACCCCCTTCCGCGTCTGGCCGAGGAGTCCCTCTTCCTGAAGCGCGGCACCTATATCTATCCCCTGGACGAGAAGCGCCTGTGGGCCTTCACCTCCACCGCCAAGGCGGGCGACGATGTCTTCGCCGGCGACGCCGTCGGCTGGGTGCCGGAGGGTGTTTTCCAGCACCGGATCATGGTGCCCTTCGGCTGGCGGGGCGCCTGGCGACTGTCCTGGGTCGCGGAGAAGGGCGACTACAGCATCCGAACCGTGGTGGCCAAGGCGGTGGGCGAGAATGGCGAGGAGCGCGAGATCACCATGGTCCAGACCTGGCCTGTCCGCGTGCCCATCGCCTGCTACCGGGAGAAGCTCCTTCCCACGGAGCCCATGATCACCCAGGTGCGCACCATCGACACTTTCTTCCCCGTGGCCAAGGGCGGCACCTTCTGCACCCCCGGGCCCTTCGGCGCCGGAAAGACCGTTCTGCAGCACTCCCTCTCCCAGCGCAGCGAGGCCGACATCGTCATCGTGGCCGCCGTTGGCGAGCGTGCCGGCGAGGTGGTGGAGATCCTCCAGGAATTCCCCGTTCTGGAGGACCCCCGCACGGGCCGGAAGCTCATCGACCGGACCATCATCATCTGCAACACCAGCTCCATGCCCGTGGCGTCCCGGGAGTCCTCCATCTACACCAGCGCCACTCTGGCCGAATACTACCGCCAGATGGGCCTGAACGTGCTGCTGCTGGCCGATTCCACCAGCCGCTGGGCCCAGGCGTTGCGGGAGGAGTCCGGTCGCCTGGAGGAGATCCCCGGCGAGGAGGCCTTCCCCGCTTATCTGGAATCCCTGGTGGCCAGCTTCTACGAGCGCGCCGGGCTGGTCCGGCTGAATTCCGGTGAGAGGGGCTCCGTCACCATCTGCGGCGCAGTTTCCCCTGCCGGCGGCAACTTCGAGGAACCCGTGACCCAGGCCACCTTGAAGGTGGTTGGCGCCTTCCTGGCGCTTTCCCGCAACCGCGCCAACGCCCGCCGCTACCCCGCCATCCACCCCTTGGATTCCTGGAGCAAATACACCGGCGCCGTGGCCCCCGAACAGGTGGCCAACGCCCGGCAGATCCTCCGCTCCGGCAACGAGGTGGAGCAGATGATGAAGGTCATCGGCGAGGAGGGCACCCCCATCACCGACTTCGTCACCTACCTCAAGAGCGAATTCCTCGACGCGGTATATCTCCAGCAGGATACCTTCGACAAAGTCGACAGCAGCTGCACCGCCAGGCGCCAGCAATATGTCTTCCAGAAACTGGACCAGATCCTCCGGAAGACCTTCTCCTTCGGAGACAAGGACGAGGCCAGAAAATACTTCGCCGACCTCCGGCAGATCTTCCTGGACTGGAATTTCGCCGCCTGGGAGTCCCCCGAATTCGCCGAACAAGAGAAGCGTCTGGACGCCATGCTGGCCGAGGCGTAAGGAGCACCGACTGCCATGAGAAAGATCTACCATAAGATTCTGCAGATCAGCGGAAACGTGATCACCCTGGAGGCCGACGACGTCTCCAACTCCGAGCTGGCCGAGGTCCGCAGCGGCGAGCGCAGCTCCCTGGCGCAGGTCATCCGGCTGGACGGCCGGCGGGTCTCCCTGCAGGTCTTCGCCGGCGCCCGCGGCATCTCCACCGATTCCCAGGTCCGCTTCCTGGGGCGGCAGATGCAGGTCTCTGCATGCGACGACCTGCTGGGACGCGTCTTCACCGGCAACGGCTCTCCCCGCGACGGCGGACCCGCCCTCACCGAAAACATGGTCGAAATCGGCGGGCCTTCCGTCAATCCCGCCCGCCGCGTGGTCCCCAAGAGGATGATCCGCACGGGCATCCCCATGATCGACATCTTCAATACCCTGGTGGAGAGCCAGAAGCTGCCCATCTTCTCCATCCCCGGCGAGCCCTACAATGAGCTGCTGGCGCGGATCGCCATGCAGGCCGAGGTGGATGTCATTGTGCTGGGCGGAATGGGCCTGAAGCACGACGACTACCTGACCCTCAAGAACACCCTTGACGAACACGGCGCCCTCTCCCGCGCCGTCCTCTTCGTCCACACCGCCGCGGATCCCACCGTGGAGTGCACGCTGGTCCCCGACATGGCCCTGGCCACCGCCGAGTTCTTCGCGGTCCAGGAAGGCAAGAAGGTCCTCTGCCTGCTGACGGACATGACAAACTTTGCCGACGCCCTGAAGGAGATCGCCATCACCATGGAGCAGATCCCCTCCAACCGCGGATATCCCGGCGACCTCTACAGCCAGCTGGCCTCCCGTTATGAAAAGGCCGTCCAGTTCAAGGGCGAGAACGCCGGCTCCATCACCATCCTGGCAGTCACTACCATGCCCGGCGACGATGTGACCCATCCCGTTCCCGACAACACTGGCTACATCACCGAGGGGCAGTTCTACCTCACCGGCGGACACATCGAGCCCTTCGGCTCCCTCTCCCGGCTCAAGCAGAACGTCAACAAGGACACCCGCGAGGACCACCGGACTCTCATGGACACCATGATCCGGCTCTTCGCACAGTATCGCGAGACATTGGAGAAGCAGTCCATGGGCTTCCGCATGTCCGACTGGGACCGGAAACTCCTGAAATACGGCGAGCTCTTTGAGACGCGGATGATGGACCTGAAGGTGAACATCCCCCTGGAGAAGGCGCTGGATCTCGGCTGGTGGATTCTGGGGCAGTGCTTCGAGCCCTCCGAGACTGGCGTGAAGTCCGAGATGATCCGGAAGTTCTGGCCCGCGGCCAAGTGCGCCGACGGCGCCGCCGCCGCGGAGAAGTAATCCATGGCGAAGATCAAGCTGACCAAAAACGAGCTGAAGCACCAGCGCGACGACCTGAAGCGCTTCCAGCGGTATCTGCCCACCTTGCAGCTCAAAAAACTGCAGTTGCAGAGCTCCGTGCGCCAGGCGAAGGAGGCGCTGGCCGAGTTGGAGGAACAGGACCGCCGGGAGACCGCCGGCCACGCCGCGGACCTCCGGCTCTTCGCGGACTGCCCCGCCGGGGCACTCTCCTCCGCCACCGTCGCCGCCTGGCGTGTGGCCGAGCGGAATGTGGATGGCATCGACATCCCGGTCCACAAGGGGCTGGAGTGGAAGCGCCAGCCCGTGGATCTGCTCTCCACCCCCCTCTGGTTTGATGACGCCCTGGACATGGTGGCCGCCCAGACCGAACTGCGGCTCCGGCTGCGCCTCATGCGGGAGCAGCTCTCCCGTCTGGAGCAGGAGTTGCGCGTGGTCACCCAGCGCGTGAACCTCTTCGAAAAGGTGATGATCCCCGAGGCCCAGGAGAACATTCGCCGCATCAACATCTACATCGGCGATCAGCAGACCAACTCCGTTGGACGTTCCAAGATTGCCAAGAGCAAGTGCCAGGCACGGGACGCGGAAGTGCAATGATCCAGAAAATGAAGAAAGCCACGGTGGTCTGCTGTGCGGCGGACCAGGAGAAGTCCCTCCTGGCCCTCCGGAAGCTGGCCAGCGTCCACGCCATCCACCAGCAGGAGCCGGACTCCCGCCGGCGACAGGAGGTGCTGGAGAAGAAGGACGAGCTGGAACGGCTTCTCCTTTTCCTGGAGGGGCTCCGCAAGGACATCAAAAAGTCCGTGCCGAAGGGGAAGACCGTCGCTGTCGGGTCCGTGTCTCTGGACGAGGGCGCCTGCCGGCGTTGCCGGAAGGCCTGTCTGGAGGAATTCGGCGAATTGCGCCGCCTGGAGGCGGAGCGTGAGCGCCTTTCCAAGGGCATTCGGGAACTGCGGCCCTGGGGGCATTTCCGGCAGGAGTTGCTGGAACGCCTGGCGCGCCGGGGCTGGAATTGGGCCCTGGTGGTGCGTCCCGACCGCAAGGAGGCCGCCGGCTGGCTGGCGAAGTGGTCCGGGAAGCGGGAGGGCGCCCAGGAGTTCGTCTGCCGTCGGGAAGAAGGAAAGGCCTACGCGCTGGTGCTGGCGCCCTTCGCCTTGGATGATCTCCCCTACGCACCCGTCCATTTCTCCCAGGGGACCGACCTGGCCGCCCTGGAACACCGCCTCGCCATCGTGGAGCAGCGTCTTGCCTCCGAACGCGCCGCACTCTCGGAACGCGCCCAGCGGGATCTCCCGCTGCTGAAGAAGGAGCTCGCGCGCCTGGAACGGGAGCTGGAGTTCTTCACGGTGCGGGACGGCATGGGCCGCGCCGGAAAGACCCTGTGCTACCTCCAGGGGTATGTCCCCGAGTGCCGCCTGGATGCCCTGCGCCTGTCCGCCCGCGAGAATGGATGGGCCATCCGCTACGAGGATGTCGCCCCCGACGACCCCCAGGTGCCCACCAGCCTCCAGATGCCCAAGCACCTGGAGATGGCAAAGGTGGTCCTGGACTTCATCGGAATCCTCCCTGGCTACAACGAGGTGGACATCTCGGTGGCCGTCATGGTCTTCCTCTCCATCTTCTGCGGAATGCTGGTGGGAGACGCCGGATATGGCGTCCTCTTCACGGGACTCTCCCTCTGGGGAATCCTCCATTTCCGCAAAAAGGGAAAGGACGACCCCGGCGCGAAGACCTTCCTGCCTCCCCTGAAGCTCTTCCTCTTCATGTCACTCTGCATCTTCGCCTGGGGCGCCCTCACCGGGAATTGGCTTGGGTTCTCCTGGGGAGGACTGCATTGGTTCACCGACCCGGAAAACAACCGCGGGCAGCTCAATGTCCAGCTCTTCTGCTTCTTCCTGGCCGCCATCCACCTCTCCCTGGGGCACCTCTGGAAGATCCCGCTCTCGCACACTTGGCGCGGACGCCTGGGGAATCTGGGATGGGCCATTTTCCTGTGGGCGAACTTCTTTACGGTGAAGTGCCTCCTCATTGACAACGCGTTCCACGATTTCGCGGTCCCCGGAGCCATGTACGCAGTGGGGGCGGTCCTCATCCTCCTCTTCTCCATCCAGTGGAACAACGTGGGCGACGTGATCTACTCTCCCTTCACCTTCATCAACTCCATCAGCGACCTGCTCAGCTACATCCGACTCTACGCGGTGGGACTGTCCAGCCTCTACATCGCACAGGCCTTCAATGACATGTGCGCAATGCTCTGGCGCGGAAACCACTGGCTCCTGCCCGTGGGACTCCTCATCGTGCTGGCCGGGCACGCCCTGAATATCTGCATGGCGCTCATGAGCGTCCTGGTCCACGGCATCCGGCTCAACACCCTGGAATTCTCCGGGCACATCGGCGTGGAGTGGGGCGGGAAACCCTACCATCCCTTTCAGTAGGGACGCGCCAAGACCATTTTCCTTCCATCGTCCGTCTCCATCCACAACCCTCTCCCCAACTCCCAAAAAAGGAGGTACCAAACATGCTCGAGATCACCACCGCCAAGGCCCTTGTGGGCATGGGCGCCATCGCCGCCTTCGGCTTCTCCGCCGTGGGCTCCGCCATCGGTTGCGGAATGGCCGCAGCCGGCGCCATCGGCAGCTGGAAGCGCTGCTATGTCCAGGGAAAGCCCGCGCCTTTCCAGCTCACCATCTTCTCCGGCGTCGCCATGACTCAGACCATCTACGGCCTGATCCTCATGCTCCAGATCCTGGCTCTGCCCACCGAACTCTGGCCCTCCGCACTGGGCGTCGGCATCCTGGGCGGCCTGGCCATCGGGGCAAGCGCCATCTACCAGGGACGCGCCGCCGCCGGCGCCTGCGACTCCTTCAGCGAGACCGGGCAGGGCTTCGCCAACGACCTGATCGTCCTGGGCGTCGTGGAGACCATCGCCATCTTTTCCATGGTCTTCTGCATGATGTTCCTCAACAACGTCAAGGGACTGCTCTAACCCCGGCACCGTCTTCCGTAGAACCGTCTCCCACCGCCTTTCCCGTCTCCCATGCTCCAGGCCAACGACAACCTCACTCTCCTTCTCCTGGTCGCCGGACTGCTCATCATCGGCTGCGTCTGCTTCAGCAAGGTCTCCAGCCGGTTCAGCATGCCAGGATTGCTTGTATTCCTTCTCATCGGAATGGCAATGCATCTGCTGAGCGACGCATTGTCGCCTGCGGGGCAGCTGGTCACCGACCAGCTCCCATGGCGGCACGCGAATCTCATCGGGACCGTGGCGCTGGCGTTCATCCTGTTCTCGGGGGGGCTGGATTCCTCTCTGGACGACATCCGGAAGGTCCTGAAGACAGGCACCATCCTCTCGACCCTGGGGGTCTTTTTGACGACCCTGCTGCTGGGAGGACTGGCCTATCTTGTGGCCCTTTGCGCGGGTCATGGCGACCTTTGGCCACAGTGCCTTCTTTTCGGCGCCATCATCTCCTCCACTGACGCCAGCGCGGTCTTCTCCATCCTCCGGAGCAAGAGGATCTCCCTCAAGGGCACTCTGAAGCCCCTGCTGGAGTATGAATCGGGCTCCAACGATCCCATGGCTACCTTCCTCACGCTCTTCTGCCTGAGTCTCTGCGTGGCCATGCAGGAGGGCGATGGATTGCCCGCCAGGGAGCTGCTCTGGGTCCTCCCCGAATTCCTCTACAAGATGGGCGGCGGAGTGTTCCTGGGCGTGGGCGTGGCCTGGTGCGCGGTCTGGCTCTTCAACCATCTCCACCTGGACTACGACGGCCTCTACTACGTCCTGGGCGTGGCGGTGGTCTTCCTGCTCTACGCGCTGCCCGATGCCCTGGGCGCCAACGGCTTCATGGCCGCTTACGCCGGCGGCGTCTACATGGGCTCCCGCCGCTTTGTCTTCCGCAACGGCTTCTCACGCTTCTCCGACGCCCTGGGATGGCTCATGCAGGTGATCCTCTTCACCATCCTTGGCTTCATGGCCACCCCCGCCGTCATCGCGCAATACTGGTGGCTGGGACTCCTCATGGGAATCTGCCTCATGTTCGTTGCGCGTCCCCTGGCCGTGTGGCTCTGCATGGCCGGCAGCGGATACTCCTGGCGCGCCAAGGCCCTGGTGAGCTGGGTTGGGCTCCGCGGAGGCGCCCCCATCATGCTGGCGACCTTCCCCATGCTCCTGGTGGTCGCCGGCGACGGCAAAGACGCCCTCATGGTGGGCTCCACCAGCGTATACGCGCTGATCTTCAATCTGGTCTTCTGCATGGTCCTTCTGTCGGTCGTCCTCCAGAGCTTCACCATCATGCCGCTGGCGCGGCTCCTGAAACTGGACTCCCCCCTCAAGACCCTGCCGGCGCCGCCCATTTCTTTCGACCAGGTCATCTCCCCCAGGGAAGACGCCGCCTCCTCCGCACAGAATCCAGACGACCTGAACCACAACGACCCCGCCACCTACGTGATTCCCAACGGCAGCCCCTTGGACGGCAAGGCCATCCGGGACATCAATCTGCCCAAGGACGTCTTCATCGTCATGATCGGCCGAAAGGGCGGGTGGCTTGTTCCCCGCGGCGCGACCGTCCTCAGGCATGACGACGCCATCACTGTTCTGGCGACCCCCGAAAACCAGCACAAGGCGGCGGAGTTCTTCCAGCGCGCATAGCGCAGGCCGAGGCTTGTGTTTCCTTGCCCATTGCCCATTTCGGGATTCCCCTGACGCCCATGAGTAGTACGCTAGAAAGCATTCGTTTCGAAATCGACGCCATTGACATGCGGATCGTGGAATTATTCGTGCGCCGGCTGTCGTTGATGGGGCGGATTGCGGAAGCGAAGAAGGCCTCGGGGGTGGCGTTGACGGATGCGGTCCGGGAGCGTGAGGTCCTGGAGCGTTTGTCGGCGTTGGCGCCGGGGGAGGGCGATGCAATCCGGGCGTTGTACCAGACCATTTTTGCGATTTCCAAGGAACGCCAGAAGAGGAGCGCGAAGTAGCATGGGGGGATTCCTCTATGCTTGACAATGGCCCCTCCCGCGGGTGTCGCCGCCTGGTCATGGTGCGTCCTGCGGGCTTCTGCGGCGGCGTCAAGCGCGCCACGGAGCTCTTCCGGCATCTCCGGGAACAGATGGATCCCCGGGAGCCGCTCTTTGTGCTCCATGAGGTGGTCCACAACAGCGCCGTGACAGAGAAAATGCTCCGCAGCGGCGCGGTTTTCGTGGACAGTCCCGCGGAGGTCCCGGATGGCGCGCAGCTGCTTTTGGGCGCCCACGGCACTCCTCTGGAGACCCTGGCGCAGTGCCGGAAACGCGGCATCGTCTGCCACGACGCCACCTGCCCCCGCGTCACCGCCCTCCAGGAGGAAATCCTCGCCCTGCCTCCCGGGCTTCCCGTGATCCTGCTGGGGGATGGACGCCACCCGGAGATCCGCGGGCTGATGAGCCGCATGGGCGGCCGCGCCTGCCATCTTCTTGCCGCTTCCGGGGACGCCCGGGAGCTCTCCTGGCTCCCCGAGGCCGCGCTTTTCTGCCAGACCACCCGTGACGAGGAGGAGCTCTCCGAACTGCGGAGACTGCTTGCCAGGTGGGTGGGGCGGCTGGAAGACCACGCCGCCGTCTGTGAATCCGTCGCCCTCCGCCAGCGGCTCTTCGCGCGGGTGGCCCGCCGGTGCGACCGCGTCTATGTCCTGGGCTCCTCACACAGCGCCAATGCCCGCCGTCTTCTGGAGGTGGGCCGTCGAAATTGCTCTGGCGAGGCCTGTCTGTTGGAGAATGCGGAGGAGCTCTCAGGGGAGGATTTTGGCGCCGCATGCGTCGTGGGCCTGGTCACCGCCACCAGCACCCCGGATGATGTCATTGCGTTCACGCTGGAAAAGTTCCAGCGCATGGGCTTCCAGCTGGAGGCGGAAGAATAGCCTTATGCCAGACATTGCATTGAAAATCCCCACCCATCTGGCCATCATCATGGATGGCAACGGCCGCTGGGCCCGTCGACGGGGTTTGCCCCGCAGCGCAGGACATCTTGCCGGCGCCAAGAACCTGGCCCGCGTGGTGGACGCCGCCATGAAGGCCGGCGTCAAAATCCTCACGGTCTATGCTTTTAGCACGGAGAACTGGAAACGCCCGGCAGACGAGGTAGACTATCTCATGCGGCTCATTCCGCACTTCGCCTCCGCCCTCCGAAAGCGCCTCATGGAGCGGAATGTGCGTCTGCGCACCATGGGGCGCCTGGGCGATCTCCCCGAATTCGCGCAAAAGACCATCCGCTGCGTGGAGGAAGAGACGCGGAACAACGGCGCCTTCACTCTCAATGTGGCCCTCAGCTACGGCGGACGCGCCGAGATCCTGGATGGCATCCAGAAGCTCCTGGCGGAGCGGGCGGCTTCCGAGAATCCCCCCGCGCCCCTCACGGAACAGGACTTCCGCCAATGCCTCTATGCGCCGGATCTCCCCGATCCCGATCTGGTGGTCCGCACCTCCGGCGAACTGCGCCTGAGCAACTTCATGCTCTGGCAGCTCTCCTACTCGGAACTCTACGTTACCGACACCCACTGGCCCGATTTTGACCAGGAGACCCTTCGGCAGGCCCTGGAGGCGTATTCCCGCCGCCAGCGTCGCTTCGGAAAGGTCCCGCCCCCCAAGGCACCTTAAAGAATCCACCCCATGACCAGCAATCTTTTCCTGATTCTTTTCATCTGCGTGATGGCGATCATCACGCTCTTTCCGTTCCTGCTGCGGAAACTCTATGTTCCCAGCGTCATCGCGCTGCTGCTGGCGGGAATGGCCATAGGCAAGGGGCAGTTCAATCTCATCCACCACCTCAGCCAGCTCTTCGCATACCACCTGGGCGGCGACGCCGTGGCCGCAGAACAATATTTCCTCACCTTCATTGACTCCCTGGGCTCCCTGGGACTGGTCTTCCTCATGGCACTGGCCGGCATGGAGGCCGATTTCAAACTCCTCAAGAGCGTCCGCACCCCCGTGGCCGTCCTCAGCCTCCTCACCTTCGCCGTCCCCGCCATCGCCGGATACTTTGTCTACGCGTATTTCCGGCCCGACGACCTCCCGGGAAAGCTCCTCTACGCATCCCTCTTCGCCTCGCACTCCGTGGGCATTGTCTTCCCCGTCATGCGGGAGCTCAATCTCTCCAAGACCCGTTTCGGCGCCTCCGTCCTGATCTCCACTGTCATCACCGACATCTCCAGCATCATCCTGCTGGCCGTCAGCGTCCAGATGCAGAAGATCAAGACCGGCGCCTCGGGGGAGGGCGGAAGCCTCTCCCTCCTGGATTCCGTGGATCCCTCCCTGCTGGGAAATTGGTTCCTGCCCCTCTTCCTGTGCGCCATTCTCCTCTTCCTGGTCATCGCCACCATCTGCGTCTGGTACGTGGGAGGAAGAGTCTTCCGCATTACTTCCGCCAGCGAGGACAGCCTCATCTCCTTCCTTCTCTTCGTCATCCTTGTCGCCGTCCTGGCCGGCGAGATCATCGGAATCAATCTCATCGTCAGCGCCTTCATCGCCGGCCTGGCACTCTCGCCCCTCCTCAAGGAAAAGGCCTCCATCTTCCATAAATTCGAAGGCATCGGATACGGATTCCTCATTCCCTTTCTCTTCCTCTCCATCGGAATGCAGACCGACCTGCGCGTCATGGCCTCGCCCGGCAATCTGACCGTGGTGATCCTCACCGTCCTGGGATTGGTCCTCAGCAAGACCCTCTCCGGCTGGGCCGCCATGCGGCTCACCGGCTTTGCCAACGGGCACGCGCTGTGCGCCGGCCTCATGACAGTCCCGCAGCTTTCCGCCACCCTGGCCGCCGCCGCCGTGGGGCGCAGCCTGGGAATGCTCGACGACAACTTCTTCAACGCCATCGTCGTGCTCTCCATTGTCACCACCATTCCCATCCCCTCTCTCGTCCGCTTCATCATCTATCGCCGGAAGCTCCGCTTCGAGGCCACCGAGGAAGAAGCATACAATTTGCCGGATGCCGCTGACAAGGAGGATACCGTCTTCTAGCTGGATGACCGATGAGGACCGTGAGAAGGCATCCATCGTCGTGCTCTCCATTGTCACCACCATTCCCATCCCCTCTCTCGTCCGCTTCATCATCTATCGCCGGAAGCTCCGCTTCGAGGCCACCGAGGAAGAGGCATACAATCTGCCGGATGCCGCTGACAAGGAGGATACCGTCTTCTAGACCGTGGCCGGCGCCTTCCGCCTGCCCTCAAAAAAAGGAGACCCCGCCCGAGACGTTATATTAGCCGCCATGTTCATCGACAAGACCAGAATCAGAGTGCAGGCCGGACACGGCGGCCCCGGCAGCCGAAGTTTCCGCCGCGAGAAGTTCATCCCCTACGGCGGACCCGACGGGGGGGACGGCGGAGACGGTGGAAATGTCGTCATCTACGCCGACCATGGCGAGGCCAGTCTCGTTGACCTCCGCTTCCAGCCCCAATGGAAGGCGGAGTCGGGGGAGGGCGGTAGCGGCCGCCACAAGCACGGAAGGAATGGGGCCGACTGCCGTATCCGCGTGCCCATGGGCACCTTGGTCTTCGATGTGGCCACCGGCGAATTGCTCTGCGACTTGAAGGAGGACAAGCAGGAGTTCGTTGTCGCCAAGGGTGGAAAGGGCGGTCTGGGGAATCTGCATTTTGTCTCCTCCACCAACCGCGCCCCCCGCACCTGCCAGCCGGGCCTCCCCGGAGAGGAACGGGAGATTGACTTGGAGATCAAGACCATCGCCAACGTGGGGCTGGTCGGATTTCCCAACGCCGGAAAATCCACCCTTCTGCGCGCAGTCTCCGCCGCACACCCCGCCGTGGCGCCCTATCCCTTCACCACGCTCTTCCCCAACGTGGGAGTGGTGGAGATGGACGACTTCCGCAGAATCACCATCGCCGACATCCCCGGACTCATCGACGGCGCCCACGAGAACGTGGGGCTCGGAGAGGCCTTCCTGCGGCACATCGAACGCTGCCGGCTCTTCTGCTACGTCCTGGACATGGGCGGAGTGGATGGCCGGGACCCCGTGGAGGACCTCCGCGTTCTCCGCAAGGAGCTGGAGCTTTACGCCCCCGGAATGTCCAAACGGCCCTTCGTGATCTTCGCCAACAAGATGGATCTCTCCGAGGCCCAGGAGAATCTCCTTCGCCTGAAGGAGAGCGAGGGCCCCGAAGTCGCCATCGTCCCCGGCTGTGGAGAACTCCAGGAGGGCACGGTTGAGCTGATTCACCTGCTCCGCGAACGACTGGATGCCCTTCCGCCCGAAGACGAAGAGGCCACCCGACGCGTCCTGGCACACCGCCACGCAGATCTCCGGGAGGCCGCCGAAATCCGGAAGGACGCCTTCGCCGGCTGGGACGACTAAAGCCCCCCCTTCTCATGACAACTCTTTCCATAATCCTTATGGTTGCCGGAGCCTGCCTCCTGGCCGCCGGAATGCTGGTCCTGGCCTTGGCCAACCGCCGACGAACGGTCCAGCTGGAACGGCTCCTGAAGGGACGCGAGTGCCCCGAGGAGTGGAGAAAACACGCCTCCCTCCTCCGACCTTGGCATGAGGTGGCCACCGGGCTCTGCATCACCCTCGCAATCCCCGTCTTCACACACTTCTGCCTGGGAGACGTCGCCACCGGTCTGGTCATCACACTGGTGGGATATGTGGCCGGCGTACTCTGCGCCCTGGGAGCCTTCTCCCGCCAGCGGCAGGACTGGATGGAGCTGGGCGGAAATGCCCTGGAGGCGGCAACCCTCCTCCGGTGCCTCGCTTCTTTTGCGCTGGGACTTCTCTTCTTTCTCTGGGGAGCCTTCTCCATTGCACTGGCCCTCTTTCTGGCATTTCATGGATGAAGACTCCTGGAAAATGGCCGGCATTTTCTCATAACATACCGATATATAGGGAGTTAAATAGAATGTACATTGGACGCATCGTCGCCGTCGGCCGGACCCTGGAGGGTCGTGGCGCGGCCCTTTACCGGGTCTCTTCCCGCTCCTTCCCCAATCGCCGGAGCGTGCAGTTGGCCAATTCCATCGCCATTGTCCCCAAGCCGGGGTTTGAGCAGGACATACAGAAGAATCCGTACATCGCGTACAACTGCCTGCGTTTTGCCAAGGGGCTCTGCGTCGTCTCCAACGGTTCCCAGACGGATCCTGTCACCGAGAAGCTGGAATCCGGCATGAGTCCCAGGGATGCCCTTGGCATGGTGATGCTGGCCATGGACTACGAGCACGACTCCCTGGATACGCCCCGCATCACCGGCATCGTGGATCCCGCGGGCGAGGATGGCTGGCTGGCCATCGTCCGCAAGGACGCCCTCATTGTCCGCCATTTCTCTCTGAAGCCCGGCGAATGCTTCTATGTGAGCACCTACGAGAAGAATGTCCCCTGTGAGGAGCAGCGGGATGGCGCCTTCCAGGTGTCCAGCGCCGAGGAGGCCTGCGATTACATTCTGGGAAAGGGCGTCTTCGCCGACTTCGAGCGTCCCATCTCCGCTGCCTGCGCCCTTGGGCAGGCCGATGGCTCTTTCCAGGCTGCTTTCAAATAACCAGGGGCCATGAACCGGATCCTCATTCTCAATGGCCCCAATCTCCAGCTCCTCGGAATGCGGGAGCCAGGCATCTATGGCACCGGCACCCTTCCGGAGCTGGAGAGCCGTTGCCGTGCCGTGGCCGCCGAATTGGGCCTGGAGGTGGAGTGCCGCCAGAGCAACCACGAGGGACAGCTGGTGGACTGGATTGACGAGACCCTCGGGCACTTCGACGGCATCGTCCTGAACGCCGCCGCATATACCCACACCAGCGTCGCAATCCGCGACGCCGTCGCCGCCGTCCGGATTCCCACGGTGGAGGTCCATCTGAGCAACGTCTTCGCCCGGGAGGACTACCGCCACCGCAGCTACCTCTCCGAGGTGGCCTGGGCCGTGGTCTGCGGCATGGGCTTCGCTGGATACGAGATGGCGCTGCGCGCTCTTGCGGAGCGCCTCCGGAAGCCGTAGAGGAGAGTCGTAGAACCGCCGCGGGAAGAGAGGGGGGCGAGCCGCCGCGCCCCCGCGGCGTGGAAAAGTCCCGCGTGGAATTCCCTATCAACACAGGAGAGGAGACATCTTCATGGATTTGAAAATCGTCCATCGTCTGGCTCAGCTCATGGAGCGTCACAATTTGAAGGAGCTGGAGGTTGCGGAGCAGGATGTCAGCTTCCGGCTGGTCCGCTTCGACAACGGCGCCGCCCCCCAGGTGGTGGGCACCCCCTCTGAAGAGGCCGCCGGCACCGCCACGAACTCACCGACGTCCAGCGATCTGGAGCCCGAGGCCGAGGGACACTTCATCCTGTCCCCCACCCCCGGCACCTTCTTCGTGGCACGCTCCCCCAAGGACGCGCCCTTCGTTTCCGTGGGAGACACCGTCAAGGCCGGCCAGGTCATTGGCATTGTGGAGGCCATGAAGGTGATGAATGAAATCAAGAGCGACGTTAACGGCACGGTTGTCCGCGTTTTGGCGCCCAATGGCGCGCCTGTGGAATACGGCCAGCGTCTTGTCGAGTTGCAGTAGCCCGCGGACGGGAGGAGTGCCGCAAATGGGCGAAAAGCTGACAAAAGTTCTCATCGCCAACCGGGGGGAGGTGGCTCTGCGCATTCTGCGGGCCTGCCGCGCCCTGGATCTCTCCAGTGTGGTGGTCTTCTCCCAGGAAGACCGCAACACTCTGGCGGTCCGGCTGGCTGACGAGGCCATCTGCATTGGAGCGGCCCCCGCCGCCGACAGCTATCTCAAGGCCGACCGAATCATCGCCGCCGCCGAACTTACCGGCGCCACCGCCATCCATCCCGGGTACGGCTTCCTGGCTGAAAATCCACACTTCGCCGAAATCTGCCGCGACTGCGGAATCACCTTCGTCGGACCCTCGCCCGAAGCCATCCGGCTGTTGGGTGACAAGGCGGAGGCCAAGGCCACCATGCAGAAGGTGGGCGTGCCCGTCATTCCCGGTTCCCGGGGTGCCGTGGCCGATGTGGCCGAAGCCGGACAGATCGCCCACCAGGTGGGCTATCCCGTGATCCTCAAGGCCGCTGCCGGCGGAGGCGGGAAGGGCATGCGGGTGGCCGTGGATTCCGCCCATCTCCCCGAGGCCTTCCAGACTGCAGCCGCCGAGGCAAAAGCCGGGTTTGGCGACGCCACGCTCTACCTGGAGCGTTACCTGGTGGCCCCCCGCCACGTGGAAGTCCAGATCCTGGCGGATGGAAAGGGCAATGTCCTTTGCCTGGGGGAACGGGATTGCAGCCTCCAGCGTCGCCACCAGAAGGTTGTGGAGGAGAGCCCCTGCAGTGTCCTTCCCGAGGAGGTCCGCCGGAAGATGAACAAGGCCGCCGTCGCCGCAGCCCAGGCCACACGCTACTCCGGCGTGGGAACCGCCGAATTCCTCTTCGAGCCCTCTACCGGCGAGTTCTACTTCATGGAGATGAATACCCGCCTTCAGGTGGAACACCCCGTCACCGAGATGGTCTGCAACATCGATCTGGTGGCCGCCCAGATTCTGGTGGCCCTGGAGGGCAAGCTTCCCTGGAAGCAGTCCGACATCCAGGTGAAGGGACACGCCATCGAGGTTCGGATCAACGCCGAAGACCCCACCCGCGGCTTCGCCCCTTGTCCCGGACGCGTGGAGTTCTACCACGCCCCCGGAGGCCCCGGCGTCCGCGTGGATTCCCATCTCTATGACGGATACGTGGTTCCGCCCTACTACGACAGCCTCCTGGCAAAGGTGATCGCCTATGGCGAATCCCGTGAGGCCGCCCGCCGCAGGCTTCTCTTCGCCCTGGACGAATTCACCGCCGAGGGCATCACAACCACTGCCGAATTCGACCGCGCGCTCTTGGAAAGCCGGCCCTTTGTTACCGGGGAATTCCACACCGGCACTTTGGAGGAAATGCTCCAGTAGATTTCCCCCGCCGCCCTCCGTGCGGAAGAATGCCCGGCGGGTATATTGTGGAGAAAGCTCGGGAGAATCTGAAAAATCTCCCCTTCCCCAGGGGGAAAACACGGGAACCGCCCGGAGATTCCCGCGCTCCCAAGCCAACAGCACAGCGTTTCTTCTTTCTCTCACCCCATCCCGAAATCCATCAGAGGAGGACTGAAAACATGAACAAGGAACAGGACAAGGAACTTGAGATCGTCGCCACCTCCGACCCCGCCGAAGAGAAGCCCGTGAAGCAGACCGCTCTGGTTCTCTCCGGAGACGAGACCACCGGCGTGGATACCATCACCCCCAACGCCATCAGCCGCGTGGTCACCAAGGCCGCCCTGGAAGTGGATGGCGTCGCCCGCTTCGCCGCCAAGGGCGCCGGCGACCTGCTGAACATCTTCACCGGAAAGGCCTACGACTCCAGCCTGGGCATTGACTTCCAGGATGGCTCCATCGACCTGACCCTGGCACTCAATCTCTACTTCGGCACCCACATTCCCACCGCCGTCGCCGCAGTCCGCGCCGCCGTCACAAAGGCCATTGTCGACACCATCGGCGCCAAGGTCGGCAAGATTTCCATCGTGGTGAAGGATCTGGTTGCCCCGGAAGAGCAGGCCGAGGAGTCCGCTGAGGCGGCCACAGAGGAGCCTGGCGAAGAGCCCAAGGCGTAGTCGACGGATTGATTGTCGCGCGTGTTTTTTTCACCCCGTCGCGGGAGAGGGTCCGCCTTCGGGCGCAACCCCCTTTTTTCAGACGGACAACCCCAGGAGGATAAGTAACCATGGATGAAATCTCTGAACTCCAGCCCGTGGCCGAGCAGTTCTCCCAGGCCAGCGCCGAGATCGCAAAGGAGGCCTCCCGGACGGGATGTGCCGTCTCCGATGCCGGTTGCTGCATCTCGGATTGCCTCACGAATCCCTGCTTCTGGTACGGCGTGGCTGTGGGAGTCATCCTCCTGTTGCTGGTGTGCCTGATTGTCTGGGCGGTCCGCCGTTGCCGCGCCCGCATGGACGCCGTGACCATCCGCGATGAGGGCGGCGATTTCGCTGTCACCCGCAAGGCTCTGAAGGGCTTCCTGCAGAGCGTGGTCACCAAGGTCCCGGGCGTCTCTCTGAAGTGCCTGGAGCTGGTGCGCCGCAAGGGCAAGTGCGATCTGGACCTCTGTTTGACCGCCTCCGCCGACGCCAATCTGGTGGAGGCCCACAAGAGCCTCCGTGCTCTGGTGCGCGACGAGGTGCGTATCCAGCTGGGGCTGGACGAGTGCCTGGGTGACGTGAATTTCCGTTTTGTCAGCATCCCCGCCGCCCGCGAGGAAGCGGAGGCCGCCTCCGCCCCCGCCCCCGCACAGGACGGACAGGCCGACGCGTAATCCGCCGCCATGCGCGGACGCTGGGGGGAGCTCCGGCGTCCACGAAGCGTGAATTCATTCTGCCGGTGGAGGCCTTCGGGACTTCTCCGGCATTCCTTTTTTTCGGGAGAAGACTTTTTGTGGAATTTGAGGGACTTTATCGGGTGACGGCGTGCGTGCCGCGGCTTTTCCTGGGCGCACCCGCGGAGAATGTGCGGGAGATCTCCGGCCTCTACGAACGCGCGGTATCGCGGGGCGCCGCGGTGGTGGTCTTTCCCGAGCTGGCCATCACCGGATATAGCTGCGGCGACCTCTTCGAACAGCGCACTCTCCTGGAGGAGGCCCTCCGGGGGCTTGAAGAACTCTGCCAGGTCTCCCGAAAGGGCAACGGCGCCGTCCTGGTGGTCGGGGTCCCCATTCTCCGCGGAACCCGGCTCTTCAACTGCGCCGCCGTTCTCCAGAATGGCGGGCTTTTGGGACTCTCCGTGAAGAGCCACCTCCCCGAATATCGGGAATTCTATGAACGCCGGCAGTTCCGACCCGCCTCCGAGACCGATGGAACCCCCTGGCTCTTTCACGGCAAGGAAGTCCCCTTTGGCGCCGGATTGGTCTACGGAACTGAAGAACAGCCCCTCCGCTTCGGCGTCGAAATCTGCGAAGACCTCTGGGTCCCCGCACCGCCCTCGCAGGACATGGCCCTCCGCGGTGCACAGCTGCTGCTCAATCTCTCCGCCGGCCCCGAATTGGTCGCCAAGGCGGATTACCGGAAGATGCTGGTGACCAGCCAGAGCGCACGTCTCATGGGGATGTACGTCCTCGCCGGCGCCGGCGTGGGAGAGTCCTCCTCCGATCTGGTCTTCAGCGGACACGCCATGGCCGCCTGCAATGGACGGCTCCTGGCGGAAACCGAACGCTTCCGGCGTGATTCCGAGTGCATAGAGGCCGATTTCGTCCCCCGGTGGATGGATGCCCAGCGCCGCAGCTGGGGCTCCTTCAATGAATGCCGCCCGTGCCCACGGGGGGAGCACGCGCCCATCCATTTGGACACTCTTCCCATGGTGGGCGACCTCTCTGGCCTGGATCTTCCCCGGCACCCGTTCGTCCCCGAACACTCCCCCGAGCGCAACGCCCGCTGCGAGGAAATCCTGAAGATCCAGGCGTCGGGGCTGGCGCGCCGGGTCTCTCATACCCACGCGAAGCGTTTGGTGGTGGGGCTCTCCGGCGGCCTGGATTCCACCCTGGCGTTGCTTGTTTGCGCGAAATGCTGCGAGCTGCTCTCTCTGCCTCCGGAGTTCATTTTGGCGGTCACCATGCCCGGCATGGGCACCACCAGCCGCACCAGGAACAACGCCGTGGGCATGACCGCCGAGATTGGCGCCGAACTCCGGGAGATCCCCATCGGACCCGCCGTGGAACAGCATTTCCGGGATATCGGACACGATCCGGCGAAGACCGACGTGGTTTACGAGAACTCCCAGGCCCGCGAGCGCACCCAGATTCTCATGGACCTGGCCAACCAGGAGGGCGGGTTGCTGGTGGGCACCGGCGACCTCTCCGAGATCGCCTTGGGATGGAGCACCTACAATGGCGACCACATGTCCATGTATTGCGTGAACTGCGGCGTCCCCAAGACCCTCATTCGCTTCATGGTGGAATACGCGGCCGGCCATTCCCCCGCAAAGCTTGCCGCGCACCTCCGGGATGTCATCGACACCCCCGTCTCCCCCGAGCTGCTTCCTGGGCAGCAGTTCACCGAGGAGATCATCGGAAACTACGATCTCCACGACTTCTTCCTCTACTTCTTCCTGAAGTATGGCGAGCGTCCGGAGAACATCCTGGCACTGGCACAATGGACCTTCCGCAAGGTACACTCCCCTGAGAAGGTGGCAAAGACCTTGGCGCTTTTCTTCCGGCGCTTCTTTGCCCAGCAGTTCAAGCGAAACGCCATGCCCGACGGGCCCAAGGTGGGAACCATCGCCCTCTCCCCCAGAGGCGACTGGCGCATGCCCGCCGACGCCATGTGTGACGCCTTCCGGTTTTCCTGACGCCGCCTGGAATGGCCCCGCTTCCGACAATCCTCCTTCTGGGCGCCACGCTTCTGGCGTCTGTGGCTCTCCCCGCGGAGAACACCCCGCAGGAGACCCTCCGGGAATGCCGGCAGCGCCTGGCGTCCCCCGACGCCGACATCCGGCGGGACGCGGTGCTGGTGGTCGGAAAATACGACCTTCCCGAAGTCCCCGTGCTTTTGGCGGAGCGCCTCTCCGACGAGGACGCCGGTGTGCGGCACTGCGCGCTGGCGGCACTCTCCGAGAAGCCCGCCTGGCTCCGGGAGAACGCCTCCGCCGTCCTGGGACTCCTCCGGGATCCGGATGTGCAGAACCGTCGTCTGGCCTCCTCGCTGCTGGCACCCTGTCTGGGAGTCTTCGTCTCCGGACGGGTGCATCTCGCACCCTCCGCACGAATCTCCGCCGGCGCCTCCGCAGCCCCCGCACTCCTGGAGAATGCCCTGGCGGATCCTGACGAACAGGTCCGCGCAAATGTCCTCAAGGCGCTTCCCTACTACGGTGGAAGACTCGCCTTTGATGCAGTGGCACCCTTCCTGGCCGCCGATCAGCCCCGGGAACTCCAGGCACTGGCCATCCCACTGGCGGTCCGCGCCTCCTGCAACGCCCCCCAGCGCCGTCTCCAGGCATTGGCGCCCTTCGCCAAAAGCCCCGCCGCCGAGATCCGCGCATTGCTGGCCACCGTCCTCTGGGAGTGCCCCGGCGCAGCCGAACTCCTCCAGACACTCTCCCGCGACAGCGACTCACGGGTCCGCGTGGCCGCGCTTCTCTCCCGCGCAAAGACCGCCGCTCCGCAAGAGGTCGAGGCGCTCTCTTCCAAGATCGCCGCTGCGCTGAAGGACGAGGGGGTCTCCGACGACGACTTCTCCCGACTCCTGGACGCCCTCTGGGGGCTCTCTCCCGACGCCTGGTGGAATACTCTCCAGACACTTCTTCCCGACGAGTCTCTTCCACTCTCGTTTCAGGCGGAGCTCTGGACACAGGCGGTCCGGCATCGCGGCCGCACCGATGGACTTTCACCCAACTTGGTGACACGGGCCTTTCTTCGCTTGGAGGGCAACCGTCGCGCACGGCAGGTGCTTCTCTCCCTCCTCCGGCAGCGGGCTCCACAGCTTGCCGCCGAGGAGCTCGCGCTTCTTCAGGCCAGCCCCCACTCCGGTTGTCGACAGGCCGCACTGGACCTGGTCCGGCAACTCCCCGAAGCGCTCCGCGCTCCCGTTTTGGAGGAGGCCCTCCTAGACGAGGAGCTCTCTCTCCGCAAGAGGGCCTTGGAACTCCTTCCCGTCATCCATCCCGATGGCTGGGAGGAACTCCTTCTGGCGACTCTTGACGATCCCGACCCCACGCTCCAAAACACCGCGGCAAAGGGCCTCTTGCGATCCCACCGCAAAGACCCCGAATTCCGCGAGGCCCTCCAGCGCTGGCTGCCGAAGTGCACTGACGACTCCCTTTCAGAACAAATCCAGGCGCGTCTACGGTAAGCGCGTCCGGTTGGCGCCGGGACTGCGCCGCGGTGGATGGGAAGCCGAAAAGCATTGTCGCAGGCGGAAGAGGGCGGCAAAGGGTGCGGGTGCGGTGGTCTCTGTCCTTTGGCGGTCTTCTTCACCAACGGGCCTCTGGTTGTGGCTGTTTCCCGGCCTGCAACCTCATGGCCAGGGTGGGGGCGCGGTTCCCCCTGCGCTTTTTCGAACTTTCCTTCAAGATCATACAGAATCTCAAGAGACAATCCATGAACAAGGAATTGAAGAACACGGATTCCCAAAGTATCCTCGCCCGCGCCCGTGGGGTGATGGACGTGGAAATCGCCGGCGTGAAGAAGGTCCGTGACGAGTTGGGCGAGCCCTTCGTCGCCTTGGTGCGCAAGTGCCTGGAGATTCTCCAGGCGGGCGGCAAGCTGGTTTTGTGCGGCGTGGGCAAGAGCGGCCACATCTCCAAGAAGCTGGCCGCCACCCTGGCCTCCACCGGCGCCCGCGCGGTCTTCATGCATCCCGTTGAGGCCATGCACGGTGATCTGGGCGTGGTCTCCCCCCAGGACTTGCTCCTGGCCGTCAGCTACTCCGGCGAGACCGACGAGCTGCTGCGGGTGCTGCCCGCCGTCAAGCGCATGGGCGTCCCCATCGCCGGCATCACCGGAAAGAGCGACTCCCGCCTGGCCGGCTTCTCCGACCTGGTGGTTCCCATGCCCGTGGAACGGGAGGCCTGCCCCTTCAATCTGGCCCCCACGACCACCACCACCGCACTGCTGGCCCTCGGTGACGCGCTGGCAATGGTGCTCCTGGACTGCCAGGACTTCCAGCTCTCCGACTACGCCATGAACCACCCCGCCGGCGCCATCGGCCGCACCATCACCCTCACCGTCAAAGACTGCATGCGCACCGGCGAACATTGCGCCGTGGTCAGGCCCGACGCCACCGTCCGCGAGGCACTCCTGGCCATGACCAAGGCACGCGACGGCGCCACCGCCATCGTGGACGGCCAGAATCTCCTCCTGGGGATTTTCACCGACGGCGACTTCCGCCGCGCCATGACCAACAACGACAAGGTCCTCCATGCCCCCATCGAGACTGTCATGACGAAGCATCCCGTCGCAATCAACCAGAAGCAGATGGCCGTGGAAATCCTCAAACTCATCGAAAACCGCAAGATCGATGACGTTGTGGCCGTGGATGACGAGGGACGCTTCGTGGGCATGGTCGATATCCAGGATCTCCCCAAGTTCAAGGTGATGTAGGCCCAGGCGCAAGGAGGCACCCCGGATGCGACGACCCATAGGCTGGCTTGACAAGGAGTTCCCTGGCGGCAAACGGCAGGTGCGCGTGGAGTTCTTCGCGGATACCCTCCGCTGGCGCTTCCGCCCCGACGACGCCGAAAAGTGGGAGGATGGCGAACCCACCGCTGAAAACTGGGATGCCCTGGAGGACAAACTCCGGGAGCTGATCCAGCGCGGGCACCTCTTCGACCGCGAACTCGCACTGGTCCGGAAACTCCATCCGGGGAAACCGTAGGGAACTGTTTTTTGTAATTCCCCGCAGAGGCATCTTCTTCTGCGGGGCCATGCCGCAACAGGGAGGACCGTCCGCGAGGCAAAGCGCGTGGGCGTTCCTCGGCGAGAGGACATCATGAAACAAGACGCATTGGAATTTTACGCCACGGCGGCTCCGGGCACCGAGGGGGTGCTGCGCGCGGAACTGCAGGATCTCGGTTTTCGCTCCGCACGCCTCAATTCGGGGGGAATCCCTTTTTTCGGCACGCTGGAGGATGGCTGGAAATGCTGCCTCCATAGCCGTATTTCCCAGCGCGTCATGCTGGTGCTGGGACGCTTCCCCGCACGCTCCCTGGATCAACTCTATGAGGGCGCGACAGCATTGGCCTGGGAAAACTACTTGACTCCCGCACAGGAAATCGCCTGCGCTGCCTACGCGCATCCCTCCTGCGGCGAAAACCCCGATTTCGTGGCGGTCCGACTCAAGGACGCCATTGTGGATCGGCAGCGCAGGCTTTTTCACGGGGAACGCTCCATGGTTTCCCGCACCGATCCCGATGTCCGCGCTTTCGTCTATTGGGGCCGCGAGCGCGCCACGGTCTATTTGGATCTCTCCGGCGACCCCCTCTTCAAGCGGGGATACCGCGTGGCCGGCGGTGAGGCCCCCCTCAAGGAAACTCTCGCCGCCGCGATCCTCCGCCTTACGGACTGGGATGGACAGGCGCCTCTCCTGGATCCCATGTGCGGTTCCGGAACCCTCCTGGTGGAGGGCGCCATGTGGGCCGCCAACATCGCCCCCGGAATCTTCCGCAAGCGCTTCGGTTTCGAACGCTGGGCGAATTTCGGGGCGGTCCAGGCTGATCGGATGCGGGAGCTCCGCGGCGAGGCCCGTCGGCACGCCACGGGGCAACTCCCCAAGATCACGGGCTGCGATCTGGACCCCCGCGTCCTGGAATTGGCCGAGCAGAATGCCCGCGGCGCCGGTCTGGCCGGAAAGATCTCCTTCCGGCCCATCCGGCTGCGGGATCTCCAGAGTGATGGACAACGCCGGCTTGTGGTCACGAATCCACCTTACGGCGTCCGGCTGGACGGCGACAACCGCCTCTATCAGGAGTTCGGAAACGCCGTCGCGCGCCTGAAGAATTGCCGCGTGGCGGTCTTGGCCGGCTCTCCGCAGTGCGTCCGGTGCATCCCCCTGCGGCCCGTGGAGCGCTTCCCTCTCAAGAACGGCAATCTTGACTGCCAGCTCACGATCTACGAGGTGTAGTCATTATGGCCGAACAACTTCAGGGGAGCGGCGGCCCCGTGGTCCTCTCCGCCACGGATCTGTGCGCCAATATCGGATCCCGCGTGCTGCTGGACCACCAGGAACTCCTGGTGCGGGAGGGCGAGCGCGTGGGCCTAGTGGGCCGCAACGGCGCAGGGAAGTCCCTTCTGCTGCGGATTCTCTCCGGCCACGAGCACTTCTATTCTGGCGACATCGTGACACGGAAGCTCCTTCGTTGTGCGTATCTCCCCCAGGAGGTGAAGCTGGATCCGGAGCGCACAGTCCGGGAGAATATCCTTGAGGGCGCCCATGGTACCCTGGAGCTCCTGGCGCGCTACGAACGTCATGATCCCGCCCTCTCCCAGGCGGAATGGTCCGCTTTGGAACGGGAAATTGGTTCCCGGCAGGGCTGGACTCTGGAGACCCGCCTCCAGGAGCTGGCCACCTCCCTGGCGGTCCCCGGGCTCCAGCGCCTCGCGGGGCAGCTCTCCGGCGGAGAAAAACGCCGCGTCGCGCTCTGCCGCGCACTCATTGACAGACCGGAACTCCTGCTGCTGGACGAGCCCACCAACCACTTGGATACCGAGACCATCCAGTGGCTGGAAGATTATCTCAACCGTCTCCGCGGCACCTGCCTCTTCGTCACCCACGACCGCTATTTCCTGGACCGGGTCTGCTCCCGCATTATGGAACTCCAGGCCGGCGTCCTCTACAGCTATCCCGGAAACTACAGCGAGTATCTCCGCAAGAAGGCCCTCCGTGAGGAGGAGAATCGCCAGAATGAGGAGCGGCGGCTCTCCTTCATCCGCCGGGAGATCGACTGGATCCGGCGAGGCCCGCAGGCCCGCGGCACGAAGTCCTGGAGCCGCATCCAGCGCTTCAACGAGGCCGTCAATGCCGCGCCCCCCCCCGTGGAGCGGGAGGCGGAGGTCCTGATGCCGCCCCCGGCGCCCTTCGGCGACCGCATCGTCTCTCTGAAGAACGTCTCCCTGGAACGAAATGGCCGACTCCTCTTCCATGACCTCTCCCTGGAGTTCACGCGCGGCATGCGTCTGGGAATCCTGGGGCGAAATGGACTGGGAAAGACCAGTCTCCTGAAGCTCCTCCTGGGAGAACTCGCCCCCACTGGCGGCACTCTTCAGGTGGGCCCCAGGGTGGAGTTCAATTATGTGGATCAGCACCGCACCACCCTCGACAATTCCAAAACCGTTCTGGAGGAGATCGGGGAGGGCAATGACTTTGTCATGTTCGGCCACCAGAAGGTGGCTGTCTGGACCTACCTGCGTCGCTTCCTCTTTCAGGACGAGGAGATCACCACGTGCGTGGGAGAACTCTCCGGCGGTGAACGGAATCGTCTCCTTCTGGCGAAGGTCCTGAAGCGCGGGGGGAATTTCCTCCTCCTGGACGAGCCAACCAACGATTTGGATCTGACGACTCTCCGCGTCCTGGAGGAGTCCCTCATGGATTTTCCGGGATGCGTGGCGGTCATCTCCCATGACCGCTATTTCCTCAATCGTGTCTGCACCGATGTGCTGGCTTTCGAAGGTGAGGGCAGAGTGGTCTTCCAGCACGGTGACTACCAGTATTATCTGGAAAAACGCGCCCAGCGACTGGCTGCCCGGCAGCAGGCCTCTCAACAGCAAGCCGCCTCCAAGTCCCCGGCCGGCGCGCAAGACCCTGCCGGGAACCGGCACGCTTCCAAGAACCGCCTGACCTGGAAGGAACAGCGGGAACTGGAAGGCATGGAGGAGGCCATTCTCGCCGCCGAAGAAAAGGTCGCCGCCATCGAGGCGATCTTCGCTGAACCGAATTTCCATGAGAAATACGGCGCCCGCACCCAGGAGCTCACCCGGGAAATGGACGAGGCAAGGGCCACCGTCGAAAGCCTCTACGCCCGCTGGGAAGAGCTGGCCGCCAGGAAGGCCGCCCAATGAGGCATCAGGCCTGCGACTCCGGAATCCCCGTTTTCGCCGCATTGCGGGGCGGAAACGCCGTGGCGCGGCCGGGGGGCGAGACAAACCCGACAGACACACTCCTTGCGGCGCAATCCGTGCCTGCAAAAGCCTCCCGTCCTTCGTAAATCCCCTTCTTGTTTCATAACATCGGATTCCGCATAGCCATGATGCAAAGACTCTTTCTTCTCTTTGCCTTCCTTCTTATGATTCCCGATTCCTCCCTTTCCG
>CAVFEH010000006.1:0-95924 GCA_963621575.1 Bacteroidaceae bacterium
TTGGTACGTTTGGGGGGCTGAAAGGGGGATGGGGGAGGGGGAAAACGAAAAAGACGGCCACCCGGATGGGAGGCCGTCTCTTGGAAGGCGTTGGAGGTGGGAAGGGGGCATCCCGGGATTCCCGGGGCCTCCTCCGTCCGACTAACGCTTGCTGAACTGGAAGCGCTTGCGGGCTCCGGGCTGACCGGGCTTCTTACGCTCCTTCTCGCGGGAATCACGGGTGAGCATGCCGGCCTTCTTCAGGGGGGCGCGCAGGGCCTCCTCGGACTTCTCCAGCGCACGGGCAATGCCGTGGCGCAGGGCGCCGGCCTGGCCGACTTCGCCGCCGCCGTTGATGGTGGCGTAGATGTCGAACTCGCCAGCCTTGCTGGTCAACACCAGGGGCTGCTGGATGAATCCACGGATGGATTCGGTGGTGAAATACTCGCTGAAGTCACGGCGGTTCACCGTGATCTTGCCAGTGCCGCGGGTCATGCGAACGCGCGCGCTGGCGCACTTGCGGCGACCGACGGTCAGAATCACTTCGCTAGCGTCTTGGGCCATATTGCTCGTCTGTCCTCAAAGGTTGTTTGACTAAAACTGGTTCTTCAGGGTCAGGGGCTGGGCACCCTGGGCCACATACTTGTGCTCGGGGAGCTCGCCGGCGTAGACCTTCAGCTTGCGGAACTGGTCACGGCCGAGCTTGCCGTCGGGCATCATGCCCCACACGGCGCGCTTGATGATCTCCTCGGGATGCTTCTCGCGCATCGCCTCTGCGCTGGTGCGCTTCAGGCCTCCCACCCAGCCGCTGAAATCCTGGTATTCCTTGTCGGTGGACTTGCGGCCGGTGAGGACTACTTTGGCGGCGTTGGTGACCACCACGTAGTCGCCGGTGTCCAGGTGGGGGGTGTAGATGGGCTTGTGCTTTCCGCGGAGGATCATGGCGATCTGGCGGGCCATCCGTCCGAGCACCTGGTGGTCCGCGTCTACGATCCACCACTTGCGCTCGATTTCGTTTTCCTTGGGGAGAAAGGTTTTCATGTTAGGGGAATGATAATTGGCTATCAACAAAAAAAGTGTTCCTGCTGGCAGGTCTGTTAATCTAGCGCTCCTTCCTTCGTTTTCAAGCTGTGGGACAGAGGAATTGCACAGGATTGTCCAGTGGGATTCGGGTTAGTTTGGGATTTTGCCCAGCATGGTCCAGGGGCGTCCGGAATGGATGGCGAAGAGGAGATATCCCACTTCGGCCTCCCGGGGGCGGGAGATGCGGGTTTCCAGGCGGGAGGGCTCGTCGCAGAGGGTGATTGCGAATTCGTTGCGTTCGCCGTCCAGGATGGTTGCGGTGGCGGAGCCGCGGGCGCCGGTGGCGGTGAGGCGGTAGCGGAAGTTCGCCTCGGGGAGTTCTTCGAAAGAGCTGGAGGCATCATTTCCGTAGGCGGAGAGCCAGTTGAGCAGGTCTTGGTCGCGGAGGCGTTCGAAGATGCCCTGTCCTTCGGGCTTGGAGAGGTGGAACTGCTGGAGGTTGCCCAGCACGCCGCTGGTGATGGTCTCCTTGAGGCGGACCATGGCCCATTCGTAGCGCCAGGAGCCCAGCCAGCAGACCTGGATGTGGCGGCGCTTGGCGGCGGCCCAGAGGCGTTTGAGGGAGTCGGGGGTCTCGCCGGCCAGCCCGCAGAGGGCGAAGGGCAGTTTTGCCTTCAGCAGGAGTTTGATGGTGTCCTGGCGGCGTTCGTCGTCCTCGTCCACGATGGCGGCCTTCGCCTTGGCGAGCGCCTCGGTGCAGTCCTCGTCGGGGTTCAGCACGAGGATGTCGTCCAGTCTCTTGCAGACGGCCTGGCTGCAGGGGGAGAGAAAATTCCTGGTGAAGTAGATGACGTCTTCTTTCATGGTCAGGATTCTATGGTGGAGAGGGGAATGGGGGGGAGCTTGTGAGAGGGGGAAGGGGGTCGCTTCATGCGCCGGGGATCCGCAGGGCGGCCATGCCTTCGGGGATGGGCGCGGGGCCGAGTGCGCAATCGTTGTGGGGGCAGTCCTCCAGCAGGCGCAGGATGGCGTCCTGGACTTGGACGGCGGTGGTCTTCTGGGTCTGGTCAAAACGCTCCTGCCGCAACTGGTTGGTGGAGCCCTTCATGAGGGAATCAAGGCACTGTGAGGCGGCGTCGGCGGGGCGGAGGGGCGTCAGGTAGGCCCCCAGGCACTGGAGGATGGACTGGTCCACCTGCTGCTGGGTGAAGGGGTTCTTTCGGAGGTGGCCCGCGATGCGGTCGTAGGTCTGGTATGTCTGGGCGCAGTGCGGGTCGTCGTGGGCGTGGAGGTATGCCATGCCGATGCCGGGCTGGTATTTCAGGCTGCAGCCGTAGGCGCCGCCCTTGGCGCGGATCTCATCCCAGAGGAAGCCGCTGGAAAGGATGTTCCCGCCCAGGGACAGCGGGATGGCGTCCGGGTGGGTCGCGTATGGTGCCGGGAAGGCGCGCACGCAAGTGTGGACCTTCGCGGGGACCACGCCGTATTCCCTGCGTCCTGCGGGGGCGCTGACGGGGGTCGCGGCAAAGAGGAGGTTCGCGTCGTTGGCGGCGGCGGCGCCTTTCCAGAGGGAGGTGAATTCGCCGATGGCGCGCCAGGCGCCGTCGTCTTCCGTGGAGACACCGGCTCCCACGAGGGGGGCGGTGGCCAGCCAGCGGCCAACGGCGGCGAGTCCCTCGCAGAAGACATCCAGCTCCTTGTCGGAGGCCTTGGAGAGCTTCGCGAGCTGTTCATAGGTGCCCAGCCCCCCGGTCCAGCTGTTGTAGCTTCCCAATGCGGAGAGCCCCTCGCCGGCGCGAGCGTATGCCAAGGCGAAATTCCCGCGGCTGAGGAGGAGGGAAAAGAGCTTCGCAGCGGCTCCCCGCAGGACTTCCTTCAGACGCTTGCGCTCAGAGAAGGAACATTCCAGGAGTTGCTCCCGGAGAAATTCCAGGGCCTGTGGGAAGTGCCGGTCCAGGGCGCGGACGCTTATCTTGACCACCTGGTGCGGCACGGGGGCGCCGCATACGGGGGTGTAGAGTCTGCCATCGAGCTGGAAGACGGCGCCCAGCAGATTCCAGCGTTCCGCCACCTGGTCGTAGGTGTGCCGCGCGGTGCCCAGCCCGTGCACTAGGGAAAGGAAGCCTTTCAGGCAGGGGATCAGCGCAACGGGGAGGGTGGTGGCGTCCAGGGCGAACTTGAGGCAGGAGAGGCCGTTGGTGAAGTCGTTGCTGCGGCGTACGGGCGCCCCGTTGGGGAGGATGCTGTCTTCGTAGAGGAACGGCGTTACTTTTTCAGGGAGGTCGGTGCGCCGCAGCACGGGGATGGTCGCCAGGGCTTCCGGCGGGTCCTCCTGCAATGCCTTTTGTTTGAGCTCCCCCTGGAATTTCTCTACACGGGCCTGCTTGGCGGGAGTCCAGCCAGCCAGACGCGCGGCGAGCTTCTTCGCCAGCTTCTTGTCCTGGCTGGATTTCAGGCCGGCGTCAGGACGCAGTTCCAGGCGTACCCGTCGCGGATTGTCCAGGAGCCACTTTTGGATCAGGTCTTCCACATAGCGGGGATTGGCTGCCAGGCGCTCTTGCAGATGGGGGAGTTCATCGGCCTGCTTCAGGAAGAGGAAGGGGTCGTCGCCGTATTGCCAGGCGGCCATCACGTCCTCCAGGGTGTCGTAGACGTAATCGCTGGTGATGTTCTGATTTTTTCCCTGGAAGCCGGTGAGGGCGCCCACCACTTGATCGCGTGGGAGGCCCTTCTCTACGCAGGCGCGGAGGGTGTCGAGCACCAGTCGCTCGTAGGCGGGAAAGGCCTTCGGTTTCACTCCCCGCATGGCCACGCAGAAGCTGGTGTAGCGGGTCTCGTTGTCGTAGCCGCTGGAGAGGGGCGCCGCGCCGATGCCGGATTCCATGAGGGCCTTGGAGAGGGGCGCCGCGGCGTTGCCGAGCAGCACGGCCTCCATGAGCTGGAAGCCCAGGTCCAAATCCATGTCGCGTGTGTCGTCCAGCGCCCAGGCCACGGATACCAGGCCGGTGCCGTTCTTTTGCGAGGCGGCATCCGGCGTGAAGCGTGCGCGGCGCACCATGGGACCCGTGGCGCGCGGAAGGGCGGAGGCGACGGGGTGTGTCTTCGCCTTTGGAGGCGGGGGCAGGACGGCCAGGTCGTGCTCCAAATGCTTCTCCAGGACGGAAAGCTTCTCTTCGGTGGGGATGTTTCCGTAGAGAACCACCTTCGCCACGGAGGGATGGTAGTGGGCGTGGTGGAAGTCCAGGAACTTTCCGTAGGTGAGCCCGGGGATCTTGTCAGGGACGCCGCCGGAGTCGTAGCGCAGGAAGCTGTCGGGAAAGAGGCTTTTTTCCAGCATGCGGCCCAGCACGGTCGCCGGGCTGGAATAGTATCCCGACATCTCGTTGTGGACAATGCCGTTGATGGAGAGGCGCCCCCGTCCCTTCTCCCGGGAGATCTCGTAGTGCCATCCCTCCTGCCCCAGAATCTGCGGGGTCAGGAGCGGATGGAAGGCCGCGTCCCAGTAGACCTCCAACAGATTGAAGTAGTCCCTGGGGCAGCAGGTGATGAAAGGATAGAGCGTCCTGTCCGGATAGGTGCAGGCGTTCAGAAAGGTGGCTGCGCTGGTTTTCAGCAGGCAGACAAAGGGATCTTTCACCGGAAAGCGCTCGGAGCCCTCCAGCACCGAGTGTTCCACTATGTGGGCCGCCCCCGTGTCATCCACGGCTTCCGTGGAAAAGCAGAGGCAGAAGAGGTTCTCCGGATCGTTGGCCTCCAGGCTCAGGACCTCCAGGCCGCAGTCGTGGCGATAGCGCTTTGCCACGAGGCGTCGGGAGGGGAAGGAGGTGGTGTCCGTGAGGGTGAACATTGCGGTCTGCAGATCCGGCGGAAATGGGAAAGGAGGGGCCCGGACGGAAAGGCGCGGATTGCGCCTTCCCGTCTAAAAAAAGAGCCGGCGCCCCCGGGGGGAGCAACCGGCTTGTCTCGGCAGAAGCTAGACTACTTCTCCTCGGCGGCGGGAGCCGCGGCCTCTTCGGCCTTGGCCTCGGCGGCGGGTGCAGCCTTGGCCGCTTTCACCTGCTCGTCAGTCTCCACAAAGGAGAGCAGGGCCATCTCGGTGGCGTCGCCAATGCGGGTGCCAAGCTTGATGATGCGGGTGTATCCACCCTGGCGCTCCTTGTAGTTGGGAGCCACCTCGTCAAAGAGCTTCTTGACGATGGCGTTGTTGTGGAGCTTCGCCACGACCAGGCGGCGGGCGTGCAGGTCGCCCCGCTTGCCCAAAGTGACCATCTGCTCGGCCAGCTGACGGATGCGCTTGGCGCGCACAAGGGTGGTCTTGATCTGGTTGTGCTCGATCAGGCTGCAGACGGCATTGGCCAGCAGAGCCCGCACATGGGCGCTGCTACGGTTGATCTTGAAGGTTGCGACGCGGTGTCTCATTGGGGTTACTCCTTGTTAGTCTTCTGCAGCAGGGCAACCTTGCTCCGGTCGAACTCTTCTGCCACTTTGCTGTCAATTGTCATTTCAAGCGCAAGTCCTTTGTCCTGAAGCTTCTCCTTGATCTCCTCAAGGGACTTCTTGCCAAAGTTGCGGCACTTCATCATCTGGCTCTCCGTCCGGACCACCAGGTCGCCCAGGAAGTGGATGCTCTCCTGGTTCAGGCAGTTCTCGGAACGCACGGAAAGGCCGAGGTCCTTGACCTCCTCCAGCAACTTGGAGAGAAGGGCCTTCTCGTCTTCGGTGAGCACCACCCCACGGCTGCCCGCGCTCTGGCTGCCCTCGAACTCGAAGACCTCCAGCTGACGGCGCAGGATCGACGCCGCGTGCTGCACGGCCGCCTTCGGCGCGATACGGCCGTCGGTGGTGACCTCCAGCTCCAGGCGGTCGTAGTTGGTGTTCTCGCCCACACGGCTGGGCTGCACGTCGTAGCGGACTTTCTCGACGGGGTTGAAGAGGCAGTCCACGGGAATGGAGTTGATGGGCTGCTCGTCCTTCTTGTTGCGCTCGCTGGGACGGTAGCCGGTGCCTTTCTCCAGGTCCAGCTCGATCCGGATGGGCTTGTCCTTCAGGTCGCCCGCCAGGGTGAACAGGTGCTGGTCCTTGTTCAGGACCTCCGCGATGCCGTCCTCCTTGATGTCGGCGCCCGTCACAGGGCCCTTCTTGGAAGCCACAAGCTCCAGGGTGCGGGGCAGGGAGCCGTCGCAACGGAACTTCAGCTTCTTGATGTTCAGGACGATCTCCATCACGTCCTCCATCACGCCGGGAATCGCCGTGAACTCGTGGCTGACTCCATCGATGCGGATGCAGCTGACGGCCACGCCCTCCATCATGTGCAGCAGCACACGGCGAAGGGAGTTCCCCAGAGTGTGTCCCAGGCCGTTCTCCCAGGGCTCGGTGATGAACTTGGCGTAGCGATCCGTCGCGGTCGCCTCGTCCATGACCAGAGTCTCGGGCATCTCAAAATTTTCCAGTTCTGCCATTTGGGAAAAATCCTCCTTTGGTTTATGACGACTCCGATTGCTCGGTAGTCTCTATTCCTTTGGTGGGGCGCCACGGGGGACGGTCTCCGAATTGATCCGTCCCTCCATGCGCCCGGCGCGGCAGCAACCGGCTAGATGCGGCGCTTCTTGGGGGGGCGGCAACCGTTGTGGGGGAGGGGGGTCACGTCACGCAGAACGGTGATCTCCAGGCCGGCGAGGGCGATGCCCCGCACGGCGGATTCGCGGCCCTGCCCCGGGCCCTTCACTTCCACCTCGACCTCCTTCAGGCCGTAGGTCAGCATCGCCTTCTTCGCGGCGTCACCGGCGATGACCTGCGCGACGTAGGAAGTGCTCTTGCGGCTTCCCTTGTAGCCGAGCTTTCCACCGGTGGACCAGGAGAGGACGTTCCCCTGGGGGTCGGTGATCACCACGCGGGTGTTGTTGAAGGTGGAATCCACGTGCACCACGCCGGACAGCACCTGGCGCGCGCCCTTGGCACGGCGGCTCTGAACGGCGGTGACGGCGTTGGGATCCGCGAGGATCTGCTCTGCGGTGGGGATGGAGGCGGGGGCGGCAGGCGCGGCCTGCGCGGCGACGCTCGTTTCCTTGGACTCTTCTGCCATGGTTTGCAATCTCCTGGGACGGCCTTTCCGGACGTCCTTTTTCTCTAAAGTTGAAAGCTGGTATCTGGATTTTCGGGGGATTCCGGCGGGCTAGACGCGCAACGGGTGCTCTTTGCCAGGGACGCGACTGGACCGCTCCGGCGAGGGGAACGCGCACGCCTCCGATTTGCTCGGGGGCCGCGTGGCCTCGTCCGGCATGAACCTCCTACTTCTTCTTGGCGGCTGCGGCCTGCTTTGCCTCGGCGGCGGAAGCGGCGGTCTTGCGCTCGGTTCTGTCGCGGATGGCTCCCACGGTCTTCTTGGAGCCCTTGCGGGTACGGGCGTTGGTGCGGGTACGCTGGCCGCGGGCGGGGAGATTCTTCTTGTGGCGGGTGCCGCGATAGCTGCCAATGGCGATCAGGCGGCGGATGTTGTTGGCCACCTGGCGGCGCAGGTCACCTTCCACGGTGTACTCTTCGTGGAGGATGTTGAGGATGTTGGCGATGTCGTCCTGGGAGAGCTCGGAGGCCTTCCGGACGGGGTCCAGCTTGGCTTTTTCGCAGATCGCCTTGGCGATGGCGGGGCCAATGCCATAGATGTACTGCAGGGAGATCACCGTCTGCTTGTTGTTCGGGATGTCAACACCGAGGATTCTGGGCATTTTATCGGTTTCCTAGGGGGTTTGCCGGTTGTCTTAAGGGAGGAATCTGAAATGCATGGGGGAGGGCTGCGGGGAGGCTCTAGCCCTGGCGCTGCTTGTGGCGGGGATTCTTGCAAATCACACGGAGGACGCCGGCGCGCTTGACAATCTGGCAATTGTTGCACATCCGCTTCACTGATGCTCTGACTTTCATGGTCTTGGTTTCCTTTGGGTTGGGATGGTGGACGGCAGAACCGCCCTGATCCTTCCGGACTTGTGACCTCCGGCACGCGGGGACGCGGCCGGGGGGGCCTTTTTGTAGGTGCACTCCCATGCCGATACTTCGACCGGCGGCCGGAAAGAAGCGCCGGCCGGGCACAGGGGCGCGGGAAATTCGTGTACTGTAACCCTCTTTTTCCTGAATGCAAACCCCCTGCGCAGGAGACGCGGGGAGGCGGCGGGGCCTCCCCGGCATTTTCCCGCAGCGGGGGGATGCGTCCGACGGGGGCGCGGAAGGCTTATTTTCTGCGGTAGGAGATGCGCCCGGTGCTGAGATCGTAGGGAGAGATCTCCACCGTGACGGAGTCGCCTTCCAGAATGCGGATGTTGTTCTTCCGCATCTTTCCGGAGATTCCCGCGATGACTTCGCTGCCGCCGTTGTTGAGCTTTACGCGGAAACGGGTGTTGGGCAGGACCTCGACGACGACGCCTTCCAGCTTTATGCAGTCGGTTTCTTTGGGCATAGGGTAAGGATTTCGGGTTTTTTCTTCGTGATGAGGATCTGATGCTCGAAGTGTGCGGAGAGGGAGTGGTCGCTGGTGCGGCAGGTCCACTGGTCTTTTTCGTCGACGTCGATTTCCCAGCCTCCGGCGTTGACCATGGGCTCGATGCAGATGACCATGCCGGCTTCCAGGCGCGGGGTGCGGCCACGGACCTTGAAGTTGGGGACCTCCGGGGACTCGTGCATGTGCTTGCCGCAGCCGTGGCCAACCATCTCCCGTACGCAGGAGAACCCCTGCGCCTCGGCCACCCTTTGGACGGCGGCGCCGATGTGGTTGATGGTGTGCCCCTCCACTGCGGCATCGATGCCTGCCATGAGGGCGGCCTGGGTGGTATCCATGAGGTTCCTGGCAAGGGGGGAGGGCTCGCCGCCAGCGCAGACGGTGCGCGCGGTGTCGCCGTAGTATCCGCCGAGCTCCACCACGACGTCCAGGCTGACCAGGTCGCCGAACTGGATGATGCGGTCGGCGCGGCCGATGCCGTGGACCACCTCGTCGTTGAGGGAGATGCAGACCTGTCCGGGGTAGCCGTGGTAGTGCAGGGAGCCGCTCTTCCCGCCGGTCTCCCGGATGAAGCACTCGGCCAGATTGTCCAGATCCAGGGTGCTCATGCCGGGTTGCACGGCGTCGCAGAGGCGGTCGCGCACCTGGGCCGCCGCCTGGGCGGCCAGCCGGATCTTTTCGATTTCGCCTTCCTTGTAGATGGTGACGTGTTCCACGGAATCGGATGCCTTTCGTTCTTTTGGGGACTTCCTAGAGGCCCAGGACCTTCTCCATGGCGGCGTAGTTCACCTCGATGGGCGCGTCGGCATTGGGGGAGACTTTCAGCTCGCCGCGCTTGCGGTAGTACTCGATGACGGGGGCGGTCTGGGTGTCGTAGATCTTCAGGCGGTTCACTGCGGTCTCCTCAGTGTCGTCGGCGCGCTGGACCAGGGGGCTTCCGCACTTGTCGCAGACGCCCTCTTTGGCGGGCGGGGCGGTGAAGACATTGTAGCTGGCGCCGCATGCCTTGTTGGAGCAGAGGCGGCGTCCGGTCAGACGCTGCATGAGCAGCTCCCGGGGAGTGTCCACGAGGACCGCCACGCCGGTTTCGTAGCCGTGCTTGGCCAGGATGGCGGTGAGGCTCTCCGCCTGGGCGCTGGTGCGGGGGTATCCGTCCAGCATGACGCCGCGGGTTTTGGCGTCATCCTTGGCCAGGCGGTTGTCCACCATGGCGGTGACAATGTCATCGGAAACCAGGGCGCCGGAGGCGATGAGTTCCTTCACGGTCTTGCCCAGCTCGGTGCCCGCGGCCATTTCGTCGCGCAGGAGCTGCCCGGTGGAGATGTGGATCACATTGGTCTTCGCGCAGAAGATGTCGCCAAGAGTGCCCTTGCCGGCGCCTGGGGCGCCCAGGAAGATGTAAGCCTTGGACATGGTAGTGTGTCTCCTAAGGTTTTCTGGGGGGATGGAGAATCCGGCGTCCCCTTGGGGATGCCTGGAAAAAGCATTTTAATATAGTCTGAGCTGTCAGGTCCGGACGGGATCTGGCGTGGGTTGTCGCTAGGCCTCGCCGGCGGTTCCGGGGGGGGCTCCGGCGGCTTTCTCCAGCTCCCGAAGAAGTGCCGGCAGGAGCTGGTCTTCGGGGAGGGTCTCCTGGATCCTGCCTTTGCGGAAGAGCACGCCCTTGCCCACGCCGCCGGCAATGCCCAGGTCCGCGTCGGTGGCTTCCCCGGGGCCGTTGACGGGGCATCCCATGACGGCCACCTTTTGCAGGGGGAGGGCGTATCCTTTCGCCAGGAGGCGGTTCATGGCGGCCTCCACGCGGGTGGCCAGGGAAATGAGGTCGATGCGGGTGCGTCCGCAGGTGGGGCACGCCACCAGCCGGGGGCGTCCCGGCCGCATGCCCAGGGCGTCCAGGATGTGGAAGGCGGCGGCGACTTCCTCCTCGGGGGGCGCGGTGAGGGAGACGCGGATGGTGTCTCCGATGCCCTCCAGCAGCAGGCATCCCAGGGTGATGGCGGATTTCAGGATGCCCTGCGAGGGGGTGCCGGCCTCCGTGAGTCCCAAGTGGAGTGGCCATGGGGAGAGGGTGCGGAAGAGCCGGCAGGCTTGCAGAGTCAGGGGGATGCCGGAGGCTTTCAGGCTGACTTTCAGATTTTGGCAACCTGCGTCTTCGAAGATTCCGAGATACTCGCGGGCACTCTCTACCATGGCCTGCGCCGTGGCGCCGTATTTTTCCCGGGCGTGGAGAGAGAGGCTTCCCAGGTTCACGCCCACACGCACCGCCTGGCCGCTTGCGGCCGCAATGCACGCGGCCTCCCGCAGGGCGTCCACATCCGGGATGTTCCCCGGATTCACACGGATGCCCTGGACGCCGGCTTCCAGCGCCTGCACTGCCAGACGGCCGTCGAAGTGGATGTCCGCCACCACCGGCAACGGACTTGTGCGGGCGAGCTCCTCCAGCGCGGGGAGCTCCCGGACGCCGGGCAGCGCCACCCGCACCAGTTGGCAACCCGCGTCCGCCAGGCGGCGGATCTGTGCGAGGGTCGCCCCCACGTCTCCCGTGGGGGTGTTGCACATGGACTGCACCGCCACGGGGGCTTCGCCGCCAATGGCAAGGGGCCCCACGTGGATCTTTCGCGTGGGAATTCGCCGGATTTCGGGTTCAGGGGAGTGTCCGCTCATGGATTTGTGGCCTTCTTCCGGGACTCGCCAGGCGTCTGAAGCCATGCCCGGATCCCGGGGAGCTCGCCGGGGTGCTTCTGGAACCATTGCAGCGCCGCCTGGCGTGTGGATATCCCCGTGTCGCGGGTCTGGCTTCCGGGGGAGTCCAGGATTTGGCGAAGCACAGGGGTGCGGCCGCTGCCGGCCGCCTCGTGGGAGTTCAAGGCGAGGGTGTAGCGCTTGTTCGGGATGGGGGGCTGCCCCGCGATGGAGAGAATCTGGCAGTGGCCCTCCCGGTCCATGATTGCCTCCACGCCCTGTAGGCCACTGTAGGAGGAGTGTTTCCGAAGCGCCCATTGCTCTTCCAGGATTTTCCCGAGTTCTCCGGCGGTTACTTGGCAGACGACAATGGTGTTCTCGTAGGGCACCAGCGCGTGGAGCTCCCGGCGGGTCAGGGGGACACCGCCCGGGATCTCCTCGCGGGAGAGGACGCCATGGAGGGCCAGCTCGGCGCCCGTGGCCTCCGACAGCGCCTGGCAGAGAAGCGCGCTGGCGGCACAGTCCACGCCGGGACGCCCCTTGGCGGAGAGGGCCTTCGGCAGCGCCGGGGCGATGACCTCCCGGGAGAGCGCCTCCGCCTGCGACAGCCAGGGTGACAGCGCCGCCTTCGTTTCCGGGTCTTCCGGGGTCTCCGCGGGTGTCTCCACAAGGCGGGATTCCAGGCGGGTCACGCGCCGTTCCCCGGGATCAATCCACAAGTCTATCTGCCCGAAATACTTTCCCCCAGAGGCAGGCTGTTCGTACCAGGTATTCACGCCGATGGAGCGCCCGGGGAAGGCGCGGTGGGTGTGGCCCCCCAGCACCAAGTCAATTTCCGGGAATTCCCGGGGGAGGCCTTTGAGTTCGTTGACGCCCCGGGCGTCCTGCTCCATCCAGCCCTGGTGCACTGCCAGGATGATGGCGTGTGGCTCGCTGGCGAGGACTTCCGGCATGACGCGCCGGAGCATCGCCCGAAGGGATTCCACGCGGAAGTGCCTCGGGAAGTCCAGGAACCAGTTGGGCATATAGGAGGCGGTGGCGCCGATCACCGCCACCTTGGCGGCACCGAAGGTGAAGAGGCGCCAGGAGGGATAGTCCCGCTCCTCCGCCCCCTTCCGCGGATGCAGGTTCCCGCATAGAATCTTTCCCCCCAGTCGCTGCGCGGCCTCGCGAAAGACGTCGTAGCCGAAGTCGAAGTCGTGATTCCCGGGAGTCCAAGTGTCGTAGGGGAGGGCATCCAGCCAGGCCAGCATGGGCTTCCCCCCGCCCAGCCAGGAGGCCAGGGACCCCTGGAGGGTGTCCCCCGTGTCCAACAAGAGTGCGTGCCCCTCCGGGGAATCCGCATGCGCCTGCCTCAGGCGCGTGGCCACCCGCAGGAGGCCCGGCTCCCCCTCTTCGGGGCGGCCTTGCAGGGCGCCGTGCAGGTCGCTGGTGTGAAGCACCCGTACCTGGACCTCCCCCGCCGGCAGGATGAACAACTGCCCCGCCAGAAGAAATGCCGCCGCCAGGAATGCCAGCGGAGGACACGGGAGAAGGGACCGGATGCCTGCCGCCATGCCGCTATTCTTCCCCGCCGGGCTGCCCCACGATGGCCAGGTTCAGCTCCTGGAGCTGCTTGGGGTCCACATCCGTGCTGGGGGAATCCATCATGAGGCAAGCCGCCTTGGCGGTCTTCGGGAAGGCGATGGTGTCGCGAATGGACTTGAGGCCCAGCAGCAGCATGACCAGCCGGTCGTGCCCCAGGGCCAGGCCGCCGTGGGGCGGTGCGCCGAAGGAGAAGGCGTCCAGCAGGTGCCCGAAGCGCCGGCGGGCGGATTCGTCGGAGATGCCCAGGGTCTTGAACATGGTGGCCTGCAGGGCGGGTTCGTGGATTCGGATGGAACCGCCGCCCAGCTCGACACCGTTGAGGATGACGTCGTAGGCGCGGGCGCGGACCTTTCCGGGCTCGGTCTGCAGCAGGGGCAGATCCTCGTCCATGGGGCGGGTGAAGGGATGGTGCTCGGCCACCCAGCGCTGCTCCTCGTAGTCCCAGTCAAAGAGGGGGAATTCGGTGATCCAAAGGAAGTTGAACTTGTCCTCGGGGATCAGCTTGTGGGCCTCGGCCACGTCCAAGCGCACACGGCCCAGGGAGAAGCAGGCCACCCGGAAAGAGCGGTCGGCCACCAGCAGCAGCAGGTCGCCGGCTTCGGCACCCAGGGCCTCCTTCAGGCGCGCGACCTCGCCCTCGTTCAGGAACTTCGCGGCGGGACCCGTCAGGGATCCGTCGGCGGCCACTTTCAGATACACCAGGCCGGAGGCGCCCATGAGCCGCGCCGAGGCAGTCAGCTGGTCCAGGGCCTTGCGGCTCGTGGACTCCGCCAGGCCCTTGGCGTTCAAGCCCTCGATGGTGCCGTTCTGGGCCAGTGCCGCCTGGAAGGGCTGGAAGGCAGTGTCCGTGAAGAGTGCGGTCAGGTTCTGCATTTCCAGGCCAAAGCGGGTGTCTGGCTTGTCGGAACCGTAGCGGGTCATGGCGTCCAGCCAAGTCATGCGGGGGAAGGGCGCCGCGATGTCCATGCCTTTGACCTCCTTCATGACAGCCACCAGGAGCTTCTCGGTGACACTCTGCACATCCTCCTCCTCCACAAAGCTCATCTCCAGGTCGATCTGGGTGAACTCCGGCTGGCGGTCGGCGCGCAGGTCCTCGTCACGGAAGCATCGGGCGATCTGGAAATATTTCTCCACGCCGCCCACCATGAGCAACTGCTTGTACTGCTGGGGGCTCTGGGGCAGCGCGTAGAAGGCACCTACCTTCATGCGGCTGGGAATCAGGTAGTCTCTGGCGCCCTCGGGGGTGGACTTGGTCAGAATGGGGGTCTCCACCTCGATGAAGCCCTCCTGGTCGAAGATCCGGCGCATGACCTGGGTGATCTGGTGGCGCACCTTCAGGTTGCGCAACAGGCCGCTGCGGCGCATGTCCAGGTAGCGGTACTTCAGCTTCAGGTCGTCGGAGGCCGCGGGGTCCTCCAGGTGGTATGGCATGGGCGCCGCCTGGTTCAGGACCTTCAGGCTCTTCAGCAACACCTCCACCGCCCCCGTGGCACGCTTGGCATTCACCATGTTTTCGGGGCGTGCACAGACTACGCCCGTGGCCTGGACCACCCACTCCTCACGCATCGGCTTCGCCTGTTCAAAGAGCTCCGGAGTCGCCGCCGGATCCACCACCAGCTGCGTGATGCCTTCGCGGTCGCGGAGGTCCACGAAAAGCATTCCGCCCAGGTTGCGGCTGGAATTCACCCAGCCGCAGAGGGTCACTTCCTGGTCCAGGTTGCTCAAGTTCAGTTCGTTGCAGGTGTGTGTGCGATAGCCCATGGAGGTTCGGCGCCGAAACGCCGCAGTTGAGTGAGGATACGAAGAAAGGGAAGAGAGAAGCGGCAGGGGCGCAACAAGGATCCTTTGGAACTTGCCGGCCGCTGTTGAGAACGGCTATTTCTGGCCGCGCAGGACGGTGACCACCTGGTCGCGGGGGATCTCGGTCTGGGAGCTGTCGGACATCCGCTTGAGCACCACGGTGCCTTTGGCCAGCTCGTTTCCGCCCAGGATCAGAACATGGTTGGCGCCGGACTTGTTGGCGGAGCGGAATTGCGCCTTCATGGAACGCCCTGTCACGTCCGCGATGACGCGTCCGCCCACGCCCTGGCGGCGGAGTTCGCCGGCCAGTTGCAATGCGGCGGGGATGGCCTCGGCTCCCGCGGCGACCAGGAAGGTGTCCGCGGCGGGGCGCGCCTTGGGGGCGATGCCCAGGCCCGCCCGGGTCATGAGGAGGCGTTCCACGCCGGCGGCGAAGCCGATGCCTTCGATGGGGGTGGTGGTTCCGGGCATGACCATGCGGTAGCGGCCACCGCCGGCTATGGCGTCTTCGCTCCCCAGCGCGGGGTGGGTGATCTCAAAGACGGTGTGCACATAGTAGTCCAGGCCGCGGACCAGGCGCGGGTTGATCTCGTAGACGATGCCCAGACGGTCAAGGCCCTCGCAGACGCTGTGGAAATACGCCTTGGACTCCTCGCCCAGCAGATCCGCGATCCGGGGCGCATTCAGCGCCAGGCTGTGGCAGGTCTCCTGCTTGCAGTCCAGCATGCGCCAGACATTGGTCTCAAAACGGCGGCGGCAGTCTTCGCACATCTCCGGCAGGTGTGGGCGGAAGTACTCCCGCAGGGCTTCGGCCACCGCGGGACGGTCTTCGGGAAGGCCGCGGGAGTTGATCATGACCTTCGGACCCTGGATGCCCAGGGCCTCCAAATAGTGCACCAGCATGGCGATGATTTCCGCGTCCATCCACGGGGAGTGGCAGCCAACGGCCTCCACGCCCACCTGATGGAACTGGCGCTTCCGCCCCGCGGAGGGGCGCTCGCCGCGGAACATGGGGCCCATGTAGAAGACGCGGCATTCCTCCCCCGGGCCAAGGCCCAGGTTCGCAACCGCACGCATCACACCCGCAGTCCCCTCGGGACGCAAGGTCAGGGAGCGGCCGCCGCGGTCCTCGAAGGTGTACATCTCCTTCTGCACAACGTCGGTCTCGTTGCCCAGATTCCGGACAAAGACTTCCGTGCGCTCGAAGACCGGGGTGCGGAGCTCCTGGTAGCCGTAGCGTCCGAAAATTTCGCGGGTGATGGATTCCAGGTCCACCCACCCGAAAACCTCCGGCTCCCAAATGTCCGAAGTGCCGGGAAGGGGCTCAGTCGCGGTTGACATGGTCGTCTCCTGTGAGAAAAATGCTGTGTCGTGTGAAAGGGGGATGCGGCGCATGGAAAACGGGTGGAAAAGCCCCGCTGCGCTGCGCCCAAAAAGAGGAGGAACGCGTAATATAACCTGCGTACAGGGCGCCAGGACACCCCACTCCCCGGCCGCATATTCTTCCAATCCACGGATGGCAAGTTACGTACAAGGGGGCGGTTTCCTTCCGGCGCTTTCCGCGCGGACGCGCGACGCCTTTCAAGGGATACATTATCCAGATTTTCCAGTTTTCCGGCTTGCCCATGGATGCCGCGCCCCGCCTCCGGGGGCGGATTCGTGGGCGCTCTTGTTTCTCCCGTGCGTGGAGGCGTGAACCGAGGATTATGCTGAACAAACACACCGTGGAAAAGATTGGCGGGACCTCCATGTCCCGCTTCGGCGAGGTCATGCGAAACGTGATCATCGGCCATCGCACCCCCGAGGACTACTACAACCGGATTTTCATTGTCTCTGCGTACGGCGGCATCACCAACCTGTTGCTGGAAGACAAGAAGACCGGCGCACCCGGCGTCTATGGACGCTTTGCCATGGACGACTCCACCTGGGAGCAGGCCCTGGAGACCGTCCGGCAGGGAATGCTGGAGTACAACCACTCCTTCGTCAGCATCGGACTGGACCAGACCGCAGCCGACGAGTTCGTCAACCAGCGCATTGACGGCATCTGCGAGTGCCTCCACGACCTGACCAACCTGCGCTCTTTCGGACACTTCAACCACAAGAGCTTCCTCCCCCAGACCCGCGAACTGCTCAGTGCCGTGGGCGAGGCCCAGAGCGCCTTCAACTCCGCGAATATCCTTCAGCGCAACGGCGTCAACGCGCGCTTTGTGGACCTGACCGGCTGGAAGGTGGATTCCCTGCCTACCTTCGAGAACGCCATCCTGGATGCCTTCAAGGACATCGACCTTTCCAAGGAACTTCCCATCGTCACCGGATACGTCAAGTACGACGAGGGAATCATGACCCATTTCGACCGCGGGTACAGCGAGATCACCTTCAGCAAGATAGCCGTGCTCACCAAGGCCCGCGAGGGCATCATCCACAAGGAGTACCACCTGTGCACCGGCGATCCAAAGGTCATCGGGTTGGACAAGGTGAAGATCATCGGCCACACCAACTTCGACATCGCCGACCAGCTCTCCGACCTGGACATGGAGGCCATCCACTCCAAGGCCTCCAAGGACATGGAGCAGTGCGGAATCCCCATCCGCATCAAGAACGCCTTCGACCCCGAAAACCCCGGCACCCTCATCAGCTGCGACTATGTCTCTCCCACTCCCCGCGTGGAGATGATCTGCGGGCGCAGCGACGTGGTGGCCGTCGAGGTGGTTGACCCCGAGATGGTCTCCAAGCCCGGATACGACTACAATCTGCTCCAGAGCTTCGTCGACTACCGCATTAGCTACGTGACCAAGACCACCAACGCGAACACCATCACGCACTTCGTGCCCGGCAAGAAGGCCCCCATCGAGGGATGCATGGAGGACATTCGCCGTCGTCTGCCCCAGGCCTCCATCTACTCCTTCCCCGCTGCCATCGTCTCCATCATCGGCACCAACATGAAGATCCCCGGCTTCCTCTCCAAGGCGGCCAAGGCGCTCTCCGACGCCCACATCAACACCTTGGCCATGGTCCAGAGCCCCCGGCAGATCAACATGCAGTTCATTGTGCGCCGCGAAGACTACAAGAAGGCGCAGATCGCCCTGCACAAGGCGCTGGTGGAAGACGAGGAGTAGGGCCTCCCATTCCCTCCTCCCAAACCCGCAAGCCCATCCGCGCCCGGCTCCCCCTCCCTCGGGAACCGGGCGCTTCCGTATCCCACCAAGATGAAAGCAGGACTCCCTCCAGCCTCTCTCCCCGCGCTCTTCCTCGTTCTGGCGCTCCTCGCCAGCGCGGTACGGCTCCCCGCCCAGGAGGCCCCCGGCACGGAATTGCGCGGCGCCTGGATCCATTCCCCCCACGGCATCGCCGGATGGGGATGGGACGCCACGGTGAAGGCGCTGGCCGACAACGGCTTCAACGCACTCTTTGCGAATTTCTCCTGGACTGCCTCCAGTGATTATCCCAGCCAGGTTTCGGTGCCGCATCCCTCCCTAAGGCAAAAGGACGGTTCCACCCGGGACCTCCTCCGGGAATGCCTGGACGCCTGCCGGAAATACGGCGTGCAGCTTCATGTGTGGGTGGTGGTCTGCAACATGGGGGAACACACGCCCCCCGCAGTGAGAAAACGCCACCAGGATGCCGGACGCACCCAGATCGACAAGGATGGCAATCCGTCCGACTACCTCGCCCCGCAAATTCCCGAGAATCAAAAGCTCCTCCAGGACGTGGTGGTGGAGATCGCGCGGAAATACCCCGAGGTCTCCGGCATTCACCTGGACTATATCCGATACCCTCTCGGCGATTATGACTGCGCGCCACGCGCCCGGAAGGACTTCGAGGCGTCCCTGGGACGCGCTGTCCCCTCCTGGCCGGCGGATGTTCTGCCCGGGGGCGCCCTGCGCGGGGAATACCGCCAGTGGTGCCGCCAGAATGTGACGGATCTGGTCCGCGGTGCCCGGCAGGCGCTGCGCGCCGCCAGTCCCCGTACAGCCCTTTCCGCCGCCACTTACGGCTGGGAGGAGGGGGCCATGGAGAGCGTTGCGCAGGATGCCAACCAGTGGGTGCGGGAGGGGCTGATCGACTTTCTGTGCCCCATGAACTACAGCGGGAAGCCCCAGGAACCCCGCGGCTGGCTGGCAGTCCAGCAACAGCGTGTGGCCGGACGGGTTCCCATCTATTCCGGATTGGCGAATTACATGTGCGAGTCCGTGGAGGTCCTCCGCCAGGAAATCCGGGATGCCCGCGCCCTGGGCGCCGAGGGCTTCATCTGCTTCCAGCTGAAGGAGCCCTTCGCCCGGGACTGGCTCCCCGAGATCGGGAAAAACGAGACAGCCGGGAGTGCCGCGGCCCCCGGGAATTGGGGCGTCCCCCGTCCCCAGTGGAGTTGGCAGGGCGGCGCCTGGCGTGACCCGCCTTGGTACCTCTTCTGGCAAGAGGAGGGCTGGACACCGCTGGTCTGTCAGGCGACCTTCCCCACTTGCGTCCCCGTGGAGCGACAGAAGAAGATGCACCCCGTCCTGTCCCTTGACGGCGTGGAACAGCCCGCCGGCGCCCGCGATGTCTCCGTTGAGTGGCTGGATGAATACACGGTTCGATGCTCCGTCATTCCCGAAAAGGCGGGCGCCTACCAGTGGCACCTGCGGGAGACCGGTTTTGATTCCGCCGACCCCGGCCGGACTCGTGTCTGGCACTCCTCCGCATATCTTTGGCAGGCGAAGAAGTAGCCCTTCGCGGAATTGCCGGGGGAGGGCGTCCGCGGACCTCGAACCACCCCCGCCGGAGTATATTACCGGGCACGCCGTCGACGGGGAGAGTCACGCGCCGCCGCGCGCATCCTCCGCGACAAGGCTTTCTCCCTCTTTCCTCCTGGGAAATCTTCTGGAACCCCGGGAGGGCGCCTTTCTTTCCCCCTTGGCTATTTGGAGTTCATCACGATGACCGAATTGGAGAACAAATTGCAGGCAGTCCTGGCGGAAGTCCAGGAGTCCCTGGCCAAAGCGCAGAACGCGGCTGCGGTGGAGGAACTCCGGCTGAAGTATTTGAGCCGGAAAGGCATTCTTCCCGCGATGATGGGCGAGCTGGGCAAGGTGCCCGCCGCGGAGAAGCCCCAGGTCGGCAAGACCCTGAACCAGGTGAAGAACGGCATCAACGCCGCCTTCGAGGGGGCGCAGTCCCGTTTGGCCCAGCGACAGGAGGAGCATGATGCCCTGGATGTGACTCTGCCCGGGCGCTGCCGCTGCCACGGACACCAGCATCCCATCACCCAGGTGATGGAGGAGGCCGTCGCCATCTTTCGTCGCATGGGATTCGTGGTGGCCGATGGGCCCGATCTGGAGGATGTGTGGCATAATTTCGATGCCCTGAACGCCCCCCAGGACCATCCCTCCCGCGCGGTCTCCGATACCTTCTACTTCGACCTGGAACACCACGATTTCCTGGCCCCGGATACGCTGATCCTCCGGACCCAGACCTCCCCTGTCCAGATCCGCTCCATGCAGGCCCACGAGCCTCCCGTCCGCATCGTCTGCCCAGGACGCTGCTACCGGCGCGATACCCCTGATGCCACCCACGGCATGAGCTTCCATCAGATCGAGGGGCTTTACGTGGACAAGAAGGTCTCCCTGGCGGACCTGAAGGGAACTCTTTCCTACTACGCGAAGGAGATGTTTGGCTCCTCCGTGAAGATTCGCTTCCGCCCCCACTTCTTCCCCTTCACGGAACCCAGCGTGGAGTGGGATGCCTCCTGCATGATCTGCGGCGGCAAGGGCTGCAAGGTCTGCAAGGGCACCGGCTGGATCGAGATCTCCGGCGCCGGCATGGTGAATCCCAAGGTGCTCGAGAATGTCGGCTGGGATCCCGAAAAGCTCTCCGGATACGCCTTCGGCATGGGCATTGAGCGAATCGCCATGATCCGCTACGCCATCAATGACCTCCGGCTGCTCTACGAGAACGACCTCCGCTTCCTGAAGCAGTTCTAGGGAAAATTCATCCGGCGGCGGACGGGTGGCGGATGCGTCCCGCACGCCGGGCACATCGCGGCGCCGGGGATGAACCGGCGGGTTGCAGCAGCGACTCCGCCACCGTCCCCGCGCCGCGTTTCATTTTCAGAAGACATGCCCCCCGTCACTCCACTCCTGGCGCCCATGGCCGGTTATACGGACCTGCCGCTCCGCAGAGTCTGCCGGCTCTATGGACTGTATTACGGCACTACGGCACTGGTCGACGCGGGGGCGCTGGTTCACGGAAACCCCGACTGCGAATCCATTCTGCGGCGCGGCGGGGAGGAAGAGTATCTTCAGGTGCAATTGTTGGGGAGCATTCCCCGGGACGTTCGGCAGTCCGCGCGCATCCTCCGGGACGGCCCATGGCACTTCGATGTGCTGGATTTCAACATGGGGTGCCCTGTCCAGAAGGTCCAGAAACGGAAGGCGGGCGCCGCCCTCATGCGGGAGGCCGCCCTGGCCAGGGAGTGCGTGCAGGCCCTCCGCGGGGAATGGCCCGGACGCCTTACTGTGAAGATGCGGATCCTGGATGAGGAGGATCCCACCCCCACCCTGGAGGTGGCGCGTATGCTGGAATCCCTTGGCGTGCAGGGGCTCACCATCCACGGGCGGCTTGCGAAGAAGGTCTACTCCGGGCCCGTTCATGCGAAGATCATTCGCGCGGTCCGGGAGGGCGTTTCCATCCCCGTGGTGGCCAACGGCGGAATCTTCCATGCGGAAGACGCGGAATGGCTCGCCCGCGAGAGCGGCTGTGACTATGTCATGGTGGCCCGCGGATGCCTCGGGAATCCCTGGGTCTTCCGTGAAATCCTGGACGGAAGGCCCCTCGAAATCTCCCGTGAGGAACGCCTCCAGGTCATGGAAAAACACCTCGCCGAAATGGTGGAGGAATATGGGGAGCGCGGTGCCATGATATTGGGGCGAAAGGTAATATGCAGTTATATCTGCGGACACGGATTCCCGCGGCAACTCCGCGCCAGCGTGGTCGGAATCTCCACCTGGCGGGATTTCCAGGAGCTCCTCCAGAATCTCCGGAACTCCCCCGCGCAGGAATAGAACACCGCCTCCCTACGTCACGGCAACAGGGCCCTGAGGCTACTCCTCCTCTTGGGGGGAGGAGTTCTCTGCGCCCCGCTCGGCCTGCTTGATTTTGGCGGAAAGCACTGCCAGGCCTCCCGCAATCACCTCACGCTGGACAATGACGCCAGGCGGCACCTGCAGACAGACATTGGCGAAGTTCCAGAGATACCGGATGCCCAGGGAGACCAGGATGTCGCAGGTCAGTTGCGCCCCTACTGCGGGTACGCATAGGATCCCCACCTTTGGGGGATCCGCCTTGAGACGCGTCCGGATTTCCGCAATGTCGTGGATCCGGAAGCCATGCACCAGGCGGCCAATCTTCGCCGGATCAGAGTCGAAAACCGACGTGATCCGGAAGTGGTATGCCTGGAAATCCGTAAAGCCAAGCAATGCCGTCCCCAAGGCGCCTGCGCCAACCAACGCGGCCGTGGAGGGTTTGTCCCACCCCACAAAATGAAGAATGGCATCAATGAGCTCGTTGACCCGGAACCCGTGGCGGCGATTGCCCCGCAACCCCGTCATGGCCACGTCCTTGCGCACCAGGATGTGCGGAATGTTCATGTATGCGGCCAAATCCGCGCAGGATACCCACTCCTCCCCCGCAATCTGCATGCGCATCAGCCGATGCAGGTAAGTGGGCATGCGACGCATTGTGGGTGTGCGAAGGAGTTTCATGACAGGCTGCGGGTGGGGTTACACGCTGGAAGTACTACATCAAGGCGGCTCGGAACGGGCAAGAACCGGAGGGGCGCCCGGCGTGGATTGCCGGTGGAGGGCTTATAATGTTCCTAATATATCATCTCGACGGGAGTCGGCCTGCGGACGCACTTCCATGGTGCGGCCGGGGTCGTGCGTCCCGATTACATTACCGGTGTTTTCCAATTTGTCCGCTGGCGCGGGGGAGGGCGGTGTTTTGCGTCGTCCCTTGTCCGTGCCTCCTTTGTCGAGTTCCTAGCGACGAATCCGGGGAATTTTTCTTCCATGCGCCGTCTTTCCCTTTTCTTTATCTGCCTCCTTGCGTTTTCGGGCGTTGTCTTTGGCCAGTCCCGGGAAGCCCGCCAGGTCTTTTGGAATCCGGTGGTGGGCCAGTCCATTCCGGTTCCGAAGCCCGCTCCCGCTTCTGTTTCTGCGCCGGCGCTTGTGGCGATGGAGTCGGAGTTTGAACCGCATTTGTCTCTGGGGGGGGGCCTCTCTTCGCGGTACATCCGTGACGGATGGTGTGAGAACTCCTCTCCCGTGTTGGGGCTGCAGGCGGAGTTCATGGAGGGCGGGATGTATGTGGGCATCCGCTCCACTTACGATTTTTCCGACCGCGCGGGACGTGCCCGGCACTTCCAGGATAGCCGCCTCTATTTGGGATACTCCATGCCTTTCCGGAAAACAGGATCCCTGGGGCCTGTTTCCGTGGACGTTTGCTGGACAAGCAACACCTATCCCGGAAATTCCCGCGAGAACTCCGGCTCCCTCTCCGTGGGGCTGAACCTGGAGGAGATCTGGCGGCGTGGACGTCTGGCGGTGACGGGCGGCGTCACCCTGGAGCACAACTACGGCAAGAACGAGACCTTCGTGGCTGCGGAGGCCGCCTGCCACCTCTCCCTGATGGAGGAGGGAGCCCTCCAGTGGGAGAACGCGTTGGTGCTCTTCTGGGGCGACAGCGGGCGCATCCGACGTATGACCGCCTCTGAAAACGCCGGAAATGGCCTGTATACCCTGATGTGGCGAAGCTCTCTTCCTTGGGACCTGGGCCACGGGTGGTCTGTGACTCCCTACGCGGAGATCCTTTTCCACCCCGATCGACGGATCCGTGACGCCGCCCGCGACGACGCCTTCAATTCAGCGGCAACCGCACAGGCGGGAGTGCGCATTTCCTATTTTCATTAAGCGCGTACGCGGGGATTTCGGAGGAGCATAAGCCACCATGGAGGCAATACCGGAAGTCGGAGAGACAATACACCAGGACGGGCAGCCCTACTGGCGCCGAAACCTGACAGTGCTGTGGTTCTCTCAATTCGTCTCCCTCTGCGGGTTCTCCATGTCCGTTCCCTTCGCGCCCTATTTTCTGCGGGAGCTATCGGAGGGGGCCAGCGAATCCCGGGTGAGGCTCTACGCGGGGCTCTCCTCTCTGCTGACACAGCTGGCCTTCGCCATCATGGCGCCTGTCTGGGGAATGCTGGCGGACCGTTTTGGCCGCAAGCGGATGGTGTTGCGCGCCGCTGGCATGGGCGCCGTGGTGCTGGGATGCATGGGGCTTTGCCAGGAGGTCTGGCAGTTCCTGGCATTGCGCTTCCTCCAGGGATGCTTCACCGGCACCATCGCCGCCTCCACGACGCTGGTTGCCTGCTGCGCGCCCCAAAAACGGCAGGGATACGCCCTCGGAATCCTCTCCAGCTCCGTCTACTCCGGGGATATGGCAGGGCTGCTCCTGGGGGGAGTTCTGGCGGGGCGCTTCGGCTTCCGGAACTCCTTCCATATCTCCTGCGGACTGCTTATGGTCACCACTCTCCTGGTGCTCTTCCTGGTCCGCGAGGATTTCACGCCTCTCCGCAAGATGGTGGGCACCACAGTCCAAAAAGCGGCCAATTCCACCACATTGCGCACCACCCTGGCCGTGGTGGTCCTTCCCGCACTCCCCGTCCTTCTGATTTACGGGTGCTGCTCCATGGGACGTCTCATGGACCAGTCCCAGATCGCCCTCTATGTGGAGCTGCTCAATGGCGGCACGGGCTATCCCGGGCGGGAACTTTTTACCGGATGGATCATGGGCGCCGGTGCCCTGGGCGCGGTGACGGCGGGGTTCCTCCTGGCGCGCTTCATTGATCGCCATGCGGCGCGGATGGCGACGCTGATGGGGCTTGGCGCGGCGCTGGCGGTATTGGTGATGGCGGCGCTGCCTTTCCTCGTGCCCTCCGCTCCCCGCGTTTCCCTCTTTGGCGTGGGGCAGGCGACCACCTGGGCAGTGGTCGCCATGGTCCCCCTGCGCTTTGTCATGATATTCTGCGGCGGCGGCATGGAGCCCATTTGCACCGCCTGGATTGCGAAGGTCACCCTTCCGGAAAATCGCGGCGCCATGTTCGGATATGCCCAGGCGGTGCGCTCCATCGGATCGGGCCTTGGTCACTTGGGGGCGTGCGTCGTGGCGCCGGTCCTGGGCGTCAATGCGGTCTACTGGGTGATTCCCGCGGCCTTCCTCGTCATGGTGGCCATGGTGGGCGCCTTCAAGGGCCGCATCCAGCGGCGCATCCTGGAGGTGCAGCAGGCTATCGGCTGATGTTGTTGCCGTTGCGACTCTCGCCCCCGGCGAAGAACTGCTCGCCGATGAGTGCGGTGAAGAAGGAGCCGGTGAAGAGGAGCGGCTCGTCTTGGGGGAGTTGCGCGGGGCTTTCCAGGTCGGGGATGACCTCCCGCACAGGCAGGCCGGCCTCTTGCGCAGCCGCCTTGAGTTGCGGCAGCGCGCTGCCCCGGGGCGTGTGGGGGCTGGTCAGGATGAAGTCCCCCCGCAGGCCCTTGAGGCCCTCCACAATGCCGCGCACATCCTTGCCCGGGACACTTCCCAGCACGCAGTGGAAGAAGACGCCGGGATAGCAACTCTCCAGCGCCTCTCGCAGCCGCCGTGCACTGTCGCCGTTGTGGGCGGCATCCAGGACCACCGGCGGATTTTCGCGGATGCGCTCAAAACGGGCGCGGAGTCGTGGCGGGCGGAATGCCTCTCGCCGGGGGGAGAGCCCCAGGAGTTTCGTTGCAGTCCAGGCGACGCAGAAGTTCTCCTTGAGATAGGGCGGCGTGGAGGACAACTGCAGCCAGTCCAAGGGGCATTCCTCCGGAGGCAACGGGCGGTGCAGGGGCGCGTGGAGACGCGCGGCGGTCTTCCGGACCACCTCTTCCGCCTGGGGATAGGGCTGTTTCGCCAGCAATACTGGAATCTCTTCCCGCAGAATTCCCGCCTTCTCCGCCGCTATCTGGCGGATGTCATTTCCCAACAGCGCCGTATGGTCGTAGCTCAGGGGGGTGATGACGGCCAGTTCCTTTCGATGGGGATAATTCGTGGAATCCACTCGCCCGCCGATTCCCGTTTCCAGCACCGCGTATTCAGCACCCTTCTTTCGGAAATGCTGCAGGGCAAGCACTGTGAAGAGCTCGAAGAGGGAGGGGTGCAGGCCCGCCTCCCGAACCCTCTGGCAGAGCGGAATCGCCAGGGACTCCAGTTCCTCGTATGTGGCCAGCCGGCCATTCCACTGGAAACGCTCCCGCACCGTGTCTAGATGCGGACTGGAAAATACGCCGCAGGGATGGCCCGAGGCCGTGACCAGCGCGGCCGTGAGATACGAGGTCGTCCCCTTCCCCTTTGTTCCCGCGACATGCACCAGCTTCAGGGACTCCTCCGGATGACCCGCGACCTCCGCCAACGGAATGAGACGCGACAAGTCGTAGTTCGACATGTCGTGCTGTTTTCCTACGTCTTTCTCCAAGTCGTAGAATTCCTGGAAGATGCGGAAGAAGGCGGCTTCGCGCACGGGGTCAATGTCTTGCAGCATGGGACAAAAGGGCAAGGAAGAAAGGGGTTTGCCCGGAACTGGGATGCGACATTACAGCACGCTTCCGGGCGGTCCCCCAAAATATCTTCTCCGCCACGGCTCGCACGGGAGAAGGTGCGGGATGCCCGCAGGGGGGAAACAGAAGGACGCCTCTCCGGGGATGGGGAGGCGTCCTTCAGGACCATTGGATGCGTTGCGCTTACTTGTCAGCCTTGAGTGCGGTGATGTCGGCTTCAAGCTTGTCGAGCTTCTCCAGGATTTTGTCCAATTTTGCGGAGAGGGGCATGTATTCGCCCAGTTTTTCACTGTGTTCCTTGAAGGACTGGGAGAGCTTTTCGCGGGCGGCCTTTCCCTCCTCCACCAGCTTGGCCTTCAGGTCTTCGTTCTCCCCGGGCTTCACGCCCACCTTTTCCAGGGTGTCCTTCACCAGGTCATCCACTTTGGCGCAGGCCACGGAGGCCACGCCCAGACCCAGGTTGAAACCCTCTTCCAGAAGATTCAGCATTCTACATTCCTCCCGGCGCTGCGGCACGGTTGCGGTTCATGGACACGACAACAAAATAGTCGATTTCGGAAAACGGCAGAGAATATATTCCGATTTCCAGGAAGTTCTCGCGTGTGCACGGAATTTTTTGTGCAATGCAATGCAAAAGTACCGTATTTTGCCGAAAAATGTGGACTTTTGTGTGTGTTTGGAGTGTTGTTGTCTATATTAGGCGGCATGACGAAGCCGAAGTCCACCAATTTGAGTATCCGCCTGGAGATGGAGTTGAAGAAGGACGCCGAGGAGTTGTTCGGGAGTCTGGGCATGAGCCTGACCACCGCTTTCAATGTCTTCTTGCGCCAGTCATTGAAGGTGCAGGGCCTGCCATTTTCCGTGACGCGCCGCCGCGAGGAGACGTCCGGCCCGGACGGGAAGGCGGCGGAGAAGCCGGAGGGGGGATCCCCCGAGTCCTGATGCTCTTCTGGACAAAAGCGCAAAAAGGCATCCCGAGTGGTTCGGGATGCCTTTTTGCTGTTGGGGATGGGACCCTCTTGTACGCCTGGATGGGGATTATGGCAGAAGGGTGAGGACTTCCTCGCAGAGGACACGGATTTTTCCGCAGTTCCGGGGGCCGGTCCTGACGAGTGCCTTCTGGGCGGGGGAGAGATTCTGGAAGACGGGGTCCTTGTAGTCGTAGAGTCCGGGGCGTCCGGAGGGGACCAATTCCGGGTCGAAGTCGAATTCGGGGATGGCAGCCAGATGCCGGAGGGCGGCGTCCAGGCGTTGGGGAAAGTCGTCGGCCTGCGCGTCTCCGGCTTCGCGGAGGAGCTCCTGGAGCTTCGGGGCAGCCAATCGAAGCCACTTTGCCACGGCTTCGGCGGGGATGGCGGCGATGGCGGCGACCCAGGGCGCGAACCGTTGCTGGGTGGCGGGGGTGGCGGCGAGCCATCCCTCGGCGTTGCGCGCGGCGCGGAAGGGTGCGAGGGCGACGGGGAAGCCGGGCGGGGGCCTGGGGAGGTCTCCCTGGGAGACTGCGTCAATGGCCAGTGCAAGATATCGGAGGAACCCCTCCTGGGAGAGCAGTGCGCGCAGGAGGGGGCTTTCGGTCAGGGCCTCCGCGGCCTGGAGGAGTTCCTGGCCGGAGGGGATGCGGTCGTCCACGAGATCCGCGGGGTCCGGCGCGTCCTCTGGGAAGGTGGCCTCGGGGAGTCCGGCGGAGGACTCCTGTGGATTGTCCGTGGGCGTGCCGTACTGGCCGGAGAGATATCCGTCGGGAGACCAGGCGCCGGCGGGGGCGTCTGGGGCGGGGGTGGATGAGGCGTTCTCCTCCTGCGGTGCGGGGGACTCCTGTTGGAGACGGACCCAGTAGTATCCGCCACCCAGGATGAGCAGGGTTGCCAGCGGCGCCAGCAGGAGGAGTGCCTTTCGTGCCATGTGCGGCTTTTAGAATTCGATTTCGCGGGGGGCGCGGGGGAAGGGGATCACGTCGCGGATGTTCGCCATCCCGGTGCAGAAACGGACCATACGTTCGAAGCCCAGTCCGAAACCGGAGTGCGGCACGGTGCCGAAGCGGCGCAGGTCCAGATACCACCAGTAGATGGCGGGATCCATGCCCAGATCCCGGATGCGGGCCTCCAGCACGTCCAGGCGTTCTTCGCGCTGGCTGCCGCCGATGATCTCGCCCACCTCGGGCAACAACACGTCCATGGCGGCCACGGTCTTCCCGTCGTCGTTCTGGCGCATGTAGAAGGCCTTGATTTCCTTGGGGTAGTTCATGACGGTGACGGGACCGTCGAAGACCTTCTCGGCCAGGTAGCGCTCGTGTTCGCTCTGGAGATCGGCGCCCCAGTAGGGCTTGAACTCGAAGGCGTCGGCGTTCTTCTCCAGCAATTTGATGGCCTCGTCGTAGGTGACGCGGGCGAATTTGGCGGTGGACAGGCGGTTGAGGCGGTCCCAGAGGCCCTTCTCGATGCGCTGGTCGCAGAATTTCAGGTCTTCGGGGCATTCCTGGACCACGGCGGTGAAGAGTGCGCGGAGGTAGTCTTCGGCCACATCGGCGTTGTCCTGGAGGTCCGCGAAGGCGATTTCGGGCTCGATCATCCAGAATTCGGAGAGGTGCCGGGTGGTGTTGGACTTCTCGGCGCGGAAGGTGGGGCCGAAGGTGTAGACGCTGCCCAGGGCGCAGGCGTGGGTCTCGGCCTCCAGTTGTCCGGAGACGGTGAGGTTCACGGCCTTTCCGAAGAAGTCCTGCCCCATGTCGACCCTTCCGGTCTCGGGGTTCCTGGGGAGCTTCTCCAGATCCAGCGTGGTGACCTGGAACATTTCTCCGGCGCCCTCGCAGTCGCTGGCGGTGAGGATGGGCGCGTTGAAGTAGTAGAATCCGCGTCCCTGGAAGAACCGGTGGGTGGCCATGGCGAGGCAGTTGCGGATCCGCGCGACGCAGCCGAAGGTGTTGGTGCGGGGGCGCAGGTGCGCCACCTCGCGGAGCTTCTCGAAGGAGATGCGTCCCTTGCTGAGGGGGTATTTCAGGGGATCGCAGGTTCCCAGGACCTGCAGGGAGTCCGCGTGGAGCTCCACGGCCTGCCCCGCGGCGGGGCTCTCAATGAGTTTCCCGGTGACCAGCACCGCGCATCCGGGATAGAGCTTCAGGACTTCTTCGTCGTAGTTGGGAAGGCTCTTGGGGGCCACTACTTGGAGGTTTGCGAAAGAGGAGCCGTCGTTGACTTCCACGAAGGAGAAGCCGCCCTTGGAGTCGCGGCGGGTGCGGACCCATCCGGCGACGGTGAGAGTGGTGCCGAAGTCGCGGCAGGCGAGGGCGGATTTGATGACCGTGTGTTTCATGGGATGCGTTTTGGCGTGAGGGTTTCTCCCGGCCTGGTGGCGGGTTTCGGGGGCGGGGTGGTCAGGTAGAGCACGGCGCCGAGGAGCCCCCACAGGGTCAGGACGATGGTGTGGAAAAGGGGGATGAGAGTGGCGTCTCCGGAGGCATTTCCGAAGGCCAGAAGGAAACGTTGGGCCACGGTGTCGCGTACGCCGAGCCCTCCGGGAGTGAGGGGGAGGATTGCAGTGGCGTTGGCCAGCTGGGCGACGAGGAGACAGGGGAGCAGTCGTGGCCTGCAGCCGGGGAGGGCGTTTCCCAGGCAGAAGAGCTCAAGCCCCAGAAGGGCGTGGATGAGGAAGGAGACGAAAAGCGCCTTCCCCAGGGTGCCGGGGGCATCCCGGTAGAGGGAGAGGGCTTGCGCCAGCCGTCGGAGCGTCCGCCGGAGGAATCCCGCAGGCGGAACGGAATCGCCGTCTTGTTTGGCGTGCTTCAGGAGCCAGAGCGCCAGGGGCACCAGGAGGGCGAATCCGGCCAGTCCCCCGGTCAGAAGCAGCGCGGCTGCCAGGGCGGCCTGACTGGGGAGGACGGCGAGTTCGCCGGTGGCCAGGAGGAGGGCCAGGGTGCAGACGCCGGCGGCGAAGAGTCCCGCCAATCCGATGGCGCGGTCCAGGAGGTCCACCAGCGCCAGCTCCGCGGCTTTCCCGGGATGGGCGCAGGTGGCTGCGCCGATCTTCACGATGTCGCCGGAGACTCCGCCGGGGATGACGAGGCTGAAGAAATTTCCGCCCATGGTCAGGCGGAAGGCCTGGAGGAAGGGCAGGTCGAGTTTCGGGGTGCGCAGGAGGAGCCGCCAGCGCCAGGCGCCCAGGAATTGCACGCCCAGGTAGAGCGCCAATGCGGCGATTCCGGGGAGTGAGGCGGCGGCCTGGAGAAAGCTCTCCAGGAGTCCCCGGTCCTGCTGGACCAGCAGCCTGTGCAGCAGGTAGGCAGCCAGGACAAGGCAGAGTGCCCGCAGGAGGAGGATTGCGCCGCGCCGGAGCATGTGTGGTGATGGGGGGCGGCCCTGCGGCTACTTCTGGTCGTCGTAGCCGCGGGGATGGCTCTCACGCCATTCCCAGGCGGAGCGGACGATGGTCTCCAGGTCCTGATACCTGGGCTGCCAGCCGAGGATGCGTTTGGCGGCGGTGGAGTCGGCGATGAGCCGCGCGGGGTCCCCAGGGCGCCGGGCGGCGACCTCCACGGGGAAGTCGTGTCCGGCAATCCTCCGGACGGTGTCAATGACCTCCCGGACGGAGCTTCCGCCGCCGGTGCCCAGGTTCAAGGCGCCGCAGTAGTCGGACTGGAGGGCCAGCAGGTGCGCCTGTGCCAGATCCAGCACGTGGATGTAGTCGCGCACGCAGGTGCCGTCGGGGGTGTCGTAGTCTTCGCCGAAGATGGAGATGGATTTCCGTTCCCCCTTTGCCGCCTGGATGACGAGGGGGACCAGGTGGGTTTCGGGGTGGTGGTCCTCGCCGTGGAGGGCGGTGGCGCCGGCTGCGTTGAAGTAGCGCAGGGCGGTGTATTTGAGGCCCTTGAGCTGGCTGGTCCAGGAGAGGACCCTCTCGAACATCAGCTTGGACTCGCCGTAGGGGTTGATGGGGGCCTTGGGCTCCGCCTCGGAGATGGGCATGCGCTCCGCCATGCCGTAGACGGCGGCGGTGGAGGAGAAGACAAGCTTTCGCACATGGTGGTCACAGGCTGCCCTGGCCAGGTTGATGGCGTTTCCCACGTTGTTGTGGAAGTATTTCAGGGGGTCCTTCATGGATTCGCCCACTTCGATGAAGGCGGCGAAGTGGATGACGCCCTCGGGTTGCGCCTTGTCCATGGCGCGCTGGAGGGACTCCAGGTCGCAGAGGTTCCCCTGGATGAAATCCGCGCGGGGGTCGACGGCGTCGCGGTGCCCGTTGAGGAGGGCATCGAAGACGGTGACCTGGTGTCCGTGGTCGAGGAGGTATTCTGTGGTGCAGCTGCCGATGTATCCGGCGCCGCCGGCAACGAAGATTTTCATACGGGGCTTGGTGTGGTTATTGGAGGACGATTCCCTTGACGGTGACTAGCGGGCGGCTCCAGCCGCGCCGGATCTCCTGGAGCCCGGAGATGGTGACCTCCTGGAGCTCCCAGTCTTTTAGGGGGAAGCGGTCTGCCTTCAGGTATGCCAGGGGCATGTATTTGCCGTTCTCCACTTTGCAGAGGGCATGGGAGGTGTCGGCGTTGGCGTTGGCGCCCAGGGGCACCACGATGCCGGACAAGGAGACGCGGGTGATTTCGCCGGGGGCGGCCACGGGCGTGGCGTCCAAGCCGGCGGAGAGCTTCTGCTCTTCGGGCGATGGGGGTTCGGCCTCTCTCTGCGCTTCCTGTGCGGCCTGCTGCCGCTCCTCCAGCTTCTGTCGGGCGGCGTCGAGGCGGGACTGCAGTTCGGATGTCTCGTTTTGGAGGCGATCCAGTTCTGCCTGGGTTTGCTCCCGTTCCCGGCGGACCTCCTCGGCCTTGGCGAGCTGCTGGCGGTTTTCGTCGGCGAGGCGTTGCTGCTCCTGGCGGAGGGCCTCCAGGCGTTCGGCCTCCTGGCGCGCGGCCTCCTCCAGATCCTGGCGCTCCTGGCGGAGCTGGCGGGTCTTGTCGGCGGCGGAATCCACTTCCTTCTGGAGGGAGCCGATGGCAATCAGGAGTTGCTGCTGCTTCGCCTGGGCGGCCTCCTGCTCCTTCTGGGCAATCTTCACATTCTCCAATGCGGCCAGGGCGGCCTCCTCGGAACGCTTCTGCTCGGCGGCCATGGCCTCTGCCTCGGCACGGTAGATGTCCTCGCGGCGTTTCGCTTCCTGCTGGAGGGCCAGGAGCTTTTCGCCGGCCAGCTGCGCCTCGCCCTCCCACTTTGCGGAGTCCTCCTGCACCAGACGGGCCTTCTCCTTGGCCTGCGCAAGCTCCTTCTCCAAACGGGCCTGGAGCTCGGATTGCTCCTGCTGGAGACGCTCCCGCTCACGGGCGGCGTCCTCAATGCGCTGGCGGGTCTGGGAACGCTCTGCCTCCCACTTCTTTGCCTCCTCCCGGAGACGGCTGACCTCCTCGCTCTGACGCCCGGCACGGGCCTTGAGCTCCTCCGCCTGCTTCTGCAGATCCGCCAGCTCCTCTTCGCCACGACGCAATTCCTCCTGGCGCTTCGCCAGCTCCGCGCTCTTGTCGGCGGGGAGCCCCACCGCGGCGACGGTTTTCTGTTCCCCGGCGGGCTTGACCTCCGCGGGAGGCGGCGGCGGAGTCCCAAGGGCGACATATTCCCCGCTTACCCAGGCGGTGGCGTCGGAGGGCAGGACGATCTCCATCCAGGGGCCGTCTTTGCGCCCGCTGCCACTGGGCTTCAGGACGGCGCCCTCCTTGGCATTGTAGAAGGTGGTGAAGAGCTGGCCGGCGCCGGTGTAGACGGGGCAGGGCGGGCGGACCACCTTCCCCTCGGCGTCGAGGCAGTCGGCCTGGACCCATCCGGTGACGGTGACGGATTCGGGGATGCGGATCTCCATCCATTGCCCATCGCCCTGGCCCTGCCGGGAGACGATCTCCACGGGGGTGCCCTCCTTCAAGACGGCCAGACGCTCGTAGTAGGACGCGGGGCGGGAGCGCAGAATCACGTTCTTGCCGGCGATGTACCCGTCGGTGGCCTGCGCGTAGGCGCCCAGTGCGAGGGGGAGGAGGATGAGATGCGTAAGCCAGTTGCGCATAATGGTATGTGTAGTTGTGGGAAGGGGTGCGGAGGTGTCGCCTGCTCAATGTAGCCGGCCGCGGTTAGTCCGCCTTTGGTGCGGCGTTCCGGAGGTCCTCCTGCAGCTGCGCCAGGGTGCCCTGGGTTTTCTGTAGGAAGTCGTTTTGGAAGCGTTGCTGCCGGAAGTGCAGGAGTAGCGCGTGGAAGCCACCGCGCATGCCTCCGGTTGCGGGGACGGAGGCCTGGAAGTCCCGCCAGAGGGCCAGGTCGTCGGCCTCGGCGAGCATGGGAATCAGTGGCATTGGAAGGAAGATTCCGTGCCCCATGGCGTTCAGGGCGGTGGCGATGGCCGCGTGGTCGCGGAGACTTTCCTTTTGGAGAGTGTCGTTCAAGGACGTCTTGTCCAGCAGGACAATGGCTTTCTGGGCGTTCTCAAGGAGCCATCCGCTGTTCAGGAGGGCTACGGCGCGGCGAGCCATGGCCTCCCAGCGTCCCAGGAAGCGGCATGCCGCCTCCTTTTGGGCGAGGGAGCCCTGCTGGTAGAGGTGGGTTGCGAGAGCCAGGAAATGCTCCAGGGCGTCCTGCGCGGTGGTGGCGTCCCGCAATTCCATAGCGGCCAGGAAGCGCCATTCTTCCAGGAGGAAGAGCCCGGGGACGAGTGGCGCATCGGGAGCGGAGGGCAGGGCGGCCAGGAGATCTTCCTGGGCCTTCATGGCTGGCGCGAGGATGCGTAGCTCCTGCCTGAGCGCCTGCGCGTCTTCTTCGTCGGGGCCTTCCACGGGCGGGAACCACTGGGCCAGAGTCGGGAGCTCGCCGTCTTGTGCGGAGGCATAGAAGTTCTGCCAAAGGAAGGGCGCATCGGCCTCGACGTTCTCCCGGGGCTCGTTTTCCAGGGAGGCCAGGAGGGCCCCCAGATCTTGCTGGCGCAGTGCGAGGGTCCCCCGGGCCAGGTCTTCGTCTGCGGAAGCGGCGGGCGCCAGCGCCTCCCAGGCCGGGAGGCGCTCCAGCCACTGCTTGTGGATGTGGTGGTAGGCGCCTTGCGCGAAGAGTGCGGCGACCACGAAGAGCGCCAGTGCGGCAAGCGCGGCGGGGTTCAGGAGGGAGCACCCGGGACGTTTCGGGAGGACTTGCCGGTGGAAATGCACACGCAGGAGCGCGGCCAGGAGGATTGCGGCTTCCGCCAGAGCCAGTGTGGCGGCGGCTCCCAGGTGGTTCTGGAGGGCGTGCGCCAGGGCCAGGATGGGCGGGAAGGGGAAGTAGTGGACTTGCAGGGATTCGCCGCCGGGGAGGTCCATATACCGGAGGAGCCCCTCCAGGACCAGGGCCAGGGCCAGGAGCCATCCGAGGAGGTGGAGAATGGTGGCGGAGATTGCCAGCGTCAGGGCGCGGGGGGCCTGTCGCGCCTCTCGGAGGGTGAGATAGAAGATGAGGGCCTCGAGGGCGAGGAGCAGGGAGAAGAGCCCGCCTGCGGGGCTCCCGAGCGGAAGGATTCCCTTGAAGACCACTCCCGCCACCAGGATCCAGTAGGTGGCCAGGGCGATGTATCCCGCCAGCCGCATGTTGGGCAGGGACAGCGCACGGTGGAAGCGCGCCAGCTGGATGACATATCCGCCGGAGAGGGAGAGGGCCGTCACCACCAGGATGTTGCTGGTCCAGGTGGCGGAGATCCACCCCAGGCACCAAGCGCTCCACAACAGGAGGAACAGCGCCAGGGAGCCGAAGAGCGCCAGGACGCCGCCGCTGGCGGAACGGCGCGCCACGGCGTCGAGCTGCGTGGCGGAGAGGGCCTCCTGGGGCTCGGGACGGGGGAATTCCAGTCCTCCCAACTTGAAATCCTTCGGGGCGGCGGCCATTCTTCCTTGCTACTTCCGGGTTTCGACAGCGGCCTCGAGGGTCCAGGAGAGCTCCGGCGCGGCTTCCACGGTGATGGTCACCGGCCTGTTGGAGTGGATCCATCCGGAGGACTCGCCGCCGGCGATCTGTGTGGTGCGCTGGAAGAGCACGGTCTCGTCCGCGGCCTGCACGGTGACCTTCATGGGGACCGCTTTGTCTCCAACCGCGGTGATGCGCCAAGGCGCTTCCCCGGGCTCAAACGCGATGGACTGGGTGCCTTCGCCGGTCCAGAAGCCGCGCTTCCGGAAGGTGGCCTTCGCCTCGTCTTCCAGGGCGGTCCTGAGGCGCCATTCCTGGAGGGAGTCCAGGTAGAGATCCAGGGAGACGTCCCACCCGCGGGGATCGCCCTCGACGATGAGATACGCCTGCTGGTATCCGGAGAATTCCCGGTATCCGGCGGTGGCCAGGAGGGAGGAGTCCACCACGGTCCTGGGGGCTTTTCTGCGTGGGGTCTGGGAGGCGTCCACAAGGGTGATCTTCATGGGCGCCTTGCGCCGGCTTGCGTAGTGGATCCGGAAGGTCTCGCCATGGAGTCCGACGATTTTCGTGGCGACCACGCCGCCGGCGTGCCACTGGTAGGGTGCCTTGACCCAGCGGAAGTCTCCGGCATGGAGCATGAGGCCGAGAAGGAACAGCAGACAGAGGGAACCGTGCGCTTTCATGGTTTCGTGTTTCGGACGGGTGGGTGGGGTGTGGAAGAGTGTGTGTGGCCCTAGGGCTGGAGGGCTTCCTCCAGGAGGGTCTGCCAACGCTGGAGCTGTTCGCGGACCTGCCGGGGCGCGGTGCCGCCGATGAGGTCGCGGGCGGCGGTGCTGTGGGCGGGGTCGAAGAGTTTGAGGAATTGTCCGGTGGCGGTGGGGATGGATTCCCGCATCATCTCCAGGTCGGCCTTGTCCAGGGCGATCCCCCTGGACTGGCAGGCGCCCACGAAACGCCCCACCTGGTGGTGCGCCTCCCGGAAGGGGATTCCCTGGCGCACCAGGGCCTCGGCCAGATCGGTGGCCATGAGGGCGGGGTCGGAGGCTGCCTGCAGCATGCGGGCCGGGCGGATCTTGACGGTGCCCATCATGGCGGTGAGGGTCTTGAGGACCAGCTCCACGGTGTCAATGGCGTCAAAGAGGCCCTCCTTGTCTTCCTGAAGATCCCGGTTGTAGGTGAGGGGAAGTCCCTTCATGGTGGTTAGCAGTCCCATGAGCGCGCCGTAGACTCGTCCGGTCTTTCCGCGGGTGAGCTCGGCCATGTCGGGGTTCTTCTTCTGGGGCATGAGGCTGCTGCCGGTGGTGAAGGCGTCGCCGATTTCGATGAAAGCGAACTCCTGGCTGAACCAGAGGATGATGTCCTCGGCCAGGCGGGAGAGATGCATTGCGACGATGGAGAGGTCGGCCAGGAATTCCAGGATGGCGTCGCGGTCGGCGACGGCGTCCATGGAGTTTTGGAGGATCTCCTCGAAGCCCAGCTCCTTTGCCACGAAGGCCCGGTCGAGGGGGAGGGTGGAGCCGGCCAGGGCTCCGGCGCCCAGGGGCAGCCGGTTGATGCGGTGGCGGGTGTCGGCGAGGCGCTGGCAGTCGCGGCGGGTCATCTCCAGATAGGCCAGCAGATGGTGTGCGAAGAGGATCGGCTGCGCGTGCTGGAGGTGGGTGAATCCGGGCATGATGGCGTCCCGGTTCTGGTTTGCGAGGGCCCAGAGGGCCTTCTGGAAGTGCCGCAGATCCGATAGGATTTGGTCGGTGGCATGCCGCAGATAGAGCCGTTCGTCAGTGGCGATCTGGTCGTTGCGGGAGCGTCCAGTGTGGAGGCGTGCGCCCGCGGGCCCGATGAGCTCGGTGAGCCGGCTCTCGATATTCATGTGGATGTCTTCCAGCTCGGTGCGGAAGGGGAAGATCCCTTCGTCCAGCTCCTTGAGCACCTGGAGCAGCCCCGTCTGGATTTTCTCCCCGTCCTCGGCGGGGATGATTCCCTGGCGCACCAGCATCTTGGCGTGCGCCTGGCTGCCCTGGATGTCGAAGGGGTAGAGTCGCCGGTCGTAGCTGATGGATTCGGAGAGTTTGAGGACGAGGGCGTCGGGGCCCTCCTGGAAGCGTCCGTCCCAAAGAGGCATGGCGGTATGGAAAAAGTGGAAAGGGGGTTCAGGGTGCGCCGGAGGGGGGGGGGCTCCGGAAGGAAGGAATTTGGATGGCTTATTTTTTCGGCTCTTCCTTGGCGGGCGCCGCCTCCGGCTCGGCGGGCGGGTGGACGATGTCCTCCAGCAGTTGGCTGGCTGCCACGGTGATGTGCCCGTTGTTGAAGCCTGCCTTGCGGAGGCGTCGGTAGAAGGCGTCGGCCAGGGTGCGGACCATCTTTCCGGGGTTTCGGACGCTGGTGACCAGGAGCTGGCTGGTGGCCTTTGCGGCGTCGTTGGAGGAGCTGGAGAGCAGCGGCGCCAGGTCGTTGAGGGCGAAGTGCTGTTCCAGGAGCTCGGAGGCCTTGGTGTTCTCCACGATGAGGGAGACGAAGGGGCCCAGGAGGGAGAAGAGTTTCCGGCGCATGGGGTTCCGGGACTGCTCCGGGTCGGTGGCCCCGCCGGTGATCAGATGGCCGATGCGGTTGCCCTTGAAGAAGATGGGCATGGCGATGATGGGGAATTTCAGCCCCTGGATGCCGGAGTTGATGTAGTTGATCTGGTGGGTGCTGCGCAACTGGAAGAGGATGTTCTGGAGACGCTCAGGCAGCTCCAGGGGCTCGCCGTCTTTCAGCGGGGTGCCCTCCAGGCCCAGGGGCGCCCGGACGATGAAGGCCTCCTTCTCTTCGTCCAGCATCAGCAGCGCCGCCTGGGTGGTCCCCATGAGGCGGCAGGTCAGGTCCACGATCTTGTGGAGGCCCTCGTCCACGGAGTAGCTCTCCTTCATGGCCTCGTTCAGCAACATCAGCACGTCCACGCTGCGCTCGAACGGGCTCTTGTTATCGGTTTCGCTCATGGGCGGATGCCCTCCTTCGGCAGGGTTTGACAGAGAAAGTTTTCCAGGACCAGCAATTCGTTGGAGGCGCCGCCGCTGTTGATGGCGGAAATGGCGTCCCGGAGACGCTGGATGGCGCGCAGCAATTCCCGGGGAGTGTAGTTCATGCACTGGTCGGCGAGGATTTTGATGCGCCAGGGCTTCTGGGCGACGGCTTCGCCGTATTTCTCCACGAGGTCCTTCTTGCCGTTCGCATCGAGGGACTCCAGATGGTTCATCAGGGCGGGCCCGTTGCGGAAATGCATTTCCGCCAGGCAGAGGCGGAGGGCCATGTAGTAGCGGAACTGCTTTGCCAGGGCGTACAGGATCATTCGGGCGTCGATCAAGGGTTTTCTGCTGACGCTGGCGATTTGCTCCGTCAGGGAGAGGGCCAGGGAGAGGTTGCGGGCTCCCACGGGGTCTCCCAGGGACCAGTTTTCCGGGGCCTCGTAGGTGGAGCAGAGGAGTCGCACGGCCTCTGCGGAGATGGGGGTCGCGCCATCGCCACCCATGTAGCAGGTCAGCTTTTCCAGCTCCTTGTCAACGTAGGCAAGGTTCCAGCCAAGTGCGTTCACCATGGCGGTGCGGGCTTCGGCGGAGATGGTGACGCCCTTCTGCGCTGCGCAGTTGGCGATTATGGTCGCCATCTCCGTTTCCCAGTGCTTTGGCTTTTTGGCTTTTGCGTCACCGTTGGCCGGGTCGCAGTCTTCTGCCTTTCCGAGACCCTGGCAGATGGCGTACAGGGGGCTGGTTTTGGCGCAGCCCGTTCCTTCCAGGAGCAGGTAGATGTCTTTGGGGAATTCGGGTCGGGGGTCCTGGGTGGGCGGGTCGCCCTCCTGAGCGGGGCGCTTGAACTTGTACAGGAACTTGGCCAGGGCGCGGACACCCAAGGGGTCCGGTTCGTCTTCGTTGAATTCAATCTCAGGGGGGGCGCCTGGCTTCCGGGGCTTGCGGGGCTTTTTCGGCGTGCCATCCCCTTTCTTGTCATTGCTCGAAGACGCCTCATTGTTTGAAGACTCCTTCTCGGAGGTGGAGAAGTACTGGAAGCGCTTGAGCCAGATGGTCTTGTTGTCCCTCTTCATGAAGGGCGGCTCCCGGAGGGAGCTGATGACCCTTGGAAGCATCTGGGAGGCGGGGGACTCGTCGCCTTCCGAAATGATATCCACGGAGAATTCGTCTGGCGATTCTCCCGCCAGCAATCGGAAGAGCTCCTCGGCGCGGGCGTGGACGCGGGCGCTGTTGGTGCCCGTTACCAGGTAGACATGGGTCTTCTTGGCCTCCTCTTCTTTTTTCTTCTGTTCGGAAGTGCTCGCCATGGGCATGTACTGTAATGCCTGCCCCCCTGTCGGATGATGCCTCGCCTGTTCACGCAAATCGTGCCTCTCGGCCTGTGACTCAACGTAGGGATTTCCATGTGCGGCCTTGTACACGGAAAACGGCCCTGCGGCAGGGGGCCGCGGGGCCGTTTTCCGGGGGGATGCCTGGGACTTTTCAGTGCCGGTCCAGATACCGGTTGATGCCGCGGGCGGCCTTTCGGCCCTCCCCCATGGCGAGGATGACGGTGGCGGCTCCCAGGACGATGTCACCGCCGGCGAAGACGCCGGGGATGGAGGTCTCGTTGGTCTCGGGATCCACCACGATGTTCCCTCTCTTGTTGATTTCCAGGCCGGGGGTGGTGGCGGAGATGAGGGGATTGGAGCCGTTGCCCACGGCGACGATGACGGTGTCCACATCCAGGGTGAACTCGCTGCCGGGGATTTCCACGGGGGAGCGCCGCCCGGAGGCGTCGGGTTCGCCCAGCTCGTATTTCAGGCACTCCAAGGCGCGGACGCGCCCCTGTTCATCGCCGAGGATCTGTTTGGCGTTCTGGAGAGTGCGGAATTCCACGCCTTCTTCCTGCGCGTGGTGGATCTCCTCCTTCCGGGCGGGGATCTCCACCAGGGAGCGGCGGTAGACCAGGTAGACCTTCTCGGCGCCCAGGCGCAATGCCATTCGGCTGGCGTCCATGGCCACATTTCCGCCACCCAGGACCGCCACGCGCTTTCCGTGCCAGTAGGGGGTGTCCGCCTCGCCTTCGCGGTAGGCCTTCATGAGGTTTGCGCGGGTGAGGTATTCGTTGGCGCTGAAGACTCCGGTGAGGTTTTCGCCGGGGATGTCCATGAACTTGGGCAATCCGGCGCCGGCGCCCACGAAGACGGCGTCAAAGCCGTCCTTCTCCATGAGGTCGGTGAGCTTCCTGGTGCGGCCTACCACATAGTTGGTCTCCAGATGGACGCCCAGATTCCGCAGGCCCTGGATCTCCCGGTGGACGATGGCCTTGGGGAGACGGAATTCGGGGATGCCGTAGACGAGCACTCCGCCGGGTTGGTGGAAGGCCTCGAAGACGGTGACCTCGTGCCCGGCGCGGGCGCAGTCGGCGGCCACGGTGATGGAGGCGGGGCCGGAGCCGATGACGGCGACGCGCCGCCCTGTCGCGGGGGCCTTTTCGGGGGCGGTGTCCCGGGCGCTTTCGGGCTGTTGTGTCGCCAGGTCGGCGCAGAAGCGCTCCACGCGCCCGATGGCCACGGCCTTGTCAACGTCCTTGAAGATTTTTCCCACGGTGCAGTTTTTTTGGCATTGCTTCTCCTGGGGGCAGACGCGCCCGCATACTGCGGGAAGCAGGGAACTTCTCCGGATGGTGGCCAGGGCACCGGCGAAGTCGCCTGTGGAGGCCTGTTCCAGGAAGGCGGGGATGTCGATTGCGACGGGGCAGCCCTCCACGCAGGGGCGGTTGGCGCAGTGGAGGCATCGGGAGGCCTCCAGCTGTGCCTGGGCGGGGGTATAGCCCAGGGCGACCTCTTTCATGTTGTGCGCGCGGATCCCCGGTTCCTGTTCCGGCATGGCCTGGGGGGGGATCGCCATTTTTTCCTTGGGAGTCATTTCGTGAAGAGTCCTGCTTTGCAAAGGTGTTCGCGTGCCTGGGCTTCCTGGGGCTTGAAGGCGCCCATGCGCTGGATCATCTGGTCCCAGTCCACTTCGTGGGCATCGAATTCGGGACCGTCCACGCAGACGAAGCGAGTCCTGCCGCCTACGGTGACGCGGCAGCCGCCACACATGCCCGTGCCGTCAATCATGATGGTGTTGAGGGAAACGGTGGTCTTGACGCCGAAGGGCTTGGTGGCCAGGGCGCAGAATTTCATCATGATGGGCGGCCCGATGGCGATGACTTCGTCAACCTCGCCGGCCTGGCAAAGTTCCTTGAGGGGGTCGGTGACCACGCCCTTCCGCCCGGAGGAGCCGTCGTCGGTGATGAGGATCAGACGGTCGCCGGCGATGCGCCGCATCTCTTCTTCCATGACGAAGAGGCCCTTGTTGCGTGCGCCCATGATGATTGTCACCTGGTTCCCGGCGGCCTTGAGGGCCTGGGCAATGGGGTGCATGGGGGCCACGCCGATTCCGCCGCCTACGCAGACCACGCGGCCCGGCTTCTCGCCATTCTCGCCGCGGATGGCGGTGGGCCGTCCCAGGGGGCCCAGGATGGCGGGAATGGCGTCCCCGACGCCCAGGGCGGCCAGGCGCGTGGTGGTGGCGCCGACTTTCTGGAAAATAAGGGTGATGGTGCCCCTCTCGGGATCGGCGTCGGCGATGGTGAGGGGGATTCTCTCCCCTAGCTCCTGGTCCACCATGAGGATGATGAACTGTCCGGCCTTCCGTTCGCGGGCGATGAGGGGCGCCTCCACTTCCAGCAGGAAGACGTTCTCCGAAAGCTGTTGTTTTTTGAGGATCTTGTGCATAACTTGGGAGGGGGGATAGTCCGTCCCGCGACTCCCGGGGAGGAGCTCCGGCGACTGCGTGTGTGTGCGGCCGGCGTGTTCTCCCGGGGGAGGTTGCAGGACAGGAAAACCCCTGCCGCGTGCCCGGCGGGGTCGCCGTGGGCGGCAGGGGAGTCGGGCGGGGAATCCGGATGCGCCGGGCGCCCCGCCTCGGATGTGCCGTGGGGGAGGGGGAATCCTACACGCCCTGGGCCAGCATGGCGTCGGCAACCTTGGTGAAGCCGGCGATGTTGGCGCCCATGACATAGTTCCCCTCATGGCCGTACTTGGCGGCGGCCTGGTAGGCGTTGTCGTGGATGGCCCCCATGATGCCCTTCAACTTGCCGTCGACTTCGGCGGCGCTCCAGGAGAGGCGCTCGGAGTTCTGGGTCATCTCCAGGCCGCTGGTGGCGACACCGCCGGCGTTGGCGGCCTTGCCGGGAGCGTAGAGGATCTTGGCCTCCAGGAAGGCCTCGACCGCCTCGGGGGTGGAGGGCATGTTGGCGCCCTCGGCCACCAGCGTGCAGCCGTGTGCAAGCAGGTACTTGGCGTCGGATCCGTCCAGCTCGTTCTGGCGGCTGCAGGGGAACGCGCAGTCCACGTGGGAGACGACCTGCCAGGGGCGGGCCTTGGGGAAGAACTTGGCGCCGGGGACATCCTTGACGATCTCGCTGAGCTCGCCGCGGCGGACACCCTTGAGCTCCATGATCAGGGAGAGGGTCTCGGGGGTGATGCCGCCTTCGACATAGAGGGCGCCGGAGCGGTCGGAGAGGGTCACCACCTTCGCGCCCAGCTCCATGAGCTTCTGGGCGGCGAAGCCGGCCACGTTGCCGGCGCCGGAGACGGCGCAGACCTTGCCGTCGAAGGTGCCCTTCTTCACAGCCAGCATGTTCTGGGCGAAGTAGACGCAACCGTAGCCGGTGGCCTCGGGACGGATCAGGGAGCCGCCGAAGGAGAGTCCCTTGCCGGTCAGCACGCCAGTCCAGTCGTTGCGGATGCGGCGGTAGGCGCCGAAGAGATAGCCGATTTCGCGGCCGCCCACGTTCATGTCGCCGGCGGGCACGTCGGTGTCGGGGCCGATGTGGCGGAAAAGCTCGTTCATGAAGCTCTGGCAGAAGCGCATGACCTCCATGTCGCTGCATCGCACGCCGGGGGTGTGGGGGCTCTGCTTGGGGTTGAAGTCGCTGCCGCCCTTGGCGCCGCCCATGGGCAGGGTGGTCAGGGAGTTCTTGAAGACCTGCTCGAAGCCCAGGAACTTCAGGACGGAGAGGTTCACGGTGGGGTCGAAGCGGAGGCCGCCCTTGAAGGGGCCGATGGCGGAGTTGAACTGCACACGATAGCCGCGGTTCACACGGACGATGCCCTTGTCGTCAACCCAGGGGACACGGAACAGGATGATGCGCTCGGGCTCCACCAGGCGCTCCAGGATGGACTGGCTCTGGTAGGCGGGGTTGGCGTCGATGACGGGGGCGAGGGTGGTCAGAACCTCCTCCACGGCCTGCAGGAACTCAGGCTGGTCGGCGTTCTTGGCGCGGACATCCGCGAGGACGGAATCAATGTACTGGCTCATCTTGAAACAATGCTTCGGAAACGTTGGGGTGGGATCGGGGACCGGAATCGGAGAAACACAAAAAAAAACGACGTCCGGCACGCCGCAGGGTCCGGAAAACAGGCCGGAAATTCCCCAGGCACACAATGCCGGCGGGGAAAAAGGAGCGGGCGTGGGCGGAGACGGGCAGGGGCATTCTCCCCCCCCTTGTTGCTCCCGCTGTCGGGCGGGAAAGCAAAATATATGCCGCAGTGGGTGGTTTTCCTGGAATTCAGGGAAAAACACCTCCTGTGTTTTACAAAATATGTAAGATTAAAAGGCGATTGCTACATTTCTTGTAATCGCCCTTCAAGATCCTGTCGCCTCAATCTTCACGAAGTTCCCGCGCTGGTTTTTCCAGTCTTCCAGGAGTTCCTTTGCCCTTGGGGAGTTGGTGACTGCCACGTGTTCCCGGACGAGCCGTTTGAGGGTCTTTTCCTCGGAGGTGTCGGGGAGGATTCTTTTCGCGGGGTTTGTGGGTCGGTGGAGGAGTTCGCCGGCGGGGTCGTAGGCGTAGGCGGAGCCTGCGGCGACGACGCTGGCGAAGTCTTTCCCCGGGAATGTGAGGATGAGCGCCCTTCCGCCGCGGACTTCCCGGCAGTCGCCGGGGGCTGCGGCATCGGCAACGAAAGTGATGCCTTCCATGGAAGACTCGCCAACCACTTCCTCCATGGCGCCCAGGATGTGGATGGTCATCCACTCGGGTTTGGCAGAGGGTTTCTCCGTCGCGGCGGCTCCACCCTTCCGGGGGGCGTCAGCCACTCGGGAAACACCCGCCGCAACGCCACGGCGGGCCTTCGGGGCGCGCCCGCGGTCCAGCAGGGGGGCGGGATTCTCATTGTGGGAGTCGTCTTTCATGGAGGAGGTGGGGATTCTTGCCGGGATGACTTTTGATGCAAAAAGAGCAAGGGGCGTGCCAGACGAGGGGCGGAAAAATGCCTCCGAAGACATTACAGGAAATGTAATGAATGCGCGTCAATGGATTACATTTCCCTGTCGGACGCAGCCGCTGGCATGGTGGTTGCTCCTTCCTGAAACCTTCTTTCCCCCCCTTTTTCCTTTCCCTTCTTTCCTCCATGATTTCCAAAGAGATATCGATTTTGCAGGAAGTGACCTCCGTTGTGGTCCGCGAGCGGAATGTACGTCGTCTTCTGGAGGAGGTCATTGAGGTTTTGGAGAGGAACCTGGGGATGATGCGCGGCACCTTCGCGCTGTTGGAGGGTGACGAGCTTCGGATCGAGGCTTCGACCCACAGTTTGAACGCGGAGGAGCGTGCCTTGGGGCGGTACCACATTGGCGAGGGCATCACGGGGTTGGTGGCCAAGACGGGCAAGACGGAGGTGGTCCTGGATGTGCGGAAGGACCGTCGTTTCCTGAACAAGACCCGGAGCCGTGCAGGCAACGAGGCGTTGTCCTTTATCTGTGTGCCGCTGATTTATCTGGGGCAGGTGGTGGGGACTCTGTCCGTGGACTGCGCGATGCGCTCGGACACCAGCGCCTTGGTGAAGGACGTGGCGTTTCTGGAGGTCATTGCCAACATCACGGCGGAGGCCGCGGCCGCCTGTCGTGAGGAGTGTGCGGAGCGGGAAGCCCTGATGGAGGAGAACCGCCAGCTGCGGGACATGCTCCCCAGCAATCCGGGGCGGCTCATCGGCAATTGTCAGGCCATGCGGGATGTCTACGAGCAGATTCACCAGGTGGCCGGCAGCGGCGCCACGGTGTTGATCCGGGGCGGCAGCGGCACGGGCAAGGAGCTGGTGGCCAAGGCCATCCAGGGGCTTTCCCCCCGCAAGGACAAACCCTTCGTGGTCCTGAATTGCGCCGCCCTGCCGGAGGCCCTTGTGGAGTCCGAGCTCTTTGGACACGAGCGGGGCGCCTTCACCGACGCCCGGGAGCGCCGCATTGGGCGGGCGGAGGCCGCCGACGGGGGGACCCTCTTCCTGGATGAGATAGGCGATTTGAGCATCCCCGTGCAGGTGAAGCTGTTGCGTTTCCTGCAGGAACGCACATTCTGCCGTGTCGGGTCCAACGAAGAGCTCCACAGCGATGTACGCTTCCTGGCGGCAACCAGCCGGAATCTGGAGGATCTCATGGAGAAGAAGCTTTTCCGCGAAGACCTCTACTACCGCCTCTCCGTCTTCCCCATTTGCATGCCCGACCTCAATCAGCGGGGCGGCGACATCATTCTGCTGGCGCAGCATTTCCTCAGCAAGCTCAGCGCGAAGTACGGCAAGCGAATCACCCGCATTTCCTCCCCCGCGGCCAATATGCTGCAAGCTTATGCTTGGCCGGGAAATGTCCGCGAGCTGGAGAATTGCATGGAGCGCGCCGTGCTCACGGCAAAAGACGACGTGATCCATGGATATAATCTGCCGCCTACGCTGCAGCGGCCCGAGTTTGCCGAGGATCCCTATCGTCCCGACGAACACCAGACGCTGGAGGAACAGCTGGCCGCCGTGGAGAAGAAGATCCTGGAGGGCGCCCTCAAGCGCCACGACGGAAACCGCGCCGCCGCTGGGCGGGAGCTGGGAGTCTCCCCCCGCATGATGAATTACCGTCTCAACAAGGCCGGAATCCGTTAGGTTAGCCTTCTGTTCCGGAAACGGGAGGGGGGAGCTTGGGTGAAATCATTCCCCGGTTTTTTCCCGTTTTTTCGGGCTTTCAGCCGGGTGGGGCCTGGCGGGTGAAATACATTATTTTCGCTGTTCCGAGGAACAGGGGATTTCGTCGTCTGCGCTCGGTCGCCTTCCGGATTGGACCGTCGTTTTGCGTGTCGAGAGGGGAAGGGGGTGGAGGGAGGAGCGACGGGATGTTCCGAGGGGCGTTTCGGAGTGTCGTTTCCGGTTGTGCGGAAAAGACTTGTCGTGTTATGGCACGGGTGTGTCATGGGGTGTTTCTTCAGGGAGGTTTGGGAGAATGAATCGGGGAATCCGGGGGGTGTGCTGCACTCTCGTCGTGTTGTTGCTTGTCGTGTCTCTGGCGGGGAATTTCTATTTCTGGAGGAGGAGCCGTCAGGCGCCCTGCGGACGCCCGCCGCGTCCCCTTCCGCAGCCGTCATCCGCCGCACCCGGAAGGGCGCCGGAAACGGCGCCGGAGATATCCGTGAATCCGGCTCCTGTGGAGGAGGTTGCGAATGAGAATGAAGCCCCCGTCGCCGTGCCGGGGGAAGTCCCGGCCCAGGAGGGGGTGGAAAAGGGCGGGCATCTCCCGTTGACGATTCAGAGGGTGAAGTGGGAATCCAGCGGAAGATACCTCGTTTTGAAATTCAGCAAATGTCTGGATGTCAACGAGAAGGATGTCTTTCTTGAGCCGCCTCTCAAGGATGGTTTTCATTGCTTTTCCTATGGGGCGACCGTGGAGCTCGGGGGGGAATTTGAGGCCGGCCAGCTCTATGTGGTCACCGTGAAGAATGGTGGCGAGAGCGCCTCCGCCGTGGTGGTTGGTGTGGACCATCCCTCCTCCGCCAAGCTGGGGATCCGGGGCGAACAGTTCACGCTCTCTTCCCCCCGGTGGGCCTTCCCCGTGAATGTGGAGAACCTGAAGGGCAACCTGAGCGTGTCGGTTTACGAGCCCTACGAGAACCGTCTCCTTTCCTTTTTGGACAATAGTTGGAACCGCCAGTATTCCCGCTTGGTCGCCCGGACCGAGCTCCCGGTCAAGTTGGAGAAGAATCGCCGGGAGCGGGTGGATCTGGATCTGGAGAAGATCGGGATTCCCCGGAAGCCGGGCATCTACATGCTGCGCATAGCCGACTCCAGGGGCGACTCCGGCGATTATTCGGGCGAGCCCACCATGGTGCTGGTCTCTGACTTGGGCATCTCCGCGACTCTCTTCCCCCAAGACGCCGTGGTCGCCGTGCGCTCCCTGCAGGACCAGCGGGTGCTGCCCGGCGCGCGGGTGCGCCTCTATAGCGAGAAACAACAGCTGCTGGGCGAGGCCGTTACCGATGGACAGGGAATCGCGCGGATCCCGTTGACGCCCTTGGCGGACAAGGGAGACTCACCCGCTCTCATCCTGGCTAGCCTGGATGGAGACCGCGCTTTCTGCAATTGCTATGGCACGCCGGAAAACGATGGCCCCATGGAGGCCTTCCTCTTCCCCGAGCGGGAGATCTGCCGTCCCGGCGAGGAGCTGGGCGTCCACGCCATCCTCCGGGATGCGGCGGGCCTTGCCGTCTCTTCCGCGCCCATGGAGTTCCAGTTGCGGGATCCCCGGGGACAGTGTGTGGAGAAGCGCGTGGTGGCTGGCGACGCGGATGGGCTCTATTCCCTGGCGTGGCGGATTTCCGAGACTGCGCCCCTTGGGCTCTACCAGACTCGGATGGGCCTCCCTGGAAAGGACGATGCCCTGGAGACTGTCTTCTTCCAGGTTGGCGAGGCCTTGCCGGACCGGGTGTGGGTCTCCCTGGAAGGCGAGGTGGCCGGCGGCGAATCCCCCCGGGTGAAGGTCAGTGGCAGAGCGGAATACTATTACGGCGCGCCCGTCGCGGGCGGGGAGTGCAAAGTCTCCGCCGCGTGTCTCTACAAGGCTTTCTCCCCCAAGGGCTACGATGAGTTTTTCTTTGGCTGCGGGGAGGCACGGCAGTGCCCCGCGACTTCCGGCTCCGCCGCCCTGGCCACGGATGGCGAGGGCAATTTCCAGGGTGAAATCGCATTGTCGAGGCTTCCCGATTGTGTGACGGCGCCGGTGCAGGTAAACATCACGGCCACCTGCCTGCCTGGCGGCGGACAGCGGGGTGTCACCGCCTCCCGGAGCATTCTTTACCACGCGACGGAGTGCTACGTGGGCGCTTGGAAGCCCTCTGGTGACGGCCAGTCGGAGTGCCGGGTGAAGCTGGTGGGCGTGACCCCCCGGGGGCAGGAGGTTTCTCTGGAGGGGCGGGGCCTTTCCTGGAAGCTCTTCCGGCAGGATTGGCGCTATCTGCTGAAGGAGGGCCGGGATGGATCCCTTCAGCGGGTCTGGGAACGCCAGGAGGCTCTGGCCCAGGAGGGAGCCCTCCTGCTCCAAGAGGGTTGGCTCTCCTTCCCCGAACGAGTCGCCCCCGGCTCCTACCGGCTCCTGGTCCAGGATGAACAGGGACGCCCGCGCCTGGACTTCACTTTCTGGCATGAGGCCAACGAGGGCGGACAGCGCCTGAAGGATCCACGGCGCCTGGTCTTCGAACTTGACCGCGAGGAGTATCTTCCCGGCCAAAAAGCGGTCCTGACCTTCCAGAGCGCCCTGCCGGGACAGGGCGTGGTGGCCGCCGGACTCCGCGGCGCCGGACAGACTCTCGCCTTCCCCGTGGCGGCGGGCGAGAACCGTGTCGAGGTGGAGATTCCTGAAGACCTGCGCAAAGGCGCCTGGTTTGCGGTGGTTACGGTGGCGTGCCGGGAGGACGAGTCCTCCGATCCCCGTCTGCTGGAGGGCGTGGCGAAGCTGCCCGTCCGCCAGGAGGGACGCCTCCTCCGTGTCCGCCTGGATGCCCCCGGGGAGGCCGCCCCCGGCGAAACCGTCGAACTCCAGGCGACCCTCGCCAATGCCAGGAGCGGCGCCGCCTGCTCCGGGCGGGTGTTGGTCTGGGGCGTGGACGAGGGCATTCTTGCCCTCACGGGCTACAAGACCCCGGATCCCTTCCGGGGACTTTATGGTGATGACCAGGGAGAGCCCTGGACGGTGGATAGCTACGGAAAACTCTACCCCATTCTGAATGGCGGCACGGAGAAGACGGGCGGCGATGGCGCCAGTGCGCTGGCGCGCTTCCTTGCCGCGAAGCGCGAGAAACTCCCCGAATCCGCGCTCTTCTGCCTGGGGTGGCTCTCCGCCGGCGAGGACGGCGTGGCCCGGGGGAGGGTGACTCTGCCTGTTTTCACCGGACGTCTTCGCCTTATGGCGGTGGCGGCGGGACACGATGCGGTGGGATCCGCCGAGAGCTCCCTGACGATGCGGCGGGATGCGACTCTGACCCTCAGCGGCCCCCGTGCCGTGGCGCCGGGCGATATCCTGCAGATCTCCCTCCAGGCGGCCAATCACCGGCTGCCCGCCGGCGAGGCGAAGTGGCGTGTGGCGGTGGAGAATGGCGAGGTGCTTTCCTCCTCCGCGTCGGAGGGTTCTTTCTCCCTGGGGGAAAAGGGCGTCGGCCGTGCCTCTCTGATGGTCCGCGCCGGGAGCGGGGAGGGACACCTTCGCGTGACGGCGGAGCTTTCCGCAGGCGGACAGGTCTTCCGCGAAGAGAACACCCTGGTGGTGCGCACTCCCTGGCCCGCCGTGGAGACCACCGCCTTTGAGATCCTGGCTCCCGGGGAGGAGCGGGTCTGTCTCGTGGGCGACTTCGGTTCCCTGGAGGCGGGGAGCCCCGCGCTGGCGATCTCCGGTGCCCTCCAGTGGCTGGCGCAGTATCCCTACGGTTGCCTGGAGCAGACCGTGGCCGCAGCATTCCCATTGCTGGCCGTCCGCGATTTGGTCCACGTCGGAATGCTCCCGGAGGCTTATGAGGCCAGCGCCGCAGACCGGATTCGCCAGACCATCCGGGATCTGGCCGCAAAGCGGTGCGCCAACGGATGGTTCGCCATGTGGGACGGCGCCCGGGAGCCTTGGCTGGAGGGAAGTCTCTTTGCCTATCTTTTCCTTCTGGAAGCCCGGGAGCGCGGCTTTGACTTCCCCGTCGAATGGCAGGCCTCCATGGAGCAGAATCTCCGCGGACTCCTCAATCTCACGGGCGAGGATCCCTGCCTCCGGGCCCTGGGGAATTTGGTCCTCGTCTTTGCAAATCCCCGCGCAGGCGCCTCGTATGCAGGACTTCTTCCCGACCAGCATCCGGATTCCTTTGCGGTTTTCCTGAAGGCGGTCTGTCTCCTGAAGGGCGGCCGCGCCGCAGAGGGCGCCGTCCTTCTGGAAAAGGCGCTGGCCAATGTGGATGCCCTGGAGGGAACTGGGTCCTTCGCGGGATTGGACTCCCGGGTTCGTCGTCTGGGCATGGGGCTCTGGCTCCTGAAGCAGGTGGCACCGGGGCACGTCGCCATTCCCGCTTTGGCGCAACGACTCCTTCAGGCGCGCGGCGCCGGGGGACACTGGGGCACTACCCAGGAGAACGCCTGGGCGGCCTTGGGGCTCTCACAGTGCCTGGAGCCACAGGCCGGAAAGTTCGCCGTCAGCCTCCGTGGGCCCGGATCCGGACAAGACATGGTCCTGGAGAACGGTTTCCGGCGGGCCGCGCCGGGCGAATACCGCCTGAAGAATGCGGGGGAGTGCCCTGTGTGGATTGCCCTTCGCAACCGGATTGTCCCCGAGGCGCCCGAGGCCTTCACCCAGGGGCTTGAGGTGCATCGGGAGTATCTGGACGAGTCTGGCAAACCCATTGCGGGGCGTTCCCTGAAGGTGGGGGAGCTGGTGCAGGTGCGCCTGCGCCTCCGCTTCCACAATCCCGGAGTGGAGGTCTTTGTCCTCTGCGACATGCTTCCCGGATGCCTGGAGATCGAGGATGAAGCCCTCCGGAATGGCTCCCGCGTCTTCCACGCCTGGGAGCGCGGCAGGAGCGGCTCCCCCCTGGAGCGCCTGGAAAACCGCTTCGACCGTTTCCTGGCCTTCGGGGATGCCTCGTATGTGGGCACCGGCACGGAGAGTGTGGTTGTCTATCGCGCACGGGTGGTCACTCCCGGCGACTTTGCAGCGACGCCGGTCTCCCTGGAGTCCATGTATCGTCCGGAGCTGCGGGCTCAAGAGCTCCCCGGGGAGTCCCGAATCCAGGCCGTTCCTTGAGGAGGCGGATTGCCCTTGAAGTCAACCGCGATCCATTCGGGGAAGGGCGCCGGCGTCCGCAGGGGGCGCCGGCGTCTGGCGGCATTTTGCGCGTTGTTGCCGGTCCTGGCTCTCGGGCTCTGGATGATTTGGGACCTGTCGGTGCGTCTGGTCCGCATGCCGTTGGGGGCCTTGGAGCGGGAGTCGCCATGCGTCTGCTACTACGACGCAGCGGGGGCTTTGGTCCATGTTGACAGGGGCTACGACTACCGCTGGTGCTTCCCTGTCCGCTACGAGCAGATCCCCCGGGAGATGATCCGCTTTCTGCTGGCGGTGGAGGACCGCCGGTTCTGGGAGCACGACGGCGTGGACCTGCGGGCGGGGGGCAGGGCGTTCCTGCAGATGCTTTGGAACGGACGGATTGTCTCCGGGGCCTCCACCATCACCATGCAGGTGATGACCGCCTACACGGGACGCAGCCGCACCCTTTCCTACAAGGTGCGCCAGATGCTCCTGGCGTGGCAGTGGGAGCGCTCCCACACCAAGGAGGAGATTCTGGAGCGCTACTTCAACCTCCTCCCCTACGGAGGAAAACTCTACGGCATCGAGGCCGCCGCGCAATACTATTTCGGGCGTCATGCCTGGGAGTTGAACCGCGGCGAGATGGTGCTTCTTGCGGGGCTTCCCCAGGGGCCGGAGTGGTACCGCCCCGACCGCTATCCCGATGCCGCCCTCCGCCGTCGCGAGACCGTGCTCTACCTGCTGGTGCGGAATGGCGCCCTTACAGAGGAGGAGGCCCGGGAGGTCCGGCAGGAACCCCTGCGCTACCGGCGCTTCGAGACGCCTTGCTGGCCCCGCATGGTTGACACGCACTTCCTTTCGACCGCCCGTGCCGCACGGCCCGGGCGCACCGAATACCACCTCTCCCTGGACTCCCAGCTGCAGCAGGAGGTCCTCTGGACCCTCCGCGCAGGACAGGCGACTCTTCCGCAGGTGCGGGATGCCGCCGCCGTGGTGGTGGAGAATGCCACTGGCAAGGTCCGCGCCTGCGTGGGCACCCTGGATTTTGCGGAGCCCCGGACGGGCGCCGTGGACGCGTCCCGCGCCTGGCGCTCCCCCGGCTCAGCCTGGAAGCCCTTCCTCTACGGGGAGGCGATCCACGGAGGACTTCTTTGCCAGGACACGAAGGTCCTGGACGCCCCCCTCGCCCTCCGGGATTACCGACCCGGAAACTACGACGGCGACTTCCGCGGATGGGTCCCCGCGTCCCGCACCTTGGCGGATTCCCTCAATACCCCCGCAGTCCGGATTCTTCGCCAGCTTGGGGTCCCACGTTTCCAGGCGCTCCTCCAGGGAATGGGGCTCCTTCGGACGCCTCGGCGGACCGTCGCCCCCGGAGAGTCCTTCTACGGGCTCTCCCTGGCCATTGGCGGCGGCGAAAGCACCCTCGTGGGACTGACCGCCGCCTATGCCCGGCTGGCGGATGCGCCCCCGGAATTGCATTGGCTGGAGGACGACGAAATTGTGGAGGAGGTTGCATTGCCTCCCCGGACGCCTCTCTGGAACCGTGGCGTGCGGCAGATGGTGTTGAAGATGCTTCGCACCAATCCGCTTCCCTGCGCGCCCCAATGGGATGTGGCTTGGAAGACCGGCACGTCCCAGGGAAACCGCGATGCCTGGTGCTTCGCCGTGACTCCCAAATGGACCGTCGGCGTCTGGTACGGCAACAAGGATGGCACCGCCTCCCCCGCGCTGGTGGGTGTCGCCGCCGCCGCCCCCGCCGCCGGCGCGATCCTCCAGCTTCTCTGCGGGGACGATCCGCCACAGTGGCCTCCCGAGGACACTGGCGCACCCGCCGGAGAAGCCCCTCTCTGGGAAAAACGAGCCCTCTGCGCCCGCAGCGGCCTGGCGCCTTCGCGATTCTGCCAGGAGCTCCAGGAGGGGACCGCCGTGGTCGGAATTCCCCTGGCGCCCTGTACGCTCTGCAAGGCGGCAAAAACAGGCGAAACCTTCGCAGGAACCCTCTTCCTGGAGCCCGCACCGGGCGATTATCATCTCCTTCCCGGACAGGATGCCCTGGAATTCACACTTCGATTCCGCCCCGCAGAGGCACATCTCTACGTGGACGGAGAATATCGCGGATTGCAAAAAACAGGAGAAAAAATCTCCCTCCCACCGGGAATCCATAGTCTTCTGCTTTGGAACCCGGGAAACGACGGCAGTGCAACACTGAAACTTGGCGTCAGATAAGGCAGGGAGGAGGCAGGGGGGGGGGCTCCGGGCGTCGGTGGCGAGTGGCATCCACGGCACAGCCGCCCGGGCGGCGGAGTCCCCGCGGAGCGGCCACGCTTTTTCTTTCTTGTTTTTTTGTGTCCTATTGGCACGGAATCTGCTATAAATTTGATGTCCGCGTGGTATCCGGCGTTTCTCTTGGGAGTATATTAAGCGGACTTTCTCCCCCCTGGCGGGGTGTGGCGCCTGCGCGTCGCGCCCGCGCGAGGGTGTGGAACGTCGGTTTCCCGGAGTCTCGCCACGACCGTGGCGTGTGCTCCCCGCAACAAGAATCATTGGAAGACTATATGCCTGACGAATCCATCAACCAGTCCAGCCTTACTCCGCGTGCGAAGCAGGTCATTGACCTGTCGGCGCGGTTGGCACGGACCTATGGCCAGAACTATGTGGGGGTGGAGCATTTGCTCCTGGCAATCCTGAAATCCCCCAACGCCTCCACCTTCGCCCAGTCTTTTCTGAAGTCTCTGGACGTGGATGCCGAGGCGGTGTGCGCGGAGTTGCTCCTGGAGCTGAAGAAGCCGGAGAGCGCCTCTGCTTCCTCTTCCCCCAGCAACAAGCTGGAGTTGTCCATTCGCGCCCGCAAGGTATTGCAGCTTTCCGTGGCGGAGGCCGTGAGCCTGGGCTTCCACTTCATCGCCATCGAGGAGATCCTCCTGGCCATCCTGAAGGAAGGCGGGAGCCATTCCGCGAGGATCCTGAGAGCACGTGGCGTGACCTATGATGCCTTGCGCAAGTGGGTCTATCAGAGTCTGGATCCCCGCTATGTCCCGGAGGACACCGCCGACGACGTGGAGAAGGGGCCTGACGATGCGCGCGGCGATGACTCCGACGACAACCAGCCGCCTCCGCGTCGCAAGCATGCCGGGGACCGTGAGAGCGCCTCCGTGGAGGAGGGGGCTCGCCCCGGCGCCGGCCGTGGCGCCCAGGGGCGCATGAGCGCCCTGAAGACATACGGACGGGATTTGACGGAGCTGGCGCGCCAGGGAAAGCTGGATCCCGTGGTGGGCCGCGCCCAGGAGATCCAGCGGGTGATCCAGATCCTCTCTCGCCGCACCAAGAACAACCCGGTGCTCATCGGCGAGGCCGGTGTGGGCAAGACCGCCATCGTGGAGGGTCTGGCCCAGGCCATCGTGGAGGGCCGGGTCCCAGAGAACCTCTCCAACAACGTGGTGATCGCTTTGGACCTGACCCTGCTGGTGGCCGGCTCCAAGTATCGCGGACAGTTTGAAGAGCGCCTGAAGGCGGTGTTGAAGGAGGCCCAGGATGCGGGCAACGTGATCCTCTTCCTGGATGAAATCCACACCATGGTGGGCGCCGGCGCGGGCGAGGGCACCATGGATGCCGCCAACATCATGAAGCCCGCTCTTTCCCGGGGCGAGATCCAGGCCATCGGCGCCACCACCATGAACGAATACCGGAAGAGCATCGAGAAGGACGCCGCCCTGGAGCGGCGCTTCCAGTCGGTGTTGGTGAATCCGCCCACGACGGAGGACACGGTGAAGATCCTGGAGGGGCTGAAACCCAAATACGAGGAGTACCACGGTGTCGTCTACCCGGAGGAGTCCATTCGTCTGGCTGTCCGCCTGGCCGACCGGTACATCCCCGCCCGCTTCTTCCCCGACAAGGCCATCGACGTGCTGGACGAGGCCGGCGCCCGCTCCCGGATCCATCCCGAGCGACGCAGGCCCGACACCACGGCCCTTGACCATGAACTGGAGGAGCTGCGCACCAAGAAGCTGAACGCCGTCATGCGCGAGGACTTCGTGGAGGCCGGAGACTTCCGTCAGCGTGAGAAGGAGTTGCAGTCGAAGCGCGAGGAGTTGCTGAACCAGTGGAAGGCCGACAAGGCCCAGGAGCGCAGGGAGATCACCGCAGACGACATCCGCGCCGTGGTGGCCTCCATGACCGGCATTCCGCTCACCCGCATGGCCGAGAAGGAGGTCCGCCGCATCTTGAAGATGGAGGAGGAGCTCCGGAAGACCATCATTGGACAGGATCAGGCCATCCAGACGGTCTGCCGCGCCCTGCGACGCTCCCGCGCCGACCTCAAGGACCCCCGCAGGCCCATCGGAACCTTCCTCTTCCTGGGACCCACCGGCGTGGGAAAGACCTACTTGGCCAAGAAGCTGGCCGAGTCCATGTTCGGGGACCCCGATGCCCTCATCCGCATCGACATGTCCGAATACATGGACAAATACAACGTCTCCCGTCTTGTGGGCGCGCCTCCCGGATATGTGGGCTATGAGGAAGGCGGCCAGCTCACCGAGAAGATCCGCCGCCATCCCTACAGCGTCGTCCTGCTGGACGAGCTGGAGAAGGCCCATCCCGACGTGAGCAATATCCTCCTCCAGATTTTTGAGGAGGGACAACTCACCGACGGGCTGGGACGCACCGTCTCCTTCCGCAATTCCATCATCGTCATGACCTCCAACGCCGGCGCCCAGCGCTTTTCCCGGCCCTCCAGCCTGGGATTCTCCGCAGGCGACTCCGCACAGGAGGAGAGTGGCATGCGGGACCGCATCCTGGAGATCGCGAAAAAGACCTTCCGGCCCGAATTCCTGAACCGCCTGGACGACATCGTGGTCTTCCGGTCGCTGCAGCGTGAGGACATCCGGAAGGTCATCGATCTGGAGGTGGGCGCCATCGCGCGCCGCCTGGCCTCCAAGGGACACGAGCTGAATCTTACTCCCGCTGCCAAGGATTACTTGCTGGAGAAGGCCTTCAGCACCGACTTCGGGGCCCGTGAGGTCCGCCGCGTCATTGAACAGCGTGTGGAAGACCCCCTGGCTGACGAACTGCTCCTGCGCCAGGAAGGCGCCGAATTCGCCGTAATCCAGGTGGACCGCGTCCCTGGCGAGGACAAATTCTCCTTCGCATTCCTCCCGGCACCTGTTCCTGGACCCGCGCCCGTCGAGGCCGCGCCCGTCCTGGTGGCGGAGCCCGTGGCGGAGGTGGCGGAGCCTCTGCCGAAGACTGCCTCCCGGGACGAGGGCGCCCCGCCCAAGAAGACGCGTCGTGGCTCACGCCCGAAGCAGCTCCCGGCGAACGAGTAGCCGCCCGGAGGACGTCGCGCCATGCCCTTCCAGCTGCTTCTTCGCCATTCGGATGCGGGGGATCTCTCCGCCCTCTTTGCCAGAGGACGGAGCTTCTCCTTCCCTGAAATGCCCTTCCTGCTCTCCGAAAAGGATGGCCTCCCCGCGGGGGAACTATCCTTCCGGGAAGAGTCCGGCGTGGCGCGGGTGAAGAACTGCGGCGAATCCCCGGTGCTGTTGGGCTCCTCTCCGCTGGCCCCCGGCGAGGAGGGCATCCTTCGTCAGGGCGGCGCCATCCGCTGGTCCTCCGATGGCCGCGAGCTGCTCTTCTACCGCCTCCATGGCCGTCCCGGTGCCTCCGCCATGGCCAATGCCATGGGCTATCTGGCGGTGCTGGGCGTCGTGCTTGCCTTCGTGGTGGAGATCGGCGTCTGCGTGGGGCTCGCACGGTTGCTTATGAACACCGACGCCGTCCGGAGCCAGGTTGAGGCACAAGCCCTCACCAACCGGGTGGACGTGGTTCGCAAGCGCCTCAAGAGCAAGGAAATCGCCTCCCTGCTGTCGAAGGATACCCTCTCCGAGACTTACCTGGAGGCCCTCCAGCAGGAGATGGAACAGCGCGTGGTCTACCTTCGCCGCTATGGTGAGGAGCTCACTCCCCGGGAACGGCAGGAGCAGATGGAGAACCTGGAGCGCCTGGAGGCCTTCCTGGATTCTCTGGAGGCCGGGGGGGGATTTTCCGCCGAGGCCCCCGAGATCTTCATTGATGGGCCCGTGGACTCCATCCTGGAAAATCCCTGACAATTTTTCCCCGGGGGGCAAAACACACCCGCACGCCTTTTTCTATCAAAATGCATAGAGAGCACCATGAGCCAGAAGCAAACACTCCTTGATATCCTGAAGCGTTTTTCCCGCTGCCGCGTGGGCGTGGTGGGCGACTTGATGCTGGACCGTTATTTGTGGGGGCAGGCCACCCGCATTTCCCAGGAGGCCCCCGTCCCCGTGGTGCTGGTCTCCCGTGAGAGCCAGGTGTTGGGCGGCGCCGCCAATGTGGCGGAGAATGTCCTTTCCCTGGGCGGCAAGGTCTCCGTCTATGGAACCGTCTCCGATGATGGAAATGGCGGGAAGGTCCTGGAGCTCTTGAAGGAGTCCGGCGCCCAGACCGACGGCGTCCAGGTGATCCCTGGCGGCCACACCACTGTCAAAACCCGCGTGCTGGCGGACAACCAGCAGGTGGTGCGCGTGGACCGCGAGGTTCCCCAGGAGGTCTCTGCCGAGGTGCGCAAGGCCATCCTGTCCGCCCTGGAGCGGGATTTGTCGGCCGGCGTATTGGATGCCCTGGTCATGGAAGACTACGCGAAGGGAGTCTTCACCCGTGAGTTCATGTCCGAGGTGTCCCGTTTGGCCGCGAAGCACCGCGTGCTCTCCACGCTGGATCCTCATCCCTCCCATCCTTTCAACGTCTCTGGACTTACCCTCATGACCCCCAACCGCCTGGAGGCCTTCTCCCTGGCGGAGGTCCCCTTTGTCCCCGGCATTGGCGATCCGCTGCACGACAAGCCGCTGGCGCGCGTGGGGAAGACCCTGCTGAAGCGCTGGGAGGCGGAGATGTTGTTGATCACCTTGGGTGCCGAGGGCATGGCGCTCTTCCGGAGGGACGAGGCGGAGCCCCTGGTGATTCCCACCCAGGCCCGGCAGGTCTACGATGTCTCCGGCGCAGGCGATACGGTCATGGCCACCATGACACTGGCCATCTGCGCCGGCGCTCCCCACGCGCTGGCAGCCACCATGGCCAATGCCGCCGCCGGCGTGGTGGTGGGGTACGTGGGAACTCGCGCCATCCAGGCGAAAGAGCTGGAGCAGGTCCTGAGGGAGCAGCGCTAGGGTCCCATGGAAGGCAAGCGCATTTACCTGGCCCCGAAGCGCGAGGGCTCTTTGGCTCGCCGCCATCCCTGGCTCTTCTCCGGGGCTGTCGCCCGCGTGGAGGGCGCCCCCGCATCCGGCGAGACCGTGGCCGTCTGCGACGCGAAAGGCGCCAGGCTGGCCTGGGCCGCATATTCCCCCAATTCACAGATTCGCGCACGCGTCTGGACCTTCGATCCCCGCGAGTCCGTCGATACAGAATTCTTCCGGAAACGGATCCAGAAGGCATACGAATATCGTCTGGGACTGGGCTTCCGGGAGGAGGACGCCTTCCGCGTGATTCACGGAGAGGCCGATGGACTGCCCGCCCTGGTGGTGGACAAGTACGGCCCCTTCCTTTCCTGCGAATTCCTGGGCGCAGGTCCCGAGGCCTGGAAGGGCACGCTGGTCCGACTGCTTTCCGGGCTTCCCGGCATCCGCGGCATCTACGAGCGCTCCCAGGCCGACGCGCGGCTTCGGGAAGGGCTTCCTCCCGTGGAGGGACTCCTCTGGGGGGAAGAGCCCCCCGCGGATTTCACCATTCGCGAGAATGGCGTGGTCTTCCGCATGGATATGCCAGGGGGCCACAAGACGGGCTTCTATTTGGACCAGCGGGAGAACCGCCTGGCCATGGACGCCGTGGCGAAGGGCGTGAAGGTCTTGGATTGCTGCTGCTACAGCGGCGCCTTTGGCATCCGCGCCGCCTTGGCCGGCGCCCGTGAGGTCACCTTCCTGGATGACGCCGCCGCCGCCTTGGAGCTGGCAAAAGCCAACTGCGCCCTCAATGGACTGGGCGACGACCCGAGACTCTCCTTCCAGCACGCCGACATGTTCACTTGGCTGCGAAAGTGCCGCGACCGCCGGGAATCCTTCGACGTCATTGTCCTGGATCCCCCAAAATTTGCGGCCACCAAGGGACAGCTCCTGCGGGCCGCCCGCGGCTACAAGGATGTGAATTTGCTGGGCTGCAAGCTGCTGAATCCAGGGGGAACTCTCCTTACTTATTCCTGCAGCGCCGCCATGACCCCTGAGTTCTTCCGCACCATCCTGGGCGAGGCGCTGGTGGATTCCGGACGGCAGGCGCGTGTGGTGCGCACCTTCGCGCAGGCCCCCGACCATCCCCTCTCCCTCACCTTTCCCGAGGGATGCTATCTGACGGGATTGGAACTGAGACTCGATTAGCACCCCCCTTTTTTCAGCGCCTCCGAAGAATGCCTTCCGAAGCTTTCCAGCCCAGTCTCTCCCTGCAGGCCGCGCAGTCTCAGAACCAGCAGCTCCGGCAGAGCATGGTCCTGCGCCAGGAGCAGAAGATGGGGCTGGAGATTCTCCAGAAAAACACCCTGGAGCTCCAGCACGAGATCCTCCAGCGGCTGGCGCAGAACCCCATGCTCGCCGAGGTCTCCGGGCCCGCCACCGTGATTTGCGAAAGCGATCTCCCCGAGTCCCCGAAGAACCGCGCCGAGGAACAGCGCCGGGAGCGGGAATGGGATGGCGATGGCGGGGAATACCGCGACGACCTCCTGCGCGCCGATACCGAGAGCCCCTCCGGGGGCATCTCTTCCGCCTCGGATGTCCACGGGGATCCCGCCGCGTCCTCCGGTGGCGGGGAATCCGACCCCTTGCGGAGCATGGATGAAACCTGGGAGGGCGGACGACTCTGCTCCGAGATCAATTGGGATGCGGATGCCGACAAGCGCCGTCAGCACTTCTTCGAGTCCATAACGCGCCAGGAGGGCCTGGTGGAACAGCTTTCGCGGCAGTGCCGGCAGCGTTCCGACTGGCCGCCCCGCATTCGCGCCATCAGCCAGGATCTGTGCTTGGCCATAGACAGCCGGGGATACCTGGAGGGCACCGACGAGGAGCTCATGGCCGCCACCGGCGCCACGAAAGACGAGCTTGCACAGGCCATTGCCGCTCTCCAGAGCCTGGAACCCGCAGGCATCGGCGCACGCTCTCTCCGGGAGTGCCTGCTTTTGCAGTTGGAGCGGGAGCGTCTCAGGGGCAGCCTGGAGTGGGAAATCCTCCATGACTATTCCGATCTTCTGGAGAAGAACCGGCTTCCCGAGATCGCCCGGAAGATGGGCTGCGACCTGGACGAGGTCCAGGAGGCCGTCCAGCGCATGCGGATGCTGGATCCCTTCCCCGGCGAGGATCTTTATTGCCCCGCCGCACCCACCGTGCTCCCCGATGTCTACCTGGAGCGCAACGCAAAGGGCGATTGGCTCATCCGTTCCAACCGCGACGCCCTCTCCACCATCGCGCTTGACGCCGAGAATGTGGCCCGTCTGAAGGAGCTGGAGGAGGAGGCCACGAGCGGTCCGCAGGGCGCCGCCCGCCGTGAGGCCCGGGAGGCCCGGGATTATCTTCGGCGGAACCTGGTGGACGCCACCGACTTCATTCACGCCATCGATTTGCGCCAGCGCACTGTGGAGCGGGTGGCGGAGGTCCTTCTGCGCTTCCAGCCTGAGTTCTTCCGCACGGGGCGCCTGTCGGATTTGCGGCCTCTGACCCAGGGCGATGTGGCCCGGGAATTGGGCCGCGCGGAGAGTACCGTCTCCCGTGCCGTAAAGGGGAAGTACCTGAGTACCCCCTGGGGCGTTTTTGAGTTCGGGAAGTTCTTCTCTTCTGCCAAATTCCGCTCCGAGGATGGCACCCAGGATGTCTCCAGCCAGCGCATCCGGCAGCGGATCCAGGAGATGGTCAAGGGCGAGAACCGCCGAAAGCCTCTCTCCGACCAGGCCATCTCCGATATGCTCGCCAAGGAGGGATTCACCGTGGCGCGCCGCACCGTGGCGAAATACCGCGACATCCTCAAGATCCCCTCCACCAGCCAGCGGAAGGAACACGCATGAGCGCCGGGCTCTATGCCATCGACCATTTTCCTTTCCAGGATTACCGTGGAATCCCCTGCGCATTGCTCACCAACGACGCGGCACGGGATTCCCTGGGTGTCCGGACGGTGGACCACCTGCTGCAAGGCGGCGTGGATCTGACGCTGCTGCTCTCCCCGGAACACGGTTTGGCGGGGAGTCTCCAGGCGGGGGAGGAGGTCCCCGATGGACGGGATGCCGCCACAGGCCTTCCCGTGGTCAGCCTCTATGGAAAGGAGAAGAGCCTCCCCGAGGACGCCTGGGGGCGCTTTCAGGTGCTTCTGGTGGATCTCCCCGATGTGGGCGTCCGCTACTACACCTACGCGCATACGGTTTTCCAGGTGCTGAAGGCTGGCGCCGCCCACGGGATTTCCGCCTGCATCCTGGATCGTCCGGATCCCCTGGGGAAAATCCTGGAGGGGCCCGTTCTGGAGTCTTCTCTGCGTTCTGACGTGGGGGCTTGCGCCGTCCCCGTCCGCCACGGCATGAGCCTTGGCGGGTACGTGGTCTACGCCCATGCAAAAGAGGGAGCCTTTCCGGGAATGGACTTCCGCATCCTGGAATACAGGCTCCCCGGGGAAACGGCGGGGCGTGACTGCGACGAGCCCGTCCTCTTCCCGCAATTCGGCGTCCCGTGGATTCCCCCATCCCCCAATCTCCCTTCCTTCGAAGCCCTCTGCTGCTATCCCGGCACCTGCCTCTTCGAAGGGACCAATCTCTCGGAGGGACGCGGCACGGAATCCCCCTTCCAGCTGGTGGGGGCACCCTTCGTGGACGGCACACGGGTGCTCCAGGCCATGGAACACCACAAATTCCCCGGACTTCGCCTGGAGCCGGCCGTCTTTGCGCCGACTTGCAGTAAGCACGCCGGAATCCCCTGCGGCGGAGTGCGTTTTGTTGTTACGGATCCGGCGCAATGCCGGAGTTTCGCCCCCGCGTTGGAGCTCCTGGACGCCGTCCGCAGGGAATATCCGGACGCCTTCCGGTTCAACGCCACCCATTTCGATCATCTCCTCGGTTCCCCCTGCTATCGCCGGGGAGAGGAGTCCTGCCGGCAGCTGCTGGCGCGCTCCGAACACGCATGCAGAATCTTTCAAGAACGATGGACAAACTGACAGCCGCACTGGATACCTCTCTGGGATTCTCTCTCTGCCTGGGAGACGAAAACGGAAACATCATTCTGCAGGAGAGGCTCCCCGCCGTGGGACGGGAGAGCGACCGACTCCTGGTGCCCTGGCTTCAGGAGTGCATGACGAAGGCCAACACCACCCTTTCCCAGGTAGGCAAGTGGTCCCTGGGCATCGGCCCGGGCTCCTTCGCCGGCCTGCGCTGTGGCATTGCGGCTGTGAAGGGCGTGGCGCTCTCCAGTGGCGCCGTCCTCCGGGGCGTTCCCTCCGCCTACGCACTGGTCTGCGCACTCCCCGAGGGCGCCGTCGGCGAGATCCTGGGTTCCCTCCATGACGGACGTTGCGGAGAAGTGCTTCTGGCGCGCTTCCAGCGACAGGCCGATGGCGCCCTGAAGATGCTGTCCGCCCCCGAGGCGCTGCCACCCGAGGCGCTCCTGGCTCCCGAGAACGCCTGCGCGCGCTACGTCACCGTCCAGCCGGAAATCCTTCCCCTCTGTCCCGGTGAGGTGAAGGGGAAGACCCTGGCCCTGGAAGGCGTCCTCGCCTGCTGCCTCCTGAAGGCCCCTTGTGAATTCTATCCCTGGCCCAAGGATGCCGCCGAACAGGAAAAGTCCACCGAACCCCTCTATGTCCGGCAGGCGGTGTTCGTGGCGCCGGCGACATTGAGAAGGTAGCAACAGCCAGTGGTTGCGGCTGGAATCGTCGCAAGAATCTGAAACTATAAAAAAGGCCCTCCGGCGTGTGCGGGAGGGCCTTTTTGGCAGAAGGAAGAATTCCGTGGAATGGCGGGGGGGGGGCTACTCTTTGGGGAAGACCACGCGGAAACCGTAGACCTCCAGGAATTCGCAGCCGGCGGAGGCGTAGTCGCAGAGGTATCGGGTGCCCTCGGCGTTGTTGGGGAATGCCATGCGGTAGCAGGTGTTGACACGGTGGTGTCGGTTCAGTCGGGCGTCTTCGGCCAGGACCACGGCGCCCTTCATGTAGCAGAAGGTGGCGGGGGTGGTGGGGAGGTCGCGCCTGCGCAGGGTGTAGTCGAAGTGGATGGTGACGACATCGCCGTCTTTCCATTCACGTTCCACGGTGAGGTAGGTGCCGGGGACCGCGTCGTAGGACTGTCCGTTGACGTCCAGGAAGGCCTTTCCGGGTTCCCGTTGGGGGACGCGGAAGAGGATGGGGAAGGACTTGGGGGCATCCATCTTCAGGGTGATGGTGACGTCTTTTTCGGAGAAGGGCCATCCGCCGGCGACCATGTATTTGACGCCCTGGTGGTTGACTTCCATGTCTTCGTAGAGATGGAAGACGATTGCGTTGGTGTCCCTGGTGGCCATGACTCCCAGGATGGGGGCCAGGGCGAGCCCCTCGGGGCCCTGGACTCTGCAGCAGTCCATTCCGTAGAAGGGCTCGCTGAAGCAGAACAGCATTTGGTCGGCGGTGGGGATCTTCCAGGCTCCGGCGTAGAGCGGGATGGGGTTGTCTGGGGTGAATCCGGTGCCCGCGAGGGGGGTGGGGTTCCGGTGGAGGAAGTTCGTGCCATCGAGGGTCATGGACCCCAGGAGGGCATTGTAGAAGGAGAGCTCGCACTGGTCGAAGACCTTTGCGTCGCCGGTGAGCTGGAGGATCCGCTCCAAGTAGTGGAGCCAGGTGACGGTGACGCAGGTCTCGCCCATGGCGCCGTCCACCTCGGGGTCGGGATGCTGGAGGTTCTGCTTGAAGGCCATGTCGTTCCACTTTTCGCCCCAGCAGTCGCCGCCGCCGCCGACTCCGGTGCACATGATCTCCCGGTCACGGACCCCCTCGTAGTAGTTGGTGAGCACCTCCAGGGCCTCGGGGAAATCGTCGGTCTCCAGGCAGAGCTCGCCGAGCCCCTGGAAGCAGCTGGTCATCTCGTAGGCCTTGTGATTGGCGATCTGGTTGGGATGGCGCTTCTCCAAGGCGGCTTTGAAGATGTCGTCGCCCTTGTAGCAGCCAGACTTTGCGAGGTATTTGGCGTAGTCCAGATACTTTTGGCTGCCTGTGAGGCGGTAGAGCCGGACGATGATGTCCAGGATGGAGCAGGCTGCCATGCCGTTGTGGTAGCCCACTTCGGTGACGGGCAGGGCGCCCTCGGCGGGGCCCATCTGGGTCATGACGTGGTCTGCCATCTTGCAGGCGGCCTCCAGGACCTTGGGATCCTGGTCGAGATACTGGTAGTAGCGCAGGAAGCCCCACAGGACGTATTTGCGGCCCCACATGTCCCAAGTGCCGGGCTGGTTCTCCGGGGCGGTGGTGCTGATGCAGCCATTGGCGTCCTGGGTGGAGATCATGTCATAGACAGTCTCCTTGATGATCTTCGTCAGTTCCTGGTCCCCGGTGGTGTAGGCCATGAGGATGGCGCCACGGATCAGCTTGCCCCAGAATTCACAGCGCCAGGAGGTGGTCTCCAAGCGGGTGCGGAAGACATCCACAAGGGCTTTCCAGTTGGTTCGCTTGAGGAAATTCTCCCGGCACAACGCCGCCGCTTTGCCCAATTCGCCTTTCAGCGTCACGGCACGACCGGGAAGAATCTGGAAATGGTTGGTAAGCATGGGAGTGAAAACGGAATTCTGGAATGATGCACGTGTCTTGCCCGGGAATCCGGAGGGGCCATTGCGAGGCGGTGCGGCTTGTCAGAAGACAACAGGATGCGGCTGCCTCTCTCAGAGGCCATCACGTCATGGCCAAAACATATTACGCCGCACGGGGACTTTTTTTGATTTCGAGGGGAGAAAAGGGTATCCGGGCGAAGTGTTGCGACTTGCCATCCGGAATGGCCGCATAGGCGTTTCAACAGAAAAAACGGGCCGGAGGGCCCTTTTTGCGTTTTGTCCTCGTGTCGCTTGCAAACCGCGGGTGGGTGGTTAGAGTACGCGGCCATGCGAGAATTTGCACACAAATCCGGGACTTTTTTCTGGTGGCGCTGGCGGTAGTTCCGTCAGGGCTGGATTTGTTGTGTCTTCCTAGATAGAGAGTCATAAGACCTTGGCGGATTGATGAGGCGGGGAGCCTCGTGAATCCGCCTTTTTTGTTGCCGCGTCCAGACCTGAGTTTTTTGCTCGGGAGGGGCGCGGCTTTTTTTTGTGTGTTCCGGTGGTTTTTTCTGGTTGGTGTTCAAGGAGTTCAAGAGTCATGCAGGAGACGAGTTTCAGTCGGTTCCGCGAATTGGCGGATCGTGGTGAGGTGGTGCCGGTCTTCCGGGAGCTCCCGGGGGATCTGGAGACCCCGGTTTCGGTGCTGGAGCGCTTTTTGGACGACCGTGAGGTCGTGCTGCTGGAGAGTGTGGAGGGCGGCGAGCTCCCGGCGCGCTACTCCTTCCTGGGCGTGAATCCTTACGCCCGCTTCCAGGTGGTGGATGGCGTGCCCAGTGTGGTCCGGGATGGCGTCCGGGAGGAATTGCCCTTCCAGGGAAATCCCCTGAATGCCCTGCGGAGTCTGGTGGGCGGCGAGACGGTGGCCGTGGACGAGGCGCTGCCGCCGCTGCCTGGCGGCGCCATCGGCTGCCTGGCCTATGAGGCGGCGGGGCTCTTCGAGGAGCTGCCGCCGCCCAAAAAGCCCCTGGGGGTCCCGGTGTGCGATTTCCTCCTGACCGATGAGAGCGTGGCCTTTGACAACCGCCGCCACACCATCAAAGTCATTCTGAATGTCCATGTCTCCCGCCATTCCTCTCTGGAGGAGGCCTACCGGTATTCGCGGGAACGTCTGGATGCCTTGACGGCGCGGGTGCTTTCGCCTGTGGAGCGCCACGTCGGCGTGTGTCCCGGCGCCCGCGTGGAGTTGAAGCCGACCATGGCGAAGGAGGAGTTCCTGGAGATGGTCCGCCGTGCCAGGGAGCACATCGTGGAGGGCGATGTGATCCAGGTGGTGCCCTCGCAGGCCTTTGAGGGGGAAAGCCAGATCCATCCCTTCCTCTTCTACCGTGCTTTGCGGCTCGTCAATCCCTCGCCATACATGTTCTATCTGAAGCTGGGGGAACAGGTCCTGGTGGGCTCCTCCCCGGAGACCCTGGTGAAGCTTCGGGACGGCGTCTCCTGCGTGCGCCCCATTGCGGGGACCCGCCCCCGTGGCCGCGACGCAGCCGGGGACGCCGCGTTGGAGGCGGAGTTGCTGGCGGACGAGAAGGAGCGTGCGGAGCATCTGATGCTGGTGGACTTGGGGCGCAACGACCTGGGCCGCACGGCGGAGGGCGGCACGGTGGAGGTCTCCCGCTTCATGCATGTGGAGCGCTACTCCCACGTCATGCATTTGGTCAGCGATGTCTCGGCGAAGCTGAAACCAGGTTGCGACGCCTTCGATCTGGTGGCCTCCGCGTTCCCGGCGGGGACCCTCTCCGGCGCGCCGAAGATCCGCGCCATGGAGATCATCCACGACTTGGAACCAGGGCCCCGCGGCGTCTACGGCGGCGCGGTGGGATACTTCAGCTATGACGGAAACATGGATCTGGCCATCGTCATACGGACCCTCCAGATTTGCCGGGGACGCCTGCGGGTGCAGGCGGGCTGCGGCATCGTGGCCGATTCCGTGCCGGAGTCGGAGTATCAGGAGACACTCAACAAGGCGCGGGCGCTCTTTGCGGCCGTGTCCTTCGCGGAAGGAGGCTTGCAATGATTTTCATGCTGGACAACTACGATTCGTTCACCTACAACCTGGTGCACATTCTCCTGGGCGCGGGGGAGGAGGTGGTGGTGCGCCGGAACCGTGACATCACGGCGCCGGAGGTGCTGGCGCTTTCGCCGCGTGCGGTGATTCTCTCGCCGGGGCCGGGGCGACCCCAGGATGCGGGTTGCCTGGTGGAAGTGGTGAAGGCCTGCCTGGGGCGGATTCCCTTGCTGGGCGTCTGCCTGGGACATCAGGCCATCGGTGCCGCGTTGGGCGCGGAGGTGGTTCATGCCAAGAGACTCATGCACGGCAAGGCCTCTCCCATTCACCACGACGGACAGGGGCTCTTCCTGGGGCTTCCACAGGATTTCCGCGCCGTGCGCTATCACTCCCTGGCCTTGTGCCGGGAAAGCCTCCCGCTGGAGCTCCGGGTGACTGCCGACACGGAGGATGGCGAGGTCATGGGCGTCCGACGGCGGGTGCCCGGTGAGGCGGTGGCGGAGGGCATTCAATACCATCCCGAATCCGTTTTGACAGAATACGGCAGGGAGCAGATTTGCAATTTTCTCAAGGAGGCGTAGACGAAGATGCTGCAGGAATTGCTGAAGAAGGTGGTCGCGGGTGCGACCCTCCAGGAGGAGGAGGGCTTCTCCATGGTAGGCGCCATGGCGGGCGGCGGGGAACCCCTGGCCGCCGCAGGGCTGTTGGCGTGCCTCTCCCTCCGGGGTGAGACAGTCCCCGAGATCACCGGGGCGGCCCGCTATCTTCGGGAGAAGATGGCGATAGTCCCCTTCCACGGGCCCTGCGCGGACATCGTGGGGACTGGCGGTGACGGGGGGCGGACTTTCAATGTCTCCACGGCGTCGGCGCTGGTGGCCGCGGGGGCGGGGGTGACGGTGGCCAAGCACGGCAACCGCGCGGTCTCTTCCCGCTGCGGCGCGGCGGATGTGCTGGAGCAGGCGGGCGTGCGGCTGGAGCGGACCCCGGAGGAATTGGCGGCGCAGTTGCGGGAGGAGGGCGTGGCCTTCCTTTTTGCGCGGGCCATGCATCCTGTCATGGCGAAGGTGGCGCCCTTGCGGAGGGCCCTGGGAATCCGGACCGTCTTCAATCTGGTGGGGCCTCTGGCGAATCCCGCCCACGCCCAGAGCATGGTGGTGGGCGTCTGCCGCCGGGAGTTGCTGGTCCCCTTCGCCCAGACTCTCCGGAACCTGGGAACCCTGTGCGCCCTGGTGGTCCACAGTGACGATGGCCTCGACGAGATCAGCAGTCTGGCTGCCACGCATGCGGCATTGTTGCGGAACGGATGCATTGAGGAGCTCATCATCCGTCCCGAGGAGTTCCTCTCCGAGGAGTCCTTGCGCACGGGCACCCTGGAGGGCGGCGGCCCCGCCGAGAATCTCCGGATCCTCCGGAGCATCCTCTCTGGCGAGGACCACAGCGCCCGCCGTGGCGCGGTGCTGCTGAACGCCGCCGCATTGTGCATGGTGGCCGGACTGGGGCGGACTCTCTCCGAGTGCATCCCACTGGCTGAGAGCTCCTTGGACCGCGGCGCTGGGGCAGAGGTGCTCCGGAGGATGGCGCGATGACGGACATCCTGCAGGAAATCGTGGAACGGAACCGCCCGCTCCTGGAGGCCCGGAAAGACGCGTTTCCCATGGAGGAGCTTCGTGAGAGGGCACTACGCGCACCGAAGCGTGCGTCCTTCGTGGACGCCTTCCGGGGGCATTTGGCGGGAGAGCCTCCGCGGATCATCGCCGAGCTGAAGGCGGCGTCTCCCTCCCGGGGTGTCATCCGGAAGGAACTCCCCGTGGAACGCCTGGCGCCGGAACTGGAGTCGGCGGGCGCCTCCGCGCTCTCCGTCCTCACGGAGCCACTTTTCTTCCGGGGGAGCCTCCGGAATCTCCGCCAGGCCGCCCAATGCACGGCGCTGCCCTTGCTTCGGAAGGACTTCATCGTGGATGAATACCAGCTGTGGGAGGCGAAAGCCGCCGGCGCCTCCGCCGTGCTACTCATCGCCGCACTCTTAAGTCCGGAGCGTTTTCGGGAGCTTCTGGAACAGTCCCATGCCCTGGGGTTGGAGGTCCTGGGGGAGGCGCATTGCGCGGAGGAGCTGGAGACCGCCGCCCAGGCGGATCTGCTGGGTGTCAACGCGCGGGACCTGAAGACCTTCCATACTTCCCTGGAACACTCTGCGCGGGTGCTGCGGCTGGCCCGGCGGCGCCTCCCCGAAAAGCCCCTGGTCGCCGAAAGCGCCGTCCGGACACCGGAGGACTTGCGTCTGCTGGCTGGGGCCGGCGCCGATGGCTTCCTGGTGGGGGAACGACTCATGGGCGCGGCTTCGCCGGGCGCCGCTTTGGAGGAACTCCGGAGATGGAAGTGAAGATCTGCGGCGTTGCACGCAAGGAGGACCTCGCTGCCATCGCGGGAATCGGCGCCTCCTACGCCGGCTTCATTCTGGCGGAAGGCTCCCCCCGGCGGGTCTCTCCCCATTGCGCCCGGGAGCTCCTGGACGCTTGTGGCCCGCTGGGACTGCGTGGCGTGCTGGTGGTTCGGAACCTGCCGCTGGGGGAGCTTCGGGAGATGCTCTTGGGGCTCCATCCCTACGCGGTCCAGCTTCATGGCGCAGAATCCCCGGAATACGCCCGGGCGCTGGCTTCGGCGGTCTCCTGCCGAATCTGGAAGGCGGTCCGGCTGGACTCCGGGCCGACGCTGGCAGAGGCATTGGAGTTCCCCTGCCATGCCGTGGTGGCGGACTCCGGCGGCGGCACGGGGCGCCCCTGTGACTGGATTCTGGCCGCGCGGCTGGCGTCCCGCCGGCGGACCTTTCTGGCGGGGGGCATTACCCCCGAAAACCTCTCCGAGGCCTGCCGGCGGGTGAAGCCTGCGGGTGTCGACCTCTCCAGCGGCGTGGAATTCGCGCCGGGAATCAAAGACTTCAACAAACTGCAACGGCTGAAGGAGGCATTGCAAAAATGAACGAAAGGAACACACACTACGGCATCTACGGCGGCCAATACGTGGCCGAGACTCTCATGGGCGCCCTCCGGGAACTGGAGGCGGAATACTCCGCCGCCAGGAAGGACCCCGCCTTCCAGACGGAACTGGACGACCTGCTGAAGCACTATGTGGGGCGCGAATCGCCCCTCTACCACGCAAAGCGCCTCTCGGAGTTCTGTGGCGGCGCCCAGATCTACCTGAAACGGGAGGACCTGAACCACACTGGCGCCCACAAGATCAACAACACCCTGGGGCAGGCCCTGCTGGCCCGCCGCATGGGAAAGCGACGGCTCATTGCCGAGACTGGCGCCGGCATGCATGGCGTGGCCACCGCCACCGTGGCGGCGCTCTTCGGCATGGAATGCGAGGTCTTCATGGGGGCCGTGGACGTGGCGCGGCAGGCCCCCAATGTGGAGCGCATGGATGTGCTGGGGGCGAAAGTCCGCTCCATCACGGAGGGAAGCCAGACCCTCAAGGACGCCATGAACGCCGCCCTCCGGGAATGGACCGCCACCAGCCAGGATACCTTCTATCTCATCGGAACCGCCGCCGGACCCCATCCCTACCCCAGGATTGTCAAGGACTTCCAGTCCGTCATCGGCCGGGAGGCCCGCCGGCAGTGCCTGGAGCAATGCGGTCGTCTCCCCGACGAGGTGGTGGCCTGCGTGGGCGGCGGCAGCAACGCCATCGGCATCTTCGCCGGCTTCGAAGACGATCTCGCCGTGCGCCTCGTGGGCGCAGAGGCCGGGGGACTGGGGCTGGAGACCGGAATGCACGCCGCCAGCATCAACGGCGGGCGACTGGGAATCCTCCACGGCATGAAGGCCTATTTCCTCCAGGACGACAATGGCCAAATCCGGGATACGCACTCCGTCTCCGCCGGATTGGACTACACCGGCGTGGGGCCGGAACACTGTTTCCTGGCCGACTCCGGACGCGCCAAATACACCGCCATCGAGGACCACGAGGCCATTCACGCCTTCGACACTCTCTGCCGCCTGGAGGGAATCATCCCCGCCCTGGAAAGCGCCCACGCCGTGGCGCAGGGCATGAAGGACGCCGCAAAGATGTCCCCCGGCCAGATCATCGTGGCGAATCTCTCCGGACGGGGGGACAAGGACATGGACAACATCCGCAACTACAAGGAGACACATGGACAGAATCGCTAAACTTTTCCGCCAGGGGAAGCCTCTGGTGGTCTTCGCGACCGTGGGATATCCCTCCCTGGAGATCAGCCTGGAGGGGCTGGAGGGCGCCATCCGGCAGGGCGCCTCCATCCTGGAGCTGGGTGTGCCCTTCTCCGACCCCATGGCCGACGGTCCCGTCATCGCAAATGCCTCCCAGCGCGCCGCCGCCGCCGGAGTCACGCTCCAGCAGGTGATCCAGACCGCAGCCGGACTGCGCCGACGGCACCCCGATGTGGGGCTGGTCCTCTTCAGCTACATGAATCCCATGTTCCACTATGGCCTGGAGAGGCTCTGCCAAGATCTGGAAGCCGCCGGCGTGGACGGAATCCTCCCCGTGGATCTGCCCCTGGAGGAGCGCGACGAGCTCCTGGTGCCCTCCTGCCGGCATGGTCTGCACCTGGTCCCGCTGGTCTCCCCCTTGACGCCCCCGGAACGCATCCGCGAGATCTGCCGGGACATGACCGGCTTCGTCTACTACATCAACGTGGCGGGGGTCACCGGCGCCCGCAGGGAACTCCCGCCGGACTTCCCCGCCCTCATGTCGCATGTGAAAAGCTTGACTGCGCTGCCCGTGGCCTCCGGCTTCGGCATTGCTTCCCGGCAGACCGCCCGGGAGGCCGCCCGGCATGCCGACGCCGTCATCGCCGGCTCCGGATTTGTGAAGGCCCTGGAGGGCCCCGGCGGTGTCTCTGCAGCGGAGGCCTTCGTCCATGAATTGGCCGACGGTGTCCGGGAAGCCATGGATTCATGACGAAACAACCGTATTCGGGCGAAGGAGTTGTTTGGTTATAAAACTCCCCCGTTCCGGAGGATGCGCAGCTTGTGGGCGCGTCTTCCTGGCGGGGGAGTCTTGCGTATTGGAGGGACTGCCTTCTGTGGTGTTTCACGGTGAAGAATTGGTGGCAGTAGGTATATTTCCCCGTGTCGTTTCCCCCTCCGCCGCGCATTTCCCTACATCAACACACCCGCCGCGCCCCGGGAGGAGGGACTGTCACCCAGAAGAGGAAAGATTCGCCATGGAGAAAGCACAGGTCTTTTTCACGGATTTGCACACGAAGGCCTTCGGCAATGGCCTCACCGGCAAGCTGGTGCGGCTGTTGCGCGCCGCCGGGATGGACAAGATCGACTTCCAGGGAAAGTTCACGGCCATCAAGCTCCATTTCGGTGAATTGGGGAATCTCTCCTTCGTCCGCCCCAACTACGCCCGCGCCATGGCAGATGAGGTGAAGCGACTGGGGGGAAAGCCCTTCCTCACCGACTGCAATACCCTCTACGTGGGACACCGCAAGGATGCCCTGGACCACATTGAGACAGCGTATCTCAACGGCTTTACTCCCTACACCACGGGATGCCACATCATCATCGGCGACGGACTGCGCGGCACGGACGACGTGGAGGTCCCCGTGCGAAACGGCATCCTGGTCAAGAAGGCCCGCATCGGGCACGCCGTCATGGATGCGGATGTCCTCCTCTCCCTGACCCACTTCAAGGGCCACGAAATGACGGGCTTCGGAGGCGCCATCAAGAACATCGGAATGGGCTGCGGCTCCCGCGCCGGCAAGATGGACCAGCACTGCGATGCAAAGCCCCAGGTGAACCCCGCCAAATGCGTGGGCTGCCGGATGTGCGCCAGGATCTGCGCCCATCAGGCACCCGTCTTCACGGACGGGAAATGCCATCTGGACCATGAGCGCTGCGTGGGGTGCGGACAGTGCATCGGGATCTGCCCCAAGGACGCCATCGAGCCCAACTTCAGCAGAGAGCCCGGTTCCGTGGACAAGAAGATGGCCGAATACGCCATGGCGGTCCTGGACGGACGCCCCCACTTCCACGCCAGCCTGGTCATGGATGTCTCCCCCAACTGCGACTGCCACCCCGAGAACGACCGCGGAATCGTCCCCAACATCGGGATGTTCGCTTCCGCCGATCCCGTGGCCTTGGACCAGGCCTGCGTGGACGCCGTCAACGCGGCCCCGGTGATCCAGGACAGCAAGCTGGGCGAGCTCCAGCCGAAGAGCCACCGTGACCACCTGGATACCGTGGGCGCCGGCACCAACTGGCGCATCCAGCTGGAACATGCCGAACGCATCGGACTGGGCACCCGGCAGTATGAACTAGTCACGGTAAAGTAGAACCGCGGCAGGGCAGGGCGCCCGGCGGCGCCACATGCCTCCATGGACTGGAAAATCTTCGCGCTGCTTTCGGCGCTCTTTGCGGCTCTGACCACGCTCTTCGGCAAGCTGGGTGTGCAGGGCGTGGACTCCAATCTGGCCACCGCCGTGCGGGTGGTGGTGATCCTGCTCTTTTCCTGGGGGATCGCACTGTGCGCCGGCGTGGCCGGACAGGTGGCCCGCTGGAGCTCCCGCACCTGGCTCTTCCTGGCGCTCTCCGGCATCTCCACCGGACTCTCCTGGCTCTTCTACTTCCGGGCCCTCCAAGACCGGCCGCGCCTCCCAGGTGGCGCCCTTGGACAAGCTCAGCGCCCCCCTGGCAATGGTCCTGGCGCAGGTCTTCCTAAAGGACCCCCTCACCTGGCAGACGCTGCCCGGCGGCGGCCTCATCGTCGCCGAGACTCTGGTGCTCCTCCTCTGATCCTTGCTTTTCCCCTGTCCGTCCCTCATTTTGCAGGGCAACCCACCCACCCCAAATAGAAGACACTCCATGAAACGACTCGCAACCCTCCTGCTGGCATTCGCCATCGCGGCCCCCGCACTCCTGGCACAGGACGCATCAACGAAATTCTGGACTGACGAAAACACCTTCCCCATCATGTCCTGGGGGCCCATGGACCTCGTCGGAGCCCACGCCGCGGATCCCGAGATCTACGCCGGCATGAAGGAGTGCGGCATCACCATCGCCGGATTCGCCACCAATGATCTGCAGGTGCAGCGTGCGAAGGAGGCGGGCCTGAAGGTCTTGTACGGCAGTTTCAACAACAACCTCGGCCAGTTCGACTGGCGCAATCCCGACGAGGCGCTCTGGCGCCGGGAGTACGCGCCCATCGTGGAGAAGTACAAAGATGAGGACACGGTGCTGGGCTATTACGTGAAGGACGAGCCCTCCTACGACGACTTGCCGGGCGTCTTCCGGATCGCCACAGTGCTCAAGGAGATGGCTCCCAACAAGATGGCCTACATGAACCTGTATTCCAACAGCACCCAGCCCTATCACTACGAGCCCGATACCTACGAGCAGTATGTGGAAAGAGTCTTCGCCAGCGACTTCCCCATGACGGGTTTCGACCAGTACAATTTCTATCAGGACGGGTACATCCGCACCACCATGCACAGCTGCCTGGAGGTCTACCGGAAGCTCTCCCTGAAGTACAACAAGCCCTGGTGGTATTGCGCGCTCTCCAACCAGCACCGCTACTACGCCAAGCCCAACGTCACCACTCTGGCATACCAGGCCTTCAGCGGACTGGCCTACGGCGCAAAGGGAATCTCCTGGTTCCTCTATCTGCCCAGCCACAACCCCGGATGGGTCAACTCCCCCATCGACAACTTCCTCCACCGCTCCCCCGTCTGGTACGACATGCAGCTGGTCAATCTCACCGTCCAGAACTACGCGCACGTCCTCAACCACCTGCGCTCCGACCGCGTCTACCACTTCGGAAGCACCGTGCCTTCCACCGACGAACGGGTCCCAGGCCCCGATGAAAACAGCCTCATCGTCTCAATGGCCAACAGCGGAAACTGGCTCGTGGGGGAATTCACCCACGACGTGGATGGATCCCGCTGGCTCATTATCGTCAACAAGAACCTCCAGTCCGCAGTGGAGTGCACCCCCGTCTGGAGGAAACAACCCACCAGCGTGGCCTGCCACTCCCGCGGCGACCGCGGAATGATCCCCTTCAACCGCAAGCCCAATGACACCAATATCATCGAGGCCGGATGGGGAGTGCTCCTAAAGGTTGAATTCTAGCGTCTTGCACGAAAAACAACAACGGGACGGGGGCTGTCGCCTCCGCCCCCCGCTTCTCCACTCCTTTTTCAAGCCACAGGCTCTGTTTCCGCCGACAGGAGTTCTTTTGCGGTTTGATTGATGGCCTGCTGGAGGAGTGCGGGGAGTCTTTGGGGGTCCTGGCGGTAGGTTTTCCCGAGGGCGCGGACCATCCGCGCCTTTTCCAGACAGTCGATGAGGGGGAGGGGGAGCCGCCGGATGGCGTCCTCCAGAAATTCCGCGTGGTCGTCCATTTGCTGGAAGCGCGCATCGTATTCGTGGTTCAGGAAGGCGGCGACACGCCCCACGTGGCGGGGCTGGCATTTGCGCGAAACCCCTGCCTCCCATTTGCGGATGGTGGACCAATTGATGCGCAGGAGTTCGCCGAGCTGGGCGAAGGAGGCCCCCAGGTCCTGGCGCACCTGCCGGAGGCGCACACGGTGTTCCTCGGTGAAGACGCCCCGGAAGGGCAGGGGGGACGACGGGGATGGCGACGGAGGCGCGGAGGGGTTCTTCATGATGGATTTCTCCTGTCAAAACGGCGGCGGGGACTCGCAGGGAGTCCGGAAAGGGCGTTTCTCCCGAAACTCTCGGGACACAACGGGAAATATACGGGCGGCAGCAGCCCGCCCGACACCCGCCGCGACTTTTACAAAAACGAGCGGAAAATCCGAAATTTTCCCAAGGGAACACTTTCGGACAGGGCGGTCGAAATCCGGACAGAATCCGAATTTCTCGGCGGAGAAGCTCCCAAAAAAATGAAGGACGTCGTAAGATTTTTCTTGCCAGCCCTTGCGATTTCCATTTTATTATCGCATACTCTCAATGTTAGTCGAAAGATCCCCTGCTTGAGGGAATTGAGTTCCAGAGATTTTTTCGCCCTGTCTCCCTTCTCTCCGTCTTCGGTCTCGCGATTGAGCCATTCGGCTCCTTTCCTCATTTGATTTGTCCCCGGGAAAGATCAACACACAGGCAAAAGTCGGGACAAGAGTACCAGACAGGAGAAATCCAGGAATTCCATGAGCAAAAATCTTTACGTTGGCAACCTGAGCTACGCGGTCAACGACGCCGAACTCAACCAGATCTTCTCTCAGTTCGGAAAGGTCGACTCCGCGCGGGTCATCACCGATCGTGACACCGGCCGTTCCAAGGGCTTCGGCTTTGTGGAAATGGCGGACGACGGCGAGGCGCAGGCCGCCATCGACGGCATGCACGGCAAGGAAGACCACGGCCGCACCCTGACCGTCAACGAGGCCAAGCCTCGCGAGCCCCGGGGGCCCCGCCCCCACGGCGGAATGGGCTTCAACCACTGACATGCTTCAATAGCGTCTTCCCGGCGGAGGCTCCTTCCAGGGCGGCCGCCGGACGTGAGACAGACAAAAGGGCCGTCGCATCCTCGGATGTGGCGGTCTTTTTTTTGTGCCTGTGCGGCGGGTTTCAGCGGAGGGTGTTCCCGTGGGCATGGCCGTGGGGAAATCCCTGTGAAAAAAGGGCGTCGTCTGGAGGCGGAAAAGCGAAAGTGCCTTACAATATGGGAAAGTCTGGCGGAGGAGCCGCCGGACGACGTCGCCCCGCGTTTCCCCACTCAAAAGAATGCCCGTCCGCCAATCTATGTCGAGTCCATACTTTTCCCGCATTCTCCTGAAAATCAGCGGCGAGGCCCTTGGGGGGCCCCATGGTGGCCTGGATCCGGCGGCCATTGCGCGCAGTGCGGCGCTGGTGGCGGAGGCCCGGGAGTGCGGGACCCAGGCGGCGGTGATCATTGGCGCGGGGAATCTCTTCCGGGGGCTGGCGGGCAGCCGCCAGGGAATGGACCGCCTGGGGGCGGACTACATGGGCATGCTGGCCACCTGCATGAACGCCCTGGCCATGCGCGACGCCCTCCAGCAATCGGGCATCCCCGCAGAAATCCAGTCCGCGCTCCCCATCGCCGGCGTCCTGCCCCCCTTTGACTACAGGGAAGCCGATCGGATGCTTTCCCAGGGGACCGTGGTCCTCTTCGCCGCCGGCACCGGGCATCCCTATTTCTCCACTGACACCACGGCGGCTCTCCGGGCCTTGGAGATCCACGCGCAGGCCGTCTTCAAGGCCACCAAGGTGGATGGCATCTACAGCGCGGACCCCGTGACCCATCCCGAGGCCACCCGCTTTGCGCGGCTGACCTACGACGAGGCCCTCTCCCGGCACCTGAAGGTCATGGATGCCAACGCCTTCGCCCTGTGCCAGGAGAACCACCTCCCCACCGTGGTCTTCAAGGCCACCGAGAAGGGCGTTCTTGCCGAGATCCTCTCGGGGAACTTCCAGCACGGCACCCTTGTCACAGACGCCACCTGCTAGAATCCATCTTGCCGCCTGTCCGGAGGCGCCTTTGCCTGGCGCAACCCGGAGACGACGCGTCCGCATCCTCATTGTAGCAAAACGCCACCCCCAGCCCATCCCCCCATCCAGAAGAGGAGAAAACATACATGCCCACCGCAGCAGAAATCCAGGAAAGCGCCAAGCTGACCATGAACAACACCGTGGACGCCCTGAAGCGCCGCTTTGACTCCGTGCGCACCGGAAAGGCCTCCCCCGCCCTGGTGGAGGGCGTGATGGTCGACTACTACGGCGCCCAGACCCGCCTGAAGGACATCGCCGCCATCAGCGCCCCCGAGCCCCGCCTGCTGAAGATCCAGCCCTGGGACATCGGCGCCGTGAACGCCATCACCAAGGGTATCCAGGCCAGCGGCCTTGGCATCACCCCCGTCACGGACGGAAAGGTGATCCGGCTGCCCATCCCCGAGCTCTCCGAGGAGCGCCGCAGCGAGATGACCAAGCAGGTCAAGAAGTTCGCCGAGGAGGCCCGCGTGGAGATCCGGAATGCCCGCCGTGACGCCAACGAGGCCATCAAGGAGGCCAAGAAGAAGTCCGAGATCACCGAGGACGAGCAGAAGAGCCAGACGGAGCAGATCCAGAAGCTCACCGACAAGATGATTGAGAAGGTGGATGCCGTTCTGGCGGAGAAGCAGCAGGAGCTCATGTCCGTGTAGCTCCGATTCGTCCGGCGTCTCTGGAGCGGGGAGGGGGATTCCCTCTGTTCCCCCCGGGGCGTCGGACTTCGTTTTGTCTTTTTGGGGAGAGTCTTTCAGGACGGGGGGAGCCCCCCTTCGTTGTCTGGCGCCGTTTTTTTGGGGAGGAGTGGGAATGAGGAAGGAGAGTATTTGCATTTTGTGGTGCCTGTGCCTGCTGTTTTGCGGCGTGGCGGCGCGGGCCCAGAGCGTCGGCACCGTGGTGAAGACGGTGCAGGGGAACCCCACCTTGGGGATTGTGGAATTCTCCGGGGATGCCGAGGCCCGTCGGATCCTGGAGACCATGCTGGTGCGCTGCGACTGGTTCCAGGTTCTCAAGGAGAGCCAGGCGAATCGCGGACAGGTCCAGCTCTCCGTCAATGCCGCCTCCAACGCCTACGCCGTCACCGCACGGGTGGGCGGGGACAAGCGGGTCCTCCGCCACGAGGCCGCCGGGAGCGATTGGAATGACGCGGCGGCGAAGGTGACGGACGCCCTCCTGAAGGAGCTCTTCGGCGTCCCCGCCCTCTGCACCCGCCCCATTGTCTACGTCATGGGGGACGGCAATGGCAAGAAGGAGCTCTACTCCTGCCGGCTGGACGGCAGCGCCCAGAAGCGCCTGACCCACAACAACGCCATCTCCACAGAACCCTCCTGGGGACACTCCGGGGCGCTCGTCTACACCCTCAACCAGGGTGCCTCGCTCCAGATCCTCCTCATGGACATGGCGAAACAGCGCCAGCGCGTGGTCTCCAGCGCACGGGGCCTGAATTCCTCGGCGGCCCTTTCCCGCGACGGGCGCCTGGTGGCGCTGCCCCTGTCCCTTGGCAGGCAGGTGGATCTCTACCTCCTCGACCTTTCCAATGGCTCCCGACGCCGTCTGACCCAGGACCGTGACGTGGAGTCCTCCCCCGTTTTCAGCCCCGACAACACGAAGCTCTGCTACGTCTCCGACCGCAGCGGCCGCCCCCATCTCTACCTCCAGGGCGTCGACGACGAGAAGGCGGTGCGCCTGACCCGCGGCGGTTCCGAGTGCGTCTCCCCCGATTGGTCCCCCAGGAGCGGCCTGATCTGCTACTCCACCCGCATCCAGGGGCAGTATGTCATCGCGGTGCTGGATCCCTCCAAGCCCGACCAGGAGCCCCAGGTGGTCACCGAGGCCACCGGCAACTGGGAGGCCCCCAGCTGGGCCCCCGATGGCCGGCACGTGGTCTGCACCCGCGCCACCGGCGGCAAGCAGGACCTCTATTTGGTGGATACCCTTCTCAAGAGCTTCCAGCCTCTCACCAAGGGCGCACGGCTCTCCCTGCCCGCCTGGGCCCCCGCACGGTAGAACCGCATCCCCTGGCGAAGACCTCCGATTTTTAGCATTCCGACGAACATGGACGAATCCAAGGACCAGCAGGAGCCCCGTACTCCCGAAGGAGAGGGGCGCGACTCCCGGGAACAGAACACCCCGCCCCGGGACGACCGGGATCTCTTCCGGGAACTCATGGACCGACTGGGGGCAATCCCCCTGGGGAGCATTCGCCAGGAGGCCCCGAAGTCCCCCGGAAAGCCCCGCCGGGACCCCCTGGAGCTGGTGCGGCAGTTCTCCCTGCGCCCCAAGGAACTCCGGGATGACCTGGACCGCTTCGTGGTCAGTCAGGATGATGCCAAGAAGGTCCTGGCGACCGCGGTCTGCGACCACTACAACCACGTGCGCCGCTGCCTGGAGGACCCCGAGGTTGCCAAACGGGACTATCCCAAGGCGAATGTCCTCATGATGGGGCCCACCGGCGTGGGAAAGACCTACCTTATGCGCTGCATCGCCCGACGCATTGGCGTACCCTTCGTCAAGGCCGACGCCACCAAATTCTCCGAGACGGGCTATGTGGGCTACGATGTGGAGGACATCGTCCGGGATTTGGTGAAGGCCGCCGACGGCGACGCGGAGCTGGCCCGGTATGGCATCGTGTATATCGACGAGGTGGACAAGCTGGCCGGCAGCGGCGGCAATGGCCAGAAGGATGTCTCCGGCCGCGGCGTCCAGGTGAATCTCCTGAAGCTTCTGGAGGACTCCGATGTGCGCCTCATTGCCCAGAGCGACATGATGGGGCAGATGCAGGCCATGATGAGCTTCCAGCAGGAGGGCCGCACGCCTCCCTCCACCATCTCCACGAAGTTCATCCTCTTCATCGTCTCCGGCGCCTTCAGCAAGCTGGATTCCCTGGTGCGACGCCGCCTGGGGCGGGGCGTCATCGGATTCCGGGGCGGCGAGGAGGTCCTGGCGGCCTCCTCTTCCGAGGCCGCCGAGGTCTCCGCCATGGGGGAGGGCGACCTCCTGCGGAGAGTCAAGACCGCCGACCTGGTGGACTATGGCTTCGAGCCCGAATTCGTGGGGCGCTTCCCCGTGCGGGTGGCGCTGGATGAACTGGGCGTGGCGGATTTGGAGCGGATCCTCACGACCGCCGAAAACGGCATCTGGGAGCAATACGTGGAGACCATGGCCGGATACGGCATCGAGCTCACGGCAGACGGCGAGGCGCTCCATCTGCTGGCCCAGGAGGCCGTGGAGGAGCAAACCGGCGCCCGCGGATTGCTCACGGTGCTGGAACGGCTTTTCCGCGAATACAAATTCGAGCTGCCCGGCACCGGCGTGACGCGGCTGCATCTGACCCGCGCCATGCTGGAGGACCCGAAGGGCTCCCTGGAGTCCCTGGTGCGGGAACACCGCCAGGAGGCCCGGCGGCTTTCCTGCCAGGAGGTGGAGGCCTTCGCCAAGCGCTTCCAGGAGGAGCACGGATTTCTTCTGGAGTTCACTCCCGCCGCCCAGGAGCGCCTGGTGGAAAAGGCCGAGGAGGCCGGAAAGACCGTCCGCGGCTTCTGCGAAAGCCATTTCCGGGATTTCGCATACGGCCTGGCCCTGTTGGAGAAGGGCGCACCCGGCCGGAAGTCCTTCCGTTTGGACGCCCCCGACGTGGAGGAGCCAAGCCAGACCTTGACACAGTGGTTCAGGAGCAACATCCAAGGAGAGGAGACTCGGCCATGATAGAGAAAGTCGTTCTCGTCCAGAACGCCAGGGGCATCCATCTGCGCCCCAGCGGACTCATCGCCGCCGCCTTGCGGGACTATTCCGGCAAGGCGTGGGTGGTCCCCGCCGACGGCGGCCGGGAGATCCAGATCACCTCCTCCCCCCTCTCCATCATGGGACTCTCCCTGCGGCAGGGCGATGTGGTGACTCTTCGTCTGGAAGGCGAGGGCGAGGCCGAGACGCTGGATGAGCTGGCCGGGCTCTTCTCCAAAAAATACGACTTCACCTAAGGGAGGCGGGGCGGGGGGCCGAAAAAAAAGGGACGCCCCGTCCCAAAAGAAGGTATGAACTCCCGACTGCTCGTCATCCTTTCTTTCGTGCTGGTGGCCGCTGCACTCTATCTGCTGCCACAGGGCACCACACGGCGGCTTCTGGGCACCGGGCGCGCTTTCACCCAGCCGGCGAGGGAGTTGAGCGCCATGGGACAACGCGTGGCCCGGGAGGCTCTGGGGGGGCTTCCGGAGAACATGACCCGCGAGGAGCGGGACGCCCTCCTGGCGGAGGTGGCGCGCCTCAAGGAACAGTCCGTGGGATACAGCCGGCGGCTGGACAGCCTCCGGGCGGAGAATATTCAGCTTCAACGGCTCCTGCGGCATTATAAACAGACGAAGGACTATTCCATGGTCACCGCCGAGGTGGTTGGGCGGAGCGCGCTGCTGGGCCGCATGGACACCCTGGTTTTGGACCGTGGGGCTTCCGACGGCATCCAGGCGGGCCAGGCGGTGCTGGGCACCGAGGGCATCGTCGGCGTTGTGGAAGAGGCCATGGCGCGGCAGTCCGTGGTGCGATTGGTCTCCTCCCCCGGATTCTCGCTCCCCGCCTCCGTCTCTGGACGGGACGCCACCGGCATTCTGGAGAACCAGGGCGGACGACTGGTCCTGGTGGGGCTCATGGGAAGGGATTTCGATGCCCTCTCCCTTGGAGATGTGGTGGTGACCACCGAGCTGGGCAGCGAAGCCATGCAGCCCGCCCTGGCCGTGGGGACGATCGGGGACAAGGGCCGCACCCCCGATGACGCGCCCATGTATATGCTGGACGCCTCCGCCTCCCCGCAGCTCTCCTCCCTTCGCTTCGTGCTGGTGGCAATCCGGGGGAAATACTGAGATGCTCTTCAAGCTCTCTGATCCCAAGGCCCGCAGCCTGGTGGAGGTCTCCATCACCCTCCACGGACAGGCGCTCTCCGATGCGCTGACCTCACGCTCGGGATGCTTGTGGGGACTCTTCCGCGCCGCCGGATTCCTGGCGCTGCTTTATTTCGCGCTGGGATGGGAGCTCACAAGCCCGCGGTATTTCCCGGAACTGGCCTTCCATCCGGCGGTTCTCCTAGTGGCATATCTGGCCCTCCGGGGGTCCCTGGCCGTAAGCCTGGTGCTGGCGCTCCTGGCGGGAATCCTCCTGGACGCCGGGTCCGCCTGCCATCTCGGAATCCACCCCCTCCCAATGGTCCTGGCAACCGGCGCCGTGGCCCTTCTCCGGAATCGCCCGCACTTCCCACAGGACCACAGCTGGCAAGCCGCCGCACTCGCCGGGGCAGCCGCGCATTTCCTCTATTCCGCCACCGTGCTCCTCGTGCCCTGGAACGCCACCCCACGGGATGTCCTCTGTCAGCTGGGCGTCGGAACCCTTCTGGCCGCCTTCGCCTACACCCCCGCTCTTGCATTCCTCCTGGATCTCGCCGGCGCTGGAGAAAAGGCGTCTGCGGCGTGACGGCCCGCCGGCAGGTGCGCGTCCCATGGAATCAGGTTTGCCGCATCTGGGGGGGCACATCCACACCTTATCCGCCTCTCTTCCGAACCAGGATGCGGCTGTATCCGTCCGCTCCCCGTTGAGAGGCGCCCGTGGGCGAAAGCCTCCCCCACAGGACCCTAGGCTTTTTCTCCCACGGCGGTCTTCACGGAGACGGTGACTTTCTTGTCGTAGCAGGAGAAGATGTGGTCGACCAGCTTCTTTTCGGGGGCTTTGGTGAAGAGGCTGACGACGGGGACGATGATGAGTCCGGCGAGCATGGCGATTCCGCCGCAGTTGATGGGAGAGCGCATGATGGCGGGCATGATCCCTTTGATGGCGGGGACCATGTTTGCGGTCATGAGGGCGCAGCTGAAGGCGAAGCAGGTCCAGCAGGCGGCCTTTGTGGTTCGTTTCCAGTAGAGGGCGTAGAGGAAGGGCGCCAGGAAGGAGCCGGCCAGGGCGCCCCAGGAGATGCCCATGAGCTGTGCGATGAAGGTGACCTTGCTGCTGTATTGGAGCAGTGCGATGGCGGCGGAGATGGCGATGAAGACCACGATGAGGGCGCGGATGGTGAGCAGCTGCGCCTTGATGCCCATGCGGTTTTTGAGGAGGCATCCGTGTAGGAAATCGATGGCGAGGGTGGAGCTGGAGGCGATGACCAGGGAGGAGAGTGTGGACATGGAGGCGGCCAGCACCAGGATGACGGTGAGTGCGATGAGTGCGGGGTGGAGGGATTCCAGCATGGTGGGGATGATGGAGTCGTATCCGTTGGCGGCGATGTCGACGCGGTCGGCGTAGATGCGCCCGAAGCCCCCCATGAAGTAGCATCCGCCGGCCACCACGAGCGCGAAGAGGGTGGAGATGATGGTCCCCTTGTGGATGGCGCCCTCGTTGGTGATGGCGTAGAATTTCTGGACCATCTGGGGGAGTCCCCAGGTGCCCAGGGAGGTGAGGAGCACCACGAAGAGGAGGTTCACGGGATCGGGTCCCAGGAAGGAGGCGAAGACGCCGGGGGTTGCGCCATTGAGGACCCCGGGCGCGGGGATGGCGTGGGGGTCGCTGGCGGCCGCCAGCTTGGAGAGCGCCGCCATGAAACCGCCCTGGCTGGCCAGCACCGCCCACACCAGGACCGAGATGCCGGTGAGCATGATGATTCCCTGGATGAAGTCGTTGATGGCCGCCGCCATGTATCCGCCCATGACGACATAGATGGCGGTAAGGGCCGCCATGAGGATGATGCAGACGGAGTAGTCCAGCTGGAATCCCATGGCGAAGAGCCGGGAGAGTCCGTTGTAGAGGGAGGCGGTATAGGGGATGAGGAAGACGAAGATGATGAGGGAGGCCCCGAATTTCAGCCCGTCGTCCTGGAAGCGCTCCCCGAAGAATTGCGGCATGGTGGCGGAGTCCAGATGCTGGGTCATGACGCGCGTCCGCCGCCCCAGGATGCTCCAGGCCATCAGCGAGCCCACCAGCGCGTTCCCGATGCCCGCCCAGGTGGCCGAGATGCCGTAGAGCCAGCCGAACTGCCCCGCGTAGCCCACGAAGACCACCGCTGAGAAGTAGCTGGTGCCGTAGGCGAAGGCGGTGAGCCAGGGGCCCACGGAACGGCCGCCCAGCACAAAGCCATTCACGTCCGTGGAGTGCCGGCGGCAATAGACGCCCACACTCAACGTGAGGATGACGAACAGGCCCAGAAAGAGTGTGTTGTAGAAGAGCGCCATGGGGAGTTGGGGGATGGGATGCGCCAGGGGCGGTGGATGGGAGGTGCGGAATGGCTGCCGCCGCAGACGGAGGAATGCGCGGGGGGAGGGGGCGGGATGCCTCCTCCCCCCTGGTGGGGTCCTTGGCGTGCTGCGGCCTGCGGATGGAGGGCCGTGCCGGCGCAAGCCCCCCGTTCTGGGAAAAAGCGCCGCCAGGCGCTCCTAGCATTTCTGCAATGCCTGGTCGAAGTCGTTGCAGATGTCTTCGATGTTTTCGATGCCGACGGAGAGCCGGATGAGGTCGGGGGAGACTCCAGCGGCGACCAGTTCGGCATCGGAGAGCTGCCGGTGCGTCATGCTGGCGGGATGGAGGACGCAGGTGCGTGCGTCGGCCACGTGGACCACGATGGTGGCCAGCTTCAGGTTGTTCATGAGCTTTTCCCCGGCGGCCTTTCCGCCCTTGACGCCGAAGCACATGACGCCGGAGCAGCCGTTGGGCAGGTACTTTTGCGCCAGCTTGTGGTCGGGGCTGGATTCCAGACCGGGGTAGTTGACCCAGGCGACCTTGGGGTGCTTCTCCAGGAAGCGCGCCAGTGCCAGGGCGTTCTGGCTGTGCCGCTCCATGCGGAGGTGGAGGGTCTCCAGGCCCACCATGGTGAGGAAGGCGTTGAAGGCCATCTGGGGGTTGCCCATGTCGCGGATCCACTGCGCGCGCATTTTCACGGAGTATGGGCACTGGGGGAAGCTCTTGGTGTAGACCAGGCCGTGGTAGCTTTCGTCGGGCTGGGTGAACTCGGGGAAGTTCCCGTTGCTCCAATCAAAGTCGCCCTTCTCGACGATGGCGCCGCCCACGCTGGTGGCGTGTCCGTCCATGTATTTGGTGGTGGCGTGCGTGACGATGTCGGCGCCCCACTGGAAGGGTCGGCAGAGGAAGGGAGTGGGGAAGGTGTTGTCGACGATGAGGGGCACGCCGTGGTCGTGGGCGGCCTTGGCGAATTTTTCGATGTCGAGGACGATGACGGAGGGGTTGCAGAGGGTTTCGGCGAAGACCGCCTTGGTGTTGGGGCGGAAGGCGGCCTGGATCTCCTCGGGGCTGGCGGTGGGCAGCACGAAGGTGAATTCAATGCCGCACTTCTTGAGGGTGTTGGAGAAGAGGCTGACGGTGCCGCCGTAGAGGCTGGAGCATGCAACCACGTGGTCGCCGGAGCGGGCCACATTGAGGATGGCGTTGCTGTTGGCGGCCTGTCCGGAGGAGGTGCACACGCAGGCCACGCCGCCTTCCAGGGCGGCGATCTTCTTCTCCAGGGCATCCACGGTGGGGTTGGCCAGACGGGTGTAGAAGAAGCCACTTGCCTTCAGGTCGAAGAGGTCGGCCACGCTCTGGGCGTCGTCATACTTGAAGGTTGTGCTCTGGACGATGGGGCAGACGCGGGGCTCGCCGTTGGAAGGGGTGTATCCGGCCTGGACGGCCAGGGTCTCCAGATGGTAGTTGGGCTGTGTCATGGTGTTTCGTGTGGGGTTGCGGCCGGAGCGGGGGCCCTCTTTCCGGCGGACTTCCTGCTGCCGGAGAGGATCTGGAACTTCAGCCTGGTGATGCGGTGCTCCTCCACGTGGAGGACGGTGATTTCGACGTGGCGATAGCGGAGGCGCTCGCCGGGGGCGGGGATGCGCCCGGCCAGCTTCAGGACCAGTCCGGCGGCGGTCTCGAAGCCGCCGTGGGGGATGGAGAGCCCCAGGTATTCTTCCAGGACGCCCATCTCCATGCGGCCGCTGCACAGGAAGCTGTCCGCGGAGATCCACTGCACTTGGAAAATCTCGCCCTCCCGGCGGTCCCGCAGATTTCCCACGATGATCTCCACCAGGTCCTCCACGGTGGCGATGCCGGTGACGCCACCGTATTCGTCCACCACGATGGCCATGTTCTGGGACGAACGCCGCAGGTGCTCCAGGGTCAGGCTTACGGGCTGGGATTCGGGGACAAAGAGGAGCTTCCGGTCCACGTAGGGCGCGAGGGGGCGTTTCAGGAAGGCCTCCTCGGATTCCGCAGGGTCCCTCATCTCCAGCAGGTCCCGGCAGTCCACCAGCCCCGCAATGCGGTCCACGCGTCCGTCATAAACGGGCAGATGGAGGAATGCGGTGTTGGCGGCCAGGGCGAGCGCCTCTCCCACGGTGGAGGATTCGGGGAGGGAGCGGACCTCGATGAGGGGGACCATGGCGGTCTCCACGGGGAGCTTGTCCAATTCCAGGACGCTCTGGAGCATTTCGCCGGCCTCCTTGTTCACCAGGCCTTGCTCGGTGGCCATCTCGGCAATGGCCTTCATGTCCTCACGGGTCACCCGCTGGCCATCGGCGGCGGGCTCGTTGTCGCTGCGTCGCGGGGAGAGCGCCCGTGCGGCTGCGCAGATCAGGAGGACAAAGGGCTTCAGGAGGAAACCGAGGAAGCGGATGGGACGGGCGGTTCGCAGGGCGAAGGCGTTGGCGCGGTTGCGCCCCAGAACTTTCGGGACCGCCTCTCCGAAGACCAGGACCACGGGGGTGACCACCAGGGAGGTGATCCACTCCTCCAGGCTGCCGGGGTCCTGGAGCTGCTCGGAGGCGGCCACGCTGGCCAGGAGCGCCCCGATCATGAGGTTCGCCAGGTTTGTCAGGCAGATGTTGGCCAGGTTGTTGCCAATGAGGATGGTGCCCAGGAGCCGTTCGCTGTTTTGGAGGAGTCGCCCGACCAGGGTGGCGCGGGAATCGCCCTTTTCGGCCTGGCTTTGGATCCAGGTGCGGTTGACGCTGGTCATGGCGGCCTCCGTGCAGGAGAAGAAGGCGGAGAGTCCCAGGAGCGCCAGGAGGAGGAGGGAGGAGACGAGGATCATGGGCGCTCCTCCTTCTTTGCGGCGTCCTGGACGTCTTCCGGCTGCCGGGAGATGAGAATTGCGGAGGGGATTCTCCCTGCGGTGCGCACCACCTGGAAGCGGTATCCGTCCTCGACGAAGGCGTCGCCGGGGGCGGGGATCCGTCCCAGGCGTTCCATGACGAAGCCGGCCAGGGTCTCGGCCTCGGTGTCGGGGAAATCCCACTGCAGGGATTCTTCCACAGCGCGGAAGCGCGCCCGTCCATCGCCCAGGAATCCTCCGGGTCGTTTCTGGAGGCGGTTCACATCCTGTCCGCTGAAGGCGTAGCGCCCCACCACCTCCTCCAGGATCATGGAGGGGGTGACCATCCCCAGGGTGCCGCCGTGTTCGGAGACCACCACGCAGATGCGCAGGGAACCCTTCCGCATGGTCTCCAGGAGCCGGTCGATGGGGGCTGCGCCGGGGACGAATTCCACGGGGGTGACGGGCAGCGCGGCGTCCTTGTCGCCATTCTCCAGGGGAGCCCGGAATTCCGCCAGCGCGGTGTCGGCCAGGGGTGAATTTCGGAATTTGAGGAGGTCGGCGAAGGAGAGTGCGCCCCAGATCTCGTCGGGGTTGCCGTGGTAGATGGGCAGGTCCCCCAGGTCGCTCTTCAAGGCCATGGGGAACGCCTCCCGGAGGGTGAGGGAGTCGTCCAGCCCGGGGATCTGCGGGCGCGGCAGCATGATCTCCTTCGCCTGGATGGTCCCGAAACGGAGAATGCGCGCCAGCAGTTCGTGCTCCCGGCGGGTGGCGGCGCCGCCGGAGGTGGCCACATCGATGGTGGCCACCAGTTCGCCGTTGGTGAGGGACTCCCAGGAGCCATCGCCATTTTTGATGCCCAGGAGCGCCTGGACGCCGCGGCAGCACCAGTCCAGGGCCCAGAGGAATGGCGTGAGGACCCAGGAAAGCACCAAGAGCACTGGCGCGCAGATTTTCGCCGCCGCCACGTTGAAGCGCAGGCCGTTGATCTTGGGGAGGAGCTCGCCCAGCAGAATCAGCACCGGGGTCACCAGCAGAATCGAGAACAGGGCGCCCAGGCGGGGATCGGAGAGATGCCGGGTGAGCAGTTCGGCGGTGAGGGCGGCCAGGAGGGTGTTGACGAAGAGGTTCCCCAGCAGGATGGTCCCCATGGTCCGCTGGGAGTTCTTCAATAATTTGTAGACGAGGCGGCCCAGCGCGCTCTCATTCTTGAGACGGCGCAGCTGGGCCTTCCCCAGGGACATGAGGGCAGACTCCGACCCGGAGAAGAAGGCGGATGCCGCGAGGAGGAGCAGCACGCCGGCCAGGATGGGCAGGAGACTGTGCATGAGTCGGGGGAGGGGGAAAGGCTACTGCGGTGGCAGGGGATCGCCGTCTTGGAAGAAGGCGGCCAGGAGCCTCTGGAGGTTTTCAGTGTCTTGGAGGCTTCCGGTTTCCCGTGCGGAGTGCATGGCCCAGAGGGGCGCGCCCACGTCGGCGGAGGGGATTCCCAGGGCTCCCGAGACGATCCGCCCGATGGTGGAGCCGCAGGGGGCTCCGGAGCGCGGGGTGAAGGTCTGGAGGGGCAGGGCGCGCTTCTCCGCCAGGAGCCGCAGATGCTGTGCCGCGGGCAGGACAGTGGAGTAGTTCTGGTTCGCGTGGAACTTCAACGCGGGGCCATGCCCCATCTTCGGGGCGTCTTCTTCCACAAAGAGCTCGGGGAAGCTTGGGTGGAAGGCGTGTGCCGCATCCAGGGAGACGCAGAGGGAATTCCCCAGCAGACGCCCCAGGGATTGTGGATGGTCCGTCCAGAGGGCCGCGGCGATGCGTTCCAGGAGGCTCCGTAGAAAATCGCTGCCCGCGCTCTGGTAGTTCAGGCCCGTCTCCTCCAGGTCGAAGAAGGCCCCCATGACGAGGGCGTTCCCGGGGAGTGCGCCGGGCTCGCAGAGCGCCCCGGCCAGTGCGTGGCAACTGGCCAGGTTGTCCAGGCGGGGGGACTGCACCAGGTCGCCCAAGAGCGTGGGGGGCTCGGCGTCCACCAGGTAGAGCTCCGCCAGAGGCGCGTCGCCGTCGGGGTCCAGCCCCTTGGGGAGCAGCTTCTTCAGGGCGTCCCTCAGGCTTTTTGCGGGAAGAAGGGCGGCCAGCTGGGTCTGGGGGTTGTAGTGGAACCCGTCGTTGAGGTTGGCCAGGTGGATGGGGGGATTTGGGACCGTGGCCACGGGGAGGCGGCTGTCAACGGTCACGATGCGGGAGGCCCCCTTCCTGTCCCGGGCGGCCATCCGTCCGGCGAGGCGGAGGGGCCTGTCCGGCCAGGTGGGGATGGTCGCGCCGCCGTAGATTTCCACGGGAATCCGCAGGAGTTGCGCGTCCAGCTGCTTGGCGTCCCTGAGGCGGAGCTTCAGGCAGGGGCTGTCAGTGTGCGCCACGGAGAGGCGGAGCTCACCCGGCCCAGCGGCCTTTTCCGGGGTGCGGAAGGCGACCAGGGAGGAGCCGTTCCGGAGGAGGAAGTATCCCTTCCCCGGCTCCAGGCGCCACTCCTTCCGGGGATCCAGCAATCGGAATCCCCGCGTGGACAGGAGGTCCCCTAGGAAGCCCGTGGCGTGAAAGGCAGTGGGGCTCCCGGGAAGGAATTCCGTCAGAGGAGGGAGGGGCGCCTTCGCAGTCATGGATTCGTCTCCTGTTTGGCCTCTTCCAGGACGGCCTTGATGCGGCGGACGCCGCGGGAGGAGGACTCCTCCTTTACGATGCGGAAGTGCCCCAGCTCACTGGTGTTCTTGGCGTGGGGACCGCCGCAGATCTCCTTGGAGAAGTCACCGATGCTGTAGACCTTCACGCGCTCGCCGTATTTGCTTTCGAAGATGCCGATGGCGTTGGTCTTCTTCGCCTCGTCCAGGGTCATCTCCTCGCAGACCACGGGCAGCTTCCGCTGGATTTGCTGGTTCACCAGATCCTCCACCGCCTTCAGCTGCTCGGGAGTCATCTTCTCGGGCCAGTTGAAGTCGAAGCGCAGACGCTCGGCGGTGATGTTGGAGCCGCACTGGTGGACATCGGGGGAGAGGATGGTGCGCAGGGCCTGGTCCAGCAGGTGGGTGGCGGTGTGCAGCCGCGCGGTGGCCTCGCCGTGGTCGGCCAGCCCGCCGTGGAACTTCTGCTCGGCGCCGGCCTGGGACTTTTTCTGGTGCTCCTCGGCCGCCTTGCGGAAGCCCTCCAGGTCCACCTTGAAGCCACGCTCGGCCGCCATCTCGGTGGTCAGCTCGATGGGGAAGCCGTAGGTCTCGTAGAGGTTGAAGGCGTTCTTGCCGGAGATCTGCTTGTTCACCACGAAATCCGGGACGCGCTCCACCATCTTGTTGAATTCGCGGGTGCCCTTCTCCAGGGTGGCGGCGAACTGCTTCTCCTCGCGGTCCAGCTCGCTGTGGATCACCTGGCGGTGGCTGACCAGCTCGGGATAGACATCGCCGTATTCCTCGATGACCACGTCGGCCAGCTTGGAGGTGAAGGCCTCGGTGAGGCCCAGCTTGCGGGCCTCCCGGATCAGGCGGCGGATCAACCGGCGCAGCACGTAGCCCTGGTCCACATTGCCGGGCTTCACATTGTCGGCCAGCAGGAAGACGGAGGCGCGGATGTGCTCCACCACCACGCGGGCGTGGCGGTTGTCGTAGGTGGCCTCCGGGTTGCCGGAGAGCTCCCGGAGCTTTTTGAAGAGCCCGGCGAACAGCTCGGTCTGGTAGGCGCTTGGGACGCCCTCCAGGAAGGCGGTCACGCGCTCCACGCCCATGCCGGTGTCGACATTGGGATGTTCCAGGGGCACATACTTGCCGTCCGCAGTCTTGTTGTATTGCATGAAGACGTCGTTCCAGATCTCCACCCACTTGCCGCAGCCGCAGTCGGGGCCGCAGTCGGGTCCGCAGTCGGGGCGGCCGGCGACGGGCACGAACATCTCGGTGTCGGGGCCGCAGGGGCCGGTCTGTCCGGCGGGTCCCCACCAGTTGTGCTCCTTGCCCAGGAAGGTGATGTTCTTTTCGGGGATGCCGTTCTGCATCCAGAGGTCGGCGGCCTCCTGGTCGCGGGGCGCGTTCTCGTCGCCGGCGAAGCAGGTGACCTTGATCTCCTCGGGCTTGAAGCCCAGCTCCTGGGTGAGGAAGAGGAAGGACATGTGGATGGCCTCCTTCTTGAAGTAGTCCCCCAGGGACCAGTTGCCCAGCATTTCGAAGAAGGTCATGTGGAAGGGATCGCCGACTTCCTCGATGTCATTGGTGCGCAGGCACTTCTGGACGTCTGTGAGACGGTTTCCCATGGGGTGCTTCTGCCCCAGCAGGTAAGGCACGAGGGGGTGCATCCCCGCGGTGGTGAAGAGGCAGGTGGGGTCGTTCTCGGGGATGAGGGGCGCGCTCTTGATCTCGGTGTGTCCGTGGGCGCGGAAGAAGTCCAGGAAGAGGCGGCGGAGCTTCGCCGCGTTCATGTCGGGTCGCATGGTGGTGTTTTTCCTTGTGGGGGAGGGGGTATGGGATTGAAAGGAAAGTGTCCTGGCTGGGGAAAAGGGGTAATTTATTGCGCCTTTCCCGGCCGGGCGCGTGTGGGCGTGCGCGCACGGGGAAGTGCCGGATCAGGTGTAGGGCCGGTCCACGTGGAAGATGGCGGTGGTGTTGGGCCAGAGCGTCCTCACGGTTTCCCGGATGCGGGCCTCGGCCTTGATGGTGTCGGGCTCCACGTCGTAGGGGACCACGCAGTCGAAGATCACGTTGTCGCGGGTGGGGCCGGTGACCATCCGGAAGTCGTGGACGCTGACGCCGGGTCCCAGCTTCGAGAGCGCCTTCTCCAGGAGCTTCCGCTTGCGGGCCAGATGGTCGTCGTTGGTGCACACGGGGTCCATGTGGATGACACTGACGCATCCCAGCTGGTGGTCCATTTCGTCCATGGCGGTGTCCATGGCTTCGTGGAGACGGAAGATGTCCTGGTCCCCGGGGACCTCGCAGTGCACGGAGATATGGAGTCTCCCCGGACCGTAGTCATGGATGACCAGGTCGTGGATGCCCAGGACCTCGGGGTGCGAGAGGCAGATCCGCCGGACATTCTTGACCAGTTCGGGATCGGGGGTGGTGCCCAGGAGCTGGAGGAGGGGCTCCCGCCCGGCGTCGTAGGCGGTCTTGAGGATGAGCAGGCTCACCACGAGTTCCAGCCAACCGTCCAGGTTCCAGTGTCCCGGGGTGAAATGGAAGACCAGGAGGCTCAGGAGGGTGGCGGCGGTGGCCAGGGTGTCGGAGAAGCTGTCCAGGCCCGCGGAGCGCAGGGCGCTGGCGTGGATCTTCCGGGAGGTGAGGAGCATGTAGAGGCCCATGTAGCATTTCACCGCGATGGAGCCCGCCAGGACCCATACCACGTTCCAGGAGAAGGCGAGGGGCTGCGGATGCAGGATGTGCCCCACCGAGGCCTTGGCGAGGTCCGCCCCCAGCACCAGGATCACGGCCGCCACCAGGAAGCCGGCCACGTATTCGATGCGGCCATGCCCGAAGGGGCGGTGCGGCTGGGGCTTCATGCCGGCAAAGTAGAAGGCCAGCATGAGCATGAGGCTGCTGCCGGCGTCGGAGAGGTTGTTGATGGCGTCGGCGCGGATGGCGGCGGACTGGGAGTGGTGGGAGGCAACCAGTTTGCAGACCACCAGCACCACGTTCAGGAAGATGGCCAGACTTGAGCACAGGAAGCCGTACGCCCGGTGGACCCTGGGGTCCGACAGGTCCTTCCTGTTGGAGATGAAAAGTCTGGCCAGGAGCGTCAACATGGAAATGGAAAAAGACACCCACGCCGGTTGCGCGTGGGTGTCTGGGGGGAGGAAAAACGGGGGGAGGTATGCGGGGGGGAAGGGGTGGGGATGTGCCGCCTTGCCGGAGGCGTCTAGAGCCCCACGGCGGCGCGGATCTTCTCCATGGAGGCCTCGGCGACTTTCCGGGCCTTCTTCGCGCCCTCCTGCAGGATCTCCTCCACGCGCCCGGGGTGCGCCATGAGCTCCGCACGACGTTCCCGCGCGGCGGCGAAATACTCGGTGTATTTCTCGAAGAGCATCTGCTTGGCAGTGCCGTAGCCCATGCCGCCATCCAGATACATCTTCCGCAGGGCGGCGGTCTCCTCCGGGGTCGCCATCAGCTTGTACAGCAGGAAGACATTGCAGGTGTCCGGATTCTTGGGATCCTCCACCGGCGTGGAGTCGGTCTTGATCTTCATGAACTTGGAACGGACGGCCTTGCCCTCGCCGAAGATCTCGATGGTGTTGTTGTAGCTCTTGGACATCTTCTGCCCGTCCAGGCCGGGAATCACCGCCACGTCGGGCTGGATGATGGCGTCGGGCACCGTCAGGATGTCGCCGAACCGGCGGTTGAAGGCCAGCGCCAGGTCACGGGTGACCTCCAGGTGCTGCTTCTGGTCTTTGCCCACCGGCACGTAGTCCGCGTGATACAGCAGGATGTCGGCCGCCATCAGGGCCGGGTAGGCGAAGAGGCCGTGGGTGGCCTCCAGACCGTGGGCCAGCTTGTCCTTGTAGGAGTGGCAGCGCTCCAGGAGCCCCATGGGACACACGCAGGAGAGAAACCAGGCCAGCTCCTGCACCTGCGGAACATCGCTCTGGCGCCAGAAGACGGTCTTCTCCGGATCAATGCCGCAGGCCAGGAAGTCCACCGCCACCTGGTTGGTGCGCTGACGGAGGTCCTCCGGCCTGGGGCAGGAGGTCATGGCGTGGTAGTTGGCGATGAAGTAGAAGCACTCGTTGCCGTCCTGGGCCTCCACGGACTGGCGCATTGTGCCGAAGTAGTTGCCCAGATGGAGGGTGCCGGAGGGCTGGATGCCCGTTAGGACGCGCTTGTTGGTGACCATGGCAATGACAAAGGGATCCCGGAGTAAAATGGGTCAAAGGAAAAGGGGTGGGAAACCGGAAGAATGCATAATATAGCCGGACGAGGGAGGGCGAACACCTCCGCCGGAGGTATATTAGCGGAACTCGCCGGACACGCGGCGACACGGAGAAAACCTCCGGCAGAACAGCAAAAACGGAGCATAGCGCAGCTTGGTAGCGCGATTGGTTTGGGACCAATAGGTCGAGGGTTCGAATCCCCCTGCTCCGACCATTTACAACCCCGTAATTCGTAAAGGATTGCGGGGTTTTTAATGTCTGGCATAGAGCGGTGTGTTTGGAATGTGTGGGGAAAATGTGGGGATTTTTTGAAGGGTGGCTAGGTTGCTGGCGACATATTGTTTTATGGTGTGTATATTCTTGCCATGACAACATTTAAGCGCGGCAAAAAATGGAATTATGATTTCGAGATGGGGGGAAGGCGTTATCGGGGGATTTGCGAAAATTGCGAAAGCCGCGAGGAGGCGAAAGAATTCGAAAAGAGGATTCGCCGGACGGCTTCGGAGTTAAAGGCGCAGCGTTCCGTGAAGGCGCTGGTGGAGAATTTCCGGGATGTGCTTTCTGGTGGGCGTCGGATTTCGCTGGGGGAAGCGTTCGGGGTGGCGGCGGAGAAGCCTGTGGCGCGAAAGGCTGCTGGAGCCTGGGAGGGGCATAAAAGGAGGTGCTGGGAGGATTTCGTGGCGTTTATGGGTGGGGCGCATCCGGATGTGCGTTTTTTGTCCGATGTCACGAGGAGCCATTGCGAGGAGTATGTGTCGCATTTGCGGCAGTTCGGTCGTTGTGCAACGGAGGTGAAGAGCCGGAACGGGGCGCGCCCGTATTCGAAAGGGATGTCACGGCTTTCGGCAAAGACATGCAACACGACGCAGACAGTGGTTGCCAGGGTGTTTGCGTTGCTTCTAGAGGATGCGGGGCTTTCGCGGAATCCTTTCTCGGGGATTCCGAAGATGAAGTCCAATGCGGTTTCCAGAGATGTGTTCCAACCAGAGGAGATAGGTGTGATATTGTCGGCGGGGGATTCGTTTTGCCGGGACGTGTTGATGGCGAGCCTTTATACGGGGCTCCGGGAGGGGGATGTGTGTAATCTGCGATGGGAGGACATAGATCTGGCGCAGGGGTTCATCCGTGTTGTTCAGCGGAAGACGAAGCGCGCGGTGTCCATTCCCATTATGGGGAGGTTGGAAGAGTTTTTACGGGCGTCTGAACAAAAAACAGGGTTCGTTTTCCCTGCTCAGCGCGCGTTATATCTTCACAATAGTTCCGGCTTCTCCGCGCGCATCCACACGTTCCTAGAGTCCCTGGGGATTTCCACGCGGGTTATGGCGGAAGGAAGGTGCCGGAAGAGCTCCATAAAAGACTTCCATAGCTGCCGCCACACCTTCTGCTGGCTTGCGGGCCAGGCCGGGATACCCTTGCCGACCGTCCAGTCAATCGTGGGACACATGACGCCGGAGATGACGGCGCACTATTCCGCGCACGTGACGGAGGCGCAGAAACGAGAACAGATCCGGCTTATGGAGACGGGGGTGC
>CAVFEH010000007.1:0-95102 GCA_963621575.1 Bacteroidaceae bacterium
CCTCCATCAAACGCCGTCGTCCGGCGGCGTGGCGGTTACTTTAGCACGGCCAAGGTGCCTTTCAAGTCCCCGCGCGGAAAAAAGACGGAAAAATCCGGAAAAAAGAGCGGAGGGGGGCCTTGCCCCCCTCCCCTGATGCCAGTGGCGCGCCTGCGGCGCGGGCGCCGGCCGTGTCGCGCTACCGTGCATATTCCACGCATCGTGTCTCGCGGATCACGGTGACGCGGATTTGTCCGGGATATCTCATTTCGGCCTGGATTTTTCCGGCCATTTCGCGTGCGAGGACCTGTGCCTTTTCCTGGGAGATCTCCTGTGGCTTCACCAGCACGCGGAGCTCCCGTCCCCCCTGGAGTGCGTAGCATGATTCCACGCCATCAAAGGAGTTTCCGATGCGTTCCAGATTCTCCAGGCGTTTCAGGAAGAACTCAGTGGATTCGGAGCGCGCGCCGGGCCGTGCGGCGGAGAGGGTATCGCACACCTGCACCAGCACAGCCAGGGGTCCCTCCTGTGGGACCTCGTCATGGTGGGCGGCCACCGCATTGACCACGCGGGGGTCCTCGCCGGCGCGGCGGAGGATTTCGGCGCCCAGTGCGGCGTGGGTGCCCTGCGCCTCGACGTCCGCGGCCTTTCCGATATCGTGGAGCAATCCGGCGCGGCGTGCCAGTCCGGCGTCCATTCCCATTTCGGCGGCGAGAGTGCCGGCCATGCGGCCGACCTCCAGGGAGTGCTGAAGGACATTCTGGGAGAAGCTGTACCGGAATGCGAGCCTCCCCAGCAAGGAGAGCAGATTGTCGGGGAGGAAGAGCGAGAGGCTTTCCGCGGCCTCCTTTCCGGCCTGGAGTACCTCGCCGTCCAGTTCCTCACGCGTGGAGGCCACCAGTTCCTCCACGCGGCTGGGATGGATGCGTCCATCGTCCATGAGTTTTTCCAGGACACGCCGCGCCACCTCGCGCCGAATGGGGTCGAAGCAGGAGACCACCACGCTCTGGGGGACATCGTCCACCAGGAGATTGGTGCCGGTGGCCTGTTCCAGCGTGCGGATGTTCCGGCCCTCTTTTCCAATGATGCGGCCCTTCATCTCCTCGTTGGGAAGCGCCACCACGGTGACGGCGCCCGAGCGGACGCTGTCGGAAGAGAGTCGTTGCATGGCGCCCAGGAGCATCCGGCGGGCGTTCTCCTGGAGTTGCTGACGGCTCTCCTCCTGCTGCCGGCGAATCATGGCGGCCTCCTCACCGGTCATCTCGCGGCGGACATCCGACAGAAGTTGCGCGCGGATCTCCTCGGCGGTGGAGCCGGCCAGCGTCTCCTGGCGGCGACGGAGCTCCTCACGGTCGGCCTCCAGCGCCTTCCGGCGCTTCTGGAGCTCCTCCTCCTCGGCACGGCAGGCCTTTCCGCGCTCCTGAAGATCCACCAAATGCTTCTGCAGGGTATTCAGGCGGTCGGTGAGGGCGTCCTCGCGTTCCCGCAGGCGTTCCTGCAGGCGTTCCAGCTCCTGCCGGCCATCTTTCTGGACCCGGTCGGCCTCCTGCCGGGCGCCCAGCAACACTTCGCCGGCCTTCAGTTCGGCCTCCTTCAGGATATTCTGCGACTGTGCCTCCGCCCGGGCGCGGGAGTCCTCAAGATTCTTCCGTGCCTCCTCCAAATCCGCGCGGATGCCCTTCTCCAGACGGTTCCGGCGGTTGTTGGACAGAATCTGCCAGAGCACCAGAAACACCAGCATGAGGCTGGCGCCGGTGATGAACCAGAGTTGCAGGGTGTTGAGTTCCGCCTCCTCTTCGGGGGACAGGAAGCTCTGCTGCGCCTGGAGGAAGGGGGGAAGAAAAATGAATGCGGTCAGAAGGAAGGTCATCGCAAGGGGGGGGCGCGGTTTTTCTACCAGCGGGGGTCAGGCTCTGCGGGAATCCAGCGCTGCGGCGTGCGCAGGGCCGCCACAGGCTGATCCCAGGGTTTCCGGGGGATCCGCTCCAGGACCTGGCACTCCCGGCAGATTCCCAGGCGGAAGCCCTCCGGGTGCCGCTGGAGGAGCCGGTCATAAAAACCGCCGCCGCGTCCCAGGCGATTGCCCTCGGGGTCGAAGGCCAGTCCGGGAACTAGCCAGAGGGTCCGCGCGGGGAGGCTCTCCGCGCGGGGGCAATCGGAAGTGGGCTCCAGGATTCCGTAGCGGCCGGGGGCCAGCTGCCGCTGCAGGGAGTCCACCCGCGCCAGGGCGTACGCGCCGCCATCGTCGCTCACGGGGAGATAGAGGGTCTTTCCCTGGCCCAGGGCATCCGTCACCAGCGCAGCGACGTCGACTTCGTCCGCCATGGCCGCGTACGCCACCAGCGCCTGGCACTCCCGGAAGAGCCTGGATGCCAGAACGGGGGCCGCCACCGCGCGGGGATTGGCGGGCGCCTCATGGCGCAGGAGCTCCCGCATCCTGCGTCGCAGGAGGGAGCGCTCCTCCGCCTGGGACGAAGCCCCGGCATTCCGTCGCCCGTCGTCCATGGTGCTATTTCCGCTCCCCTGCGGCGGCTTCCGCCGGCGTGGCGTAGGAGAGCGTGCGGATGCCGAAGGAGCGTTCCCGGAGGAGTCTCCAGGGGGAGAGAGGCGCCCAGGGGACATCCAGCGTTCCGGTCTCCTGTTCCAGCACCAGGATGGCGCCGGGGGCGGCCAGCCGGGTCCAGGCGGGATCCGCCAGCAGTGCACAGGCGCCGTAGTCGCCGGGGGCGCAATGGTAAGGCGGGTCCGCAAGGAGAAAATCGAAGGGTGGCTCCGCGGCCAGCCGTGCGCCTGCGCGGGCGGCATCACAGGAGAGGAGTTCCACGGTCCCGGGCTCGACGCCCCCCATGGCCTTCACCACCCGTGCCAGGTTCTCCCGGATCGTCTGGCAATGCCGGGGGTCCCGCTCCACCAGGACCACGCGCTCCGCCCCCCGGGAGAGCGCCTCCAATCCGAGGGAGCCGGAACCGGAAAAGAGATCCAGCACGCGCTTGCCGCGCAGGTCCCCGAGCGTAGAAAAAAGGGACTCCTTCACCTTGTCCTCCGTGGGACGAACGCCGCCGGTCTCCGGGACCGACAGACGGATGCCGCGGGCCATGCCCGAGATAATTCGCATGGCGCTAGGACTCCTTCAGGTGCCGTGCACGCTGCTTGAGGGTCTCGTGGATTCCCGAGTAGGGCATCTGGAAGGAGGTCGTGCTTCCGCCACACAGGGGGCAGCGGCGGTCCACGCCCTGGCGGGGCAGTGCAAAGACATTCCCGCACTTCTTGCAGGTCAGCAACTTGGAGCGGGAGAGGCGCCAGTTGTGGTTGCTGCGCCACAGCTTGTCCGCCAGCAACAGCACAAGCCCGCCCAGCAGCGCCAGGAGGGTATACAGAAGCAGGAGACGGGCGATGGGCATTGTTTCAAGGGGAAAGAGGAGAAGGGAGAATGCCTCGGGGACTAGAAAACCCACTCCACCAGGAGCTGGAAGCGTGCGGCGGGGGCGCCCTGCCAAAGGGCGGGGCCGGCTTTTCGGCGCAGGAATCCCCGCAGGGCATCCAGGGCGGCGCGATCCAGGGCGGGGACCCCGCAACTCGAGCGCAAAAGCAGCCGCGGGACGGAGAGGCCCGGCAGGAACTCCACCTCCATCACCGTGGGAATCAATCCCGAGAGCTCCTTCTTCTTCCAGGACTCCTGGCGGAGCTTCCAGACCTCCTCGGAGAACTCCGGGGGATTCGCCAGAACTCCGCCGCCGAGAATGCGCCAGCGGGGCGCAGGAAAGGGGAGCTCCCCGCGCTCCGGAAGCACCGGCTCGGGCAACGACACGCTCTTCAGAGCCAAAAATCCCCGCTCATCCACAGGCGGCAGGTTCCCCTCCAGGCGACTCTCCGCCAACGGCACCTCCGGCAACGGGGCGGGGGACAGTGTGAAATGCGGCAGTTCCGGGCCAGGAAGGGCGGCGAAGACATTGTAGCGGGAGAACCCCTGCACCGTGGGGAAATACCACTGCGAGGGATCGGAAAATTCGATCCAGCGCCAGAGTGCCTTCTCGCTGGGGGTGCGCGCCGACTCCGGCTGCGCGATGGCCGCCAGGCGGCGCTGGGGCTGCACGGGGGCGGGCTCCTCACTCCCCGGTTTCAGGAGCAGAAAGGGCAGATGCAACAGCACCACCACCAGGACCGCCAGAAAAAGACGGCGCCACTTGTGCTCCCCCTCCCGACGGCTCCCGGCACGCAGCTCCCCGGCGCCCGGCGACTCCCGCAAACCGTTTTGCTCAGAGGTCGTTTTCATCCAGGGGGACACGGTTCTTGCCATCCCGCAGACTGGCGCCGCTGGTGGCCAGATAGGCATCGAAATTGGCGCCGCGGGCGATGTCGAAGAGCTTCGCCACGATACTCAGCGGCGCATTCTGGTCCACATAGAAGACCACCACGCGGCTCCCTTCGGCGGCGCGCCCGCCCTCCCCCCGGCCGTAGCGGCTCTCCAGGTCCCGCAGGACCTCATGGAGGGAATCGGGGCCCTCCAGGCGCTTGGCATTGTAGAAAAGGCGGCCCTCCTGGGTCACGGTCACCACGGTCTTCACGACGGGGGTGACCTCCTCGTTGTCAAAGCGCGGCAAATCGATGGGGACCCCGGGCATGGAGACCCTCTGGCTGCAGATGAGGAAGACCACCATCAGCACGGAGAAGAGCCCCAGCAACCCCGTCACAGCGGGAAGGGTGGAGGTCACCCGGTGGTATTGGGTTCGCCACTGGAAATCCATGGGCTTGTCGGCGCGTCCCGGCGTCCGCTAGGGGGTCTCCTCCTCGGCGGGGGGAGGATTGTGGGTCAGGAAATAGGTGATCTCCGAGGCGGCCTTTCCCATCTCCTCCAGGAGGTGGTCCACTTTCTCCACCAGCACCGCATGGCAGATCTGGCTCACCAGAGACGCCAGGAGGCCCATGGCCGTGCAAAGCAAGGCCATCTTGATGTCGCCGGAGAGCACCTGGGCGCCCTGGAATTCGATGTTGCTGATCTTGTCGAAGGCGCCGATGAGGGAGACCAGGGTTCCCAGGAGCCCCACGACGGGAGTCACATTGGCGAAAGCCGCCAGGAGCTTCAGATTCCGCTCCAGACGGGGAATCAGCAGCCGTCCGGTCTCCTCCACACTGTGGCGCACGGCGTCGCCGCCGTCGCGCCAGTGCTCGATGGCGGTGCGCAGGATTTCCCCCACGGGGCCGGTTTTGGCGTCACAATTCGCCACGGCCTCCTTGACGCGTCCGGCGCGCAGCTGGCTCAGGATGCCGCGCAGCAATTCGAAGGTATCGACGCGTGCGCGGTGGAGATAGAGATACCGGTCCGCGGCGATAATGAAGGTAAGCACCAGGAACGCGGCCACCACGACGGCGATGATGCCCGGCACATTGGAGATCTGCTCTAGCATGATGGGATTGTGGATTCGGGAGGGGCCGGGGACGCCGCGCTACTTGACGCGGGGCACCGCGATCTCGCCTGCACGGGGGATGAAGCGCTCCATGGGGATGTGCTGGAAGTTCGCCAGATTGGCGGCCAGCCGCTGGGTGTCGGGATTCGACTGGAAGAGCCGGACCACGTTGCCGAGCATGGTGCGCCGCATCTGGTCGAAGGGGGCCAGTCCGCGGCGCTTCTCAATGCCCTCATTGCCCTTGGCGTAGATGTCGTAGATGTCCTTTGCGGTCTGGGTCAGGCTCTCGAAGGTGTAGAACTCGTCGGCCTCCTGGCTCTCGGCGTAGGCCAGGATGGTGTATGCCTGATAGAGGTAGCTGTTGATGGCCTGCTCCACATTCCGCTGGCTGCCCGCCAGGATGTCCTCGGCCAGCTCCTTCTTCACGAAAGACTCCAGGTCGCCGGTGAAGCGCTCGGGATTGAACTCCTTGGCGTCCACGAACCAGCGTGCGGCGTCCTTCTTGTATCCGAAGGTGTAGAGCCGCACCACGGAGTCCACCAGGAAGTTGCTGTATGCGCCCTGGATGTTGTTGCGGGGGTACTGGGCGATGGTGCGCAGATAGACGCGCCGGGTGGCCTCGGCCACGTTGAAGTTCGGCTGCATCTGGAGGGTCTTCAGGTCGCCCTTCAAATAGAGGAGCTTTCCGCCCAGGCAGGCGGTGCCCAGCGCCTGGAAGACCATGCGCTCGCAGGAGAGGCGCTTGAAGGCGGCGGCGGGGTCCTTCCACACATCCAGGCCCTTCTGGGCCCAGTAGACCGCGTGGGCCTCGGGGAGGCGCCAGTCGAATTCGCCGTACTCGTCGTTGAGGCGCATCATGTATTTGGGGTCCAGGCGGTACTTGTAGACCATCCAGCGATGGCGCAGGCACAGCTCCACGTCCTCCGTGATGCCGGCGGCGTCGAACTCCGCCTTGAAGCGCTCGGGGATGACCGCCGCCTCCCGGAACTCCATCTCCAGACGGGCGAAGTCGGCCTGCTTCTCCGCCAGAATGCGCCGGTAGTCGGCGGCGCGGTCGCCCAGGACGGCCAGCAGCTTTCCCTCGTTGAGGGGCGCCTTGTCCAGGGTCTCCCACTGCAGGTAGTAGTCGCCGAAAAGGCGGATCATCTCCTTGGCCCACTCCACCTTGTAGTAGCGGTTGGCGTCATCGGAGTCCGCGCCCATCTTGTGCTGGAAGATCCATCCCAGCTGGCGGAAGAGATCGGGGTCGCCGGGGTTGTATTCCAGGGCCTCGTCGCGGATGAGTTCCAGGCCGCGCTTCACCCAGCGCCAGCGGTCCTCGAAGCCGGTGAAGGTCACGGAGACATTGTAGGCCATGTTCCATCCAAGGAAGGCGTGGGCGCCGGTGAATCGGGGCTGGAGTTTCACGATCCAGTCGGCCAGCTGCACCATCTCGTAGTACTTGCCCTCCTGCTGCATGCGGTTGGAGCGCAGCCACAGATAGTCGGCCAGGATGCCGCGGAAGCCGCCCAGGGCCACGCTGGTGAAGGCGACCACGGGAGGCGCGTTCTCCAGGGGGGTGTTGTCGGTGAGGTGGTATGTCGAGCGCAGTCCGTTCATCCGGTTCTGGAGGAAGGAGAGGGCTCCCAGGAGCAGGACCATGGCCACCAGGATGGCGGCCAGGCGAGTGAAGCTGCTTTTCATAGAGGGGTATGAAACGTGAGAGGGAAGTGCAAGGGGGTGTTTCGCCGCGCCACGGAGGGACGCGGTGTCAGGAGATTCTGCGGACCACCAGTCCCAGCTCTCTGCGGGTGAGGAAGTAGATGCCCAGGCCGGCCAGCAGTCCGCTGCGGATGACGATCACCCTCAGGAAGGCCCAGCCCAGGTCCTTGGCCTCCACCAGGCGCCCGGCGGCCAAATCGCCGGTGGCGTTCAGGTCGTCCACCGTGACAACCAGGGTCTGGACGGTGGCGGCCATGTAGTGCGTCGCCCGGTCCCACATGTTGGCGTAGATGTAGGAGCCGTCGGGTCCCTGGACGGGGGCTTCCATGGCGAAGGGCACCACCAGTCCGATGATGAGGTATGCGATGGCGGCGAAGACTGCCACGGGAGTGGAGAAGAGCGCGCCCACGGTGCAGCCCAGGGCAGCCAGGAAGGCCAGCTGGTAGAGCGCCATCACCATGGTGCGCGCGTAGTTCTGTCCAAAGGTGGCCACGGGGCACAGCAGAGTGGGTCCGTCCGCCGCCTGGAAGACCGCCGTGCGGCTGCGGACTTCGCGGTCGTAGGCCTTCAGGGACTCCTCGTCCTGGGGGATGGACTCCCGGGGGGGCAGTCCGATGTCCCCCAGGTTCCGGATGGTGAGGGAGACGGAGTTCTCGTGCGCCTTGTTGACCAGGTCCTTGGCGAAGGCGGGGTAGGTGTCGGCGTCCACCACATACTGCCCGTCCGCGTTCTTGGGGGCATTTGCGGCAATGGTTGAGAGCTCGCGCCAGACTCCGCCGGGGGCCACGAAAGGCGCGCCGATTCCCTCGGCATACCAGACCGTGGGGATGCCGGCGGTCTCGCCGGCCTCGCCGAAGTAGAGGAATCCCACGTCCAGGTTCAGGTCATGCTGGTTGGTGTTGATGGCGTCGTTGGAGTATGCGCGGAGGCGGACGGAGAGGGTGGCGTCGTCGGAGGGGAGTTTCACGCCCTTGTACTCCCACGTGGTGGTCTCGCCGGGCTTGAGGGTGGTGTTCCGGAGGACGCCCTCGATGAGGTCGCCCATGATGGTCTTCTTCACGGCCAGCTCGTCGGTGCTCTTGGGGTCCACCAGTCCCTGCCGCACGCGGGTCTCGTATTCGACCTGGACGCGCTGGGAGAGGTCGGGCAGGCGGGGGCGGAATTCGCGGCGTGCCACCAGGAACTCCTGCTTCAGGCGGGCCATGTCGTCCTCGTTGAAGAGCCCTGCCTTGTGTGCGCGGTCCAGGCGGAAGAAGGTGAGTCCGTAGACCAGGAGCATGGATACCACCAGGATGAACGCGTGCATCAGGAAAACCCCCGCGAACTTGCCGGTCCAGAGCACCCAGCGGGGGCAGGGCTTGGTGACGGTCAGGTGAACCTGGTATCCCTCGATTTCGGAGGCCAGCAGGGAGCATCCCAGCCAGAGGCAGGAGGCGGAGACCAGCGCCACCACCAGATTCAGGGAGTAGGTGAGGGAGACCTGGATGAGGCCGGCGGCGGTGCTGTCGCCGCGGATGGTCAGGGGCAGGCCCACCACGCACAGCAGGATCAGCGCGAAGAGCACGAGGAACACCTTGGACCGCACGGAGGAGCGGATGGTCTGCTTCAGGATGGCGAGGAATGCTTTCACGGTTCTGGTGCCCGGGGGCGGGCGGTATGTCGTTGGGGGGATTGTCGGATCAGGGAAAGGGATGTGGCCCGGGGCCTTTGCCCCGCATGCGCGGGGCGGGCGGGGGCCGAGATTGGGGGGCTAGGGCTTCCGCACCATCATTCCGGCGGAGAGCTGCGCGGCCAGGGGCGCGGCACCGGCGGCGCGGAGGATCTCCATGGCGAAGTCCAGGGCGGCGGCGGGGCCGCAGGCGGTGAGGATCCGTCCGCTCCGCTGGATGTATCTGCCGGTGTAGATTCCGGAGCGAAGCTGTCTTTCGGTGCCGGGATAGCAGGTGTACTCCACGCCGTCCAGCACGCCGGCGGCATCCAGCGCCATGGGCGCAGCGCAGATCGCGCAGAGCCAGGCACCGCGGTTGCGGGCGCTGCGCGCCAACTCCTGGCAGGCGGGGCTGCTGGCCAGGTTCCGGGAGCCCGGCATGCCGCCGGGGAAGTAGACCAGGTCCCACTCCTTCGCGGGGTCCAGGGCGTCCACGGAGACATCGCAGCGCACGGCCACGCCATGCGCGGAGGTCACGGACCCCGCGGGATCCGCGCCGACGCCCGCCAGGGTCACGGCCGCGCCCGCGCGCCGGAAAACGTCCACGGGCGCGAACGCCTCCAGCTCCTCGAAGCCGTTTGCAAGAAGAATCAGGGCGTTCTGGAACATGGCGAAGCGGTCTTGTAAGCCGGAAAAGACAGAGGAGGTGGGGGTTCGCGGCGGGGCGTCCCGGGGCGGCATCTCCCGGAACTGTGGCCCACAGCCCCGGAATTATATTAGCCCCGTTCGCCGGGGAGGGGCGCCTTTCCCGTAGGGAAGACCGCCATCCCGCCCCGCTGCGCCGGCGGCCGCCACGCGGCCTCCGGAGTAAGAGAAACGCAACAATATAACACCCATTTTCAGGAGAGTAGCGACAGCCATGGCGCCTTCCGCTTCCCAATACTTCAGCACCCGCGGCGGCATCGCCCCCGTGGGATTTGCCGACGCCGTCATGATGGGTCTCGCCACCGACGGCGGGCTCCTCCTGCCCGGGGAAATCCCCGCCGTCTCCGCGGAGACTCTGGCGAAGTGGAGCAGCCTGCCCTACCCCGCCCTGGCCCTGGAGGTCATGCGGCCCTTCGTGGGTGGCGACTTCTCCGAAGAGGAGCTCCGCGGCCTCCTGGAGCGCAGCTACGCCACCTTCGACACCGCCGACGTGGTCCCCGTCAAGGCCATGGGCTCCAGCGGGCTCTATGTGGCGGAGCTCTACCACGGCCCCACCCTGGCCTTCAAGGACGTGGCGCTCCAGTTCCTGGGGAACCTCTTCCAGGCCATCCTCCGCAAGCGCGGCGGAAAACTGAACATCCTGGGCGCCACCAGCGGCGACACCGGCTCCGCCGCCATCCACGGCGTCCGCGGGAAGGACGGCATCCAGATCTTCATCATGTATCCCGAGGGGCGCGTCAGCCCCCTCCAGGAACGGCAGATGGCAACCGTGGACGACCCCAATGTCCACTGTCTCGCCATCCGCGGCACCTTCGACGACGGCCAGCGGGTCCTCAAGGAGGTCTTCAACGACCTGCCCTTCAAGCAGTCCATGCACCTGGGGGCCGTGAACTCCGTGAACTGGGCGCGCATCCTGGCGCAGGTGGTCTACTACTTCTGGGGCGCCTTCCGCGTCCGGGAACTCACCGGGGACCCCGCCGCCCAGCTCCAAGTCTGCGTGCCCACCGGGAACTTCGGCGACATCTTCGCCGGATACGTGGCCAAGCGCATGGGCGCGCCCATCCGGCGGCTCCTCCTGGCCACCAATGAAAACGACATCCTCTCGCGCTTCTTCAACGACGGCGTCTACACCCGCGGTGACGTCCACCCCACGCTCTCGCCCTCCATGGACATCCAGGCGGCCAGCAACTTCGAGCGGTATCTCTACTACCGCGTCGGGGAGGACACCGGGAAGACCAGGGCCCTCATGGAGGGCTTCGCGAAGGGCGCACCCATCCAAATGGCCGGCCACGACGAGACCTTCGCCGCCGGCCGCGGCGACACCGCCATGACCCTGGAGACCATCCGCGCCTTCTGGGAAAAACACCACGTGCTCCTGGACCCCCACGGCGCGGTGGGCGTAGCCGTCGCCCTCCGGCATCCCCTGGAGGGGGCGTACACCCTCTGCCTGGAGACCGCGCACCCCGGAAAATTCCCCGACGCCATCGCACAGGCCCTTGGCGACGGCTCCCCCGCCACCCATCCCTCCCTCGAAAGACTCAAGGGCCTCCCCCTCCGGAAAACCCTCATCCCCCCCACGCGGGAGGCCGTGGAGGCGATCATGGCCCAGACAATCGCGGACAAATAGGCCGCGCGAGGCGCGCATTGCGATGTCCATGACTTCCCCCAGCCTCTTCGAGCATGCGCGGCGGGAGCGTCTCCGCAAGGAGTCGCCGCTGGCGGCGCGGATGCGTCCCCGGACGCTGGAGGAGTATGTCGGCCAGCGGCACATCCTGGCGCCGGGGCGGCTGCTGTGGCGGTCCATCCAGGCGGACCGCCTGTCGTCGCTGCTTTTCTACGGTCCGCCGGGGACGGGGAAGACCACGCTGGCCAGCGTCATCGCCAACACCACGAAGTCGGCCTTCGTCACCCTGAATGCCGTGATGACGGGCCTTCCGGACCTGAAGGCGGTGACTGCGGAGGCCCAGCGGCGGCAGGGGGAATTCGGGCGCCGGACGATTTTGTTCATCGACGAGGTGCACCGCTGGAACAAGGCCCAGCAGGACGCGCTGCTTCCCTGGGTGGAGAGCGGCACCATCATCCTCATCGGCGCCACCACGGAGAACCCCTATTTCACCGTCAACCGCGCGCTGGTCTCCCGCAGCCGGATCTTCCAGCTGAAGCCCCTCTCCGACGAGGAGATCCGGCAGGTGCTGCGGCAGGCGCTGCAGGACCCCGAGCGCGGCTACGGCAACCGGAAAGTGCGTCTGGAGCCCCTGGCGCTGGAGCACCTGGCCAACGTCGCCAACGGCGACGCCCGCGCAGCCCTCAACGCCCTGGAGCTGGCCGTGGAGACCACGCCCCCCGGTGAAAACGGCGAGATCCCGGTGACGCTGACGGTGGCCGAGGAGTCCATCCAGCGCCGTGCGGTCCTCTACGACCGCGAGGGCGACTGCCACTTCGACACCATCTCCGCCTTCATCAAATCCATGCGGGGCTCCGATCCCGACGCCGCCTTCTATTGGCTGGCGAAGATGGTCTATGCCGGCGAGGACCCGCGGTTCCTCTTCCGGCGAATGCTCATCTTCGCCTCCGAGGACATCGGCATGGCCGACCCCCACGCGGTCCCCTTCGTCCAGTCCTGCGCGGAGGCCTTCGACCGCGTGGGTCTCCCCGAGGGGCACTTCCCCCTGGCGCACGCCGCGCTCTACTGCGCCACCGCCCCGAAATCCAACTCGGTGCTGGGCTTCTTCGATGCCCTGAAGGTGGTGGAGAAGGAGCGGGAGGGCGAGGTGCCCAACCACCTGCGGGACGCCTCCCGGGACCAGAAGGGATTCGGGCACGGCGTGGGATACAAATACCCCCACGAATACCGGAACCACTGGGTCGCCCAGCAATACCTTCCGGCCTCCCTCCAGGGACGGGTCTTCTACCAGCCCGGCCAACTGGGATACGAGAGCACCCTGGCCGACCAAATCCACCAGCGGCGGGAACTCCAGCTGGCCGCCCTCCGGGAGGCCGAGGCCCTCCCCCCGCAGGAAATCCTCTCCTTCTCCCCCGCCGACCGCTCCGCGGAACAGTGGCTCGCACGCGCCGTGGGCTCCATGACCGGATTCCTGGCGCAGTTGCGCGCGGAGCTTTTCCGCCAGCACGAGTTCCGGCGGCAGGACCGGGTCCTGGATCTCTCCGCAGATTCCGGCCTCCTCCTTTGGGAGGCCGTCCGGCGCACCCCCGAGGGCGGCGTCTGGGCGCTGGTCCGCACACAAGAAGCCCGGAACGTCCTTCTGGAGGAGAGCCGGAATCTCCCGGAGCTCCGCCAGCCGAAGATCCTGGTGGGCACCCCCGGGGAGCTCCCGCGCCTCCTCCGGGAAGCCGGCGACGGCGAGGTCCGGTTCGACCTGATCCTGGGGCGAAACGCCCTGGGGCGGCTGCCCGACCGCACGCCCGCCTGGAAAATCCTCGCCTCCCTCCTGGAACCCCGCACCGGCACCCTCGCGCTGGCCGAGACCCTTCCAAAACGCGGGCGGCGGCTCTCCGCGCTCCTCCCCGGACAGGCGCCGCAAGCTGTCCGCGACGCCGAGGAGAGGCTCTATTCCCAGGCTGCCGACCCCCTCATGAACTGGGACCTCGCCGAACTGCTCCGGGAGGCGGAAAACGCCGGACTCCAGCCCCCCAGGCACACGCTCCTGGAATCCCGCCGCACCCAGACCCTCACTCCCGGCGTCCTCGACCGCTGGATGGATCCCGCGCAGAAGGGCTCCTACGCCGCAAGGCTCCGGGACGCCGGACTCCCCGAGGAAGACCTCCAGGACTTCGCGCAAATGCTCCGGTCCCTCTCCGGAAAGGAAACCACGCTGCACGCCGTCGTCGCGCTCCTCGCGACCTCCGCATGCAAGGAACGGTGATCCCGCGGCGATTCCGCGCCGCGCTTCCGCCACGGGAAAACGTGTATTTCCGCCCGCAGAAGAGGGTGGTTTCCGTTCCGCCGTTTTCAAAAATTAACGCTTTATTCCCGGCTGCCGGGAGCGCCGTGGCGGCCGAGGTTCCGGAAAAAAGAAAACCATATACGGGGGGGGGGATTTTTTTGCGGGAAAGACATTCCGTGGTGGTTTTGTCGTTTATCTTATAACCCAAACGGATATTTCCTTTGCATTCCGTCACCCCCCCATTCCTGGAGAAAGATCATGGCGAACGAATTGGACGAAATCACTGGTCCCGTGAACGGTCAGGGACGCGACATCCATGTCATCGAGAAGCAGTTGCCGGTGACGGTGGGCGTGGGCTCCACCATCTTCGAGATCTGCCTGTGGCTCTGCTTCCTCCTCCCCGGGCTGATCTTCCTCTTCATGAAGATCGGCGCCCGGAACTACTTCCAGAAGCTCCAGCAGAAGCTCCAGGCGGACGCTTCCCAGATTGACAACTACCTGGAGCAGCGGGTGATCATCCTGCAGAACCTGGTGGGGCTGGTGAGCAAGGCCATCACCCTGGACAAGGAGGTCATGACCTCCGTGGCGGCCCTCCGCGGCGGCGCCAACATGAGCGACACCCAGCGCAACGAGCTGGCGCAAGGCCTCGACCGCTCCTTCGGACGGCTCTTCCCCCAGGTGGAGGCCTATCCCGAACTGAAGGCCCACAAGGCAATCGCCGACGCCATCCAGCAGAACAGCTACCTCCAGCGGGAGATCACCGCCGCCCGCAGCCTCTACAACGACACCGTCACCCAGTGGAACACCTCCCTCTTCGACTGGCCCACCAAGCAGATCGTCGCCGCCCGCGCCGGATACACCACCCGCATCCCCTTCACGACCACCGCGGAAATCCGCACCCAGGCCCGGCAGACCTTCTTCTAACGCACCCGCGCCCCAGGGCACACAATGCCGGAAGAGATCTTCAATCCCCTGGAATCCTACCGCGACCGCTACCGGGACGAGTTCCGCGAGGCGGCGCGGGAGGAATTCCAGCGGCTCCGGGAGGCCGCGCAGGTCGACGAGGAGGCAAACCAGGCCTCCATGGCGCAGCTGCGCAAAGAGCAGTCGAGGCTGGACTCCGCCCACTCCCGCCGCTGCACCTTCCTCGCCGTCAGCGTCGTCTTCATTTTCCTCATCGTCGTGGGATTCGGCGCGGGGGTCATGGGGTGCAATGGCAACGACCTGGACGGCAACTCCCTGAACCCCGACACCAGGGCCTGCTTCCTGGGCATCGGCTTCGGCGGAGGGCTCCTCTTCCTCCTCCTGGAGATCTTCTGGATCCTCCCCGCCCTCTCCCATGCGAAGAACCTGATCACAGAGCTCCAGCAGAAAGTCCAGGAGCTCACGGAGACCACCTGGGCGCAGATGGCGCCCCTCAACCAACGCTATGACTGGGACATCTTCGCCCGGCTGATCCGGAAGGTGTGCCCCATGCTCAACTTCGATCCCTATTTCACAAGCGGGCGCCTCCAGGAACTCCAGGACCACTTCGAATGGGACAGCGCCTTCGCCGAAGAGCCCACCCGCTCGGTCCTCGTCTCCCAAAGCGGCGACATCCTGGGGAACCCCTTCGTCTTCGCGCGCTTCCTGGAGCAGGACTGGGGGACCAAGACCTATTACGGCCACAAGACCATCCACTGGCGGGAGCGGGTCCCCGACGCCGACGGGAAGGGCTCCCACTGGGAGACGCGCACCGAGGTCCTCACGGCCTCCTACACCGCCCCCATCCCCACCTACAACTACCGCACGCTCCTCATCTACGGGAACGACGCCGCCCCGAAACTCACCTTCTCCCGGACCCCGAACACGCTTTCCCAGGCCGACGACGGCTTCTTCTCCAATCTCCGCAAAAAACGGGAGCTCAAAAAGCTGAAGGCCTTCGCCGAAAACCTGGACGACGAATCCCAGTACACCATGATGAGCAACGAGGAGTTCGAACTCCTCTTCCACGCCACCGACCGCTCCGACGAAATCCAGTTCCGGCTCCTCTACACCCCCCTCGCCATGTCCCAGACGGTCTCCCTCCTCAAGGACAACAAGGTGGGCTTCGGAGACGACTTCTCATTCTACAAGTGCGGACGATGCAACCTCGTCGCCCCCCGGCACCTGGTCGACGCCGAGCTGGACACCAACCCCGCCGGCTTCGCCACCAACGACATGGCGGAGGCCGAGAAGATTTTCCTGAAGCGCACCCTGGGCTTCTTCCGGGACGTCTACTTCTCCCTGGCCCCCCTCCTCTGCATCCCCCTCTACCAGCAGACGCGATCCGCCAGGACAATCTACGGATTCCAGCCCGGCGAGGACTCCTGCTTCTGGGAACACGAAAGCCTCGCGAACTACGCCGGCGCCGAACGCTTCGCGCACCCGAAATCCGTCACCCACGACATCCTCAAGGCACGCCGCGTCCGCAAGCAGGGCTCCGCCAGCGAAATCCAAGTCGACGCCCACGGATTCCAGGGCGTCGACCGCGTGGAGCACGTCACGGTCTACGGTGGCGACGGGGATTTCCACGACGTGGCCGTCCCCTGGATCGAATACCTCCCCGTGGAAAGGACCTCCTCCTTCTCCCTCCGGGAACAAATCCCGCAGGATGCAAACGACGAGGTCCAGCCACTCCAGGGAGACCAGCGCACAAACCTCGACGACTTCCTCGACAAGTGCGGGCTCTCGCGCGCCGCCGCCGCCTTCCGGCGCTCCATCTTCGCCTGGAATCTGCCGGAAAAGTAGCAGAAGAAGGGCACGCGCGGCCATATTGGCGTGAAAAGACGGTACGGCGCCGCTTCCACCCCCGAAATATCAAAGACCCGCCCCGCCTGGGTAGTGATCAAGGTTCGCGCCCGCGCACGCGTACGAAGCGGGTGGGGGGCGGACGCTTATAGTACGCCCGTTTCGTTTCTCTTCCGACGCCCCTTCTTCCCCCCTCTGTCCGACTCCCCGCCCATGAAACGCCTCCCCCGTCCCCTGCCGTCGCTGGCCCTGCTCTTCTGTCTTGCCAGTCTTCTGATGTCGGCGGAGTCCGTGTCGCTGCATCAACCAAAGAATGGCGAAGTGGTCTCGGAGCTGTCGTTTCTGCAGCGCGCGGTTTCGCTGATTTCGACGCCGCAGCTGGAGAGCCTCTGGGACGACAAGCTCTTCATGGAGGATTTGACTGCGGCGCCGGGCAGTTCGCTGCCCCGTGGCGTGGCGCTGTCCTGGGAGTATTCCTCCGGGCGGCCGGATCCCCTCTTCCAAGTGTTGGTGCGCCCCGCCGATGACGGCGCCGACGCCGCCTGGCAGGCCTACGAGGTCCCCGGCAAAGACGATGGCCGCCAGAATGCATGGTTGCAGAATCTGGTCCCCGGCATGAAATACATCTGGAAGGTCCAGCTGCTGGGAGAGGGCAAGGCGGTCCTCTGCGAGAGCGCCGCGCAGTCCTTCACCGTGGAGGAGCGTCTTCCGCGGGTGCTCTACCGTGCGGGCTGGAGCAACCTCCGGGACGTGGGCGGCATGAAGGCCGGCAATGGCCGCCGGGTGCCCTTCGGCCGGATCTACCGGGCCTCCGCCTACAAGGCCAACAAAAGCGTCCCCCGGGAGTATTCCGAGGCGCCGGTGATTGGCGAAGCGCCCTTCTACCGCACGGAGCTGGATCTGCGCTGGCTCACCGAGAAGCCCGCCCGCGCCACGGACGCCGACCCCGGACAAACGCAATATCTTCTCATCCCCTCGCAGATGTACTCCTCCATCCTCAACGCCGCCGGCATGGAGAACTACCGGGAGCTCTTCCCCGTCTTCGCCAAGGAGGAAAACTACCCCATACTCTTCCACTGCGCCGTGGGCGCCGACCGCACCGGCACCCTCGCCGCCATCCTCCAGGCGCTCCTGGGATGCTCCCGCGAAGACATCCGGCGCGACTATGTCTTCACCTCCTTCTTCACGCCGCGGTACTTCTTTGTCATGGACGCCTTCCTGGGCCGGCTGGGCGAAACGACCCGCGCGGAGAACGAGAGCCTCCAGACCCAGGCGGAGAAGTTCCTGCTGCGCTGCGGAGTCCCCTGCTCCGACATCCTGGCGTACCAGCGAATCATGCTGGGCGAGGACTTCCAGCCCTCCGGGACCCTCCAGGACGCCATGCGATCCGAGGAAATCCTCCGGGCCTTCTCCGGAGAACCCGGCGTGAAGTTCCGCCCCCTCGAGATTCTCCAGCAGGAGATGCTCCAGTGCGGGAAGGTCCTCGCCTCCTCCGCCACCGCCGGCACCTACCTGGCCCCCGACTTCACGGGCGCCAACGACAAGGGCGAGATGCTCTTCCGCTTCCGCAACACCGCCCAGAAGCTCTGCGCCGGGGCCTTCCACGGCGACGCGCTCCGCGCCCCCGCATACCTCCTCCTGGAAGCCCGGAAGCGCCAGGCGCTTCTCGCGCCCTCCGGCAAGAACGCCTGGACCCCCGCGGAGCTGGGAACCGCCATCACCCTCCCCCCCGACACCGACACCTATCTGCTCCTGGTCCCCGCGCAATCCACCGAAGAGCCCCTCCCCGAGGGCTTCGCCCACGTCCCCTGGGAGGCCAAGACCGCCGAGTGCCTGACCGCACCCTCCGGCTTCCCCGCCCCCGCCATTGACGGCGACCTCCAAGACGAAGTCTGGACCCGTCAGCAGCCGCTCTTCCTCAGAAATGCGTCCGGCCACGAAGACCCCGCGCATCTCGTCGCCGTGAAGCTGGCCACGGATCCCGCCCACGAGACCCTCTATCTGGCCGTGGAGCTCCAGGACGACACGCCCTGCGCCCAGAAGCGCCCCCGCGACGGCGCCGTCTGGGAGGACGACGAGGTGGAGGTCTTTCTCTCGGGCACCGGCCTCTCCGAATACTACCAGATCATCGTCAACCGGAAGGGATGCTTTCTGGACGGCAAGGGCCGCGACGCCACCTGGCAGATGCCCGTCGCCATGGAGGCCAAGACCCGTGAGATCCCCGGCGGCTGGGTCCTGGAGGCCGCCATCCCCCTCCGCGCCTTCGACCTCGACGCCCCCCTGGAGCTCAATGTCTGCACCTCCGACTTCCCCGCAAACATCCAGCGGAACCTGGGCGCCACCTACGGATCCTTCCACTACCGCGAGGCGCTCCTGCCCGTCTTCCTGAAGTAGCCACAAGCCGCACAAAGAAGTCCCCCGAATGTCCCTCAAAGACAACACCGCATCCTTCAACCAGGGCGAGCGGAAGGAGATCCCCGCCGGCCTCTGGAGCAAATGCCCCGCCTGCGGGGAGGTGATCTACAATCGCGCCATGGTGGCGAACCTGAATGTGTGCCCCTCCTGCGGGCACTACGCGCCCCTCACCGCCTGGGAACGGATCGCCATGCTCACCGACGCCAACGCGAAGGGCTTCGTGGAAACCGACGCCAAGCTCTCCTCCCTGGACCCCCTGGATTTCGCGGGGGACTCCTCCTACGTGGCGAAGCTCATCAGCGCCCAGCAGAAGACCGGCCTCACCGAGGCCGTTGTCACGGGGAAGGCCCGCCTGAACGGCCGTCGCTTTGGCCTGGCCGTCATGGACTTCCGCTTCATGGGCGCCAGCATGGGCTCCGTGGTGGGCGAAAAGATCACCCGCATCACCGAATGGTCCACCCGCCGCGGGCTTCCCATGGTCATCGTCACCGCCTCCGGCGGCGCCCGGATGCAGGAGGGGGCGCTCTCGCTCATGCAAATGGCGAAGACCGCCGGCGCCATGGAGCGGCACGACGAAGAGGGGCTCCCCCTCTTCATCATCCTCACGAACCCCACCACCGGCGGCGTCACAGCATCCTTCGCCTCCCTGGGGGACGTGATCCTCTCGGAACCCCAGGCGCTGGTGGGATTCGCCGGCCCCCGCGTGGTGGAGCAGACCACACGGCAGAAGCTCCCCGAAAACTTCCAGAAGGCGGAATACCTCCTCGAGCACGGGTTCATCGACGCCATCGTGGAACGCAAAAACCTCCGCGAAACCCTCGACCAGCTCCTGGAGACCTTTCAGAGGTAACTAGCAAGGAAGAGCCGGCGGCATGCCCACCATGGGGTGCCTGTGCGCCGGGAGCGCCGGAGCGGGCATTGGGGGGGGACAGGGAGCGAGGGGCGTTCCGGCCAACCACCCCCTCCTCCGGCGATTCCTGCCTGCCGGCTTCACCGCAACCCCATTGTTCCCGCCGGGCGTCTGCCTCCGGCGCCTTACCATGCCTTACCAGCCGAAAATCACCGCATTTCCCCGCACCGTCCCCGTCCTGAAGGATGTGGACTGGCGCAACGGCGTGCTGTTGCGCTCCACCAACTGGCTGGGGGACCTCCTCATGACCCTCCCCGCCTCCTGGCAGCTCAAGACCCTCCTGCCCGAGGGCACGCCCCTCTGCGTGGCCGCGCCGGAGGGCCTGGCGCCCCTCTGGAAGGCCGCCCCCTGGGTGGACGACGTGGTCCCCTTCCCCGGCAAACGCATGGATGCGCAAACCCGCAACGCCATCCGCGCACGGAACTTCGGGCTGGGCGTGGTCTTCCCGAACTCCTTCGGCTCCGCCTGGGATCTCTGGCGGTGCAAGCTCCCCCGCATTCTGGGGCGCGCAGGGAACCTCCGCTCCTGGATGCTCACCGACACCCTCCCGCGCTGGCACGCCCACGAAGGCGAAGGACAGTTCCACCAGCTCTCCTGGTATCTGGAACTCGTCTCCGCGCTGGGCCCCGTCACCCTCTCCCCCGAATGCCCGCCCCTGCGGGTCTCCCCCGGCCCCGCCGCGGAATACGGCATCCGCAAGGGCTCCGGCGAAAAGTGGGTGGCGCTGGCCCCCGGCGCGGCCTACGGCCCCGCCAAGCAGTGGCCCCCCGAGTGCTATGATTTCGTGGCCGCCGACCTCCTCAAGCATGGCTGCAAGGTGGTCCTGGTCGGTTCCCCAAAAGAGGCGAAGCTCACCGCCTCCATCGCAAGGCGCGCCCCCGGCGCCCTGGACCTGGGGGGGAAGACGCCTCTCGACGCCCTCATGAGCGTCCTCCAGCAAGTCGACGCCGTCGTCGCAAACGACTCCGGCTCCATGCATCTGGCCGCCGCTCTGGGGACCCCCGGCGTCGCCCTCTTCGCCTCCACCGACCCCGTCGCCACCGGCCCCCTGGGCGCACCCTGGGAACTCCTCGTCGCCGACGTCCCCTGCCGCCCCTGCCTCCAGCGGCAGTGCCCGTGGGTCGGAGCCCGCAAATACCTCTGCATGTACAAACTCCCCCCACTGGACACCCTGAAGGCGCTCTACGCGCTGCTGGACGCGTAACGCGCGCCACAGCCCCCACCCTCCGGAACAACAGCCGGCATATCCACAACACGTTAGGAAGAATCCTGTTGTGCATCATCCACGGCTTGTTCTCCGAACACTCCCGCGCAACCTTTCAAATTCCCCTCTTTTTTCCATGCGTTTTCCCACCCTCATTCTCGCCATCCTCCTGTCCGTCCTCCCGTTGATGGCGGACCAGGCGTATCCGCAGCCGGGCTGGGTGGAGTCCCCGGATCCTGCGGCGGCGGTGGAGGAGGCGCAGGACGGCGGGTGTTTCGTGTCGTATCTTGGCCCCTCCCCCAAGAGCCTGAACTACTATCTGGACAACAATGTCATGAGCGCCCAGGTGACCGGGCTTCTCTACGACAGCCTCCTCTCCCGGGATCCGGAGACCCTGGAGTTCACCCCCTGGCTGGCCAGCCGCTGGAGCATCTCCGACGACAAGCGCACCTTCACCTTCTGGCTGGACGAGAACGCCCGCTGGAGCGACGGACGCCCCGTCACCGCGGAGGATGTGCTTTGGACCTGCCGGGTCCTCGTGGACCCGAAAAACCTGACCGGGCCCATCCGCTACCAGCTGCAGCGCCTGGAGCCCCCCGTCCTCCTGCCCGACGGCGGAATCCAGTTCCGCGCGAAGTCCCTACACTGGGAGAACCTCTCCGCGCTGGGGGGGCTCATGGTCCTCCCGAAGCACGCCTTCGGACACCTGGACTTCAATCTGGTGAACTTCGATTTCCCCGTGGTCAGCGGTCCCTACCGCGTCCGGGAGTTCCGGGAGGGCCGGCACCTTCTGCTGGAGAGGCGCGACGACTACTGGCGGAAGGACTCCCCCGCCTGCCGCGGAATCCACAACTTCCGGCAGCTGAAGATGCGCTTCTTCGAGGACCAGCAGAACGCCTTCGACGCCTTCAAGAAGGGCGAGATCGACGCCATGCGCATCTACACCGCCAGCCAGTGGCACGACCTGGAACACCAGCTCTCCGCGGTCCGCAACCACTGGATTGTGAAGCAGGAGGTCCACAACCAGGAGCCCGTGGGAATGCAGGGCTTCGCCATGAACCTCCGTCGGCCGCTCTTCCAGGATCTGCGCGTCCGGCAGGCCCTGGCGCTGCTCCTGGACCGTGAATTCATGAACCGCACCATGATGCACGGGCAGTACTTCCTCCACCGCTCCTACATGGAGGACCTCTACGACGACCGGCACCCCTGCGCCAACCCCCTCACCCCCTACGACCCCCAGCAGGCGGAAGCCCTCCTGGACCAGGCCGGATGGACCCGGAACCCCGCCACCGGCTGGCGCGAAAAGGACGGCACGCCCTTCGCTTTCACCTTCCTCAGCCGCGGCGGCTCCTCCGACAAATTCCTCGCCGTCTACGGGGAGGCCCTCAAGAAGGCCGGCATCCAGATGTCCATCGCCGTCAAAGACTGGTCCGCCTGGGCGAAGGACATGGACCAGTACGACTTCGACATGACCTGGGCCGCCTGGGGCGGCAGCCTCTTCAAGGATCCGGAGCAGCTCTGGTCCTCCAAGGAGGGCGCGCAGCCCGGCTCCTCCAACATCACCGGCTTCGCCGACGAACGCGTGGACGCCCTCATCGAGCGGCAGAAGGGATGCTTCTCCGTCCAGGAACGCAACGAAATGAACCGCCAGGTGGACGCCATCCTCGCGGAGCAATTCCCCTACATCCTCCTCTGGAACATCAACTACACCCGGCTCCTCTACTGGAACCGCTTCGGCACGCCCGCAACGGTCCTGGGGCGCTTCGGCGGCAATCCCGAGACCTACTGGTGGGCCGACCCCGACCGGCAGGAGGAGCTCCAGGACGCCATGGCCTCCCAGACCCCGCTGGCGGCGGAGCCGGAGAAGGTCTTCTGGAAGTAGCGGGCGCCCCGCCTGCCGCGTGCCCCTTCCGGTGGCGGCGCACCATTTTTGTCCTACACCCCATTCCCATTTTTCCCCCTTATGAGCGCAACCATCATCAACGGCAAAGAGATATCATCGCAGATCCGGCAGGAGCTGCGGGAGCAGGTGCAGGAGCTGAAGGCCTCCCGCGGGGTCGTCCCGGGGCTGGCCGTGATTCTGGTGGGGGAGGACCCCGCCAGCCAGTCCTATGTCACCGCCAAGGAGAAGGCGTGCCAGGAGACGGGGATCTACTCGGATGACAACCGTCTCCCCGCCGAGACCACCCAGGAGCAGCTCCTGGAACTCATCCGCCAGAAAAACCAGGACCCCCGCATCCACGGCATCCTGGTGCAGCTGCCCCTGCCACGGCACATCGACGGCGACGCCGTCATCGCCGCCATCGACCCCTCCAAGGACGTGGACGGCTTCAGCCCCGTCTCCCTGGGGAAGCTCCTGCTGGGGCAGCCCACCTTCCTCTCCTGCACGCCCCACGGAATCCTCCAGCTGCTGATGCGCACCGGAATCCAGACCGACGGCGCGCACGTGGTGGTGGTGGGGCGCAGCAACATCGTGGGCAAGCCCGTGGCGAACCTCCTCTTCCAGAAGGCCGCCGGCGGAAACGCCACCGTCACCGTCTGCCACCGCCACACCCGGGACCTGCCATCCTTCACCCGGCAGGCCGACATCCTCATCGCCGCCGCCGGAGCCCCACACACCATCACAAAGGGAATGGTGAAGCCCGGAGCCGTGGTCATCGACGTGGGCGTCAACCGCGTCCCCGCCCCCGACTCCCCCCGGGGATACCGCCTCAAGGGCGACGTGGACTTCGAGGACGTCGCCCCCGTGGCCTCCTACATCACACCCGTCCCCGGAGGCGTCGGACCCATGACCATCACCATGCTCCTCTACAACACCGTCCTCGCCGCGAAAAACCGGCTTTGATGGGAATGCGTGCAAACTTTTAAACCACGAAAGGCACGAAAACACGAAACAACGAAAATGGAGATCATTTACAAAAACGATGGGTATGCCATTCAGGGGGCGTGTTTCGAGGTTTACAAGACCATTGGGTGCGGATTTCTGGAGGCGGTCTACCAGGAGGCGTTGGCAAAAGAGTTCCAGTTGTCCGGCGTCCCCTTTCAGGAACAGGTGGAATTGAAGTTGCAATACAAGAACTTCCCGTTGAGGCAAACCTACAAGCCGGATTTTGTCTGCTACGGAAAGATCATCGTTGAAATAAAGGCCGTTTCAGAACTGGCGAAAGAGCATGAGGCGCAACTGATGAACTATCTGAAGATCACGGGGATGCGCCTTGGTTTGCTGGTCAACTTCGGCCATTCTCCAAAAGTCGAAATCAAAAGATTCGCTCTATAAACTTTCGCCCCTTTCGTGTCTTTCGTGGTTTACTCATAAAGGCGCGATCCATTCCATGATGTCTTTCCGCAAAGAATCCCCCTCCCACGGCAACGGCGGCGTCCGCAGGGAGATGCCGGCCGGCCGCGTGGCGAGCCAGGCCCGTTCCGCCGCCGAAGCCGTGGTCTCGGTGCTGTCGTCTTGCCTTGGGGGGCGGCGCCCTGCGGACCGCTGCCTCCACGAATACTGTTCCCGGAACCACCAACTGGGCTCCCGGGACCGCCGCCTGATTTCGGAGACCCTCTTTTCCGTCCTGCGGTGGTGGGGGTGGCTGCGGAAGCTGGCGCCAGTCTCCTTCCAGCAGGCGCTGGAGCAGGGCGCCGCGGAGCTGCCGGTGCATCCGGACCAGTGGAGCGGCGTGCTGGCGGCGGCGTGGGTGCTGGAGAACCGCTTTGACTTCCCCCCCTGCGTCTGCAATTGGCTGCGGGACGCACGGCTCTACCCCGAGCTCTTCCAGGGACTCCCCCCCGAGACCCCCGTGGGCGAGCGGCGCAGGAACCTCCGGCCCTTCTTCCAGGACCACCCCATGCCGGCCCTGGCCCTGGAGGAGCTCCTGCCGGAGTGGACCGCCCAGGAGCTCTCCCCCCTGCCCGAAGGCGCCTCCTTCAAGACCCTGGTGGAGTGGATGCAGAAGCGCCCGCCCGCATGGCTCCGCGCGCAGGGGCTGCCCCCGGAGGAGCTCTCCCGGCAGCTCCTCCAGGAGACGCAGGGCGCCGCCAAGCTGGCGCCCCACGCCCTCATGCACGACGCCCTCTTCCTCAAGAACACCGCGCCCGCCCTCCAGAACACCGCCGTCTTCCGCAACGGCGGTTTCGAAATCCAGGACCTGGCCTCCCAGGCCGTGGGGCTGGTCTGCGGGCCCCGCGCCGGGCAGCAGTGGTGGGACGCCTGCGCCGGCGGCGGCGGAAAGACCCTCCATCTGGCGCAGCTCATGAAGAACCGCGGCATCCTGGAGGCCACCGACCTCCGGGAGGCCGCCCTGGAGGAGATCCGCCTGCGCGCCCGCCGGGGGCACTTCGGCAACATCCGCATGAAGACCTGGCAGGGCAACGGCACCCCGCAGAACTTCCGCGACCGCTTCGACGGCGTCCTGGTGGACACCCCCTGCTCCTGCTCCGGCACCTGGCGCAGAAACCCCGGCCGGCGCTGGAACACCACCCGCGACTCCCTGGAGGAATTCGCACGGCTCCAGGCGCAAATCCTCCGCGCCGCCGCACCCGCCGTCAAACCCGGCGGAACGCTGGTCTACTCCACCTGCTCCATGCTCGCCCGCGAAAACCAGAAGGTGGTGGAGGACTTCCTGGACGAGAACCCGCAGTTCATCCTCACCCCGCACACGGACCCCGTCACCGGAAAGACCTCCAGCGGCATGACGCAGCACTGGCCATGGGACGGAGACTGCGACGCCATGTTCACCGCGAAACTCACGCGGCGGAGAGTCTAGCCACCCAGGGGGGAGGGCACACCGCGCCGCCGGGGGCGGAGGCGACATTACATTACCCAACATGCGGGACAAGAAACACGCCAACCCCTACACGAGCCTGGGATACGTGCTCTCCATTTGCGGGCACATACTGCTCCTGGGAGGATTGGGGCTTGCCTGCGTCATGCACAAGCCGGAGCCCGAACCGCTCGTCATCCCCGTGGCGCTCCTGGAGGCCGCCCCCGCGGCCCCCGCCGTCCAGGGACCCCCCCGCCGGAACCGGAACCCCCGCCGGAACCGGAACCCGCGCCGGAACCGCCGCCTGCGCCGGTTGTGGAGCCCCCGAAGCCGGAGCCCGCAAAGCCCAAGGTTGAGAAGCCCAAGGTTGAGAAGCCCAAGGTCGAGAAACCGAAGGTCGAGAAGCCGAAGGCCCCGTCCCTGGAGGAACGCCTCAAGAGTGCGCCCAGCACCAAGCGGGACAAGCAGAAGCCCAAGGACAGCCGCCAGGACACGGCGAAGAAGATCCAGGACCGGCTTTCCCGGAGCGCCCCCACGGGCACCGTCTCCCGTCCCGCGGGCGGCAATCCCAATGCGGGTCTGACGGGCGCGCAGCTGAATGCCTACGACACCTACCTGGTGGCCCACGTGCAGACCGCTTTGCAGACCTACTGGGACCGGCTGGGGCCGGAGCACCTCTCCTCCCAGCCGCGCCCGGTGTGCATCACCCTGAACATTTCCGCGGACGGCCGGATCCTCTCCGCCGCCATCGCAAACCCCTCCGACAGCGCCCAAATGAACGACTGCGCCAGGAAGCTCCTGGACGCCGTCCTGGGCCTCAAGCTGCCACCCTTCTCCCAGGCCGGACTCGCCGTGAAGAACGCCCTGCAGTTCCGGGTCAACCTGGACTACCGCCGCGAAACCGGCCGCTGAAGACGGCGCCATGCCCGAATCCCTCTCCTTCCCCATCCGAGAACCCCTCCCCGCCAAGGTGGTTGGACGCTACCGCGAGGAGCTTCTGCCCCTCCTGGCGCCATACCCCGTGCGGATCCTCGCCCCCGAAGACCCCGCCACCCCCGCGCTGGTCATCTCCTACGGCGGCGACGGCACCCTCCTGGGCGCGGAACGGGACTTCCCCGGAATCCCCAAGCTCCCCCTCCGGGACCGCTCCCACAACCCCCGCTGCCCCCTCCACGGCGAGGCCCTCTGCCTGGAACACTTCTTCCACGGGGACTTCGCCCCCGCGCGCTTCTCCAAGCTGCGGGCCCGTGGCGCACACGGCGAGGAGCTGGTGGCCCTCAACGACCTGGTCATCGCGCGGCACCTGCACCCCCTGGGCGCCATCCGCGTGAGGCTCTGGCAAGACGGCGCGGTGCTCTTCCCCCAGGTCATCGCCGACGCCGTCGTCATCGCCACGACCTACGGCGCGACGGGGTATTTCCAGAGCATCACCCGCGGCACCTTCCAGCGCGGCATCGGCGTGGCCTTCAGCAACGCCGTGGAGGGCGAGTGCTTCCGCGTCATCGCCCCCGAGAGCCGCCTGGAGGTGGAGCTCCTACGGGGCCCCGCCATCGTACAGGCCGGCAACAACCCCGCGGGCCTGGCCCTGCCCGAGGGGGAGCGCCTTCTGGTGCTCCCCGATCCCCGGCAGGCCACCATCTACGGCCTGGAGGCCTTCCGCTGCCGGAAGTGCCACCGGCTCCGCCAGGACGGACAGGGCGAACAGCCACCCCTCTAAAACCACGCCCACACCCAAGGCGCCGGGACCCCGCACGCCCCGGCGCCGTCGCGTATGCGCGCCCGCGAAGGGCGCCCGCATGCGCACGGCCGCCTCCCCCTTTCGCATCGACACAAACCCAATCGTGGAAACACAAGACTCATGGACCACACCGCCATCCTCGCCCTGACGCTGGCCGCGCTCCTGGGATATCTCCTGGGAAGCGTCCCCTGGGGGCTCCTCATCGGATTCCTCAACGGCGTCGACATCCGCACCAAGGGCTCCCGGAACATCGGATCCACCAACGTCACCCGCATCCTGGGCAGCGGCTGGGGAAAGATCTGTTTCCTCCTGGACTGCCTGAAGGGCCTCCTGGGCGTGCTTCTGGGCGCCTGGCTGGTGGCGAAGATGGACGTCTCCGCGCCGGTCTTCGCGAAGATGGCGGGTGGCGCCGGGGCGATCCTGGGGCACTGCTATCCCGTATGGCTGAAGTTCAAGGGCGGCAAGGGCGTCGCCACGGGCGGCGGCGTGGCGCTGGGCCTGGCGCCCTACCCCGTGATCCTGGCGCTAGCGTTGTGGGTGGTCCTGGAGATGCGCACGGGCGTGGTGGCCATCGCCAGCCTGGGGGCGGCGGCGGCGGTGCTGCTGCTCTCGCTGCTCTTCCAGGTGACCGGCTGGAGCCCCGTCGGCTGGCCCGTCATCCTCCTCTTCGCCTGCATGGTGGCCGTCATCTTCTACCGCCACAAGGAGAACATCCAGCGTCTGCTGGAAGGCAGGGAGAACTCCTTCCGGAAGTCCGCGAAGAAGTCCGGCGCCCCCGCGCAGCCCGGGCAGAAGCAGTAGCACCGCCAACCCCGAATCCCTTTTCCCGAACCGCAATCCAACCAACCCTCCACCCTTTCCCCCATGTCTCAAGAAAATCCCCAGGAAACCGCCGCCGAGCCCTCCCGGCAGGAGAGCGCAAACGTCATCGCCCTCCGCCGCGCAAAGGTGGACGCCCTCCGCGCCGCCGGCAAGAACCTCTATGGCCACCGGGTCGACGGCCTGACCTCCACCGCCGACATCCGCCGGAAACACGGCGCGGCGCCCGCCGAAGGCGCGGAGGAGCCCCACGGCCCCGTCTACCGGGTGGCGGGGCGCCTCATGGCCAAGCGCGTCATGGGGAAGTCCCTCTTCGCCAACCTCCAGGACGGCGCGGGGAACATCCAGCTCTATCTGCAGCGTCCTGAAATCGGGGACGAGCCCTACGCGGAATTCAAGGCCCTGGACCTGGGCGACATCATCACCGCGGAGGGATATCCCTTCCACACCCGCACCGGAGAGCTCTCCCTCCACGTCACGGGCTTCGAGCTTCTCTCCAAGAGCCTCCTGCCCCTCCCCGAGAAGTTCCACGGCCTCCAGGACATGGAGCAGCGCTACCGCCAGCGCTACCTGGACATGATCTGCAACGAAAACACCCGCCGCGTCCTGGCCATGCGCTCCAAGATCGTCCGCGAGTGCCGAAACTTCCTGGACCAGCGCGGATTCATGGAGGTGGAGACCCCCATCCTCCAGACCCTCGCCGGCGGCGCCGCCGCACGGCCCTTCAAGACCCACTTCAACGCCCTCGACATTCCCATGTATCTCCGCATCGCGCCGGAGCTCTACCTGAAGCGGCTCATCGTGGGCGGATTCGAGAAGGTCTACGAAATCGGCCGCGACTTCCGCAACGAGGGCATGGACCACAAGCACAACCCCGAATTCACCGTGCTGGAGCTCTACCAGGCCTACTCCGACTGCCGCGGAATGATGGAGATCATGGAGTCCCTCATCACCACCGTCGCCCAGAACACCATCGGCACCCTTGTCATCCAGGGCGAGGACGGCAACACCATCGACCTCCACAGCCCTTGGCGCCGCGTCTCCTTCCACGAACTGCTGGAGGAGAAGATGGGCGCCGACTGGTGGACCCTCACCCTCGACGAACAGAAGAAGAAGGCCCGCGCCCTGGACCTGGAGATCACCGACGACATGGACAGCTTCCACGTCTCCCACGAGATCTACGACCGGCTCATCGAGGACACCCTCATCCAGCCCACCTTCGTCACACGGCTCCCCGCATACCTGGTGCCCCTGGCCAAGCGCTGCCCCGACAACCCCGAGCTGGTGGACGTCTACGAACTGGAGATCGACGGCCGCGAGATGTGCCCCGGATACACGGAACTCAACGACCCCGTCGACCAGCGCGCGCGCTTCAATGCGCAGCTCATCGGCAAGGCCGACCAGGAGGGCGAGGTGGAGCGCATCGACGAGGACTTCCTCAACGCCCTGGAATACGGCATGCCGCCCACCGGCGGACTGGGCCTGGGCATCGACCGGCTGGTCATGCTGCTCACCGGGTCCCGCTCCATCCGCGACGTGATCCTCTTCCCCGCCATGAAGCCCAAGGCGTAGAAAAGGGACGCCGTCCGCCATGCCGTCCCCGGAGGAGCTCATCCTGCAGGACCTGACGCCCGCCCAGCGGGAGGCCGTCACCCACCTGGACGGCCCCATGCTGGTGGTGGCCGGCGCCGGAAGCGGAAAAACCCGCGTGGTCACCCGCCGCATCGCCTGGCTGCTCCAGCACGGCGTCTGGCCCTCGCAGATCCTGGCCATGACCTTCACCAACAAGGCCGCCCGCGAAATGCGGGAGCGGGTGGAGGCCCTGGTCGGGGACGCCCCGAAGGCCATCGGCACCTTCCACGGCTGCTGCGCGCGGTTCCTCCGGCGCGACATCGACAAGATCCCGGGCTGCGGGCGCACCCGCGACTTCGCCATCTACGACGAAGACGAGCGCAAGAGCATCCTGGCACAGGTCCTCTCCGACTTCCACGGCACCCCCCTGGAAGACGAGATTGCGCAGATCACGCCCCGCGAGCTGGGGAGTTTCCTCGACATGGCCAAGACCCTGGACGTGGACTTCCGGACCGGCGCCAGGCTCTGCCAGGCCATCCGCGAGACCCTCTCCCCGGACGCCATGGAGGCCCTGGGCGAGCGCTACGAGATGCACATGGCCCGCTGCAACGCCGTGGACTTCGACGACCTGCTGCTGCTCACGGTGAGGCTCCTGCGGGAGGTCCCCGGCATGCGGGAGATCTACCAGAACCGCTATCGCTATCTCCTGGTGGACGAGTACCAGGACACCAACCACGTCCAGTATGAGCTCATCCGCCTGCTGGCCAATGAGAAGAACAACATCCACGTCACCGGCGACCCCGACCAGTCCATCTACTCCTGGCGCGGCGCGGACTACCGGAACATCCTCTCCTTCGAGCGGGACTTCCCCGGCGCAAAGCGCGTGGTACTGGAGCAGAACTACCGCTCCACCCCGCGCATCCTGGCGGCCGCGAACGCCCTGATCCGCTGGAACGTCGACCGCATCGAAAAGAACCTCTTCACCAGGAACCCCGACGGCCCCCAGGTCACCGACATGCTGGTGGACACCGACCGGGAGGAGTCCGAGTGGATCCGCAAGAAGATCGCGGGGCTCCACCGGCGCGGCGCCCCCTGGCGCTCCTTCGCCGTCTTCTACCGCACGAACGCGCAGAGCCGCCCCCTGGAGGAGGAGTTCGTCCACTACGGCGTCCCCTACCAGCTGCTGGGGGGGCTCCGCTTTTACGAGCGCAGGGAGGTGAAAGACTACCTTGCGCTGCTGCGCCTGGCGGCCAATCCCAGCGACCAGGTCGCCTTCCTGAGGACACTGGCCATGGCGCCCCGCGCCAAGGGAATCGGGAAGGTCACCGCCGCCAAGCTGACGGCGCAGGCGGACGCCGCCGGCCTGCCCATCCTGGACTACCTTGCCTCCGACGCCTTCCTGGCTTCCCAGAAAGGAAAGAGCCAGCGCGCCATGCGGCTGCGGGGCCTCTCCGGCTGGATGCGGGAGCTCCAAAAGCTCCCCCGGGAGCTCCCCGCCTCGCAGGCCATCCAGGAAATCGAGAGCTGCTCCGGCATCCTGGAAGGCGCGGAGACCCTCTACGGCGCCGAGAACATCCGCGAACGCAAGGACAATATCCAGCAGCTCTTCACAAAGGCCGCCATCTTCACCCGCGAGCACCCCGAGGGCACCCTCCGGGACTTCCTGGCGGAGGTGGCGCTGGTGGCCGACGTGGACGCCCATGACCCCCAGGCCGACTCCGTCCTCCTCATGACCCTCCACTCCGCCAAGGGACTGGAATTCCCCTACGTCTTCATCACCGGCGTGGAGGAGGGGCTCCTGCCCCACGGCACCGCCCTGGAATGCGGCGGCCTGGAGGGCGACGAGGAGGAATCCCGGACAGCCCTGGAGGAGGAGCGGCGGCTCTTCTACGTGGGAATCACCCGCGCGCGGCAGGCGCTCTTCCTCACCCACGCACGATTGCGCGGCCGCTGGGGAAACGGCTTCCTGGAACCCGCGGAGCCCTCGCGCTTCCTCTCGGAAATCCCCGCCGAGCTGCGCCAGCGGAGGCAATTCCGCCACGGCATCGAGCAGGACCGGGACTCCGACTCCTACCCCGCCGAAACGCCCGGCTTCGGCAGCCGCGCGCGGGGGCGCCGCTAGCGAACTTTTCCACACCCACACTCTCCCATCCGTCCCCATGAAAGCACTGGAAATCCAAGGCCCGCAGCGCGCCTGCGGTTCACTCCGCGTGGAGGGCAACAAAAATGCCGCGCTCCCCATGGTCGCGGCGTCGTTGCTGACGAAGGAGCCTTTGGTGCTGCACGGCATGCCCACGATTCTGGACGTGCGCAACATGGTGGCCATCGCGGAGGCCCTGGGCGTGGGGGTCCGCTGGTTGGACGACGAGACCCTGGAGCTCCAGGCGGCGGACATCGCCACCGCCACGCCACCCGAGAAGCTCTGCCACGCCCTGCGCACCTCACTGCTCTTCGCGGGGCCCCTCACCGCACGGCTCGGGGAGGCCCATCTCCCGCATCCCGGCGGCGATGTCATCGGGCGCCGGCGCCTGGACACGCACTTCTACGGCCTGGACAAACTGGGCATCGAGTGCGCGCCCCGGGAGGGCTGCTACCACTTCCGGAAACGCCCCGCGCCGCCTCCCGGCGAACGGCAGCTCTTCCTGGACGAGGCCAGCGTCACCGCCACCGAGCATATCATGATGACCGCCGCCCTCACGCCGGGCTGCACCGTCATCCGGAACGCCGCCTGCGAACCCCACGTGACCCAGCTGGCGCAGCTCCTCAACGCCATGGGCGCAAAGATCACCGGCGTGGAGACAAACCTCCTCCAGATCCAGGGCGTCGGCGAACTCCACGGCGCCGAATTCACCGTGGGCGCCGACCACGTCAACGCCGCCAGCTACCTGGCGCTGGCCGCCGCCACCGGCGGGTCCGTGGAGCTCACCGGGAATCTCTCCCTCCACGACTACTGGATGACCCGCCGGGTCTTCCACCGTCTGGGCGCCACCATCTCCCTGGAGCCCGGGCGAATCCTCCTGGACCAGCGGGAGCCCCTCCGCATCCGCAACGACCTGGACGGCTCCATGCCCACCATCGCAGACGGCCCCTGGCCGCAATTCCCCTCCGACATGATGAGCTGCCTCATCGTCGCCGCCACCCAGGCGCAGGGAAGCGTCCTCTTCTTCGAAAAGATGTTCGAAAGCCGGATCTACTTCGTGGACCGGCTCATCTCCATGGGCGCCAACGCCGTCATCTGCGACCCCCACCGCGCCGTCATCTCCGGGAAAAGCACCCTCCACGGCGCAGAACTCATCTCCCCCGACATCCGCGCCGGAATGGCGCTCGTCATCGCCGCGTGCTGCGCAAAAGGGACCTCCCTCATCCGAAACGCGGACATGATCTACCGCGGATACTCACACCTCCCCCAGACCCTCCGAAGCCTCCACGTCGACGCTCGCGAAATCGAGCTGTAACCCCCACCCTCCTTGAACCATGGCCGCACGCTGGATCACCCCGGGCGCAGACGCCCCCCAGAAAGACGTTTTCTACCGCTTCCGCCACCGGATTCCAGGCGATGGCTACAGGGCGCCGTGGCTGGCAATCTCCGCGTACTCCAGCTACGTCGTCTGGGTCAATGGCCGGTTGCTTGCGGCCACCCAGACTCCGAATCTCCCCGGGAATGCCACGTATCTGCGGTACGACCTCGCGGACGCCTGGGATCCCGAGGGCGAGAATCTGCTGGAGATCCAGGTATACACCATGGGGCGGAACTGCCTCACCGCCGCCGTGGCGCCCCCCGCCCTCTGGGCCGAAATCCGGACACTCCCCGGGTGGCTATATGCCTTTGACGGCACCAGCGAAGAGTGGGAGTGGGCCCTGGATCCCTCCTACGAACACGGCAACGAGCTCTTCCTCACCAGCCAGCTGGGGAACTGCTTCTTCTACCACGACAACGGCAAAGAGCCCCAGTGGCGGAAAGTGACGGTCCTGGACTGGGGCCGGGATCGGCTTCCCACCCCCCAGTTCGACCCGCAGGTCCGGGAATTCCCCAACCGCGCCCCGAAGGCCCGTGTCTGCCAGGCCGGATTCCTCTTCCGCCCAAAGAAACTCCCAAAGGACTTCACCCTGGGAACCATCGTCTACCGGGACTTCCTGCAGGGGCAGATGGCCGACTGGAACTACGTCGCCCCGGGTTGCCAGGACCTGGCGGACTACCGCTACGGCGCCCCCATGGAGTTCACCCTGGACCGCGCCAACGCAGACCGCCTCCCCTTCACCTGGCCCGCCGCCCCCCTCCCAGGCAGCGCCAACGGATGGTTCCTCACCGTGGACCTGGGCGGTGAGACCACCGGCTGGCTGGACCTCGTCATCCAGACGGAAAAGGGCGCCATCCTGGACATCGCACACGGGGAACACCTGACCGACGGCCGCGTCCGCGCCGCCGTCGGCGACCGGAATTTCGTGGACCGGGTCTTCTGCGAGCGGGGCGGCGTGCTCCACTTCACCCACCGCCTGCGCCGCATCGGCGCCCGCTACCTGGAGATGCACGTCACCGGCTGCGCGACGCCCCCGCGGGTGGGCTACCTGGGACTCATCCCCGTGGAACGCGCCACCCCCCGTCCCCAGGCCATCCACTGCGAAGACCGACTGGTGGAGCTCTTGGACAAGACCGCCATCCGGACCCTCCAGTGCTGCCAGCACGAGCACTTCGAAGACTGCCCCTGGCGCGAGCAGGGACTCTACCCCTACGACTCCCGGAACCAGGCCCTCTACGGATACCCCGTCTGGGGAAACTACGACTTCGTCTCCGCGTGCTTCGCGCTGATGTCCAGGAACTGGAACGAGGCCGCCCAGACCATCAAGATGACCTCCCCAGGGGACATCCACCTCTCCATCCCCATTTTCGGGCTGGTCCTCTTCCCCGCCGCCTGGGAACTCTACCTCAACAGCGGGGAATGGAAGCTCCTGGAGCCCATGCTGCCCTGCCTGAAGAAAATCCTGGACCACGTCCTGGAAAAGGCCATCCAGACCCCCGCGGGAACCCTCTACCACCCCGGCGTAGACCCGGAAATCTGGAATTTCTGCGAATGGCAGCCCGGATTGGACGGCACCGAGGCCGACAACAGGGCCCGCCACCAGGCACCCTACAATCTCTACCTGCTGGAGGCCCTCCACGCCGCCGAAAAAATCACCCGTGCCGGCGATGGACGCCGCGGCCCCTGCTTCGGAAAGACGCCGGGGGAGCTCCACAAACTTGCGGATGACCTGTCGAAGACCTGCCGGGAGCTCTTCTGGGACGAGGAGAAAGGGCTCTTCCGCGCCAACGAAGACCCCGCCACGCCCTTCCATGAACACGTCCAGATGCTGAATGTGGTCAACGGCGTGGCCACCCGCAAGCAGCGCGGCCGCATCCGCAAGGCCCTCTACGGGACGCGCCGACCGGACTTTCCCGTCTACGAATCCACCTCCTCCGCCCTGCCCTACTGGGTTTGGGGGACGCGGATCCTCCTGCCCGGCAGGAGCGCGGATTTGCTCTACGACAAGATCCTGCAGAATTACCGGAAGGGGCTCCTCATGGGCTCCGACACCCTCTGGGAGACCTCCCTGGGCGGCGAAGACTTCCTCTACGCAGGCTCCCTTTGCCACGGATGGTCCGCCCTCCCCGCCTGGTATCTGCGCACGCAGGTCCTGGGCATTACGCCCGCCTCCCCCGGATACGCCACCTTCCACTTCCGCCCGCGCCCTCCGAAGGCGCTCTCCTCTTTCGAGGGATCCGTCAAGACCCCCCGCGGACCCATCCACGCGCGCTGGCGAAGACTCCCCGACGGCACCCTCCAGACGGAGATCACCTCCTGCCCGAAGGCCTGCCGACTCCTGCCATAGACATCCACCCACCACCCTCCACACACTGCACCATGAAGGAAATCCGGAACATCCTCTGCATCGGGGCCGGCTACGTCGGCGGCCCCACCATGGCCGTCATCGCCGACCACTGCCCGGAATTCCGGATCACGGTGGTGGACATCAACCCCAGTCGCATCGACGCCTGGAACTCCGGGGAGCTTCCCATCTACGAACCCGGCCTCCAGGAGATCGTGATGCGCCGCCGGGGCAGGAACCTCTTCTACTCCACCGACATCCCCACCGCCATCCGGGAGGCGGATGTCATCTTCGTCTCCGTCAACACCCCCACCAAGACCTTCGGCTGCGGAGCGGGAAAGGCCTCGGACCTGCAGTTCCTGGAGCGCACCGCCCGGCAAATCGTGGAGCACTCCCAGGAGGGCAAGATCGTGGTGGAGAAAAGCACGCTGCCCGTGCGCACCGCACAGGCGCTCTCCAAGGTGCTGCAGGCCAACGAAAAGGGGCTCCGCTTCCAGATTGTCTCGAACCCGGAATTCCTGGCGGAGGGCACCGCCATACAGGACCTGAACGACCCCGACCGGGTCCTCATCGGCGGCACCGAGGACGCGGAGGGGCGGGAGGCCGTGGAGGTGGTGGCCGGGATCTACACCCACTGGGTGCCCCGGGAAAAGATCATCACCACAAGCCTCTGGTCCAGCGAACTCACGAAGCTTGTGGCGAACGCCTTCCTGGCCCAGCGGATCTCCTCCATCAACTCCATCTCCGCACTCTGCGAAAAGACCGGCGCGGACATCGACCAGGTCTCCCACGCCGTGGGGCGGGACCGGCGCATCGGCGAACGCTTCCTGAAGTCCGGCATCGGCTTCGGCGGCTCCTGCTTCAAGAAGGACATCCTGAACCTGGTCTACCTCTGCGACCACTACGGCCTCCCCGAGGTGGCCCGCTACTGGGAGAGCGTGGTCCTCATCAACGACTACCAGGCACGCCGTTTCGTGGAGAACATGGTGGAGGCCATGTTCAACACCGTCACCGAAAAGAAAATCGCCATCCTGGGCTTCGCCTTCAAGGCGAATACTGGCGACACCCGGGAGACCCCCGCCCTCGCCGTGTGCCGGCAGCTCCTGGCCGAACGGGCCCGGCTGGCCGTCTGCGACCCGAAGGCCCTGGGAAACGCCAAGGAGGACCTGGGGGACGCCGACGGGCGGGTGGAATACACCTCCAATCCCTACTCCGCCTGCAAAGACGCCCACGCCGTGGTCGTCCTCACCGACTGGCCGCTCTTCCAGACTCTCGACTACCGGGAAATCCTCGCGCACCTGAAAAAGCCCGCCTTCCTCTTCGACGGCAGGAACTGCCTCGACCACAAGGCACTCTTCCAGATGGGATTCCAGGTCTACCCCATCGGGAAACCCGCGCTCACACACTTCTAGCCCCTCCCGCCTCCCCTACCGTGGAAAAGAAAGTCCCCCAAAACGCCATCCGCTTCCTCGTCGCACGCCACGGCGAGACCCGAGACAATATCCTGGGAATCCTCCAGGGACAGCAGGACGGCGAACTGAACGCCCTTGGCCTCCGCCAGGCCGCCGCGCTGGCCGAGGCCCTCTACACCATCCCCCTGGACGCCTGCTACACCAGCGATCTCCTCCGCGCCGAAGACACCGCCCGCGTCATCCTGGCCGCCGGCCACGCAAAGCTCTCCCCCGTCCCCGAAAAGGGCCTCCGGGAGTGGCGGCTCGGGGAACTGGAGGGGCGCACCCGCCAGGAGGTCCAGGAGACGCACCCGGAGATCCTGGCCGCCTTCCGGAAAGAACCCCGGCCCGACCTCCCCGTCCCCGGCGGCGAGACCCCGGAGCAATTCCGGATGCGCGTCGTCGAATGCCTCCAAAGACTGGCCGGAAAACACACACCCGGACAGACCATCCTGCTGGTCACCCACGGCGCCGCCATGGGGAAGATCTTCCAGATGGCCACCGGGCCCGTCGCCCCCGGGAACCGCATCCCCCTGGCCGAAAACGCCTCCCTCTCCATCCTGCACTACCTCCCCCACGAAAAGGCCTGGGAACTCGTCGCCTGGAACCGCACTGGACACCTCCACGGCCTCCCCACCCACGAGACGAAGGTATAGAATCACATCCAGGGGAAAGGAATGAGGAATGCCCCGGCTGCACCGCCGGGCGCCCAAAACTCCTCCGTTCATGCAAAAAAAAGCCCTTCGGCAATCTCTTGCCGAAGGGCCTTTTTTTTGCGTCAAGCCGGCGCCGTCAGGCGCCTGCATTCCCTACTGCATGATGAGGTCGCCGCCCCAGCTGTTCTGCCAGCCGGGATACCAGTAGTAGTCACGGCCCAGGGAGCAGCTCCAGTCGTTGTAGCACTTGGAGATGTTGAGGGCCTCCACGTGACCGTCGCCGAAGGAGACATTCATCATCTGGGAGTGGCGGAAGTAGTAGTCGCGGGCGTCGGCGGGGAAGATGTAGTCGGGGATGGTGCACATATAGGTGCCGATGCCACCGGTCTTCACGGCGCTGGAACCATCCAGGATGTTCACGAAGATGGAGGGATACTTGATGGAGCTCAGGCGATGCCAGTTGCAGGCGACGAACTGGCCACCCTTGTCCAGGAAGGTCTTCATGAGGCCCATGCCAATGCTGCACTTGTAGCTGATGTTGCCGACGGAGCGCTCGTTGGTGGGACAGGAGGGGCAGAGCATCACCTTGTGCCAGGAGGACTTGTCCTCTGCGCCGGCTGCGTTGTAGTTGGGTTCATCATAGTAGCCGGCAGGGTCCTTCGTCTTCCAGTCGCCGAGGGTCATGGGGGTCTCGGGGATCATGGGGTTGTAGCAGAACCAGGGGCAGCTGTCGTCCTCGGCACCCCAAGTCGCGTTGCCGGGAACCCACACCACGGGAGGCAGGTAGTCGTCGTAGTCATTGGTATAGAGGATGTTGCCCAACTGGATCTGCTTCAGGTTGTTGGTGCAGCTGATGGCACGGGCCTTCTCGCGGGCCTTGCTCAGGGCAGGCAGCAGCATGGCCGCCAAAATCGCGATGATCGCGATCACGACCAGCAACTCAATCAGGGTGAAAGATTTACGCATTGTTTTTCTCCTGTTTGGGATTTCTCTTGGAAAGGATCGGCGCACGGGCGCCGTACAAAGTATACATACGCAATCCCCAAAACCACAAGAGCAAACAGCAGAAAAATACGACAATTTTTGACCCCCCCCGACAACTCATGACAATTATTGACAATTCCAAGAGATGCCATGAAATGTCAAAAAACTATCAAGAAAAAGGGGGGCGTGTTCCCCCTCCTTCTGAAAATCTTCCGTTATGCGCGCCTTGGTGAAGGCCGCCCAGGAGACGGTTGCCCCATGCCGGCGGGGGGCAATACATTACCCAGCGCGACGGCGCCCCGCCGCCTTCCTTCCCACCCACTTTCCCCGTTCCATTATCCGCGCCTGAGGGCGCGCAGCCATGCATCTCGGCATCATTGACAAGGCGTACACGGAAAAATACGGCTATTCCCAGGGGATCCTGCGCCTGAAGGCCCAGGGCTACGACGCCATTGACTACCAGGGTTTCGTGGACACCTCCACGGCGCTGTGGAGGCTCCCGGAGGACCGCTTCCTGGGGATGGTGAAGGAGACGGGGGAATTCCTGAAGGAGCAGGGGATCGTGGTGTGGCAGGCCCATGCGCCATGGGAGTGGCCCCCGCGCCACGGATCCGCGGAGGAGCGCAAGACTCTCTTCGACCATGTCCACCGTGCATTGAAGGGCTGCCAGGCGCTGGACTGCAGGCTTCTGGTCGTCCATCCCCTCATGCCCTTCCTTGACGAAGAAGGGCATGACGCGGAGACGGTGCTGGGCATGAACCTGGGCTTCCTGGGGGCCGTGGCCGACTACGCCCGCTACTACGGCGTCACCGTCTGCCTGGAAAACCTGCCCTTCCGCCACCACCCCCTTGCCACGCCCGGGGAAATCCGGGATTTTGTGGAGGACATGGACCTGGACAACCTGCGGGTATGCCTGGACACGGGACACTGCAATGTGCGGGGGTTCCCCGCCGGCGACGCCGTCCGCCTCATCGGGCCCGGGCTCCTGCAATGCCTCCATGTCCACGACAACGACGGCAGGGAAGACCAGCACCGGATGCCCGGCGAGGGCACCATTGACTGGGAGGACTTCCGGCAGGCCCTCCGGGACATCCACTTCCAGGGGGCGCTCTCCCTGGAATGGACTCCCCGGGACCAGGCCGACGAGCTTCTGGGCGTCCGGAAAGCCCGCATCTTGGCAAATCCCTAGGGATACGCAGGCGCGACACCAGCCCTCCCGCCCTCCATTATATTACCCCACTGCGTTTGAGACCGCCTGGGGACATACCGCCCCCGCGGCGGACGCACCCCCTTTCATTCCGGTCGAGACACACCTCCCACCCTTTCCCCTCCAGGAAGCTCCACACATGAACGAAACGCCCATCTGCAATCAATACGAGCCAGCCAAAATCGAACCCAAGTGGCAGGCCTTCTGGGCCCGGAACAAGACCTTCCGCGCCGTGGACTGCGACACCACCCGGAAGAAGGTCTATGTGCTGGACATGTTCCCCTACCCCTCCGGCGCCGGACTCCACGTGGGACACCCGGAGGGCTATACCGCCAGCGACATCTGGTGCCGCTTCAAGCGCATGAAGGGCTACAACGTCCTCCACGCCATGGGCTGGGACGCCTTCGGCCTGCCCGCCGAGCAATACGCCGTCAAGACCGGCACCCACCCCGAGATCACCACCGCCAAGAACATCCAGACCTTCAAGCGGCAGCTGGAGGCCTTCGGCTTCTCCTTTGACTGGGACCGCGAGATCCGCACCTGCGACCCCGCCTACTACAAGTGGACCCAGTGGATCTTCTCCAAGCTCTTCGAGAAGGGCCTGGCCTACGAGTCCTTCCAGCCCGTCAACTGGTGCCCCGCCCTGGGCACCGTGCTGGCCAACGAGGAGGTCATCAACGGACGCTCCGAGGTCGGGAACTACCCCGTGGAGCGCAAGCCCATCCGCCAGTGGGTCCTGAAGATCACGGAATACGCCGAAAAACTCCTCCAGGGCCTGGAGGGCCTGGACTGGCCGGAGGGCACCCTGGAGATGCAACGCAACTGGATCGGACGCTCCACCGGCGCCCATGTGGACTTCAAGGTCAAGGACCACGGGGACACCACCATCACCGTCTACACCACCCGCCCCGACACCCTCTTCGGCGCCACCTACATGGTGCTGGCCCCCGAACACCCCCTCGTGGCGAAAATCACCACCCCCGGGCAGAAGGCCGCCGTGGAGGCCTACGCCGAGGAGGCCCGGAACAAGTCCGACATGGACCGCACCGAGCTCAACAAGGACAAGACCGGCGTCTTCACCGGCGCCTACGCCATCAACCCCGTCAACGGCGCCGCCATCCCCGTCTGGATCTCCGACTATGTCCTGGCATCCTACGGCACCGGCGCCATCATGGCGGTCCCCGAGCACGACACCCGCGACTTCGCCTTCGCAAAGAAATTCGACCTTCCCGTCATCTGCGTGCTGAAGCCCTCCGAGAAGGACTGCCAGGCTGCGGGGGTGGCGCTGGACGACGTGCTCTCCGGGAAGGTCTGCTGGCCCGGGGACGGCATCCACTGCAACTCCGCCAACGACCAGGGCCTGGACCTAAACGGCAAGAACCTGGAGGAGGCCAAGAAGGCCATCAACGCCTGGATGGAGGAAAAACACGTGGGCAAGGCCACCGTGAACTACCGCCTCCGCGACTGGCTCTTCAGCCGCCAGCGCTACTGGGGCGAGCCCTTCCCCCTGGTCCACTACCCCGATGGACACGTGGGACTGGTCCCCGAGGACCAGCTGCCCGTGGTGCTCCCCGAGCTGGACGACTACAAGCCCACCGCCACCGGCGAGCCCCCCCTGGCCCGCGCCAAGGAGTGGCTCAAGTGGACGGACCCGAAGACCGGCGAGGTCTGCACCCGCGAGACCAACACCATGCCCCAGTGGGCCGGCTCCTGCTGGTACTACCTGCGCTACATCGACCCCCACAATGACAAGCGGGCCTGGGACCCCGAGAAGGAAAAGTACTGGATGCCCGTGGACCTCTACGTGGGCGGCGCCGAGCACGCCGTGCTGCACCTCCTCTACTCCCGCTTCTGGCACCGCGTCCTCTTCGACCTGGGGCTGGTCTCCACCCCCGAGCCCTGGAAGCGGCTCATCCACCAGGGCATGATCCTGGGAATCTCCTACAAGGACAAGCGCGGCGTCCTGGTGCCCAACGACCTGGTGGAGGCCCGCGACGGGAAGTTCTTCCACAAGGAGACCGGCGAGGAGCTCACCAGCCTCCCCGCCAAGATGTCCAAAAGCCTCAAGAATGTGGTGAACCCCGACGACGTCATCCGCCAATACGGCGCCGACGCCTTCCGCCTCTACGAAATGTTCATGGGGCCCCTCCGGGAGGTCAAGCCCTGGTCCACCCAGGGAGTGGAGGGCGTCTACCGCTTCCTCCACCGCTTCTGGAGAATGTGCGTCGACACCGACACCGGCAGCCTGGCACCCCAGGTGGACGACACGCCCCTCACCCGCGACCAGGAACGGCTCCTCCACCAGACCATCAAGAAGGTCTCCGAGGACATCGAGTCCCTCTCCTACAACACCGCCATCAGCCAGCTCATGGTCTTCCAGAACGAATTCTCCAAGCTGGAACACCGGAACCGCGCCGCGCTGGAGACCGCCGTCCTCCTGCTTTCCCCCATGGCGCCCCACATCTGCGAAGAGCTCTGGACCCGCTTCGGACACGGCGACACCCTGGCCTACCACCCCTGGCCCGAATACGATCCCAGGAAAATCGAAGTGGACGAGGTGGAGATTCTGGTGCAGCTCAACGGCAAGCCCAAGGTGCGCATGATGGCGCCCGCCAAGGCCACCAAAGAGGAACTGCTGGCCCTGGCGCACGCCAATCCCCAGGTGCAGGAGCTCCTCCAGGGCAAAACCCTGGTCAAGGAGATCGCCGTCCCCGGCCGCCTGGTGGGACTGGTCGTGAAATAACCCGCCGCCGTCCCGCACCCTCCCCGTTCAATCCCACACAACGCATTCCAAACCATGGCGTTCCTTGACGAAAACTATCTTCTCACCTCCGACGAAGCGAAAGAGATCTACGCCGGAATCGGCGCGCTGCCCATCCTGGACCCCCACAACCACTGCGACGTGAAGGCGCTGGCGGAGGACCGCGGCTTCCAGGACCTCTGGGAGGCCGAGGCCGCCACCGACCACTATGTGTGGGAGCTCATGCGCAAATGCGGCGTCCCCGAGGAGCTGATCACGGGGGGGGAGGCCTCGAACCACGACAAGTGGCTGGCCCTGGCGAAGGTCTTCCCCCTCCTCGCCGGCAACCCCACCTACGAATGGATCCACCTGGACCTGCGCAGCCGCATGGGCATCCAGCTGGAGATCAACGAGGAGAACGCCGAGGCCATCTGGCAGGAGTCCCAAAAACTCCTCCAGACCCCCGGATTCTCCCCCCAGTCCCTTATCCTGGCCATGAACGTGGAGGCGATGTGCTCCACCGACGACCCCGCCGACACCCTGGAATACCACCAGGCGCTGGCAAAGAGCCGCCTGGCCGGGCGCGTCCGGCCCACCTTCCGTCCCGACAACGCCATGAACATCCAGAAGAAGAGCTGGAATGCCTACGTGGACCGGCTGGAGGCCCGCTGGAACCGCACCCTTGACACCCTGGACGACTTCCTGGCGGTGCTGGCGCAGGCCCACGACGCCATGGGCGCCCTGGGCGCCGTCGCCTCCGACCACGGCGTGGTCACCCCCGAGACCGCCGCCCCCGACCGCGAAACCGCCGGGAAGCTCTATCTGCGCGCCCGCGCCGGCGAAATCCTCTCCGATGCGGAATGCGCCCTCTTCCGCGGATTCTTCCTCCAGGAGATGGCCGCCTTGGACGCCGAAAAGGGCTGGGTCTTCCAGATCCACTACGGCGCCGTCCGGGATGTGCGCGACTCCCTCTTCCGCAGCCTGGGGGCCGACGTGGGCGGCGATGTCTCCGACCACAACATCCACGCCCTGACGCCGCTGCTGCCTCTGCTCAACCGCTTCGACGGCCGCCTGAAGACGGTGCTCTACAACATGAACCCCGCCCACAACGCCACCCTCGCCATGCTCACCCGCGCCTTCGGCGAGAACGTATGCCTGGGACCCGCCTGGTGGCTCAACGACTCCTACGTGGGCATCCGCGCACAGCTGGAGCTGGGGGCCTCCATCGACCTCTTCAGCAACATGTCCGGCATGGTCTCCGACTCCCGGAAGATCCTCTCCTACGGCTCCCGCTTCGACCTCTACCGCCGCACCCTCTCCGCCGTCCTGGGGGACCAGGTCCTCCGCGGGCAGATGCCCCTGTCCGTGGCGAAGATGCTGGCCCGCCGCCTGGCCTACGACCGTCCCAAGGCCTTCTTCGGCTTCCATTAGAAAACGCCCCCGCATCCCCCGCCATGCCCGCCGTCGCCGCCATCGGATTCCTCTTCGGAGCCCTCATCGGGAGCTTCCTGAACGTGGTGGTGTGGCGCGTGCCCCGGGGGATGTCCCTGGTGCGCCCCCCAAGCACCTGCCCGAAGTGCGGACGGCGCATCCGCCCCTGGGAGAACATCCCCATTCTCAGCTGGCTCCTCCTGGGCGGAAAATGCGCGGGATGCCACCTGCCAATCTCCTGGAGGTATCCCGCCGGCGAGGCCGCCACGGGATGCCTCTACGCAATGATCGCCGTCCATGTCTGGCAGGAGGCCCTCCCCTGGGAGACCCTGGTTCCCTGGTTCTGGTTCGCCGGCTCCATGCTCTCCCTGGCGCGCATCGACTGGGAACACCGCGTCATCCCCAACCGCGTCACCTATCCGGGAATGGCCGCCGCACTCCTCTGCGCGCTCTGCCTGCCACTCTCCCGGCCCGCCCTCGTCAACCCCCTCAACCCAAACTACGGCGGACTCCTCACGCGGCCCCTCCTGGCCGCCATCCGGAACCTGCCCCTCCCCGAAGCCTGCACCCTCCGGATGGCCGCCGTCGCGGACTGCCTCGCCGGGCTCCTCCTGGGGCTCCTGCTCCTGGGAGCCGTATACGTCCTCGGAAAGAAGGCCCTCCAGGCGCGCAACCGCAGGAAAGGCGTGGAGGACACCCCGGAAAACACCGAGGTCATGGGACTGGGCGACGTGAAAATGCTGGCCATGACAGGCGCCTTCCTGGGCGCGGACGCCGTGGTCTTCCTCCTGGCCGGCGGCACTCTCCTGGGATTCGCCATCGCGCTTTTGGCAAACGCCTTCCCAAAGAAGACCGACAAGGCCCGCGGGAAGGCCAAGAGCGGCAAAAAAAACGCCCCCGCCAAAGAACCCAATCCCCTGTTGGCGTCCATCCCCTTCGCCCCCGCTTTCGCGATCCCCGCGCTCCTCTGGACCGTCGCCGGAAACTGGCTCTGGCTCCTCTTCGGAGATCCCTAAACACGAAGAAGAAACGCACTTCCGACGCCACCCCGCCCACGGAAAAATTTCCTGCCTGTACTTGAAATTGGGCAATCAGTGGCTAACTTTCAATGTTTACGATTTCTCTATAATTCCATTCCAACCCCGGCCCAAAGGCGCGCGAACCCCTCCATAACACGCTGGCGGAACCGGGACAGCAACCCCCCTTAGGAGACTCCTTTCCAATGAGTAAGAACGGGAAGATCATCGGCATTGCCGCGCTGGTGCTGGCCATTGCCGCCGTTACATTTGCCGTCCTCAGCCTCTTGCAGGCCAGGAAACACGCACGGCGCTACCAGGAACTGGCCACCGCCGTGGCCGCCATGGGCGACACCCTGGACTCCGGAAAGAACATCAACGTCTCCTACTCCCTCCAGGACGGGAAGGAGCAGGGCACCCTGGGCTGGACCTCCACGAAGGGCCTCCCCGGCGCCACCGCCAACGCCGTCGCCCCCCTGGAGGACCTGGCGCAGGAAGTCATCCAGCAGCGCGAGGAGATCGTCACCACGATCGTGGAAAAGGTCGCCAAGCCCCTGGAATGCCCCCCCGCGAAGACCCCCGACGCCGAGGCCGTCAACAATGTGACCGAATACGCCTCCAGCCTGAACGGACTGGTCCAGCACATCCAGGCCCGCGTCAACCGCGACCGGAACCTCCAGGCCATGGTCAACCAGGTCCTGGGAGCCCTCATGGTCCGCGGACGCTACAACGGCACCATCACCGACAACGGCCAGATGGACTCCGCCGACAGCGCCGCCCTCGCCGACGCCACCAAAAACCTCAACAACCTCCGCGGGAACTACCGCGCCATGACCCGCGCCCTCCAGGAACTCTCCCGGAATCTGCGCTCCGTCCAGATTGACGGCGTCCAGTGGGAGACCCCCGCCGTTGCAAACACCCTGGGCTCCACCGGACTCACCGCGGCCGAAACCGAGAGCAACAACAACGCCCTGGGCAAATACACCGGCGACATCGCGAAGATCAAGGCGCAGCTCCAGCGCGTCAACGACCTCCAGGACGCGGTGGACCAGCTCGCCGAGGAGCTGAAGGCCTCACAGGCCGAGACCGCCAAGTGGAAGGAAGCCTGGCAGAAGGACGAGGACGCCATCAAGTCCTTCATGGACAACGTGGTGCCCAGCGGCAACTACAACAACAGGGCCCTCGCCTCCGCCGACGAGGTTGACGAGAACATCACCGGCCGCGTCATGAACATCGCCGCCGAATACGGATACGTCATCACCAGCCTGACCCAGGGCGACACCGTCCCCGAGCTCCTCTTCTCCGTCTACCGCGGCGGAAAATACATCGGAATGATCCGGATCCTCTCCGTCACTCCCTACAACTCGCTGGCAATCGTCGTGAACGGGGCCGCCAAGGACATCCAGGTGAATGACACCCTGATTCTCGCCAGCGACACCCTCCAGTCCATCGTGAAGTAAAATCCCAAGGGAGGCACAAGACATGTTCGGCAAGAAAGATCCCCAGGTCGTGAAGCCCACCAACGACGCGTCCGCCCCCGCAGCCGACGCCAAGCCCGCAAAGGCGGCGCCCAAGGCGAAGGCCCCCAAGACCCCGGGCGCCAAGCCCACCCTCGGCGATCTCTGCGTCATGGGATCCGCCGCACTGCTGGCCGTCACCGTGGTTCTCCAGCTGGTCACCCTCAAGGCTCTCTTCCTCTTCTAGGACACGAGATGAAGAAGGCACTCCTGCTCCTCCTCTCCACGCTGCTTCTCGCGGTCCTCGCCACCAGTTGCCTTTCCATCCAGGAAGACCCAAACAGCGATCTGCCGAGCAACGCCCCCGCATCCTGGGAGGGAAAGAGTCTCGGAGTGCCGCTCTGAGCGGAACCGAAAACCGAAAACGCAACAAAAAACGCGACCCACGCAAGGGCCGCGTTTTTTTTGTCTCCCACAAAAAAAAGAGGAGAGCCAGACCAGGCGGACGCACCGGAACCGCCCGACGCAGGCGCGAAAGCCGAAAACCGTTTTGTTTACATTTTCACCGTGTCCAGCCACAAGGGGAGGATCTTGCGTTTTTCTTCCCGTTTTTACATCTATTCCCTTGTATCAGAGGCGATTTTGTCCAATACTGTGATTGTAGCTTATTTTGCGTCTCTTTTTCTATCCTGGGAGCCCTGCGGGCCGTTTCTGGAATTGCTGTAATCCGGATTCGAAACGCGGCATTTTCAAGGAGGTGCAATGAACCTTAAAACATGCCTCTTTCCCGCCGTGGACATGTAGCGTCGCGAGACGGACGGAAGGGAAGGTGAAACATGGTTTTCCTCCTGAAACGCAGGGATGATATGGATCTCTTTTCCGCACACGGGCGGTCTCCATTTCGACGCGCTCCACGACTGGATGCACAAGCGCCTCCAATCCCAATTCTTTGATGCATCCGACGCGCAAACCGCGTGGTCTTCCGCATCACATTCCGCCACGCATTTCCGCGCCGCGCCCGCGTGTCCATTTTCCCTCCCTTGTGAAGACAGGAGTTCGAATGACAAAAAAGCGGATCCTTGACGATGGAAGACAAGATTACGGGGGATTGGGGCCGGGCGCCAAAAAGGGCGTTGCAAAGGAGCCAAAGGGGCTCTGGAAAATATTGCTGGCATGGCGGACCTACGGGGAAATCACCGGGTATGCTGAAAGGAAACGAAGCATGGCGCGCCTCCGGGCGTGCCTGCTGTGCTGCGAGGACGCGGTGGAGTTGACGGAAACGTGCCGTCGTCTCCCGAGAAAACCATAACGGGCGAGGCGTGAAGCACCCGGCTGCGCGCATTTTTGCGCGTATGCCCCATGTTGCGGAGCCCCCCCCGCCGAAGTCCTGGCTGCCGCCCCACCCCCTCACCTTTGCCCCCGGAGGAACCCTATGCCCCTGAATGGCCTCGATGATTTCGTCCCCACCCATTTTCCACCTCATTCCGACCCCGGCGCGGCTCCCGGCGTGCGTCCCCTAAATGCCTTGGAATCCCAGGAGCTGAGCCTGCGGGTGCTCGTCCAGGGCGCCATGGGCCTTTCCCTGGCCCTCATGGCCTACCCGGAGGCGCGGCAGGAGTTTCACCGCAGCCTGGAGGAACTCTTCCAGTCGGAATTGGAGGAGATCCGCGCTGAAGAGGAGCGCCGGCGCCGCAATGCCCGGTAGAGTCCACCCTTTGCATGCCCCGGAGGAGCAAGGAGGAGCCTTGTGAAAGAGCATAGAATGCCAGAGAGATTGCGCCAGGAGGATCCGGTCCAGGAGGTCGCCAAGGACCTGCGGGAGTTCCGGAAAGACAACAAATTGACCGTGGACGAGATGGCGGCGTTGTTGCGTGTAAGCCGCCACGCCATCGTGAAGTGGGAGAAGGGGGATTGTCCCCGCAGCCAGCACCGCAGCCGCGCGGCGCTGCTGGCATTCCGTGAAATCCAAAGGAGCCCCGACGCCCTGCAGCACGTCCGGCTCCTCCATCTGCGCGCACTCTGCACCTGGCGTCTGAATGACGTCGCACAAGGGATCCGGGAGGATGCCACGAGGCTCCTGGAGATCACTCCTTCGCCGGAACGCCTCCTGAAACGGCTGCGGGCGCTGCTGGAGAAAAATGCGCGGAAGCTCCTGGCGCACCTCGCGGAGGACGCCGGAAGTCGGGAGGCAGACGCATGACCAAGGCCACACGAGACAACGAAGGAGAGCGCATCTCCGCCGCGCTAAAGGACTTCCGCAGACACCACGATCTCTCGTTGTCGGAGATGGCGCAGTTGCTGAATGTGAACCGGACGACCCTCTCCAACTGGGAGAAGGCCTCCCATCGGACGCACCACGAACGCACCCGCTCCTTCTTCGCCTCCCTGGAGACCCTGGAGGAGAATCCCGTTGCCCAAGAACGTCTGCGGCTGCTTCTGCTGCGCTCGTCCCGGTCCCTCCTGCCGGATTCACAACTCCAGTCAATGCTTCCCCGGGCCCTGCAGATCTTCCGGCTCTCGCCCTCCCCCCGGCGCCTGGTGGAAAGCCTCCACGCGTTCCTGCAACGCAGCGTGCAAAAACACCGCCCCCTCCTATTGTCCGTGGATTTGGATGGCGACCCGCAGACGCCGTCATGAACGTGGGTCCGGGCGTCTTCGGGATTCTTTCGGAATTTCCGCAAAGAAATGGAAATCCCGCCGGCGGCGTCCTTTCCCGGGGGGCGCCGGGTATATTCGCTTTTCCCGACGGACGATGATTCGCCGGGCCTTGCCAGACAATCCCCCCCTTTGACCACGGAGTCCCCCCATGTCCCAGGAAGAAGACGCGCACACGACCAATGCCCCTGCATTTGATGGAGAATTCACGGAGTCCTTCCGCCGGCAGCTGCACACCCGGCGAGAGGACCTGGGCCTGACCCTGGACGAATTGGGCGGACTCATCCACGTGGAGGGTTCCACCCTCCGGAAATGGGAGTCGGGACACACCCTGCGGTGCCGTGCAAAGTTCATCCGGCGCATCCGGCACTTCCTGGACGGCGAATACGACCACGTGGCACGCGCCCGAAAGACAGATCCCCTCGCCGCAACGCCCCCTACCCGGCAGGAGGCGCTCCAACGGGAAGAACTCCCCCTCCTCCAATGCCTGGACCAGGCGGCAGCCCTCTACCACCTCTGCAAAACAAAACCCAGCCTGCGGCAGAAACTCCTGGAGCGCCTCCAGGACGCCATCCGGCAAGAGGCGGATTGCCTGCAAAGCGCCATCGGACAAAACCATCCCCGGGAACACTCCGCCGGATAGCGGACACCCGACGCAAGACGGCCGCCGCCTTGCGTCCATCCCGGCGGAGTGCCGTGGAAGAGTGCCTGAACGCCCCGGAATCCCGACAATGCCACCGGTGCCCAATGCAGTGGCGGTTCCCGTGCCCGTTCGTCCCGCCAACGCCCGTCTGGCGCCAAACCAACTACCTGCCCAGCAACCCGGCCAGCAATTGGCGGATGTCGTCCGGTTTCCTGCGGATTCCTTGCTGTTCGAGGTCGTTGCGGGAAATACTCAAGCGTTGTAGAAAAACCTCCATCTCCACCGAAATCGCCTCCGGCAAGACGATGCGTGCATCAGGGGACAGCATGGTGCACAAACGAAGGACATCGCTGCGGTGTTTCTTCACGTCCCTGGAATCGACATGCTCGCCACGTTCCCTGCGTTCAGACAAATCCATCCAGGCTTTTGCCTTCAGAACAATCAGCGCCGCAGGCGTCAGAAGCGAAACCCCGTCCAGAATCGTCCTGTTGGAGAGCATCAGGGAATAGTAATCATCGTCAAGGAGAATGGCCGACAGGCTTGAAACCTCATCAAAAAATGGAATCGGCACAAGCCCATGGAGCTCCGCATCACCGAACACGTCTGGCCTCCTGGCGAACAGTTCAAGCATCTCGGGATACCCTTCGGATGCGGGACTCCGGAAACGGTAGAAATTTCTCGTTCCATCGGCTTTCTCCCGAATCTGGTACCCGCCAAGGCGTATGAAATCCCAGAACCTTCTGCCGAATGCAACGGTAAGCACCTCGACACAAAGCACAATGTCGAGGTCATGAGTGGCACGGAACGGGAACGGGGTCAGCGACATCTGGACATCGCACGCCGCACCGCCAATGAGAATATACTGATTCTCCATGCCGGAAAAATGCTTGCGGAACACATCCAGGCCTTTCATCATAACACCTCTTTCATCATTTCATCCAAACAAAGCTGGACACGATCATCCTTGTCATCTTTCAGGGCCAGCCAAAGCGAGAACGGATCAACGCCCCCGTCGGATATTGCAAAGGGAGGATAGTTCCACAGTTCCAGGCGCACGGGAGCGTCTGCAAGCGGAATCTCTGCCTGCCGCAGACGCGAATAATCCGTATGAAACGCCGCCACTTCACGCCATTCAGGCGGATTCAGCATGCTCCGCATGGCAAGCGCTTCCGTCCCCGAAGGGACAGCCACAAGTCCACGGGGCAGTTTTTCAACGCCGACAATGCGCCTGCAGGGAGAGTGCAGCCTGTCCCTGATGTCCTCCCACTGTGCGGAACGGTCGCCAAGAAAGAGCAGGCGACGTTCCTTGCCCTGGCGTCTCGCGGCCCCGAAGAATTCAAGTTCATCGAAGGCGCGGATTACAGTGGGCTTGGTGAAACCTGTGGCTTCCATTGCCTCCGCTATGCCGAATCCCAACGACTGGTTGTTCAGCCATTTCAAGAACAGAATCTGGCCTGCATTGCCCACAGACTCAAATGTCCGCTGTTTCTTCGTGCCGAACTCTGACAGCACGATGGCCATGAACGGCAGGTAAACCTGACGGCCGGGAATAACAAAGGGGACTTTCCTTTGCATCAGACGCTGCCTTTCATACGCCTGCAAGCCGTTGCAGCCAAAAATAATTGTACGGCCTGTCTGCGCCGCAAGAAAACCAGCATGCTTTGCAATGGAAACGGGCGTCAGCGACGCTTCCGGCTTCTTGACGGCCAAAAGGCAGGAATGCCCTCCAAGAGTGAAACTGTAGAAAACATAATTCCAGCCAAGAAAAGCGGGCAAACGCGTGTCCGAATACGCAGAAGCATGGATTTCCATGCCCAATGCCAATCGAAGGTAATCTGTAATTTGCCTGATCATGGTCTCATTCCGCTTCTACAGCCTGCACTGTTGCTTGAGTAAAATTGTAATTTAACTCGAGCAAAAATCAAGAAATAAAAAGGGAAAAGATATCAGAATCATGCGGATTCCATCATAGATTGCGCACAAACAAGGGATGCCACGCAATGCACTTCGCCTTGCAGAAGGCACAGTCCGGCTTCGTCTTCCTTCCCTGCCGGAGGAAGCGGATACACAGGTGCTTGCCACAAAGCAAAAGGCGGGGCGCTGTGATGCGCTCCGCCTTTTGCTTTGTAAAATGGTGGCAAGGGCCGGGGTCGAACCGGCGACGCAAGGATTTTCAGTCCTTCGCTCTACCAACTGAGCTACCCCGCCTTGGGGAAAGAGGAATGGTGAACCTGGAGGAGCTCGAATCCCCAACCTTCTGGTCCGTAGCCAGACGCTCTATCCAATTGAGCTACAGGTCCACTGGATGGCCACGACTCTTTGCAGTCCTGACGCGAGGCATACTGTAGCCCCGCGTTTTTGGATTTCAAGTTGCCTCCGTCAAATTTCCGGAAAGAAAGCCGGGGGATTAATGGAGGTGTCGTGCGGGATGGGTGCTACACGCCGGAGAAGGCTGCGAAACCGCCGTCGATGGGGATCACGGTGCCGTTGACGAAACCGGCGGCCTTGTCGTCGAGGAGCCAGAGGACGGCGCCCAGGAGGTCTTCGGGAGTTCCGAAGCGTCCCATGGGGGTGTGCTTGAGGATGGTTTCGCCTCTGGGGGTGAGAGAGCCATCGGGGTTCGTGAGCATGGCGCGGTTCTGGTTGGTGACGAAGAACCCGGGGGCGATGGCGTTAACGCGGACGCCGACTTTCGCCAGGTGGGTGGCCAGCCACTGTGTGAAGTTGCTGACGGCGGCCTTTGCGCCGGAGTAGGCGGGGATCTTGGTCAGGGGCCGGAAGGCGTTCATGGAGGAGACATTCAGAATGGTGCCGTGCCCTTTCTTGACCATGTCGGCGCAGAAGACCTGGGTGGGCAGGAGAGTGCCGATGAAGTTCAGGTTGAAGACGAAGGAGATTCCGGCGGGATCCAGGTTGAAGAAATTGAACTTTCCTTCCTCGGGGTTGGTGACGTCCTCCCTGGTGGCGAACTCGCGGGAGGTGGTGCCCTTGGGGTTGTTGCCGCCGGCGCCGTTGATCAGGATATCCACGGGGCCGTAGGCCTCCAGGACCTGCTTGTGGGCCTCCTCCAGGGAGGCCTTCTCCAGCACGTTGGCCACGACGGCAATGGCCTCGCCGCCCTGGGCCTTGATGGCGTCGGCGCAGGTCTGGGCGGCCTCCGCCTTCAAGTCCAGCACGGCCACCTTGGCGCCGCAGCCGGCCACGGCCTGGGCCATGACGCCGCACAGCACACCGCCGGCGCCAGTGACCACGACCACCTTGTTCTTCAGATCCACATTCAAGGGCAGTTCCATTGTCCAATTCCTCTGTTGCTCGTTGATTTGACGCGGCTGCGAACCATTCACGGGCGCCGCGCGCATGAGAGTAAAAAAAAGGGTTCTATGCCTCTTCGCGGGAGGCCGCCAGCAGCTGTGCGGTCTCCTGGGGCCAGAGGGCGCTGTCCGGGGTCTCCAGGATCATGGGACGGGCGTCCAGCCGGGGGTCCCTGGCCAGACGCAGGAAAGTCTCCCAGCCAAGATTGCCGTCGCCGATGGGGGCATGGCGGTCCAAATGGGACCCCAGGGCGGACCTGGTGTCATTCCAGTGCATCCCCCGGAGCATCTCCAGCCCGATGCGCTGCTGGAATTCATCCCAGAAGGCGTCCAGTCCTTCGGCAGTGGAAAGATCAATGCCGGCGGCGTAGGCGTGGCAGGTGTCGATGCAGATTCCCGTGCGACGGGGGCACGCTATCTTCTCCAGCAGAATCTGGAGTTCCTCCAGGGTATTTCCGAGGGTGCTCCCCTGCCCCGCCGTATTCTCGATGACCGCCACCGCGCTCTCCGTCTCATCCAATGCCTGGCGGACGCACGCCGCGATGTGGTTCAGAGCCTCGCCACGATCGCCATCCAAGGCGTTTCCCGGATGGAAATTCAGCATCCGGAGCCCCAGGACCTCCACCCGGCGCAGCTCGGCGGCGAAGGCCTTCGTGGCCGCCGCGCGCTTCTCGGCAGAGGGATTCCCCAGGTTAATGAGATAGGAGTCATGGGGGAGAACCGCCTCCGCGGGGATGCCCGCCCGCCCGATGGCCTCCCGGAACGCGGCGGACTCCGCCTCGGAAATGGGCGGCGCACTCCACTGGCGCTGGTTCTTCGTGAAAATGGCGAATCCCGTGGCGCCGCACTCCACGGCGCGGGACACCGACAACGCAAGCCCCCCCGCAATGGAAAGATGTGGACCGATGTACTTCATGGTGTGGAGAATTCCGGGGAGTGTGGTGGCGAAAGACTTCAGCAGGGGAGCGGGGACGGCAGTCCCCGTCCTTTCGTTTTCCCCCCGGCGCCCGCTATGCCAGCACCGCGTCGTAGACCCGTGCCACGGGCCCGGTGAGGGTGGCCTGGAACTCCGGAGAGAGGGAGATGACGAGGTCTCCGCCGGGCATTCTGACCGTAACGGGGGACTTGCAGCGTCCGGTTTTGACGGCGACGCCGGCGCAGGCGGTGGAGCTGGTTCCGCTGGCGAGAGTGTATCCCGCGCCGCGCTCGTAGATCTCCGCCTGGAGGGTGTGTTCGTCCAGGACATGGATGAACTGGACGTTTGCGCGATGGGGGAAAAGCGGGTGGGATTCCAGGACTGGTCCCCAGCGGAGGGCCAGTTCCCGGGTGGGGGGCTCGTCCAGCAGGACCACGCAGTGGGGATTTCCCACGGTGGCGGCGCAGAAGAGAATCTCCTCGCCACCGGGAAGCACGAGGCGTTCCGAAAGGACCTCGCGGGGGGCGCCCGCCACGGGGATCTCGCGGCTGTCGAAGGAGACCCGTCCCATTCGCGCCTGAATGGCATCCTCGGGGTCCAGGACGCGGCATTCCACGGGGCCGCCCAGGGTGCCCAGGACGAAGGGTTCCCCGGTGCGCACCATCCCGCAGTCCCAAAGGTACCGGGAGAAGATCCGCACGCCGTTCCCGCTCTTCTCGGCCTCGCTTCCATCGGGATTGAGGATCCGGAAGGCGCAGAGGGCCTCCGAATGCTTTAACGAGTCGAAAAAGCGGGAGCCGGGAAGATAAGGGCCGTAGAGAATGCCGTCGCTGCCCAGACCGTAGTTCCGGTGGCAGATGCGGCGGACCTCCCCGGCGTCGATGGTCTCCGGGGCCGCCTCTGCGGGGCACAGCGGAATCAGGTAGTCGTTGCCCAGTCCGTGGTATTTCCGGAAGGCGCCGGCGGACGCAGGGGCGCTCATCGCCGGAATCCTCCCCGGGGGCGTCCGCCAAAGCGGTCCTGTGGGGAGACGCGGACCGGCGCGGGCTGCTCCAATCCCAGGGCATACCAGTTCTCGCCGAGCCCTGCATTGCTGAAGCGGGTCATGCGGCGGTTGGCCAGGTGCTCCCAGTTCTGGGCGATGACGGGGTCGCCGGTCTTCTTCTTGGCCTCGTCCAGGAGAGTCACCGCCTCGGTGAGCTTGTTCTGCTTCACCAGCAGCCAGGAGTAGGTGGCGTAGCAGAGGGTGCTCTTCTCATATTTGAAGCGGGCGATATTCTTGCGGAAGACCTTGTCCAGGGCCGCCACGTCCTCGGGGGCCTTCTTCCACTGGAGGACCAGCCGCATGCAGAGGATGGAGGGGTCCACGACCATGGCCTTCTCCAGGAAGGGCCGGGCGGCCTCGTAATCCCGGATCTGGTAGAGGAGCTGCCCCTTCATGAGGTTCACCTGGGCCATGGCCAGGGGGTTCCAGAGACGATACTTGCGGGCCTCGTCAATGGAGGGGAGGATCCGACGGACCTCTGAGGCCATCTCCTCCTCCAACTGCGCCGCCGCCTTCGCGCCGCCCTGGCCACGCTGCGCCATCATGTTCGCCTTGGTCCGAATCCGGTTCTGCGCCGCCACCAGGTCGCTTTGCACATTGCCGAAAATCCGGCGCAGCTGACGGGCGATCCACAGGTTCACCGGAACAATCACCACCAGCGCGGCGGCCACGCCCGCCAAAATCGCCCAGCCCCAATGGCCACCCTCGCCGGCGACGTATGTGAAGTACCCGGCGGCGAATGCCGCCACAAGGGAAAAGGAGATGATTAGCATAGAGGTCTTTTTTGGGAAAGGGAGGAAAGAGGAAGCGGGTGCCGCCTGCGGCGCACTTGCATCGCCCCGTCCGGCGGGAACAAGACGAGCGGAGGCCGGGGTGCGGCCGGGCACATCGCATGACTCCCGGCGGCAGAACCGCGGCCGCCGTCAAAAGAATGCGGAATTTCCGCGAAACCCCCAATCTAAACCACAAACCGCGGGCGTGCGGGCTTCGGACTACTTGCCACGGCGCGGATTGGCTCCGCCGTCGCGCTTTGCGGCGGGGGACAGGACCAATTCCCCGCGAATGGGGTCTGCGGAGACCATCGCGAAGAACCGTTTCTGGGCCATCCGGAGAGTGTCGCCGTCGCGGTTGGTCCATTGGATCTTGAGAGGATCGAAGTGCCAGGAGTGCGGCAGTTCATTGACGTATGCCATGAGACCGTAGTCGGGCAGGTACACCTGGCAACCGCCCTTGGTGATCTTGCAGATTTCGCCGGTGAGCAGGAGCGTGGGGTCCTCCTGCCGCTTGTTCCCCAGATAGCGGATCTTCATGCGGTCGGAGGCGGCGAACTCCGCCTGGTCGCACTGGTATTCCTTTGCGGAGCAAAGCATTGCCAGATCCTGGACGGCCTCGGCGGAGCAGGTCTTCCGGCGGAGATCGTGGGACAGGAGCTGCTGGTGGACCAGGAGGTCGGCGTAGCGCCGGATGGGACTGGTGAAGTGGCAGTAGTTCTCCTTCCCCAGGCCAAAGTGCCCCATGGGGTCCGCGCCGTAGTCGGCCCGGGGGAGATGCCGGAGGAAGGCCATGTAGAGGACATCCCGCAGGGGGGATTCCGCGGCGTGCTTCAGGAATCGGACGATGGCGCCGCGGGTGGAGAGACTCTTCACGCGCTCGCCCATCATGATGGTGGCGTTTTCCGCGAACTCCTGGAGCTTCTCGGGATCCGGGGCCTGGTGGTTCCGGTAGAGTCCGGGCAGTTTCAGGCGCTGGAGCTCCATGGCGATGCACTCGTTGGCCGCCAGCATGAACTCCTCCACAAGCTGGTGGGAGGGATTGTCCTCGTTCTGCTGCACACCCAGAATCCGGGAGGGGTGTTCGCTGCACACCACGCGGATCTCCGGCATGCCCATGGGCAGGAAGCGCTCGCGGGTCATGCGGCGGTGCCGCAGCAACCGGGAGACGTTGGCCAGCCTCGACACCAAATCCTTCACCTCCCGGGGCCCATCCAAGTCGCCGCCATCCAAGTAGGTCTGCACCTGCTCGTAGCAGAGGCGTTGGCGGACATTGATGGTGGTGTGGCGGCGCTGCCAGGAGAGGATCTCGCCGGTGTGCTCGTCGAAGCAGATGAAGACGCTGTGCGCCAGACGCTCCTGTCCGGCCTGGAGGCTGCACTGCCGGTTTGCCAGGGCCTTGGGAAGCATGGGGAGGGTTCGTCCGGGAAGATAGGAGGTGAAGCAACGCTCCCGTGCCTGGCGGTCCAGGGGGCTTCCGGGACGCACATAGCTCGCCACATCGGCGATGTGGACGCCCACCACCACCGTGCCGGGACGGGGCGCCTTCCCCAGGGAAAGGGCGTCGTCGTAGTCCCGTGCGTCCACGGGGTCGATGGTGACAGCCGTGTCCTTGGTGCAATCCAGCCGGCGCACCTTCACAGGCTGGAGGGACTCCGCGTCCTTCTCGTCCTTTTCGGTGTAGGGAGCGGGGATGTTGTATTCGGCGACGATGGCGTCCAGGTCCGCGGAGACCTCCCCGCAGGCGGCGTAGCACTCCAGGATGGTGACATCGGGGAGGGTCTCGGGGGGAAAATCCTCTTCGGGGAATGGGAATTCGCAGCGGCACCAATTGCCCTCGCGGGGACCCTCCGGGAGCTTTTTGAGGCTCCCGGGGGCAATCCGGAGAAGGCCCGGCAGCTCGTGGCGCAGGGGCCGCACGCCCCATCCACCGCCCCGCAGCGGCACCATGCATCCCACCAAAAAGCGGTACTTCCGCTCCAGAATGCGCTTCACGTGCCCCACGGGACGCGAAGGATCCCCGGCGGGATCCAACACCACCCGCACCGTGTCACCCGTCACCGCACCCCCCAGATAGCCCGGCGGCACAAAAACCGAGTCCCCGCCGTCCATCCGGACAAATCCAAAGCCCTGGATGTTCACCGACAGGTCGCCAACGCACTCCCGGGCCGAAATCGCGCTCTTCTTTCCGGGACGCTCCTCGGACTCCTCCCGTTTTCCGCCCCTCTTTTCATGATGTTTGTTCATAATCTTGCTTTCCCCAGTGTCTGAATGTGTTATGCCGTCAACCCCGAAAATATAAAGGCACCCCCGGCTTGCGCGGCACCACTCCGTGCCGCGGCCAAGCCAAAACACCCCCTTTCCAACCCACGGCCTACCGTGGAGCCGCCGGGACCCCGCTCCACCAACGCCGGCCTGCGGCCGAAAACGAAGGCGGCCTCCGCCCTTGTTTCTAGGCGCGGCAGACTTCCTCCAGGAAATACTGGTGGATTCGCGTGTCGGTGAGCAGCTCGGGATGGAAGGCCATGGCCAGCTGGCGTCCCTGCCGGACTGCGGTTGGCTGTCCGTGGAAGGTGGAGAGCACCTGCACCTCGGGACCGGCCTCCACAATGGAGGGTGCCCGAATGAAGGACATGGGGACGTTCTCCAGGGGGCCGAAGGAGCCCCGGGTGAAGAAACTCCCCAACTGACGTCCGTAGGCATTTCGGCGGACCGTCACGTCCAGGGTGGCGAAGTGTTTCGTCGTGTCATCGGCGATGCGCTGTGCCAGGAGAATCAATCCGGCGCAGGTCGCCATGACGGGGAGCCCCTCCCCGGCAAGCCTGCGGCGGAGGGGTTCGAAGAGATTCAGCTCCCGCAGGAGCTTCCCCATCACCGTGCTTTCGCCGCCGGGGATGACCAGGCCGTCGAAGGGCCGGGCGAGGTCGCTGGCCTGGCGGATCTCGAAGGTCCTGGCGCCCAGTGCGCGGAGGGATTGCCCGTGCTCAGCGAAATCTCCCTGGAGCGCCAGGACGGCAATGGTGCGAGGGGAGCCCATGGCTACTTGCCGCGCTCCTCCATGATGGTGCGGATCTCGTCGGCGTTGATGCCGACCATGGCCTCGCCCAGGCCGCAGGAGAGCTCGGCGATGAGCTTGGCGTCCTGGTAGTTGGTCACGGCCTTCACGATGGCCTGGGCGCGCTTGGCGGGATTGCCGCTCTTGAAGATGCCGGAGCCCACGAAGACGCCCTCGGCGCCCAGCTGCATCATCAGCGCGGCGTCCGCGGGGGTGGCCACGCCGCCGGCGGCGAAATTCACCACGGGCAGACGACCCTCGCGATGGACACGCTCCACCAGGTCGTAGGGCACCTGCAGCTCCTTGGCCGCCTCGTACAGCTCGTCCTCCCGCATGGAGGCGACCCGGCGGATCTCCGCCATCATGCGGCGCATGTGGCGGACCGCCTGCACCACGTCGCCCGTGCCGGGCTCGCCCTTGGTGCGGATCATGGCCGCGCCCTCGTTGATTCGGCGGAGGGCCTCGCCCAGATCGCGGGCGCCGCAGACGAAGGGCACCTTGAAGGCACGCTTGTCAATGTGGTACAGGTCGTCAGCGGGGGTCAGGACCTCGCTTTCGTCGATGTAGTCGATCTCGATGGCCTCCAGGATCTGCGCCTCGACAATGTGGCCAATCCGGCACTTCGCCATCACGGGGATGGAGACCGCCTCCTGGATGCCGTGGATCATGGCAGGGTCGCTCATGCGGGACACCCCGCCCGCGGCACGAATGTCCGCCGGAATCCGCTCCAGCGCCATCACGGCGCAGGCGCCCGCGTCCTCCGCAATCTTCGCCTGCTCCGGATTCGTCACATCCATGATCACGCCGCCCTTCAGCATCTGGGCAAGGTTGCGGTTCAACTCCGCTTGCGAAACAGCTTTCTCTTCCATAAAAAACTCTCTCCTGTCGGTCAAAAAAGAAACAACCGGTTCGAATCAAAAATCCTCGGCAAAAGCCCGTACTATAACCCGGATTCCACAAACTCCATAATCCCCAAGTCAGAAAGTTGTGATTTCGGAAAACGAGGGGGGAATCCCGCGATTCTGGCGAGCCTTGTCAGACCTTGTCATCCGCCAGGAGTTTCAGGAGCTCCTCTTCGGAGATGACCTTGATTCCCAATTCGGCGGCCTTTGCGATCTTGGTGGCGCCGGTGTTTTCACCGGCCACGAGGCAGGTGGTTTTCCGGCTGACGGAGTCGGCCACATTCGCGCCCTTTGCGCGAAGTGCGGCGGCGGCCTGTGTCCGTCCCATGGAGGCGAGGGTCCCCGTGATCACGAAAGTGAGTCCCCGGAGGGGTTTTTCGCCGGAGGCCGCGGCGCCCTCGTCGTCGCCCCGTGGGTTGATTCCGAGGCTCTGGAGGGTATTGAGCCAGCGGCGGCCCACCTCCCCCTGGAAGAAGTCCAGAATGCTCCGCGCGGTCTTGGGCCCCACGCTGGTGGTCACGTAGGCGCCCTCCTTGGCCTTCGCGGCGGACTTCTTGACGAGTCCGGCCTGGAGGAGGGGGGGCAGGAGGCGTTGTTCCTCCCCGGGGGTCAGGGGCCAGTGGTCCTCCTGGAGGGCCATGAGTTCCAGCAATGCATGGAGATAGGGGGATTCGGGGACCTGCAGGAGGTCCTTGTGGATGCGTCCCAGCTGGTATGCGGTGGCGGCGCCCACCTCGGGGATTCCCATGGCCTGGAGCCAGTGCCCCAGATCCTTCTGGCGGGACTTCTCCAGGGCGGACAGGATTTTCGCCGCGTTCCTGGGCCCCAGGATCCGGGGTTCCCCGGGCGTGCCCAGGTTCAGCTCCGCCAGCTGTTCCTGCGTGAGTTGAAAGAGATCCAGGGGCTCGCGGATCCATCCGGCATCGCAGAGGGCCTCGGCCACCACGCCGCCAAGCCCCTCCAGATCCAGGGCATTCCGGGCCGCGAAGTACTCCACGCGCCGGACATTCTGCGCGGGGCACTGGAGGTTCTCGCAGCGCCAGACGGCGAACTGGGGATCCCGGTGGATGGACCCTCCGCAGGAGGGGCACTTCCCCTGGAGGCTCCCCGGCAAGTCGTAGGGCCTGGAATCCGCGGGGCGCTTCTCCAACAACACCCGCACCACGGCGGGAATCACCTCGCCCGCCTTCTCGATGAGGACCGTGTCGCCGATGCGGATGTCCTTCCGGGCGATCTCGTCCTCGTTGTGGAGCGTCGCGCGGGAGATGGTGGAGCCCGCCAGAAAGACGGGCTCCAGCTCGGCCACGGGGGCCAGGACGCCGGTGCGCCCAACCTGGATGGTGATGGCCTTCAAACGGGTGGCCGCCCGCTCGGGCTCGTATTTGTAGGCCTTCGCCCAGCATGGCGCCTTCGCGGAGAAGCCAAGGGTCTCCCGCTGGGCAAAGGAATCCACCTTGATGACGGCGCCGTCGGTGTCGTAGGGAAGCGTGGGCCGCAGGGCGTCCAGTTCGCGGATGGCATCCAGCATTCCCTGGTAGTCCTCCACCACACGGCACCACTTCTGGATCTTGAGGCCAAAGGAGCGGAAGGTCTCCAGGAGCTGCTGCTGGGAAGTGATTTCCACCCCGTCGATGCGTCCCTGGGTGTAGAAGAGGATATCCAGGGGCCGCCGGGCCACCTGCCGGGAATCCAGGAGTTTGAGGGAGCCGGCGGTGGCGTTCCGGGCATTGGCGAAGGGCTCCTGTCCCTCCTCCAGACGACGGCGGTTCATGTCGGCGAAGCCCCTCCGGGAGAGATAGCATTCGCCGCGGGCCTCGAAGAAAGCCGGAGGATCGGGGCAGAGGAGCCGGAGAGGCACGGAGGGGATGGTGCGCACATTCTCCGTCACATCATCGCCCTGCCGGCCATTTCCGCGGGTCACCGCCTGGGTCAGCACGCCGTCCACATACCGCACGGCAATGGAGACGCCATCAATCTTCGGCTCCACCACATAGCGGGGGCGCTCGCCGTGGAGTCCCCGCAGGACGCTCTCGTGGAAGCGCGCCAGATCCGCGGCATCGTAGGTGTTCTCCAGGGAGAGCATGGGGACCGTGTGCTCCACCGTCTGGAAGCCCTCCTGGACGCCGCCGTGCATCCGCCGCGTGGGGGAATCGGGGGTGGCCAGCTCCGGATGCGCGGCCTCGATCTCCTGCAGTCGGTGGTAGAGCCGGTCGTATTCCTGGTCGGAGATCTCCGGCGCGGCCTGGATGTAGTAGAGCTGGTCGTTGTGGCGGATCTGCGCACGGAGCTCCTCCGCCTCCCGGCGCAACGCCTCCAGGGCATCCTGGGGGGAGGCGGCGGAATCGGGCTTCGAGCCGGCGGACGGTTCATCCAGGTCAAAGGGAAGGCTGTCTTGATACATGGTCATAAAGGGGAACTTATTTCCCGATGCAGAAGCGATGGAAGATGGTGTCGAGGACGTCCGGGTCCGGGGTCTTTCCGGTGATGCGTCCCAGGGAGGCGATGGCCTGCCGCAGGGGAATGGCGGCCAGCTCCCACTGGCCAGATTCCAGCAGCGGGCGGCATTCCCCCAAGGCGCGGACGGCCTCCTCCAGCAACACGGCATGGCGGGCGCCCACGGCCAGGAGGCTTCCGCTCCCCGCGGGCGCCCCCAAAAGCCGGTTCTCGATTTCCGCGGCGAGGGTCTCCAGACCCTCGCCCGTCCGGGAGGAAATCCCCAGGGCGCCCTCCGGCGCCGGCGACAGGTCGCACTTGCTGAAGACCTCCAGCAATGCGCCGCGGTGCCCCCAGCCCGGCCAACGCATCGGCGACGGGGACGCGGAATCCACCAGCCAGACCACGATGTCCGCCTCCGCGGCCGCGGCCTTCGCCCGCGCCATGCCGTCCCGCTCAACCGACTCCGCACCCTCGCCCCGAATGCCGGCGGTGTCCACGAGATGCAGGGGAATCCCCCGCAAAACGAAATCCGCCTCCACGGTATCCCGGGTGGTGCCCGGCGTGGGGGAGACAATGGCGCGCTCCCGCCCCAGCAACCGGTTCAGCAGGCTGGATTTTCCGGCGTTGGGCGCCCCGGAGAGCACCAGTCGCGCGCCCTCCCGGAGCACCTCGCCCTCCCGGCGAGTCGCCGCCAACGCCGAAAGCGCGTCTTTCCGGGCATCCAGGCGCCCCAGGAGCTCCCCGGCACTCATCCAATCCAGCTCCTCCTCGGGGAAATCCAGGCGGGATTCCACCTCGGAGAGAAGAATTTCCAATTCCCGGTAATGCCCCTCCACCAGGCGACGCAGCTCGCCGGCGAGCTGGCGGTTCGCCAAGGAGAGCGCCTGGCGGGATTCGGCGTCCACCATCAGCCCCACGGCCTCCGCCTGGGTCAAATCCAGCCGTCCATTCAAAAACGCCCGGCGCGTGAACTCCCCCGGCTCCGCGTTGCGCACGCCACAGGACTGGATGGCCTCCAGCGCCAGCCGCGCGGGAACCGGCCCGCCATGCAGATGGAACTCCACCACGTCCTCGCCCGTGTAACTGCGGGGGCCTGGCATGTAGACCGCCAGGCAGCCGGCGTCAATCATGCCCCCCGACAAATCCCGCAACTCCCCCAGCAGCATCCGGCGGGCATTTTCCTTGCCAAGCCCGCCCCGTCCACGCCACAGCCGGCGCGCCACCCCCAGCGACTCCGCCCCCGAAAGACGAACCACCGAAAGCGCACCGCCAACCGCCGTCGCCAGCGCGCAAATACTCTCATTTTCCGAAGAATACAACATGCGCAAAATATAAAGGCGCCCCTCCACGCCGAATCCTCCAGGGACAGGCGAAAAACAGAAAGCGCCCCGGCGCCAAGGGGTCTGCCCGCCAACCGCCAAACCCCAATGCCCCATTACACGGAAAAGGGCCCGCGGAGTTTTTCCGCCGGCCCTTTCTTTTGCGCCCTTGCGTCTATGCGAACTGCTTCAGGTTCTTCAGGTTCTTTTCCATGGCCTCGAGGACGGGGACTCCCTTGGCCTCGTATTCGATGACGCACCATTCCGTGTCTCCGGCGTCGCGGCAGAACTGCATGACCTCCTTCCAGGGGCAGTCGTCCTCACCGATGAGGGGCAGGTTCCCCTTGGAATAGCTATAGGGCTTGCAGTGGATGGACTTGCTTCTGTAGGGATACTTCTTCAATTCCGCCATCACATCGGCACCGCCAGTCATGGCGTTGCCCAGATCCAGCTGGATGACCACCCGGAAATCCGCTTCCGCAAGGAACAAGTCCCAGTGGCGCAGGCCATTGGGATCGTCTGCGGCGCGCTCAAAATCCCCGGGATGGCAGTGGTACCCGATGCGCATGCCGCAGGGGGCCAGCAGGTCGGCGATGTGGTTCAGGTCCCGTCCCCGCTGCCGGAAGTCCTCGGCTGTCTCGCCGGGCATGAAAGGCAGGATGACGTATTTGTTGCCCACGGCCTGGTTCAGGCGGATGGTCTCCTGGATGGCGTCGTCCTGGACGGCCTCCCAGGGCGTGTGCCAGCCGCAGCACACCATGCCGGACTCCTTCAAGAGGGCGGCGTAGTAGTCGGGGCTGTAGACGGGCGCGCCGGCAAACTCCACGCCCTGGTATCCCATGGCCTTGAGGGCCTTCAGGGTTCCAAGGGGCTGGTCCGCAAACTCTTTGCGGAGGGAATAGAGCTGCGCCGCAATGGGAAAATGGTACATCGTGCTTCTCCTGGAATGGTTGTTTTCTCGGCTTGCCACCTAACACCAACGCAAAGACGCGGGGCAAGCGCCGCGCATAATATACCAAGCGCATTGCACGCCAAAAGCGAAACCATGAATTCCCCAATTCCCGGTTGCAGCGCAAAAGGCGCCGCCGCGGAGCGGCCAAGGGCCCGGCGACGGCGACGGCCCTGCGCGGCAAACAGCGCCTGCGCCCCGGCACAAACGCGCCGCGTCTCCCTGCTATTCCCGCACGATTTCCACCGGCGCGCCGGGGTCATAGACGTGGAGGCACGGGATCCCGTGCTGGGATTCGTCGAGGACCCGGAGGGATTGTTTTTCCAGTGCGGCGCGAAAGAGCGCGGGGTCCTGGATGGAGCGTGGGGAGAAATCCGCGGCGGCTCCAAAGAGGTGCTTGGAGAGATATCCCTCGCTGCGGTTCTGGAGGATGCGGTAGGCGGCCTCTTCGGTGAGAGGCATGGCGTGGATGAGTTCCTCCACATAGGAGGGGATTCCGCCGTTGCAATAGAGTCCCCGGAGCTGTCCGGGGCTCATGGCGGCCATCTCGCGCGCCTGCAGGCGGAGAGTCCGCCGGCCGGAGGTCATGACCCAGGGGGCGCACTCCCCGCCATTGGACGCCCGGCAGGCGTCACGGTAATGCAAAAAGGCCGCCTCCAGACGGTTCCGGAAGGACTCCCGGAGTCCGAGGAATTCCTCCTCGCCGCATCGCAGGGAGATTCGGGAAACAGTCATGGTGACGGCCCGGAAAACCGCCCCGTTTTGGTCCGGGGCGGTCTCGCGCTTTCCTGGAAATGGCCGCCGCCCGGGCTACCTCCGGGGGGCGGGGGACTTGAAGACCACGGGATTCCGGAGGTTCTGGAAGACACGCTCGAAGAGAGGAAGGGCGCCCTCCACGTTCTCGGGATGCATGAGCTCGGCGCACTTCTGGGGGGTCAGGTTGGGGCGATCCTCGAAGGCCTTCTTGAAGAGGCTGGTGTAGTAGCGGACAAGGAAGTCGTCCTCGCTGGAGACCGTGCGGAAGAGGGAGAGCAGCCGGCGGCTCTGGGGCTGGTTGGAGGTCTTGGGATTTTCCCAGAGGCAGGCGCCGAAGATGAGGGACCAGATGGTCCCCTGCCAGGGGCGGTCCTCCACGATGTGGTCGGGGTCCACAGTGTTGCGCAGTTCCTCGTTGGTCATCTCGCGTCCCTTCTCGGAGAAGATGATGTAGATGTTGTGAAGGACTTTGTCGCGGATGTCCCCGTCGACGATATGCCAGCGGGTGGCCTGCATGTACTGGGCCAGGTCGAAGCTCTGGAGCTCCTCGTCGGAATAGGCGGAGGCGTTGTGGCAGTTGCCCAGCCCCACGGTGAGGGAGCCGTCCTCGCCCTTGGTCAGCTTCACGGTGGTGTTGGCCACATTGCGGAGGAACTCCTCGAAGTTGGAGCAGCCGAAGTCCGCCACGGAGAACTCGGGCAGTGCCTCCTGGAGCTTCTCCTCCAGCTGGGCGATGGGGAGCTCGCCGTTGACCAGAATCGTCTTGATCGTGTAGAGGGCCTGCGCCTTGTCGGAGACATTGCCGGGCTTGGAACGGACGGTGGCGGTGTTGTCGGCGGCCACGATGAACTCGTCCGCCACGCGGGTGAGCGCGGCTGCGCTGGCGGCCTCGGGCCCAAGGATGTAGACGCTCTTGCCCAGGCCGCGGATGCGGCTCACGAAGGGCAGCAGCGCCAGGTCGTTGGTTCCGAAGACGACTCCGCCCAGGGTGGGGTTGCGCTGGATTTCGTCCAAGGCGTCCAGGCCCATGCAGACGGCGGCGTATCCGGGGATGCGGAAGGTGCTGGCGCTGCCGCGGGGGATGAACTGCATTTCGGCGCCGGCCTTGGAAAGGTCGGCAATGGTGTGGCGGGTGCGGGGGCCGCTCCAGTCGCCGTAGGCCTTGCAGTGTACCACGGGGCCGTAGTGGCTCTCCAAATAGGCCACCACGTCCAGGTGGGAATAGTTGCGGGAGAGGTCGCCCTCGGTCTTGCCGTTGAAGCCCATCAGGTTGTCATAGTCAATGAACAGGGCGAGCTGCTGAGATTTCTGTGCCATAGTCGTGATAGTGTGGATGGTTTTGCCTGGAGAGAGCGTCCGCGGACATCCCGTCCGCCCGCCGCCCATCCCAGGCGTGTTTTGCAAAGTTGCGCGAAGGAAACGAATTCTGCGTTTGGCTGTTTTTTTTGTGTTCGGGAAACGAATTTTCTTGGTGTGGGGTTCTTCGCGTTCCTCCCAAAACCGCGGCGTCGCAGCCGGGCAATCAGGAGAAATGCATTTCGTGCAGTGGCGGAGAGGAGGGGAAGGCGGCCAGACGGCCGCGCCGCATGCGCCTTCATGCGGGGATAGCGTTCCGGAAGCGGCCGTCCGCCCCCGCGCCTCCCCGGAACCGGCTGCGCGTCTCCACGGAGACGGCGGGCCAATGCCGGAGAAACCTGGGGAATCCAGAGGACTCGGACCAGACCTCCACTACATCATATCGAATGGGCACCCGGGGATTTCCCAGGGCGGAAAGGTATTCGGCGGCGGCGCGCGCCATGCGGCGGCGCTTCCCGCGGGTCCATGCCGCCAAGGGGCCGGGGAGGGCCTCCCCGGAGATGGCGGCGGCGCGCTTCAGCCGGCGGGTCTTGACCTCCACAAAGCAGAGGACCCCCGACGCATCGCGGCAGACAATGTCCAGCTCCCCCAAATTGCGGGGTGCGCGCCAATTGCGGCAGAGAAGCGCGTATCCGGCATTCTCCAGAAAGCGCCCGGCGGCATCCTCGCCCCGGCGTCCAATTCGCAACGCCCTGCGGCGCAAGCGAGAAGAAGAAGAGATGCCTCGGAGCCCTCCCCCCTTCGGAAAACGCCCTAATGTAGCACGCTTCCACATGTCCCTGAAAAACGGCACGCCGGAGGAGGTCGGGAGGGTTTTCGCCTAGGGGGCGACCGGCTCCCCCTGGGAGTTGGCGGACTTCTCCTCCGCCTGGAAGATCCGCAGGGAATCCAGGGTGCTCTCGGGGAGGCACTCGTCCACCGGGCGGTTCTTCAAGACGCAGTGGGCGAAGTAGGCGATCTCCTGCCAGTAGCCATTCTTCTCGGCGCTGAAATCCAGAACCTTCGGCTCCTTGCGGCCAGGCCGGAAAATGGCCAGGCTGTCACCCTCCAGGCGGATGGTGGCCTTCTCGTAGACCGCGGTCAAACCCGCCCGGAAGCCACTGCGGAGCCAGCTCTGCTCCGCCCACACCTGCGCGTCACTGCCCTCGAAGAAGTACCGGGTGATGGATTCGTTGACGCCCGCGGCATCGGCGCGATGGACGCCGGAGGTGGCGACCTCCCGGGGCATGCCCAGGAGGACGTGGAGAAAATCGGTGTCGTGGAGATGCAGGTCCAGCAGGGCCCCGCCAGAGCGGCTGTAATCGCGGTACCAGTGGCTTTCGGGGAATCCGGAGAGGCGCTCGGCCGCAAGCCGCAGGAGCTTCCCGTATTTGCCGCTGCGGTGAATCTTCGCCAGGCCGCGGTAGACGGGGAAGAAGCGGATGCACTGCGCGACCATGAGATGGCGGCCTGTCTCCCGGGCCACGGCGATCATGCGCCTGGCCGCCTCGGTGGTGCGGGCCATGGGCTTTTCGGAGAGCACGTGGCAGCCGTCCCGCATGGCCTGGATGGCCATGGACTCATGGAGGTCCGTGGGCAGGCAGATGTCCACCATGTCGGGCCGCTCCTTCTTCAGCATGCGCTGATAGGAGGTGTACTTGTGGACGCCGGTCAAATCGGCCTGTCCGCTGTCGCCGATGTTGATGGAGGAGGAAAGGGTGGACAGGGCCTTGCGGCTGATGTCCACGACGGCCACGAGCCTGCACTCCGGCTGGTCGGCATACTGCGCCACGTGGTGGTGTCCGATTCCGCCGAACCCGATGACCGCGACCCTGAGCTTCTTCTGCATGATGGTCTTCCCTCGTGGAATAAATGCCGAAAACAAGGAGACTGCGTACGCGCCTTGCGTACAAAAAAGTGTGAAACGCCCCCGTTTCCCCGGATCAAAATAGCTGGATAAGAACTGGAGCGGGTGATGGGAATCGGACCCACGTAGCTGGCTTGGGAAGCCAGTGCATTACCATTATGCTACACCCGCCGCAAAAGTGATGCAAATCTTTTCGGAACTGCCGGTTAATGTAGAGCTTCACGCAGGAATTGCAAGCATTCTCCGGGATGGGCGTCAGGAAGAGTGTACTCCACGCGCCCCCCCTTGGCAAGCAGGTCCCAGACCGCCGCCCACGTGCGGCCTATCCACAGGGGCTCCAGCAGGCACGCGCGGCTGTACCCCGCATGGAAAGCCCGCAGGCACTCCCGCCAACGGGCGCCGTCCTGGCGCGCCAGGCGCCCCGTCCCCGCCAGGAATTGCGCCAGGTTCTTGGCGCGGCGGGCCAGCGGCATGGGGAGGGGCTCCAGGTGGACGTTGTCGCAGTCCACCAGGCAGACCCGGTAGGGGCATTCGCGGGTGCAGTTGAGGTTCCGCACGAAATTCGCGGGCTTGGTGTCCAGATGGAAGATTCCTGCGGCATGGAGGTCCGCCAGGACGCGCCCGCACTCGGCATAGAGCCCGGGGGCGTCGGGGAGCGCGGCGTAGTCCGTGAGGAAGAAATTGCCGTCTCCGCAGTCGCCCAGAAGGAGGTAGTCCCCGCCGTCGGGGAGCCGTCCACGGCCCCTCGGCAGCGCGGTGAATCCGGCCATGCGCGCGGTGCATTCCTGACAGCGCTTCACATGCCGGGCGCCCTCCCAGAAGTAGCGGCGGCGGAACTCCTTCAGAATCAGGGTGCCGCCACGGGGGTCGGCGCAGCGGGAAATGCTTCGCTTTTGATCCTGCTTGAGGGCGCCGTGGCGTCCTGTCTGGGCGAGGTGTTCCGACAAGATCTTCTGGCAGACCTCCGGGGGGGGATTCTCCCGGGCGCCGATGGGATTGCCGGCCTCCAGGAGCTCCAGGATGGCCTGGGCCCGGGAGGGCCGTTCCCCAGACTGGCGCTGGACCTGGAGGCGTTGCTGGAAGGTGGGGAGGGAGGGAAGCATCCAGGCCAGCATGTCGTCCAGGACCTCCTGGTCGTATGGTTCGGGGAGCACGGGGCATCCCGCGGCGCGGGCCAACTCCGCCTGGGCGCTCCGGGGCGTGCAGAGGACCGGCAGGGAGCACTGGAGGGCGTCCGCCAACAGGAGCCCGTGGAAGTCGTCCCGCGCGGGCAGGAGCATGAGATCCGCGGCGGCCATGAGGCACCGCGCGTGCTGGAGGGTGGGAAGATGCCGGAGCTGCCCCTCGGGGAATCCCAGTTTCCGGGAGGCCTGCTGAAGGAGGGAGAGGCTCTTTTTGCTGGGGCGTCCGGCCACCAGGAACCGGCAGCGCTCCCGAAGATGCGCGGGGAGGATTCCCAGGGCCTCCAGGGAGCGGTCCACGCCACCGGCGTTCCACTCCTCGGCGGGCTGGAGGATCAGGATGGTCTCCGGCGATTCACAGCCATAGGCACGCCGCATGAGGGCGACCTCCTCCGCCGTGGGCGCCGGCGCGGTGCGGAGATCGTCCAGCCAGGGGGGGATCTCCTGCAGACGGGGGCGCGGCACGCCGTATTCCGCCATGAGGGTCCGCCTCTGCGCCTCCCCGGAATAGAGGATCTGCGTGGTGGAGGGACTGCGGAAGAGCGCCTCCAGGCGCTTGCGGAGCCGGAAGGGGGTCTGGTCAAGCAGGGTCCTTCGCCCGCCGGGATGGGGCAGTTCCTCGCCCAGATGGAGCCCCTCCTGCAACAAACAGAAATCCAATCCCGGAAGGGGCTCCAGGCCCAGAGCCGTCCAGCCCTCTCCAGACCGGCGGAGTTCCTCCAGCCGACGCAAAAACGCGCCCTCCCCTCCCCGGACGGCCTCCACCTTCACCCCCGCGGGAAGGACTCCGGACTCGCACTCCCGCGTCAACAGCAAAACCTCGTGCCCACGGTCCAGCGCGGCGCGGGCAATGCCCCGCAGCTCCCGGCAGACCATGCCGCCGGAGGGAATCGATTGTCGGGCAAGAAGGAAGCGCATCGGCAATGCAAAAAGAAGGCGGGGGGCCAGGCGCTAGTGCGACATGGCTTCCACGGGGATTTGGAAGGCCTTGATGCCCTCGCGGCGGGCGTCGCCCTCACGGAGCTTCTGGATGGCGTCCATGAGCACGGGGGCCTTTTCATCGGGGACCACGGCCATGATGGCGGAGTTCGCGCCCGGCCAGACATTGTCGTCCATGCGGGCCCCGGTGGACTTCCCGCGTCCCAGGAGACGGGGCCACTGGGTGAAGCCCTCCACCTGCTGGTTCCGGAGAAGAATTCGCACATCCTCCTCGATGGAGATATTATACACGAGAAAAATCAGCTTCATGGCCGTTCTCCTTGAGGAAGTAGGAATAGAGAGTTGGGATGAAGACCAGGGTGACCAGGGTGGAGATGGAGAGTCCGCCGATGATGCAGACCGCCAGGGGGCTCCACAGTTCGCTGCCGGTGGTTCCGGAGATGGCCATGGGCACCATGCCGAAAACGGTGGTGAGGGTGGTCATGAGGACGGGGCGCAGTCGGGAGCGCCCGGTGGTGGTGACCGAATCCCGGACTCCGCGCCCCCGGGCGATGTTGAGGTTGATGGAGTCCAGCAGGATGATCGCGTTGTTCACCACCGTTCCCACCAGCATGATGAGTCCAATGAAGCTCATGATGTTCAGGGTCTTCCCGGTGACGCACAGGGCGAAGACCGCGCCGGCGCCGGCGAAGGGGATGGAGAAGAGGACCACCAGGGGGGCCACGTAGGATTCGAACTGCGCGGCCATGACCATGTAGACCAGGAGGATTCCCAGAACCAGCATGAGGGTCAGCTCCCGGAAGGACTTCCCCTGCTCCTTGATCTGGCCGTCATATTCCAGGCTGGTGCCCTGGGGCAGAATCAACTGCGTGTCGATGGACTCCTTGAGCTCGGACCAGACCTCGCCCAGGGAGCGCCCATAGATGTCGATCTGCAGAGTCACCGCGCGCTCCTGCCCCACGCGGGTGATGGAGACGGGCCCCAGCTCCTCGGTGACGGTGGCCAGGGCGTCCAGGCGGATGCGGCGGCCGTTGGCGGTGATCTCGGAGTTCATGAGGTCGTTGATGGTGCGGCGCTCGTCCTCGCCCAGCTGGATGAAGATGTCGTATTCGTCCTCGGCCTCCCGGAACTTGCTGGCGGTGTTTCCGTAGAAGAGGGTCCGCACGGAGGAGACGATGCTGTCCACGTCCACATCCAGGGCGGCGGCGGCTTCACGGTCGATGTTGACCACCACCTCGCGGTTGCCGTTGTCGAAGGTGATGTTGGGGTCCACGGCGCCGGGGGTGTGCAGGGCCATCTGCCGGATGCGCTGGGCCACTCCCAGGGACTGGTCCAGATCATATCCCAGCACCCGGATGACGATGGGCTTCTCGTTGGAACCGCCCATCATCATGTTCATCAGGCGGTTGGAGGTGGAGAGATACACACGGTCCAGCTCCGGCCACTGGCGCAGCTCCCGGAGGACGCTCTCGCCCAGCTCCGCCGTGGAATACGGCCTGCGCTCCAGCTCCAGCAACTTGATGTTCATGCGGCCCACATGGCCGCCGGAACCGCCCCACCCGGAGGAGGACTGCCCCGCGCGCCAGTTGTCAAAGCGGATCGCGCTCTCCAGCGGCTTGCCGTCCTCCCCCGGGACAATCCGCTTCCCCGCATACTTCCCGGAGAGCAATTCGCGCTCCTTGGCGTAGATGAGCCGCGTGATGCGGCGGGCCACGTCGGCGGTGACCTCCGGACGCGTGGAAACGGGCAGCTGGTAGCGGATTTCCATCTCGCCCGTGTCCTGGTCGGGGGTGAACTCCGTTCCCATGAAGGGGATGGCCATCAGGGCGGCCCCCAGCACCGCGGCGCCGAAGACCAGCACGCTCCGGCGGTGGTCCAGGCAGAAGGAGAGGAGCCGTCCGTAGGCGGCCTCGATGGCCAGGAAGATCCGTTCGCTGAAGGAGTAGAGGCGTCCGGTGAACGTGCCGCGGCGGGCGGCGTCCTCCTGCTCCCGGACAGGCTTCAGGAGGGTGTTGGAGAGCATGGGGGTCAGCAGGAGCGCGCAGCAGAGGGACGCCAGGAGGGTCGCGGTGACCAGTCCGCCCAGCTGCTTGAAGATGATTCCGGTGGCGCCCTCCAGGAAGACCATGGGAAAGAAGACGCAGATGGTGGTGGCGGTGGAGGCCAGCAGGGAGAGCTCCACCTCCGAGGCCGCGAACATGGAGGCCTCCCGGACGCGGACGCCGCGGGAGACATGGCTGGTGATGTTCTCCAGCACCACGATGGCGTTGTCCACCACCATTCCGATGGCGATGGCCAGGGCGGAGAGGCTGATCATGTTGATGGTCCATCCCATGAAGAACATGAAGACGAAGGCGATGATGAGGGAGAAGGGGATGGTGAGGACGATGACCAGGGAGGAGCGGAGATTCCGCAGGAAGAAGAAGCTCACCAGGATCACGAAGAATCCGCCCCACAGCACGGTGCCCCGCACATTTCCGATGGACTGCTGGATGAAGGTGGAGGAGTCGTTGACCACGCTGAACTGGATGTCCTGGGGCAGCGTGGGCTTCAGATTCTCCAGCTCCTGCAGCACCGCCCGGCAGACACTCACCGTGTTGGCGCCCGTGCGCTTCTGCACAATCATCATCATGCCGCTGCGGCCCATGGTCTCCACATACTGGGTCACCTCCTCGAAGGTGTCAGAGACCTCCGCCACGTCCCGGATGCGCAGCAGCGAGCCGTCCCGCCGCAGGACCGGGATCTGCGCCACCTGCTCCGGCGTGTAGAATTCGCCCAGGACGCGGATGGTGTATTCGGTCTGGCCCACCTTCAGGTTTCCGGCGGGGAGGGTCTTGTTTTCCCGGGCAATGGCGTTCTCGATGTCTTTCAAGGTCAGGCCATATCCCGCCAGCCTCTCCCGGGAGAGGGTCACGCGGATCTGCCGCTGCAGGCCGCCGAAGGCGTCCACGGATCCCACGCCGTCCAAGCGCTGGAGGGGCTGCGCCACGGAGTCGTCGATGATGTCGTAGAGGTCCTCGATGGACTCCTTGGCGGTGACTCCGATGAGCATGATGGGCATGTCTGCGGAGTCGAATTTGAAGATGGTGGGGGTGTCCACGTCGTCGGGCAGGTCGTCGATGGCCATATCCACCTTGCTGCGCACGTCATTGGAGGCCTCGTCAATGTTGGTGCCCCAGGTGAAGGTGCAGGAGATGTTGGAGACGCCCTCGGAGGTGGTTGAGCGGATCTCGTCCAAATTCGCCACCGAGCCCAGGCGCTTCTCCAGCACGCGGGTGACCTTGGTCTCCACATCCTCCGCCGACGCGCCGCTCCAGGTGGTCATCACCGTGACGCGGGTGGGCTCGATGTCCGGCATCAAATCCAGGCCCAGACGGCTCAGGCACACCACGCCCAGCACCAGCACGCAGAAGAACAGCATCGCCGTGGCGATGGGACGACGCACTCCAAATTCCGGGAGTTTCATTTGGCTCCTTGCCTCCTCACTCTCAAGATGAACATCCTGGCACGACGCCGGAACGGGCTACTTGCCCTCCGGGGCCCCGGCCCCGGCCTCGCCTTCCGGCGCCACGCGGCGGATCTGGGAGCCATCCGTCAGGCGGTGCTGTCCCTGGACCACCACCTCGTCCCCCTCCGACAATCCCGAGAGGACCTCCACCCGGCCCTCCGTGGCAATGCCCAGGACCACGGGCACCGCGCGGACGACGTCCCCCTGGCAGACAAAGACCAGCTGCTTGTCCAGATTCCGGATCGGCAGGGAGACATCCACGGCCACGATGCCGAAACGCTCCTCCATGAGGAGCTCCACGGTGGCGTACATTCCCGGCAGGAGGGGATACGTGCCGTCGTCGCGGCGCGTGTTTGAAACCCGGAGCTCCACCTGCGCAGTGCGGGTCACCTTGTCCACGGAGGGATAGACCTTCTCCACCAGGCACTCCATGGGCTCCTGGACCGTGGGGGTCCGCAGGAAGGCGCGGGTCTTCCCCGGGACCACCTTCTCCAGATGCTTCACCGGCACCGAAATCACCACCTTCACTTCATCCATGGACAGAATCGTCACCAGGGGCGTGGAGGCCGTGACCTGCACGCCGGGATCCAGATGCCGGGCGCTCACCACGCCGTCCATGGGCGCGTAAATCCGGGTCTCCGACATGTCCAGGGACGCCTTCTCCTCCTCCGCGGACGCCTTCTCCACCGCGCTCTCGCCGCCGGAGAGCTTCGCCTCCGCCGACGCCATCTCCGCCTTCGCGGTGGCAAACGCCGTCTCCGCCTGGTCCAGGCTCTGCTGCGTGGCCGCCTGCTGCGCCACCAGGCCCTTCATGCGGTTGTACTCGCGCTCCTTGTCCTCCAAATTCGCCCGTGCGGAATCCACTGCGGCGTGGCACTGCTGCAACTCCGCCTTCGCGCTGGAAAGCGCCGCCTTCGCGCTGGAGAGCGCCGCGTGGTACTCCCGGTCGTCCAGGAGGCCGATTTGCTGACCCTTCTTCACCGGGACGCCCTCCTCCACCTCCGTGCCGTCCTCCAACGACAGCGCCGCCAGGCGCCCCGAGACCTTCGCCTGCAAATCCACGCTGCGCAGCGGCTGCACGTCGCCATTGAAGGTCAAAATATTCCTCACGTCCCCCAGAGACACGAAAGCCGTGCGCACGGGCACGGCATCGGAGACGGCTCCGGCGCGCTGGCGCTGGGCGTCAGCGCGGGCGGTGGAGATCTTCCGGGAGCCCCATACGGCGGCTCCCAGGATGAGTGCGATGGCCACAATGGCCGGGGCCAGGGAACGTTTCTTCATGGTCAGTGAATGCAGTGGATTGCCGAGGATGAAAGAACGGGGGGGCGCAATCTCCCCCGCCGGCACGTTCCCGAAGGGCCGCCGGCCAGGGATGCGCCGTTACTTCGCCAGGGGATATCCGCCGGTGACGGAGGAGAGGTTCTCCCCCGCGTAGAGCAGGTCGATCCAGGCGTTGGTTCTCGCCAAGGAGGTGCTGGTCAGGTTGGTCTGCACCTCGTTGAGACGGGTGATGGTGGCCGTGCCGCCGAGATACTCCTCGCGGACCAGGTCGCGGATGCGGGTGGCCACGTCCAGAAGAATGTTCTCCTTCTCCAGAATCTCCGCGGCGGATCGCAGGCTCAGGTGGCACTTGCGCACCTCGCTGGCCACGGTGTCCTCCGTGGCGGCCAACGCCTTCCGCGCCGCATTCAGCTGCGCTTCGGCCTGGTGGATCGCCGCCGTGGTGGCGCCGCCATTGAAGAGGTTCCAGCTGGCCTTCACGCCGAAGTTGACATCGCGGTCGTAATGGCTGTTGAAGTGCCCGGAGTGGTTCCGGGTGAAATCGTAGTTTCCGAAGAGGGTCACCGTGGGCGCCCACCCCGCCTTCGCCTCCTTCAAGGACAACTCCGCGGCCTCCACGCTCCGGCGGGCATTCTGCAGGTCGGGACGATGCTCCTTGGCGTAGGAGATCATCTCGGAGACTGCCGGGAGGTCGCCGCCCTGCCCCGCATCCTCCGCGGGGGCCACCAGCTCAATGCTCTCCCACAGGTTGTCCTGCTGCAGGGACAGCAAGGCGCCCAAAGTCACGCAGGCGGTCCGCCAGGAGTTCCGCGCAGTGACGTAATCCGCCTCGGCGGTCTTCACCTGATATTCGAAATTCAACACTTCGGAAAGCTTGGCGGTGCCGTAGTCGTACTTCTTCTGGGCGTCCTCGTGGAGCAGCCGGTTGAAGGCGGCGTCCTGCTCGCGGATCTCCATGGTGTTCTGGGCCAGGAGGACCTGGTAGAAGGCGTAGGCCACGGAGTCCATCAGAAGACGTCTTGCGTCCTCACACTCCGCGGTGGCGGTCTCGGCGCCCAGCCCGGCGGAGAGGGTGCGGAAGCGCCGCGCGAAGCCGTCGAAGACCAGGTAGGAGGCGGAAAGCCCCATGTCATACTTGGTGGTGTTGTCGTAGTCCCGCACGGGCCGGGTGGCCACGTCGCGGAGACGGGTGACACCGGCGGAGAAGTCCACGGAGGGCAGGTAGCTGCTGCGGGCGCTCTCCAGTGCGGCCATGGCCGTCTGGATGCCGGCCTCGACCCGGGCCAGGCTGGGGTTCTGCTCCAGGGCGACCTGCTTGGCCTGCTCCAAAGTCAGTTTCAGCTTCCGGGGGGCCGCCTCCTCCGCACGGAGCATTCCGGCGCACAGGAGCAGGACGAGAAGAAGGGTGGGAACGTTGATATGCCGCATGACGCAGAGTTCAATACTTGAGGTGGAAACGGCCGGAATGCCCCCCGGCAATGGGGAAAACGACAAAAAATAATGCCTCCGGACACAACCGGTCAGCACCCGCCATTCACAAAGGCAGGGAAAGAAAACGGTTTTCCCCCCGGAAAATTGTGTGTCCGGCCCCCGCGAGGCGTTCTTTTTTCATACTACGGCCCGCTGGTGCCGGAAGGCACCTCCAGGGACTCCACGGTCTGGCGCACCAGCGTCATGATATGGTCCCGCAGGCGTTCCCGGCCCACCAGGGACTTGACGCGGGGAAGGAGCTCGGCGTCACTGGCGTGGTTCGGGGGCTCCAGGAGAAGGAAGAGACTCAGGGAGGCGTAGGTATAGCGCACCAGGGCGATGTTCTTCTCCGTGGCCTTGGGCCCCAGCAACTTCGCCATGAGCGCCTGGACCAGCTCCTCAAAGACCACCCGGGGATCCCGCCCCGAGGCGTCGGGCTGGGGCTCAGGATGGAAATTCGGCGAATTGACGACCTCCCGCAGGTAGAGCCACGCGGCATGGAAGAGCTCGCTGTCGAAGGAGTATCCGATGAGGGATTCCACGTGCCGCGCCAAGGTCTCCCAGGGGTCCTCGGCCCCCGCGGAGACCGTCAGCAGCTGGATCTCCTGCAGCCGCAGGGACTGGCCGTAGGCGCTCACCTCCCGGTAGAAACGGGCCTTCCCCCCGAAGTAGTAGTTCACCGCCGCCAGGTTGCTCCCCGCCAGCGCGCAAATCTCACGGATCCCCGCACGCTCGTAGCCCTTCTCCGCGAAAACCCGCAAACCCGCCGACAGCAGGCGACGGCGCACATCGCCCTCCTCCTCCCGGTGGACATGCCTCTTCCGGGAAGCACCGCTCCCCGGACGGGCGGAATCAAATGCCGCGGCACGAGTCATAGCAACACAAAAGCCACTCCCTACTTCCGTCCGCGGGACAGCCCCATGCCCGCACAGACGAATTCGCTGGCGCGCAGGGCGATCTGGATGCCCAGGTGGTTCCGCACGGCGGGACGCACCTCCTGTGGCAGCGCCTCCCGCAGGACCCTCGCCTTCCCCTCCGGGGAGACGGCGAGCACGCCCCAGCCAGGCATGACCTCCTCCGGACGGACCACGCCCTCCGGCACCGCCAGGTAAAGGAGATCCCCCGCCTCGCTGCGGCGCAGGCGGTCCATACGGGTCCCACGGTAGAGCTTGTCCTCCAGCTCCCGGGCACGCTGGACGCACTTGAAATACTCCGGATTCCGGGTCTCCTCGTAGTGCCAGTCGGCATATTCCTCGAAGAGAGTGTGGTTGTCCCGCAGCTGGGGCTCCGTCCGGCGGATCTCCTCCTCCAGCGCCGCCTTGCGCGCCCGGCACTGGCAGAGCTCCTCGAAAAGCAGGTCGGGATTGATGCTGGCCGCATAGCACTCCGCGCGGTCCAGCGCACAGACCACCAGGCAACTCCGCCGGACCTCCAGCAACCGGCGGCCGCCGTCCTGGCTCCGCGCACCGCTCCAGAAGGCCGCCACGTCCGCCAAATCCCCCGACAAGCCCGTCGGGACCTCCAGGCCCACCGCCAACTCACGGCCACCCCTCCCCTTGCCCAACCACGCAACCACCGCGCGGCGCAGCAAATGCCGCAGGCCCGCCGCACTCTGGCGCTGGCGTTCCGTGGGACGCCGATACTTGATGTAGGGGATCCGGGCCATGGGGAGGGGGGATTGTCAGGTTGAGGAAATGGAAGAAGCCAAAAACAAAAAAATCCGGCAACTCATCGCTACCGGATTTCAAAATGGTGGTGGGTCATGGATTCGGACCATGGAAAGCAAAGCTAGCAGATTTACAGTCTGCCCCCGTTGACCGCTTGGGTAACCCACCGGGAAAATGATTTGATCTACGCAAGACGATTTTCTATAATCTGCCGGGCGCGCAGATTAATTTAACGACCCTTCCACCGTTTTCAAATTCCAGACGCCTTTTTTCACAAAAAAGGGAGGCCATGCCGCAGGCTCAGCCGCGGCATGGCACTGGACAAGGGACGCTGGAAGCCGCCAGTCACGGAATCGGCACTTCACAGGGCTCCTCGTAAAGTGCGGCCTCCACGTTCAGCCAGGGATCTTCCCCGAATTTCGCCACCACTTCCGCCTTGACCCAGCGTCTGTCGGAGGGCTTTTGGACCTGGATTTGGTCGTCAGAGAGGATGATGCGTCCATCGGAGAGCGTCAGGGAGAAGAGCGCTCCGCAGAAGGTCCCGCCGAGGACGGGGCCGAAGTCCGCGCAGTGGAGAAGGATCTCGTTCTCCCCCGCCTTGAGTTCCTTTGCGATATCGAGAGTAAAAGCCAAATCCCAGGCGCCCTGCCGCATGACCTCCTTTCCGTTGACGTAAGCCACGAAGCCGTTGTCCACGGAGGCGGCGAGCCAGGCGTGCTCCAGGGGCTTGTCGAGAGTCACGGGGATGCGGAAGATGGCCTGGGAATTGGCCTTCTTGCCTTCACCGGGATACCAGATGCGGCTGGCCTTCCGGAAGTCCGCAGGCAGTTCCACGCGCTCCTTCACACGGCGGGTGGCGGGCATGGCGAGAGGCGCTGGCAGCGCGCGGCCGGCATCCGCCAGCACCAGCAATCCATAGGGCGGCAGAGAGAGGGCGAGGGTGCCATCGGCGGCGGGGCGGAAACGTGCGTCGGTGTTGACTTCCCGGAGCTCTGCGGGGAAGGCCCCGCGGAGAGTGAAGTCGGCCGCGTCGCCGGATTCATTGAGGAGGATCCAGAGGGCGCCGTCGGCATTCTCCTTGTGGCAGACACGGATCTGGCTCCCGGGGGCGCCGAGCAGCTCCACGTCCTTGGACGCGGGGGCAATGAGGATGGCGCTTAGGGAGTGGATCTCCTGGTTGACGGCCTTCAGGACGGCCAGGTATTCGTCATTCTGCTGGGGTCCCAGATTGAGTCCCCAGTAGAAGATTCCGGTGGCGCCGTGGGCAATGGACTCGTAGGCCATGTAGCGGGCCTCCGGGAGGGTGGGGAAGATCCGGACGGGCTGGTTGTAGAGGGTCCCCCACGCGAATGCCTGGAGGCTCATCCAGACGGGCTTCCGGCCGCGGACGGTCTCCTGGCAGATGTCGGTGTACTTGCCCACGCAGGACATCATCTTGTCCTCCAGGCCGGAGTGTCCGCTGGGCCCGGGAATGGGATAGATGTCCACGCCGTAGATGTCGCAGGCAAAGGAGAAGCCGCGGTTGCCGTCGGGGGTGCCCCGGGGCGCCTCGTTGAGGAAACAGGGATGCTCGTCGTCCACATACTTCAGGAAACGCCGGTAGGCGCGGATGGTTTTGGAGGACTTCATGCCGCTCCAGGTGGGCTCGTCGGCGACAAACCATCCGAACATGGAGGGATGCCGGAGAACCTCGGCGTTCTCCGCGCGGATGGCTTCCCCCCGTGCGGGAAGGTCGGCCTCTGGCACATCAGCCAAATCGGCAGGCATCCGGGGCATGCCGAAGAGCCCGAATTCGGCCAGGTCGTCCAGCTGGCGGGCATTGCACATGACCACGTCGAAACCCAGGTCCGCATGCATCCGGAAGGACTCCCGGAGGGGGAGCACGCCGAAATTCCCCCAGGAGCAAATGGGGAAGACGGGGTTGCCGTCGATATGGAGGACGTTGTTCTCATCGAAGCGAATTTCCCTGGCGGCCTTCCCGCGGAGGGTGAAGGGGATTTCCTCCTCGGCCAGAATGGTGCCCTGCTCGTCCCGCAGAGTGGCCTTGAGAGGGTATTCGCCCAATTCCGCAGGCATGGGGAAGAAGAATTCCGCGGGGGCGTCCGCGGGGAAGACCAGTTCCTGCCCCCGGAAGGAGACCGTGATGGTGCCCACGGGGATGACGGAGTGGACCGTTCCGGAGAACTCCATGGCGGAGTCGCCGATCCGGGCGCCGTTGTGGTAAGAGAAGGGCGCGTCCAGCGCGATATCCATGAGCGCCACCTCGGAGAGGGTCTCGCCGAAGGCCACGTTGTCAAAGTAGACAATGCCGGCGCCGCGGGGCTCTCCCTGGAGAGTCACCTCCATGTCGCGGTCCGCAAGGAAGGTGACCTCCCGGCCACGCCAGTCGCCAGGGAGGGTGTCGCGCCAGCCCGCCGTGGCGGGAATCACCTCGCCGCGGTCATCCAGCACCGCGAAGCGGAACCAGGTGGCACGCTGAAGATCGGTGAAGGCCATGTCCTCGCCGCCCCGGACCTCATAGTCCAGACGGTAGATCTTCCCCTTCTTCACGGAAAGGCCGCCCTGGCGCAGGCCGGCGACGCCGGTCCGGCTGTCCAGGCGGGCGCACTGTCCGCGGGAGTCCCCCAGATCCGCCAGGCTCCAGCCCTCGCCCTCCCAGCCAAGGACCCCCGCCGCAAAATCGCCATTCAGCAAGGCGCCGCGACGACGCTCCAGGATCGGACGGGCGAACTCCACAATGCCGGTCTCGCCCTTGGGAAGGGAGAGCACCGCCAGGGGACGCGACGCACCTCCGGGGGGAATCACAAAATCCATGGTCGCCATGCGCCACTCTTCCGCAGCCGGGACCCTCTTGTTGGCGATCTGGTAGGGCTCCATGCGCTCCACATAATACTCGATCTGCGTCCCGGGGGTGCCGCGGTAGAAGACCGTGTAGGCATACGGGACGCCCTCCTGGAAGTCGTCGGGGTTCATCAGGACGCCCTCGCGGCCGTCGGCGCTGCCCGTCACCCGCACGACGCCATTCCCCAGGAAATCCACGAAGCCGGGGTCGATGGTGCGCCAGCCGCCCTCCCCCGGCGCCAGCGCTGGAAGAAGATTCTCCGCCTCCGGCTTCACATTGGACAGGGACTCCTCCACCAAAACCAGCTGGGGATTCCGATACTGCAAGACACCCTTCGCGCCGGGGATTGCGGAGAGGACGGCGTAATAGACGCAGTCGCCCTCCTGGGGCGCCGTGGGCTCGAAAAAGAACTCCGCCGTCTGCCAGCGCGAGGCCCCCGTAATCTCCTTGCCGCCCAGAGAGGCCGGATAACTGTCACGCTCCAAATAGAAATACCCGCGGGTGGCGTCGTCGCTCCGGTATTCCACGGAGAAACGATAGGTGGCGCCGGGAATCATCAGGATCTCCGTCTGCTGGAGATAGCACCGCTCCCCGGGGTCCCCCGTCAAGGAAACCACATCCCCCTGAAAGGAGATGTTCACGGGGACACCCTGGTGCCAGGCCCCTGTGTCACGAAACTCCGGCTCCCGCAGCAGGTTCACGCCCTGGGCCGGCAAGGAAAGGCACAGCAGAAGGAAAAGGAAAGAATACAGCTTCATAATCTAAAAGTCCGCTCATGTACGCACAAAAAGGCCCCACGAGCCTTGGCTTGGGGGCCTTTTTGCGTCATACGCTGCTTACTGCATGATGAGGTCGCCGCCGAGCTCAGACTGCAGGCCGGGGTACCAGTAGTACTGCTTGCGGAGAGGATAGCTGAAGTTGGGAGAAGCCTTTTGGTCGTTAATGGCCTCCACATGTCCGTCGCTGAAGGAGAAATTCATCATCTTGGAGTGACGGAAGTAGTAGCTGCTGGCAACCAGAGGCTGGTCCGCGCTGGTCCAGGGAAGAGCCTGGAAACCACCCTGGCTGGTTCCGTCGTAGATGTTGATGTGAAGGGAGGGATACTTGATGGAGGAGACGCGGTGCCAGGGGCAGGCCATCGTTCCATCATAGGTCCAGCCACTGGTGAAGCTCATGCCGATGCTGGCAGAATAGCCGATGTTGCCGTAGAGACGCTCGCTGGTGGGGCAGGAGGGGCAGTGCAGGATCTTGTGCCAGGCGGACTTGTCCTCGCCTGCGTCCAAATCCTTCGCCTTGGGATCCTTGTCATACCAGACGGACCAGTCCATCGGGGTCTCGGGAATCATGGGGTTGTAGCAGAACCAGGGACGATTGTTGCCCACGTCCTGCCCCCCGGTAAGATCCCACCCGGGCCCGAAGAGGACGGGAGGCAGGTAGTCGTCGTAGTCGTTGGCGTAGAGGAGGTTGCCAAGCTGGATCTGCTTCAGGTTGTTGGTGCAGCTGATGGCACGGGCCTTCTCGCGGGCCTTGCTCAGGGCAGGCAGCAGCATGGCCGCCAAAATCGCGATGATCGCGATCACGACCAGCAACTCAATCAGGGTGAAAGATTTACGCATTGTTTTTCTCCTGTTTGGGATTTCTCTTGGAAAGGATCGGCGCACGGGCGCCGTACAAAGTATACATACGCAATCCCCAAAACCACAAGAGCAAACAGCAGAAAAATACGACAATTTTTGACCCCCCCCGACAACTCATGACAATTATTGACAATTCCAAGAGATGTCATGAATTGTCGCAACCATAACAGCACCTTCCCGGACGTCCAAGCTCCCCCGGTTCTGGTTCCCCATCGACACGCAAAGGCCCCCGGGCCTTGCGGACCGGGGGCCTTTTTGCGCCTTACAGCGGCAGCGCCATCTTCGTGGGTGCCGTGTAGAGGGCGGGTTCCACGCCGATCCAGGGTTCGGTGCCATACTTGCCCATGTTCTTTGCGGGGACCCAGGTTTTGTCCCCGGGGCGTTTTGCCTGGATCTTTTCGTCGGAGAGGATGACGCGTCCATCGGAGAGGGTCAGCGCGAAGAGGGCGCCGCAGGGCGCTCCGAAATCGACGGCGCGGAGGACGATCTCGTTTTCGCCCACCTTGAGTTCCTTGGCGATGTCGACGGTCCAGGCCACATCCCACATGGACTGCCGCATGACCTCCCTGCCGTTCACGATGGCGGAGAAGGCGTCATCCATGGAGACCGCGAGCCAGGCATGCTCCAGGGGGGCGTCGAGGGTCACGGAGAAGCGGAAGTCGGCCCGTGCGCCGGTAGACTGGGATTTTCCGGGATACCAGATCCAGCTGGCCTTCATGAAGTCCGTGGGGAGCTCCACATGTTCCGTCAGACGGTGGGTGGCGGGCATGGCCTGGGGCTCCGGGAGGGGCTTTCCATCCTCCCTCAGGACCACCAGGTCGTAGGGCTGCAGCGCGAGGGAGAGAGTACCATCAGCCTGGGTCTGGAAGGTCTTTCCAGTGCAGATCTCGCGGAGGGTCCTGGGGAATTCGCCTTTGAGCTGGAAGGAGGCATTCTCGCCGGATTCGTTGAGGACGATCCAGAGGGAACCGGCGGCGTTGGCCTTGTGGCAGACACGGATTTGCGCAGCGCCGGGGCCCTCCACGGCCACATCACGGGTCTCGAGGGCAAGGAGGATGGCGGCGAATTGGTGGATTTCGGCGATGGTGGCCTTCAGGTCCGCCAGGAAGGCGTCGTCCTGCCGGGTGCCCAGGTCCAATCCCCAGTAGAAGAGTCCCGTGGCGCCGTGGGCGATGGCCTCGTAGGCCATGTACCGGGACTGTTGGAGAGTGGGATAGACCACAGGGGGCTGGCGGTTGAAGCATCCCCACGCGAATCCCTGGAGAGTCATCCAGATGGGCTTGGAATCCCGGACGGTCTCGCGGCAGATGTCGGTGTACTTGCCCACGCTGGTCATCATCTTGTCGTCGAGGCCGGAGTGCGCATTGGGCGCGGGGATGGGATAGATGTCCACGCCGTAGACATCGCAGGACAACGAGAAGGGGCGGTTGTCGGCCACGGAGCCCCGGGGCGCCTCGTTGAGGAAGCAGGGGTGTTCGTCGTCCACGTATTTCAGGAGCCGCTCGTAGGCCTTCACGTATGGGGCGGCCTTCTCGCCGCGCCAGGCGGGCTCGTCGGTGACATACCACATCGCCATGGAGGGATGCTTCAGGACCTCCGCGTATTCCCTGCGGAGACCATCCACCTTCTCCAGATAGATGTCGTCCCGGGCCAGCTCCATGAGGGGCGCCAGGCCGATGATGGCCATCATACCGAACTCGGCCACGTCGTCGATGTGCATGCGGTTGACCAGCACCATGTCGAAGCCCAGGTCGGCCTGCGCCTTCAGCCCCTCGCGGAAGGAAAGATCGCCGCGGTGACCCCAGGAGCAGATGGGGAAGACGGGCCTGCCGTCGATGTGGAGGACATTGTTTTCATCGAAATGGAAATCCCGGGCGGCCTTCTTCCGGAGGGTGAAGGTCGTCTCGGCCTCGGCCAGGACCCCGCCCTGCTCGTCCCGCAGGGTGGCCTTGAGGGGGTATTCGCCCAATTCCGTGGGCACGGGGAAGGAGAATCCGGCGGGAGCGGGGAGCGGGAGGAGCTGTTCCTCGCCCCGGAAGGAGACCGTCAGCTCGGCGCCGGGCAGGGCGGCGTAGATCTTTCCGGTGAAGACCCCGGCGCCATCGTCCTCGCGGACGCCGTTGTGGTAGGAGAAGGGCGCGTCCAGAACGATCTCCAGCAGGGGCAGTTCGGAGAGGGTCTCGCCGAAGGTGATGTTGTCAAAGTTGACAATGCCGGGGTCCTTCAATTCCCCCTGGAGGGCGACCACCATGTCGCGGGACGCCACGAAGGTGACCTCCTTGTGCTGCCAGGAGGTCCCGAAGCAGTCCCGCCAGCCGCCGCATCCGGGAATCACCTGTCCCTTGTCGTCCAGGACGGCGATGCGGGACCACGTGGCGTTCTGGATGTCGGTGTAACGGTAGTCCTCGCCCCCGCGCACATCATATCCCAGACGGTAGATCCTCCCCTTCCGCACAAGGAGCCCGCCCTGGCGCAGCCAGGCGGCATCGCGGCGGCCATCCAGACGGACGGCCGCGCCCAGGCTTCCACCAAAGTCCACGACCTCGGCATTGCGGTGCTCCCAGCCGGCCAGGCCGCTGGAGAAGTCGCCATTCACCAACACGCCATCCCGGCGGGTCAGCACGGGGTTGGCGAATTCCACGGTCCCTTTCGTGCCGGGGAGGGTGGAAAAGACCACGTAGTACTTGTCCGCCAGGCCGGGCTTGGCGGTAAACTCCAGCACGCCCTGCCGCCACTCCTCGGCGGCGGCGACGGTCTTGTGGGCGAAGTCCTGGGGGCTGACCCGTTCGAAGTAGACATCGGCCAGCGCGCCGGGAGTGCCGCGGTAGAGGAAAGTGAGAGTATACGGCGTGGCGTCCTGGAGGGGCAGCTCCCAGTATCCCACATGGGAGCGCCCACCGTCCCGTCCGGCGACCCGCGCCACGCCCTCTTGGGGGAAGGAGACATGCCCGGGATCGCTGGCCCGCCAGGCGCCACGACCCAACACCGGCTCGGGCAAGAGGTTGTCCGCGTCGTCATGCAGCGCCGCAAGGGACTCCTCCACCAATTCCAACTCCGGATTGCGGAACTGCAAGACCCCCGTCTCGCCGGGATTCGCGGAGACCACGGCGTAGTAGATGCAGTCGTCAGCGGCTTTGGCCGGCGGCTGCGGAACAAAGAGGCACTGCGCCGTCTGCCACTGGGAGGCCCCCCTCACAGTCTGACCGCCGCCATGGGGCGGCGTGCCACGCTCCAAATAGAAGAACCCGCCAGTGCCGTCGTCACTGCGGTATTCCACGGTGAAACGATAGGTGGCGCCGGGAATCAGGTGCCGGCCGTGCTGCAGCAGGAAGCAGCGGTCAAGGGCGTCCCCCCGCAAGGAAACCACGTCGCCCTCCAGCGACACATTCTCCGGAATGCCACGCTCCCAGCCCTTTCCGCCATCCGCAAACGACGGATTCTCCAGGATGTTCCGCGCCGCAAGAGACACGCAGAGAAAAAGGCAGAGGGAAAAGAGGGAAAACTTCATAATGGCAAAACTTGGGGGAGGGGAAGGAGAATGGAGGTGGGACGAAGCCAGGGGATCCGTCAAATACGAATCCCGGGGGGCGCACGACGCGGCTACTATAAAACAGTTGAGACGGCTCCGCAATGCATTCCCTGGCGCAGGGGAACAAAAGACGCCTGTCCGGAGAAACAAAAAGGGCGTCCACAGCCGAAGAGAGCCAGGACGCCCCGTTTCACGCTTCCGGCGTTACTGCAGGATGTCGTCGCCGCCAAAGCTGTTCTTGTATCCGGGATACCAGTAGTACTCCTTGCGCAGAGAGCAGGAGTCCAGGTTGGCGGTCTTGTTGATGGTGAGGGCCTCGGCATGTCCATCGCTGAAGGCGAAGTTCATCGTCATGGAATGACGGAAGAACTTGTCGCGGGCGGATACCTGGTAGATGTTCTCCACCTGGTTGCAGAAGTACGTGGCGAGGCCGCCCGCGCCACTGGTGCCGTCAAAGACGTTCACGAAGATGGAGGGGTACTTGATGGTGCTGACGCGATGCCAGTTGCAGGAGATGAAGGGGTGGGCCGTGCTGCCGTTGGCCATGTTCAGGAACATCCGCATGAGACCCATGCCCACATTGCACTGATAGCCGATGTTGCCGGTGAGGCGCTCGCTGGTGGGGCAGGAGGGGCAGTGGAGAATCTTGTGCCAGGAGCTCTTGTCCTCGTAGTTCGTCCCAACAAAGGTGGGCTCGCACCAGAGGCCGGCGGGGTCCTTCGCCCACCACTCGCTGAAGTTCATGGGAGTTTCGGGAATCATGGGATTGTAGCAGAACCAGGGACGGCTTCCGCCAATATCATAACCGAACTCACGATCGCCGTCCAGCCACACCACGGGAGGCAGATAGTCGTCGTAGTCGTTGGCGTAGAGGAGGTTGCCAAGCTGGATCTGCTTCAGGTTGTTGGTGCAGCTGATGGCACGGGCCTTCTCGCGGGCCTTGCTCAGGGCAGGCAGCAGCATGGCCGCCAAAATCGCGATGATCGCGATCACGACCAGCAACTCAATCAGGGTGAAAGATTTACGCATTGTTTTTCTCCTGTTTGGGATTTCTCTTGGAAAGGGCCGGCGCACGGGGCGCTGTACAAAGTATACATACGGAATCCCCCACACCACAAGAGAAAGAAGCAAAAATAGGACAACTTTTGCCACCCCCAGACAACTCATGACAACTCCCGACAATATTCAAAGATGTCATGAAATATCAGAAAATATGGTTGGCGGGCGGCGGTTACTTTTGGAAGACGATGTTTTTGGAGACCCAATAGGCGAGGGGCTGGTAGATTCTGACGAGCTGCCCCACGCAGAGGGCGGCCAGGACCGTTCCTTCGCGGACGCCCTCCAGGTGGTGGAGGAAGAGGAAGGAGAGTGCGATTGCCAGCGTCACCAGGGAGCAATCGAAACAGATTTTCACCTTGCCGAAGTCCAGGCGGAAGACCTGGGAGATCACCTGGACAAGCCCGTCTCCGGGAACGAAGACCAGGTCCGCGATGAGGAGCGCGGTGATGCCTGCGGCCATGACGGCGGCACCCAGGAAGGTCTCGGCGAAACGGAGGAGGTAGTGTTGCGGAGTCCAGAAACCGGTGAGATACATTCCCAGGTCGATGAAGACTCCGAAGAGCGCCACGGCGGGCAGTTGGAAGAGCTGTGTCCAGCGGTAGCGTCGTCCCAGGACCAGCATTTGCGCGGCCATGAAGCTGATATTGAAGAGTACGGTCCAGGTACCGAAGGAGAGTCCCCAGATCCGGTGGAGGACATAGGGGGCGCTGGAGATGGCGGTGGTGCCCAGGCCGGGGCGGGTGCCCAGCGCCACGCCCAGTCCCATGAGGACCAGGCCCGCCAGGAGGCAAAGGAGTCTGCGAATCATGATGCAATGCCTTGAAGATATTCTTTCTGCACACCCGGTCGAATGCGGCGCGTTCCCCAAGAATCAAATCCCACGCCGACGTCGGGCGGCGGACATCTTGGCCAGCCTCCGTGTGGCCGTGCAGGGGTGTGGGGAGGCGGGATATTCTTGCGATGCCTTTTGCCGGACGGGGGGCGCGGATTTGCCTCCCACGCCTCGTCTCATATCATCCCTTCGGGCATGCGTGGGAGAATGAAATGCGCCTGGTAGTCCCGGCTGGATTCGGACCAGCGACCAAGAGATTATGAGTCACCTGCTCTAACCACTGAGCTACGGGACCAACCGAACGGCGTGCCCGTTAATGTATACGACGGCGCCAGGGCGCGCCGCAGCCCCTGGGAAATCGCCAAAAGCCGGAGAGGAGCCGCCGCACGGCACCTCCCCCCGCCCCTTCCACATTGGCGCGGAACTGCCGCGGCGCGGCCGCCCGGAAACGCCCTCCGCCGATTGCTAGTGCAAGGCCGCCACTGCGCGCCCGCCTTCCGCGGCCTCCAGCGTGCGCAGGCGCTTGAGTTCGCGCAGGAGCAGCCCCAGGCAGAGGATTCCGGCCATGGCGTCGGAGACGGGCCCGGCCCACCAGATGGCGTCCATTCCCCAGAGGAGGGGCAGGACAAGAAGGACCGGCAAGAGGACCAGTCCCTGGCGAAGGAAGCCGATGATGATGGAGACGGCGGGCCGTCCGATGGACTGGTAGTAGGTGCCCGTGACGATTCCGATGCCGATGAAGCCCAGTCCCCACATCTGGATGCGGAGGGCCAGTGCGCTGACGGCGCGGAGTCCGTCGTCGTTGGAGAAGAGGGCGCAGACGGGTCCTGCGAAGATTGCGCAGAGGATCGCCAGCGCCACGCAGATCCCGGTTGCCCAGGCGGCGGCCAGGGTGAGCGCCTGTGCCACGCGCCGGTGGAGCTTCGCGCCGGTGTTGTATCCCAGGATGGGCTGGACCCCCATGTTGATGCCGAAGGAGGGCATGAGGAGGAGCATGAGGACGGATCCCACGATGCCGTAGGCGGCGATGGCCAGGGTGGCCTCGCCCTCGCTGGCCGCGTACTTCAGGAAGCTCCGGTTGTAGAAGAGGAAGATGATGCTGTTCATGCACATCATGACGCAGGGGGCGGTGCCGATGCCCACCACCCGCAGGAAGATGGGTCCGTGGAGGCGGATGTTCCTCCATTTCAACTGGACGCCGCCGCCGCCCCTCGTGAAATGCACCATGACCCAGCTGGAGGAGATGGCCATGGACAGGATGGTGGCCCACGCCGCGCCCTTGATGCCCATGCCCATCCAGAAGATGAAAATGGGGTCCAGGATGATGTTCATGACCGCCCCCAGGACGATGACGCCCATGGCCGCCAGGGAATCCCCCTCCGCGCGAATCAGATTGCTGCCGCCGAAGCTGACATGCTGGAAGATGTTCCCCCACAGGATAATCTGCAGATAGTCCCGGGCGTGCGGCAGCGCCTGCGGGGTGGCGCCCATCCAACTGAGGGTCTGGTCCAGCAGCAGCAGCGCCGGCGTCTGGATGGCGAGGATGAAGAGAACATACATGGCGTAGGCCTGCCCCAGCACCTGGTTGGCCGCCTCCGGCTTCTTCTCCCCCAGGAAGATGGAAATCAGCGCCCCGGAGCCCTGTCCGATCAGCACGCCGAAGGCCGCCAGCACAATCATGTACGGCATGGTCAGCGCCAGGCCCGCCAAGGCGTCCGGCCCCACAGCATGGCCCAGATACAACCGATCCACAACGTTGTACAGGCAATTCACAAAGCTGGACGCCATGGCCGGCAATGTGAACCGCATCAACAGGCGCGGAATGGGCTCCGTGCCCATGAAATCGGAAGAATGACTGGCTGCCACACGATTCATGCAAACTCACTCGCTGTTCAATAGACTGGGGCGGGAAAGGCCCGTACCATAATGCCGCCCGCAAGGTCCACGGCCAAACGGGCGGCATTATGGGAAAAGCTCAAGGGAGGGATTGCAGGCGCCAAAGGGCGCCGTCGCCAAGGCGGCGGCAGCCCCCGTGGGAAGCGGCCCCCCCCCCTCTCGCAGCCCCTCGGCAATCCCCCCTCCGGGGTTTCAGCCTCTATCTCCGCTGGACATCCACCTTCACGCCCGGCACGTATCCCTTCTCGGAATCGTTGTAATACAGATAGACCGAGGACGCGGCGGCGGTGAATTCCCCGGGGATGGCGGCGGTGAGGGAGATCGGGACGGTGCGGGATTCCCTGGGGGACAGCCCGCGCCAGTAGAGGACCACCGCGTTGTCGCGGAGCTCGTAGGCGGCGATCTGCCCGCTCTTCCGCAACTCCGTCAGCTGTTCCTGGCGGGGCTCCGTGCCGGCGGGGAGCGCCACCACGGCCAGTGGCATCTGCGCCTCCTTGTCCAGGGGGTTCGCCACCTCCACGAAGAGCTGGAGGGGCTCGCCCTCCCTGGCGGAATCGCGGTCAAGACGGGTCTTCAGGGACAGCTCGCGGCAGGCGCGTCCCAGGGAGGTCATGCCTTCCACCTGGAGGGAGGCATTGAGCTCCGCGGCACCGGAAAGACGGATCTCCAGCGTGTGCCGTCCGGGGGCGAGGGCCAGCCCGCAATCGGGAAGCGCCAGGATGCCCTTGGATTCTTTGGTGAACGCCACGGGCTCCCCGAAGGGCTTTCCGTCCAGCCAGAGCTGCACGGCGCCATCCGCCGCGGGCTTCGCGAAGGCGCTGTCGTAGGCGTTGATGGCCTTGAGGACCAGGACCGTGGACTGGGTGGAACCGAATTTCCCATTCTGGCAGGACTCCGCCAGGAGCTTCATGGTGCGTTCCAGAGGCAGCACGAAATCGGCGCCGCAGCGGGTCCAGGCCAGGGCGGCCAGGGAGGCGCACTCCAGTCGCTGGGAGAGCTCTCCGGAGCAGGTGATGGTGGTGCCGGGATGGGCCATGGAGCCATCGGGCTTCTGGTCGGCCTCCAGGGACTTCGCCAGCTCACGGGCCTCCTGGGGGCGCTGCGCCAACCACAGGATGTTCGCCGCCAGCGCCTTCAGGTAGTCGTCCTGCTGCTCCCGGGCGTTCTTCACCACGGCGTCGATCTCCTTCTGGAGATTCCCGGCGGGCTCGCCGCCCTCCAGGAGAGCCCAGACCACGTAGGCGTCGGTGGTCGGGGCGGGGGCCCGTCCGAAGGAGTCCAGGGAGCGGTCATTGCGCTGGAAGCCGCCCTTGCCGTCTCGGCGGCCCATGATCCACTGGCGAGTGTTCTGCATCATGGCGGCGTCCACGGGCATCACCTTCGCCATGTCGGCGAACTCCATGAGGCCGTAGGCGGAGAGCGCCTCGTGTCCGGGGTCGGCGCCGAACCACTCGTAGCCCTTGCTGGGGCACTGGAAGGAAACCAGCTTCTGGTATCCCTCGTCCAGGAGCGCCTTCGCACGGGCGACGGTCTCGGGGTTGCAGCCGGCGTGGGTGAGGAAATACTGCTGCGCCATGACCAGCGGGTAGTTTGTGGAGCTGGTCTGTTCGAAGCATCCGTGGGGCTGCTTCAGGAGTGCGTTGAGGGCGGCCTCCATGGTGGCGGCGGGGGAAGTATAGACTTGCGCCAACACCCGCTGAGAGCCATTCTCCACCTCACGGGGGATCTCCACCTCCAGGAACAGGGGATTCCCCTCCGAGAGGCGGGTGCCGCCGGAGAGCGCGAAGGGGAAGAGAGGCGAAAGCACCCGGATCTCCCGGCCCAGCTCATCCTGGAAGCCGCCCGCAAGGCTCCGGAGCGTCAGGACCGCACTGCCCGCCTTCCGGGCACGGACCCGCGCAAAGACCAGCCGCCGCTCGCCGGCGGACAGCGTGTTCCCGCCTGCGCCCAAGACGGGGGCCTCAAGAATCTCCAGGCAGTCGTCGGAAGAGGCCAGTGAGAGGTTTGCGTTGTCCAGGGGCTTGTCGGAGGCATTCACCAGGGTGATGGGCAGCCAGGCGGTGTCGCCCACGGTCAAGGAAAGCGGCAGCTTGATCTCGCCGTAGAAGGGCCGCACGCACGGCAGCTCCGCGGTGGCCTCGCCCAAGGCGCCGTTGTTGCCGAAGGCGTCCGCGCGGACCTGGAAGCCGCCCAGGGTGTCGGGCAGCTCGAAGGAGAATTCCGCCCGGCCGGTGCGGGGGTCGGTCTTCACGCCGGCATTCCAGTAAATGGTCTCCGTGAAATCCACCCGCTCGCCCGGCTTGCGGTCCTTCCGCGCCTGGTGCGCATACTCCCTGCGCCACTTGGGGCCGCGGTCCCAGGGGCCCGGGCGGAAGGCCTTCGCACGGGCGGGGGCGTCCGCGGCGCCATCCGCCGCAGCCTCCGCATCCTCCACAACGGCATCCACCGCCTCCGGCAAGGCGCCGCCGAAGGCCTCCATGACCATGGCGCCCTCCTCGATCTCCTCGACGCCGTCGGGCGCAGCCGCCGCGGCCAGCAGCATCGCGGGCATGGCGCCGTTCGCCTGGCCGAAACGCATCCTCTTGTTGCGGAGCAAAATGGGATGGAACGCGCGCACCTCCGGCGCCAGAATCCGCGCCAGGGCGTCGGCATGGAGCTTCCCGATCTCCTCCCGGCGCTCCAAAACGAAGCGCCGCCAGCCCTGGGTGCCCAGAAGCAGGTCGATCTTGTCCCCGGCCAGGGGATCGGCGGCATCAAAGTAGTCCTCGGCGTCGGTGAGCTCCAGGACCTCATTCTCCAGATAGACCATGACGGGCAGGCGGGGTGCACGGTCCCGCCGGTCCACCAGGGAGGCCGCGGTGGCGTCGGTGACGCAAAGTCCCACGGTGGCCTCCACGGGAGTGCCCTTCTCGTCTTTCGCCACCACCGCAAGAGTCGCCTTGTCGCCGGGATTGCGGGGAGTCTCCACGCCCTGGAACTCCAGGTGCACGCGATAGCGCGGGCGCCGGAAGAGGAGCCGTTCCGCCAGGGGGGTCTTGTCCGCGGCGTAAAGCGTGGCGGTGAGGACGCCCTCCTCCTCGCCTGGCTGCAGGGAGACCACGCCGCCCTGGGCGGGGACCTCCACACGCGCCAGCTCCTTGTCGCGCTTCCGCAACACCACCACAGAGGGCTTCCGGGCGCCCTCGGGGGAGGTCGACACCTCCACCTGGACCGGCTCCTGGAAATCAAAGGCCTTCTTCACCGCCCGCAGGACACTGCCGCTCTTCGCCGGGGGCAGCGTGAAGGACCGCACGCCGCCCGTCACGGGGCTGGGGACCTCCAGCCGATAGGCCCGGCCCGCCGCAGGCGTGAATTCCAGGATGCCGCGGCCGTCAAAGACGCTCTCGTAGCGGCAGAGCTCCGCCCCCAGGTCGTCCCGCACCACGCCGGAGAGGTCCGCGCCCTGTCCGTCGGCCCTGGTCGCCTCCACATAGACCCGGTTGGGGACGCCCAGGACCAGGTCGCCGCCTTCGGGATAGAAGGCCACGGAATAATTCTCCAAGAGAATGGGGAGGCTCCTGGCGGCCGTCTCCAGGTCGCCGCCGTCCTCGATGACCACATTCAGGACACCCTCCCCCGCCGCGATCTCCTTCGGCAGAGGGAAGGACACCCGTCCCACGCCGTCACTCCAGGGGATCTCCTCCTGCTGGAAGACCATCTCGCCATCCAACAGCACGCTGGCGGAGGCCTTCGCCGAGGTCAGCTCCGTGCCGTCCGCGCGGGTGGCGCGGACCACCGCCACGACCTCCTCGCCCGGCAGATAGCCGCGCTTCAAAAAATCCAGCTGCGTCCGCAGCCGCGGCGCGCGGTACCGCCGGATCCGGAACTTCCGCTGGGCGGGGGCCCCGTCATCGCCCTCCACCCGCAGCACATAGTCGCCACCCGCCACGTCCGCGGGAATCTCCCAGATCATGGCGCCCACGGAATCCTTGTAGGAGACCTCGCCGGAGGCCACTTCGTCCTCCCGGGGACCCAGAACCTTCCAACGGAAGAGCCCCTCGCCGTCCACCAGCGACGGCAGCGGGTAGTTCGTGATGCCATCCAGCACCACGTCACGCATGTAGACGCACTCCCCGGGACGGTAAATGCCTTTGTCCGTGGACAGGTAATGCAAAGGACGCCCGCGCGGCGCCTCATCCTCCTCCTTGCCGTCCTCCGCCCACAACGACGGGAAAAACGCCGCCAGAAAACAGAAGAGAGTGCAAAGGGACAACGGAAAAAAGAGAGTCTTCTTGCGGGACGTGGCCATAGTCGTGGAAAGAGAAGGATGGTGTGTATCCTGAGGGTTTCATGGGATGGGTTGAAGAACCGTCGCGTTCCATTAGAGGGGGAAAGGGAGTGAAAGTTCCGCAGGTGGGGCGGGTGGGCTTTTTCCCGGAGGGCGCTTGCAATCCGCGCCTCTTCGCTTATTGTACGCCTGTTTTACGACAAAATTGCCGGGTTAGCTCAGTTGGTAGAGCAGTGGAATCATAATCCACGTGTCATAGGTCCGAGTCCTATACCCGGTACCAAAACTTCAAAAAGGCGCCTCCCTTCGGGGACGGCGCCTTTTTTCGTCTCTCGCCGCCACACGCCACAAGGGGCCAAAGATGTTGGCTCCAGATATGACTGCTAGATTAGGCCGTATGGAGACGTATGGTATGCACTAAGGATGTTCCCTGTTAAGGGAATAAGACGATCCGATTTGCAGGGCTTTCCGAAAAAAGTTGCGCACAAGGAAATGTCGATGCCGAAGTAAGCATTTAGGACTGCGGCGAAAAAGAAGTTGAGAAACCGGAAGATCGAACACGGCTGACGCGACAAATCCCGCCCAAAATGCAAACCGGGGCAATATCGTCATCTACCAGACCGAGGACGGCGGCACGAAAACCGATGTCCGCTTTGTGGACGAGACCGTGTGGCTGACCCAACAGCAAATGGCAGAGCTGTTTC
>CAVFEH010000008.1:0-79528 GCA_963621575.1 Bacteroidaceae bacterium
TTGATGGTTCCGACGAGATACTTGGACATTGTGGCAGCTCCTGGTTGGGGTGGTTGCGCCTGTTGGCGGGTGGCCTTCGGGGGGTCATTCCGCCGTGGTGAACGCGGCGAGGAATTCCTGGTTCCCGTTTGGACCGAGGATGGGCGAGGGGACGGCTCCCAAGGGGGTCCAGTGGAGGGTCTCGCGTGCGAAGTCCTGGATTTTCCGCACGCATTGCCGGCGGATGGCTTCGTCGCGCACGACTCCCCGGGAGCAGATGGCTTCGCGGCCGGCCTCGAATTGCGGTTTCACAAGGACTGTGACCCAGGCGCCGGGCCTTAGTAGCGGCGCGCAGGGTGGCAGGACCAATGTGAGGGAGATAAAGGAGACATCCCCCACCAGGAGGTCAATCGTCTCCGGGATCCGTGTCGCGGAGAGGTCCCGGGCATTGACGCCCTCCAGGGAGATCACGCGGGAGTCGCTTCGGAGCTTCTCGTGGAGCTGGCCGTGCCCCACATCCACGGCATAGACTTTTTTTGCGCCGTGTTGGAGGAGGACGTCGGTGAATCCGCCGGTGGAGGCCCCCAGGTCCAGCGCGACGGCGCCCTGCACGGGCGGATGGAAGGCGTCCAAGGCCGCCAGGAGTTTCTCTGCGCCGCGGGAGACGTATTGCGGGGCTGCATCCAGGACGAGGGGCGCATTCTCATCCAGCGCCTGCCCGCACTTTCGCAGCGGCGTGCCGTCGGCCAGGCGGATCCTTCCCTCCTGGATGAGCCGTTGGGCGACGGCCCGTGAGGGGCAGAGCCCCTGTTGGAACGCCAGCTGGTCTGCGCGGATGCGTGCCATTTGCGGCTAGATAGTCTCTCCCTGGAGGGGGGAGTGCGTCAGGAGGGGCACGTCCGGGTTTTTCTCCATGAAGTAGTTGACCGCCCAGGCATCGGGGAAGAGGAGCACGGGGAGGTCTTCATGGTCCATGCCCAGCCGGACATTGCTGCCCAGGTAGGAGCCGCGGAATTTCTCGGCGTCGGCCTGGTTGGCGAGCCAGCGGATTTGGGTGTAGGGGGTCTCCTCCAGGCGGACCTCGGCGTTGTATTCGGTCTCCATGCGGTGTTTCACCACCTCGAACTGGAGCTGCCCCACGGCGCCCAGCAGAGGCGCGCGGTTCACATCGCTGTGGAGGTGGTAGACCTGGATGGCGCCCTCGTTGAGGAGCTGTTCCAGTCCTTCTGTGAATTGCTTGTACTTGGAGGGCGCGGCGTTGCGCAGGAAGCAGAAGACCTCGGGTGCGAAGCGGGGGATTTCGTTGTAGACCAGCCCGGGGATGGTGGAGAGGGTGTCGCCGATGCGGAAGCTCCCGTGGCTGACCAGTCCCACGATGTCGCCGGGGAAGGCGGTCTCGATGGAGTCGCGGCCCTGTCCGAAGAGCTTCTGGGGGTAGGAGAGCCGCAGGGGGCGTCCGCCACGGGGGTTGGGGACGGTCATGTCCTTGACGAATTGCCCGGAGCAGACCCGCACAAAGGACATGGAGTCCCGGTGGTTGGGGTCCATGTTCGCCTGGATCTTGAAGATGAATCCGGAGAATTCCCCGCGGGCGGGGGGGATTTCTCCGAGGGAGGACTTTCGGGGCATGGGTGGCATGCCGTGCTCCACGAAGTAGTCCAGGAGGAGCTGGACGCCGAAGTTGTTGATGCCGGAGCCGAAGAAGATGGGCGTGACGTCGCCGGATTTCACCAGCTCGTCGTCGAAGGTGTCTCCGGCCATGTCGAGCAGCTCGATTTGTTCGCGCCATTCCCGGAGCATTTCGGGGGGCAGGAGGGCGTCCAGCTGCGGGTCCCGGGGGCCGGTGGTCTGGGAGGCCGCCTTGGCGGCGCCGTGCTCCTGGTTGGAGAAGAGGTGCAGCTGGTGTGTGAGGCGGTCGTAGACGCCCTTGAAGTCGGGGCCGTCGCCCAGGGGCCAGGTGACGGGGAAGACGTCCAGGCCCAGGGTCTGCTCGATGTCGTCCAGCAGTTCCAGGGGGTTCTTGGCGGGGCGGTCCATCTTGTTCATGAAGGTGAAGATGGGGATCCCGCGGAGGCGGCAGATCTCGAAGAGTTTCCGGGTGCGTTCCTCGATGCCCTTTCCGGCGTCAATGACCATGATGACGGAGTCCACGGCGGTGAGGACGCGGTAGGTGTCCTCGGAGAAGTCCCGGTGTCCGGGGGTGTCCAGCAGGTTGATGCAGCAACCCTTGTATTCGAACTGCAGGACGGTGGAGGAGATGGAGATGCCGCGTTCCCGCTCCAGGTCCATCCAGTCGCTGGTGGTGTTCTTCTGGTTCTTCTTGGCGCGGACGGATCCGGCTTCCTGCAGGGCGCCGCCGTAGAGGAGGAGCTTCTCGGTGAGGGTCGTCTTGCCCGCGTCGGGGTGCGAGATGATGGCGAAGGTGCGCCGCCGCTGGATTTCGGATTCGAAAGTCATGGATTTCTCAGGGAAAAGGGGAACGGAGAGGGGAAGGAGGGAGAGCCGGGCCGGGAGGCAAGCGCCTGCTGCGCGTTTTTCTTATAGAGGGGCGTTGGCAGGCGCGGTCCCTGTGTGCAGTGGGGGCCGCCGTCCCCGCGCCCCTGTGGAAAGTCTTCCGCCTGTGGCGGCATCATCCTGGACACGCGCATTGCCCATTGCGCACAGTCATTTGCGTGGGGTGCGCTTCCGGGGGGTTGGCCGGGTGGCGGCGCGGGGGAGGAGTGGTTTGAGATATTGCCCGGTGTAGGAGGCGGGGCACTGTGCCACGGTCTCGGGGGTGCCGGCCACCAGGAGGGTCCCGCCCTGGTCCCCGCCTTCGGGGCCCAGGTCCAGGATCCAGTCGGCGGTCTTGACGACATCGAGGTTGTGTTCGATGACCAGGATGGAATTCCCCTGGTCCCGGAGGGATTCCAGTACCTTGAGGAGCTGCTCGATGTCGGATAGGTGGAGTCCGGTGGTGGGCTCGTCCAGGAGATAGAGGGTGTGTCCCTGGGAGCGCCGGGAGAGTTCTGTGGCCAGCTTGACGCGCTGGGCCTCCCCGCCGGAGAGTGTGGTGGCGGGCTGTCCCAGGTGGATGTATCCCAGCCCCACGTCCCGGAGGGTCTCCAGCTTTCGGAGGATCCGGGAGTGTGCAGAGAAGAATTCGCAGGCCTCGTTGACGGTCATGGAGAGGACCTCGGCGATGCTGCGGCCCTTGAACCGGACGGCCAGGGTCTCCTCGTTGTAGCGCATGCCGTGGCACTGTTCGCAGGGCACGTAGACATCGGGAAGAAACTGCATCTCGATCTTCTTGATGCCGTCGCCGTGGCACTCTTCGCAGCGTCCGCCTTTGACATTGAAGGAGAAGCGTCCGGGGGTGTATCCGCGGACCTTTGCGTCGGTGGTCTCGGCGAAGACCTGCCGGATGAGGTCGAAGAGTCCGGTGTAGGTGGCGGGATTGGAGCGCGGGGTCTTTCCGATGGGGGTCTGGTCGATGACGATCATCTTGTCCACATTCTCCATGCCCTCCACTTTCTGGCAGGCTCCGGGCTCGTCGTCCTTGATTCCCAGGTGCCGGTTGACTGCGGGGCGCAGGATGTGGTTGACGAGAGTGGATTTTCCGGAGCCGGAGACCCCGGTGATGCAGCAGAGGAGCCCCAGGGGGATCTTGACGGTGAGCTTCTTCAGGTTGTGGGCCGTGGCGCCCTTCACCACGAGGAATTTCCCGTTTCCGGGGTTGCGGACGGCGGGGACGGGGATGGCGCGCCTGCCGGCAAGGAAGTCCCCGGTGATGCTGCCCGGGGTGGCGGCAACCTGTCCGGGGGTGCCCTGTGCCATGAGGCTTCCTCCCTGGCGCCCGGCGCCGGGGCCCAGGTCCACGATGTGGTCGGCGGCGCGCATGGTGTCCAGGTCGTGTTCCACGACGATGACGGTGTTGCCCAGGTCCCGCAGGTGCTTCAGGCTGTCCAGGAGCCGGTCGTTGTCGCGCTGGTGCAGTCCGATGGAGGGCTCGTCGAGGATGTAGAGGACCCCGACCAGTCCGGAGCCGATTTGGCTGGCCAGCCGGATGCGCTGGGATTCGCCGCCGGAGAGGGTTCCGCTTTCCCGGTTGAGAGTCAGGTAGTTGAGTCCCACGGTCTTCAGAAATCCCAGCCGGCTCCGGATTTCCTTGAGGAGTTCGTCCCCGATTTTGTGCTGGGATTCGGTGAGCTCCAGGTGTTTCAGGAATTCCAGGGCGCCGTCGATGGAGAGTGCGCAGAACTGGCTGATGTTGAGTCCTCCCAGGGTCACGGCCAGGTATTCCGGCTTGAGCCGGGCGCCGTGGCATTGGCTGCATTCCTCGTAGATGGAGTTCTCCTCCAGGCGGGCGCGCAGGTCCTCGTTGTCGGTCTCCCGGAGGCGCCGTTCCAGGTTTGGGATGATTCCCTCGAAGGGCTTTCGCCAGGGGTGCATCTTTCCGCGCTCCCAATAGTCGAAGGCGATGGTTTCCTCGCCGGTGCCGTAGAGGAGCTTGTGCCGGATGTCCTCGGGGAGCTTTTGCCAGGGGGTGGTGAGGGAGAAGTGGTAGTGTTCCGCCAGGCATCGCAGGTAGTGGTTGTAGAGCATGATGCCGTATCGGGGCCCCCGGCGCCACAGGGGGATGGCGCCGCGCCGGATGGAGAGCGCGGGGTCGGGGACTACGGCCTCGGGGGTGAAGGTCAGGTGTTTTCCCAGGCCGTCGCATCCGGGGCAGGCGCCGAAGGGCGAGTTGAAGGAGAAGTTCCGGGGCGCCAGCTCGCCAAAGGATAGTCCGCAGTCGGGGCAGGCCAGGTTTTCGCTGATCCATTCCCCGCGCCAGCCATCCGGGGCCTCGGCGTCCTCCCATAACACCCCCAGCAGGCCTTTGCCGTGCTTCAGGGAAAGCTCCACCGAATCGTTGAGACGGCTTTTCTCCCACTGCCCGGAGACCAGCCGGTCCACCACCGCCTCCAGGGAATGGCGCAGGGTCTTGGCGAGCCGGATGTCGTCGTCCAAGGAGACGATCCTGCCGTCCACCCGCGCGCGCACAAAGCCGTCCCTGCGCATCTGCTCCAGGACCTCCGCGTGTTCGCCCTTCTTGCCGCGGACGTACGGCGCCAGGAGCATGACGCGGATGCCGGCGGGCCGCGCCATGAGCTGCTGGCAGATCTTTTCCGCGCTCTGGGTGGCGATGACGCGCCCGCACTTGGGGCAGTGGGGGGTTCCCAGGTGTGCGTAGAGGAGCCGGAGGTAGTCGTAGATCTCGGTGGTGGTGGCAACGATGGAGCGTGGCGAGGAGGATGCCACCCGCTGTTCGATGGCGATGGCCGGGGAGAGTCCAGTGATGCTCTCCACCTGGGGCTTGCCCAGCCGGTCCAGGAACTGCCGCGCATACGCGGAGAGGCTCTCCACATACCGGCGCTGTCCCTCGGCGTAGAGGGTGTCGAAGGCCAGGGAGGACTTCCCGGAGCCGCTGGGCCCCGTGACGACCACCAGCTTGTTGCGGGGGATGTCCAGGGTCAGGTTCTTCAGGTTGTGCTGGCAGGCGCCCTGTATGTGCAGGCAGTCGTCCATGGACGTGCGGAGGGAACAAGGAGAAGGGATGTCGGGGATTGTGCGTGCGCGCAAGGGGGGGTCGCCCCTCTCTCTGCGCCTTCCCCCGGGAAAGTCCCTTAACTTAATTCCATAAAAGGAGGCGCCTCTCCGCGCCCCATGGGGGGCAAACGAAAAAAGCCCCCCCGGGAATGGCCCTGTTTTTTCAGGCGGAAGACCCAGGTTCGGGAGAAAAACCGGGAAACTCCTTAAAAAATCAAAAAAAAGAGTAAAATTTTTCGTAAATCGGATTTTTTCCCTTGAAAAAGTCAAAGTTATGCAATAAAGTTTCCTTGTGCCACCCGATGATGGCATTTTTCTGGATCCCCTTCCGGTCGTCACTTCCGGCGGCTTGGAGTAGTCACCAACAATGTCAGAAGAGAGGTTCCCCCGATGAAAGCAAAGTTCTGGGATGTGAAGACCCGCAAGTCCGTGGAGACCGAGGTCCTCGAGTGCGTCACCTATGAGAACGGCCGTTCCGCCTACAAGGCCAAGACCGCCGATGGCCGCAACCTGACCCGTTTCGTCAGCAAGGAAGAGGCTGCCAAGTTCAACGGCGGCAAGTGCGCTTGCAAGGGCAAGAAGAAGTAAGCCTGCGGGTTGGATTTCAACCCTCTTTCTTCTTGAGACTCCGGCTTCCGACAACGGCGCCGGAGTTTTTTTGTGCCATTGCATTTTTCCGCGAAGCGTGTTGACATGCCTGGGACCCCTCCTGGACATTTTCTCATTCCCGAGGAGGAGCTCCGCTTCCAGGCGGTCCACGCCTCCGGGCCGGGGGGGCAGGGCGTCAATACCGCCTCCTCCGCCGTGGTCCTCCGATGGAACTTGCGGAACTCCGCGGCGTTGCCGCCGGAGGCCAGGGACCGCATGGCGGAGCTCTGCCGGAGCTGGCTCACCCAGGATGGCGAGGTGGTCATTGACGCCCGGGAGTTCCGGAGCCAGCTGCAGAATCGCCTGGCCGCCCGGGCGCGCCTGGAGGAGATGGCCCGGAAGGCCCTGAAGCCGCCCCGGAAACGCCGCAAGACCCGTGTCCCGAAAGCCGAGAAGGAACGGCGGATCCAGGCCAAGAAACGCCGCGGCGAACGCCTCCGCCAACGGCGTCCCGACGCCGGGGAATAGCCTTGCGTCCTGTTGCGGAAACGGCGGCCGCTGTCTGCTTTTGTCATGTGGGGAAATTGGGGGTGTCAACTTGTAAAGGTCTGGAACCCCGTTATATTAAGCGACCGCATTTCTCCCATACCCCTTTTTTATCCCATATCTCTACTCAAATCAGGAACCCACTGAATGCCTACTATCAATCAGTTGATCCGCAAGGGCCGCGCCGTGAAGCCCGCCAAGAGCCGCGTGCGCGCCTTGGACAAATGCCCCCAGCGTCGCGGCGTCTGCATGCTGGTGACTGTCCGCACCCCCAAGAAGCCCAACTCCGCTCTGCGCAAGGTCTGCCGTGTCCGCCTGACCAATGGCCAGGAAGTCACCGCCTACATTGGCGGCGAGGGCCACAATCTGCAGGAGCACAGCGTCGTGTTGGTGCGTGGCGGACGTGTCCGCGACCTGCCTGGTGTGCGTTATCACGTGGTTCGCGGCAAGCTGGACACCCTCGGCGTCGACAAGCGCCGCCGCGGCCGTTCCAAGTATGGCGCCAAGCGTCCGAAGCCCGGTGCCGACGCCAAGAAGAAGTAGGATTTGCACATCGAGGATAGCATAGAAAATGAGAAGACGTCAGGCTGAAAAGCGCACTCTGATTCCCGACGTGCGCTATAACAACGAGCTGGTCGCCCGGCTGATCAACACGATCATGCTGAAGGGCAAGAAGTCCACTGCGCAGGCCATTGTGTACGGTGCCTTTGATTTGCTGAAGCAGAAGAAAGGAGACGTGGAGCCCCTGGACATTTTCCTGGCGGCCCTGGAGAACGCGAAGCCCCGCTTGGAGGTCAAGAGCCGCCGCGTGGGTGGCGCCACCTACCAGGTCCCCCTGGAAGTCCCCGCCGGCCGCCAGGTCGCCCTGGCCATGCGCTGGCTGGTGACCTACTCCCGCGGCCGCAAGGGCATGGACACCTGCCACGCCCTTGCCGCCGAGCTGATGGACGCCTACAACAACACCGGCAACACCATCAAGAAGCGCGACGACGTCCACAAGATGGCCAACGCCAACAAGGCGTTCGCCCACTTCCGGTAGAACTGCCGGTTTTTCCCTGGGGATGGTCCCGGACAGCAGTCCGGCGGGGCCTCCCGGGGGTCCGCGGAACTCCCCGACGAATTCGCCGGGGAGTCTTTCGCATGCCTGCGGGAGGGCTGACGGTTCCCTTCCGCGCATCCACAACTCCCTCTCCGGCGGAATCATGGCGCTGCAGGACGATTCCATCCGAAACATCGGCATCATCGCCCATGTGGACGCCGGAAAGACCACGCTGACCGAGCGGATTCTCCTGGAGACGGGAGAGCTCTCCGTCTGCGGCGCGGTGGAAGAGGGAAACACCGTCAGCGACTACCTGCTCCAGGAACGGGAGCGCGGCATCTCCATCGTGAGCGCCGCGGTCACATGCCCCTGGAAGGGCAGGCAGTTCAACATTCTGGACACGCCGGGGCACATCGATTTCACCGCCGAGGTGGAGCGTTCCCTGCGCGTGATCGACGGCGCCATCATGGTCTTCTGCGGCCTGAGCGGCGTCCAGGCGCAGTCCGAGATGGCCTGGCGGCGTGCAAGGACCTATTCCCTCCCGGGATTGGCCTTCGTCAGCAAGCTGGACCGTCCGGACGCCCGGCTGGACGCGGTGGTCAAGCAGATGGGAAGCATGATGGCCCCCTGCCGGCCCCTCCCTCTCATGAGGCCCGTCTGGGATGCCCGGGGAAAGCTGGCCGCGATCCTGGATCTGCTGACCGGCGAACGGCTCGGCCCCCGGGAGGAGCTCCCCGCCGGGGAGCTGGAACTCCAGCTTTGGGACGGCCGCCTGGCACTCATGGAGATTCTGGCGGAGGAGGACGAGACCCTCCTGGAATACTACCTCGACCGTCGGTTCCCGCCCCTTGCGGCGGTGAAGGCGGCCATCCGCAGGGGCACTCTCCGGAACCGCCTGGTCCCGGTGCTCTGCGGCTCCGCAAAGCGTGGCTGGGGAGTCCCCCAGTTGCTGGACGCGGTGGCGGATTTTCTGCCATCCCCCGCCGAACGACTCCGGACACCCGCCGGAAGGCGGTGCTTCCCCGCGGGACGGGAGAGCCTTCTGGATGCCGATGGCCGACACTACGCTGTCATGTCCGTCATCAAGACGGTCCGGACCCTCTGGCCCGGCGACTACGTGGCAGTCCGCCTCTACAGCGGGACCCTCCGGCCTGGCATGGCCCTCCGGAACGTGAATCGCTCCGTGGGCTGGACGCCCGGCGCCGTCTGGCGCCTCCGCGCCGCCGAGGCCCGGGAGATCCCCGAGGCGGTGGCGGGCGAGGTGGTCGGCCTGGCCGCCGCGCCAGGCGACGGGATCCCCGCTTTCCGCGCCGGCGACACGCTGGTGGAGGAGGGCGCCCCCGCCATCCGGCTGGCGAAGATGCACTTCCCGGAACCCGTCCTCTCCCTGGTCCTGGAGGCCCTGGGGCCCCGGGACCGACAGGACCTCCCGAAGGCGCTGGCCGCCCTGGCCGAGGAGGACCCCACCCTCCGCTGGAAGAAGGGGCCAAGGGACGGGCAATGCACCGTCTCCGGGCTGGGCGAGCTCCATCTCCAGGTCCTCCGGGAACGGCTCCTCTCCGAATACCGGGTCAAAACCCGCGCGGGAAGCCCCCTGGTGGCCTACCGGGTCACCGTGGAATCCCCCACGCAGATCGCGCGGGAGTTCCGAAGACAACTTTCCCCCGCTTTTGCCGTCCAGGCACGAGTGGGAATGACATTCGAGCCGCTGCCACCCGGCAGCGGCGTCCAGGTGGAGGTGCCGAAAGACCTCTCCGCCAACCTGCCCAAGGAACGGATCGACACCGTTCTTCAGGCAGTCACCGAATTCGTCCAGGGAGAAAACCCCACCGGCTATCCCTTGACGGACACGCGCATCACAGTCCAGGAGGTGTCCAGCCTGCAGCCCGACACTTCCGAACCGGTGTTCTTAACCGCTGCCAGACTGGCTTTGGTCGATTCCCTCGAACTGGCCCGTCCGGTCGTGCTGGAACCTGTGATGCGGCTCGAAGTGAGCTCCCCCACCGAGCAGATCGGCGCAATCCTACAGGACCTCCGGGCGCGAAAGGCCCGGATCCTCCAGATGGATGCTCTGCCCGACGGAGGGGCCCGCGCAATCGCCCTCGTCCCCGTCGCGCAAATTCTCTCCTACGCCACCAGCCTCCGGTCACTCACCGGCGGACGGGCGCTCTTCTCCGCCGAGCCCGCGGCCCTGGAGAGACGGCGGGAACAGGACAAATAACCAGGAAAAGGACATGGCTAACAAGCAAACCATCCGCATCCGGCTCCAGGCCTTCGAAAACACGATCCTGGACCAGTCCACCGCGGACATCGTCGGAACCGTCAAGCGGACCGGCGCACAGGTGGCGGGACCCATCCCCCTGCCCACCAAGATCGAGCGCTTCACCGTGAACCGCTCCCCCCACGTGGACAAGAAGTCCATGGAGCAGTTCGAGATCCGCACCCATAAGCGGGTGCTGGACATCATCAACCCCACCGTCCGCACTGTGGACGAGCTGCGCAAGCTCTCCCTGCCCGCCGGCGTGGAAATCGTCATCAAACTCTAAGCCTGGGAGACGCGGAATATGAAGAAAGGTCTCATCGGCAAGAAGTTGGGTATGACGCAGGTCTTCAACGAGCAGGGACAGCTGGTCCCCGTCACCGTGATTCACTGCGGACCCTGCACCGTCATCAGCGCCAAGACCGCCGCCAAGGACGGCTACAGCGCGCTGCAGTTGGGCTTCGGAACCCGCAAGGCGAAGAATGTCTCCAAGGCCGTCCTGGGCAATGTGAAGGCCGCCGGGCTGGAGAGCAATCCTCCCGAGGTCATCAAGGAAATCCGTCTGGACAGCGATCCCACCCAGAACCCCGGCGATGTGCTGAAGGTCGAGGATGTGTTCGCCGTTGACGAATACGTGGATGTCACCGGCACCACCAAGGGCCGCGGCTTCCAGGGCGTCGTCCACCGCTGGCATTTCGCCGGCGGCCGTGAAACCCACGGCGGTGCCTGGACCCGCAGGACCGGTTCCATCGGCATGTGCGAGAAGCCCGGCAAGGTCATGAAGGGCCATCCCATGCCCGGCCACATGGGCAACGTGAACCGCACCACCCAGAACCTGAAGGTCGTGGGCGTGCGTCCCGAGGAGTCTCTGCTCCTGGTCAAGGGCGCCATCCCCGGAGCCAACGGTGGCGTGGTCTACGTCCGCAGCGCCGTCAAGAAATAACCCGGGAGGATGCCAACAATGTCTAATCTGAATATCCTCAGCCAGCAGGGCGCCGACACCGGCGCAGCAGCCACCATCGAGGAGAGCTGGCTGGTCCGCGACAAGGGCGAGCAGGCCGTGAAGGACTCTGTGGTCGCCTTCCTGGCGGCCCACCGCAGCGGCACCGCCTGCGTGAAGAACCGCGCCGCCCTCAGCAGCCGTTCCCAGGCCAAACCCTGGCGCCAGAAGGGCACCGGCCGCGCCCGCAGCGGCGGCAAGAGCAGCCCCATCTGGAGAGGCGGCGCCGTGGCCTTCGGCCCGGTCCCCCGCGACTACTCCAAGAGCGTGAACAAGAAGGTCTTGAAGCTGGCTCTCCGCCGCGCCTTCACGGATCGCCTGGACGAGGGCGATGTGATCGTGGTGGACGACCTGAAGTTCGAGAGCCCGAAGACCAAGGAGATGACCGGATTCCTGAAGGCGGTCAACGCCGGCGAGGACGCGCTGGTCCTGGTGGACGACTACTCCGAGAACGTGGATCTGGCCGCCCGGAATCTGCAGCAGGTCCTGGTCCTCAAGGCCACCAGCGTCAACACCTACCTCCTTCTTCTCTTCAAGAAGATCGTCATCACCAAGGCCGCCCTGGTCAAGCTGGGTGAGCGTCTTGCATAAGGAGTGAACACGATGGAAAAGACCTTCAATCCATACGATGTGGTTTACACCGTGCTCATCACCGAGCGCGGGACCCAGCTCACCGACAAGTTCAACAAGTACCTCTTCAAGGTCAACCCCGCCAGCAACAAGGTCCAGATCCGCGCCGCCGTCGAGGCCATCTTCCCCGAAGTGAAGGTGTCCGGCGTCAACACGATGAACTACCTTGGCAAGTCCAAGCGGATGCGTTCTGCCAAGATGGGCAAGCGCCCCGACTGGAAGAAGGCGGTTGTGACTCTCTCCGAGGGCAAGATCGAGCTGCTGTAATCGTCACTCACACAGGAGAAATCTCGCAATGGGAATCAAAGCATACAAGCCTACCAGCCCCGGACGCCGTGGCATGGTGGTGAGTGACTTCTCTGAACTCACCCGCCGCACCTCCGAAAAGTCCCTCACCGTGGGCAAGCGCTCCACCGGCGGCCGCAACAACCTCGGCCGCATGACCGTCCGCTTCCGTGGCGGCGGTGTGAAGCGCTGCTACCGCATCATCGACTTCAAGCGCTACGACAAGGACGGCGTGCCCGCCAAGGTGGCTGAGATCGAGTACGACCCCAACCGCACCTGCCGCATCGCCCTGCTCCATTATGTGGACGGGGAGAAGCGGTACATTCCCGCCCCCGTGGGCGTGAAGCAGGGTGACATGCTGATGAGCGGTGCCACCGCCGACTACAAGCCCGGCAACAACCTGCCCCTGGCCAACATCCCCGAGGGCGTGAACATCCACTGCATCGAGCTGGTTCCCGGCAAGGGCGCCCAGCTGGTCCGCTCCGCCGGACAGTATGCGGTGTTGCGCGCCAAGGAGAACGGCTATGCGCAGGTCCGCCTGCCCTCCGGCGAGGTCCGCCTCATCAACCTGAAGTGCCGCGCGACCATCGGCCAGGTTGGCAACGTGGAGCATGGCGACGTGAAGTTGGGCAAGGCCGGCAAGGCCCGCTACCTGGGCTTCCGCCCCCACGTCCGCGGTGTGGTCCAGAACCCCGTCGACTCCCCCATGGGTGGTGGCGAGGGCCGCTCCTCTGGTGGTGGCCATCCCCAGTCCCCCTGGGCGCAGCTCGCCAAGGGCTTCAAGACCCGCAAGCCCAACAAGCAGTCCAGCAACTTCATCGTTTCCAGGAGGAAGAAGTAATGTCCAGAAGCATCAAGAAAGGACCTTTTGTCGACGATTCCCTCCTGAAGAAGTCGGAGGCAATGGCGAAGAGCGGCAAGAAGGAAGCCATCAAGACCTGGAGCCGTCGCTCCACGATCCTGCCCGAGTTCGTTGGACAGACCTTCTCTGTCCACAACGGCAAGACCTTCGTCAATGTTTTCGTGACCGAAAACATGGTTGGCCATCGCCTGGGCGAGTTCGCCGCGACCCGAATCTTCCGGGGACACGGCCAGATCTCCGGCAAGTAGCCTGAGACGCACGCAAAAAGGCCATCCGGTGAATCCAAAACCGGATGGCCTTTTTTTCTGTCCGCGAGGCGGCCGTGCATTGAGGGAAACGGGGTGCGTTTCGCCTGGAGATGCCGTTTTATGGAATTTCGCTGTCCAACAAGGAGGGAATGTCTTCGGCTGCTTGGGATACAGGCGGCGCTGGGGCTGTTGGTGTGGGGTGTGTACTTTTTCGGACCGGGATGTCCTTTCCGGCGCATCTGGTCGGTGGATTGCCCGGGGTGCGGGTTCACGCGGGCGTGCCTGTTGGCGCTGCGGGGGGATTTTGCGGGGGCCTGGGGGATGCATCCTCTTTTCCCGCTGGCGGTCCCGCTGTGGTTTCTGCTCTTCGGGGGGATCTTCTTCCCCGCGGGGAGCGCCTTCCCCCGTGTGCAAGCCGTGGGGCTGCTGGCGATCCTGGGGGCGTTCCTGCTTCGCCGGGCGTTTCTGCTTTGTCTCTGACGGAGCGCGGAGGACGTTTTTTTTTGATATTTGTTTTCCCCGGGAACCGGAATATCAAGCGTTCCCTCGTGGGGGGTGGAGCCAGAAGTCGGAATCGAACCGACGACCGCCTGATTACAAGTCAAGTGCTCTACCAACTGAGCTATTCTGGCGCATGCGTCGCAAACCGTGTTAATTTAACCGCCGTACGCATTTTTTGTAGCCGCCCCTCCCTGTATATACCTTATTTGCCAGCCGCGCAATGAAGTCGTCATTCCTCCCCGCCCTCACGGGTCTCCTTCTCCTCTGTGTCCTTTCCCTGCAAACATACGCGCTGCCCGTCAACGCCTACCGGATTGCGGTGGCGCAGGGGGCCACGCCTGCGGAGGAACAGGCGGCCTTGGAATTGCAGGAGTGCCTGGAGAAGAGCTGCGGCGTGCGACTGGCGCGGATCCCCTATGAAGAATCCCTGGCGGGGCCTCTTTTCGTAGTGGGTCCCACGGCGGAGGGCCTTGCGCTCTGCGGCGCGGAATCCCCGGATGTCCTGAAGCCCGACGAGATCTTCCTGAAGACCTCCGGCGACCGGCTCCATCTCTTCGGCGCGCGTCCCCGGGCGACTCTCTACGCAGTCTATGAATTCCTGGAGCGCAGTGTCGGAGTGAAGTGGCTCTCCCCGGAGGTCACGCACATCCCGTCCCTTTCTCCGGAATGGGAGGTCCCCGCCTGGGAGTACCGCTATGCGCCGGCGATCTTCGTGCGCGGCGTGTTGACCAGCACCAACGGCGGCGACCCCGCCTTCTATTCCCATCAGCGCCACAACGGACAGTACCAGCCCAACGACATCCGCTACGGCGGTTTCAAGGATCTGGCTTTCCTCCCCTGGTACGTGCACTCCTTCTGCTCCCTGATTCCCCAGAAAATCTATTTCGACGAGCATCCCGAGTGGTTCTCCTACCGCAAGGGGTTCCTCTTCTTCGGCGCCGGCCGCCAGCGCAACAGCCAGCTCTGCATCAGCAATCCGGAACTCCGCAAGGAGGTCGTGCGCCGCGCCCTGGAGGCCGTGCGCGCCGAGAATGGCAATCTGCGTTTCCTCTCCATTAGCCAGAACGACAACGAGGACTACTGCCTCTGCGAGAAGTGCACCGCCATGGCCGAGGAGCTGGGGAATGTCACCGATGTGTACATGACCCTTGTGAACGAGGTGGCCGAGGCCGTGGAGAAGGAATTTCCCCACGTCCTGGTGGAGACTCTCGCCTACAAGTTTACCCGGCAGCCCCCAAAGACCGTCATGCCTCGCGACAACGTGGCAATCCGGCTCTGCACCATCGAGGCCGCCAGCTTCCATGCCCTGGATGACCCTGAAGGCCCCAACCGCGCCCTCTACGAGGACTTCGAGGGATGGGCCCCCATCGCGAAGCAGCTCCTGGTCTGGGACTACACCATTGTCTTCCGGAAACTCTGGCAGCCCCATCCCAACTGGAATACCTTCGCCCCGAATATGCGTTTCTTCCGGGACCACGGCGTGGTCTCCGTCTTCGAGCAGAATGGCGCCGGCGACAATGGCGGAAAGGCCGCGGATCTCCCCGAACTGCGGAATTGGGTCCTCTCCAGACTCATGTGGGACCCCGACCAGGATGTCTGGACCCTCATTGATGAATTCCTGGAGCCCTTCTACGGCCCCGGCGCCGCCTTCGTCCGGAAGTATCTTCAGGAAACCACGGCCCTGGCCGCCGGAAATGACGGCTGCTACACCGTCACCACGAAGTGGCTTCCCGACGATGTCCTCCAGGAGCTTTGGCTGGAGGGCGAGGCGCTCCTCCAGGCATACGCTGCGGATCCCGTCTACGGCAGCAGGATCCTGGCCGCGACCCTCCCCCTCGCCATGAGCGCCGCGGAACGGGGGCTCCTCCCCCCGGAACCCTGGACCTTCCAGGAATATGCCGACGAACTGGTCCGGCGGCTGCATTCCCTCGGCGTCACCACGCTCACCGAACACGCGACGACTCCCTGCAACACCCCCGGGAAGTGGCGGAAGCACCTGCATCCACGGTGGTTCGCAGAGACGCCCGAGGCGCTGGATGCGCCCCAGGCGCAGTGAGTCTCCCGCGCAGTGGCCGGCGTGCACTCCGGGGTTGCGCCGGCGCCCCCCCCGTTTGGCAGTGTGTCTTCGTGGGCGAAGACGCGCTACATTAAGCTTCGTCTTCCCTGTCCGGTCGCGCCTGCCTTTCGAGGCGTGGATTGGCTTGTTCTCCGTTCCGGTGTCTTGCGTCTTTCAACCAGCAACCAGGAGGTACGATGAACGTAATTATTTGCAAAGACAAGCGGGCTGTGGCGAAGGAGGCGTACAAATTCGTGCGGGAGCGGGTGATGAACTGCCGCGCGAAGGTCCTGGGACTGCCCATCGGCAGCACCTTCGAGGGGTTGTACAAGGAGCTGGTGAAGGGCTGCAAGAAGGGTGAGATTGACTTCTCCGACGTGCATACCTTCAATTTGGACGAATACATCGGCATGGGCGCCGAGGATCCCCAGAGCATCCGCCACTTCATGAACGAGAAGCTCCTGAAGCACGTGAATGTGAAGTCCTGCAATGTGTACTTCCTGGACGGCCTCACCGCGGACATCGACCGCGAGTGCGCCGGCTACGAGGAGGCCATCGTCTCCCTGGGAGGCATCAAGCTGCAGATCGTGGGCATTGGACGGGACGGCCATATCGGCTTCAACGAGCCCGGGACCTCCCTCACAAGCCGCACCCACATGATCACCCTGGCACAGAGCACCATCTCCGACTACGCCGGACTCTTTTTCGGCGGTGACGAATCCAAGGTGCCCCCCTGGGCCCTCTCCATGGGCGTGGGAACCGTGCTGGACAGCGACGAGGTGCTCATGCTCGCCGTGGGCGAGAACAAGGCAGACGCCATCCACGGAATGCTGGAGGGCCCCATCACCTCCATGAACACCTCCTCCGCATTGCAGCTGCACCCCAATGTGACTGTCATTCTCGACGAGGAGGCCGCCTCCAAGCTGAAGTACCGCGACTACTACCGCCGCATCGCCCCCGGCAACGAGGAGGCCATGCTGAAGTATCTGGCCGCCGCCCGAAAGCGCGCCGGACTCAAGTAGCCCCCGCGCACGTCCTCTCCGGGACGGCGCCCGCCGCCCCGGATGCCCCCCACACTCGCCTCCGTCCGCGGACCGAATGGATTCCCTGGCGTCCGCGGACGTTTTCCTTTGTCCCCGAAAAGGGCGTCTTCGTAGGTTTTTGTCGTAGTTTCATGGACGAGTTGCTGCGCGTATCGGATCTGACGGTGGAGTTTGACACCGACGAGGGGGTGGTCCACGCCGTGAATCATGTCTCCTTTTCCCTGTCGAAGGGAGAGTCCCTGGGTGTCGTGGGGGAGTCCGGCTGTGGAAAGTCCGTGACCGCCATGTCGATCCCGCGCCTGGTTCCCTCTCCGCCGGGGCGGACGGTTTCGGGGAGCATTGTCTTCGAGGGGCGGGAGCTGGTGGGGATGCCGCCGAAGGAGCTCCGGAAGATCCGCGGGAGCCGCATCGGCGTGGTGTTCCAGGAGCCCATGACTGCCCTTTCGCCTCTCCATCGGATTGGCGACCAACTCCGGGAGGCCATCCGGCTCCACAAGGCCATGCCCCGCGCCGAGGAGGAATCCCTGGTCCGCGCCTGGATGGAGCGCGTGGGCATCGCCGAGCCCGGGCGATGCCTGCAGTGCTATCCCTTCCAGCTCTCCGGCGGAATGCGTCAGCGCGTGATGATCGCGCAGGCCATGCTCCTGGAGCCCTCTCTCATCCTGGCCGACGAGCCTACCACCGCGCTGGACGTCACCATCCAGGCACAGGTGCTGGAACTCCTTCGGCAGGTGACCCGCGACGCGTCCCGCTCCCGGGGACTCCTCTTGATTACCCACGACCTGGGAGTGATCTGGGAGATGTGCACCCGCGTCGTCGTGATGTACGGTTCCCGGATCGTGGAGGAGGCTCCCGTGAAGGAGCTCTTCTCCGCCCCCGCGCACCCGTACACCCGGGGACTCCTGGAGTCCAGCCCCGCCCTCCAGAAGGACCCCGCACACCTGAAGAGCATTCCCGGAAGCGTCCCGGATCTTTTGCATCCCCCAAAGGGATGCCCCTTTGCTCCACGGTGCCCCCGCGCCACCCCGCAGTGCCACCAGGAAATGCCCCCCATGACGGCGCTGGCACCGGGACACGTCGCCGCATGCTTCCGGCTCGGCGGAACACTGTAGAATCAGGGGAGGAGGGGAACTCGAAAGGACGGGTGCTGCCGCCCCCGTTCCCCTGCACGGTTTAGTTCCGTGGCGTCGCAGGAGGCTAATTATTCATGACAGAGTATGACAAGTTTGCGTATTGTCTGAAATTGTCATAAGATGTCAATGGGGTGGGTAATTTGTTGTCTTTTTTTTGTTGTCAACTCTTGGGGAGTGAGGGTTGTATGCGTAAACTTTGCATGATGGCCTATGAGCCGGCCCTTTCCAAAAGAAATCTTACAACAGGAGAATTGTCTATGCGGAAATCTTTTACCTTGATTGAATTGCTGGTCGTGATCGCGATTATCGCCATTCTGGCGGCCATGCTGCTGCCGGCGTTGAGCAAGGCCCGCGAGAAGGCCCGTGCCATCAGCTGCACCAACAACCTGAAGCAAATCCAGCTGGGCAATATCCTGTACACCAACGACTACGACGATTACCTGCCTCCTATTGTCTACGCTCCTGGATGGGCAGGCTGGGGCTATCCCAACATGGGATCTGACACCAGTCGCACTTGGTTCACATACAACCCCATGATTCCCGAGACTCCCATGGATTGGTCCGTTTGGTATGGCAAGGATCCCAAGGCGAAGGATTTGGAGGCTGGCGAGGACAAGTCCTCCTGGCACAAGATCCTGCACTGCCCCTCTTGCCCCACCAGCGAGCGCCTCTATGGCAACATCGGCTACCAGTGCAGCATCGGCATGAGCTACCACTCTGTCATCTATAACGCGGCGGGCACCTGGGAGGTCTCCACCACCTGGCACCGCATCAGCTCCATCAAGTACCCCGCCATCTTCGTCAATATTTTCGATGGCAGCAGCCAGAATGCCTGGAAAGCCGCTTTCTACGTCCATGGATCTCTCATCAATGATGCGGCGAAGGGCTACTACTTCCGACACTCCAAGATGATGAACATCAGCTTCGGGGATGGTCATGTGGAGGCTGTCTCGGATGTCAAGGCGTCGAATCGCTATATCGAACGGGATTACTACTGGTATCCCGGATACAACGATCCTTACGGTGGCGACAGGATTATGCAGTAAATGCTTGACACATGATGGAAAAAGGGCCTTCGGCTTCCGCCGAGGGCCCTTTTGGCGTACATGGGAATGCGGAGTTTCGCCCGTCCTTTGGCGGGTGGCTTGCAATGTGGGGGAAAGGGGTTACAGTATGCGCCGTTTCTTGCGATGCTCCTCATAGCTCAGTCGATAGAGCGCCTGGTTGTGGCCCAGGAGGTCACCAGTTTGAGCCTGGTTGAGGAGCCCAGATTTTCCGCAGTGTTCCGTTACCTTACGACAAGGGAAGGCGATTCCTGAGTCAGCGGGCTGACGTATCGGAGCACGGACATGGCGGTCGCAATGCTCAAAATCGCGGCCGCAGGCCGAAAGGCGCCTCTCTCCGTCTCGCACGTTTGCGCGCTGGCAGACATGGGTGGGACGAATTTTTTGGCCAAACGGACAAAGCCCGCATTTCCCGTTTTTGGGACATGCGGGCTTTTTGTTTTCATGTTGCGTGCATTTCGTGGCTTGTTTGGGTAGCGTGTCATTCAGGAGGCTTTTCGTCATGTCGTCAGATTCCGCCCGTGTGGCAGTCATTGCCATCTGGATTCAGGAGCGTTCGAGTGTGGAGGAGGTGAACCGTCTTCTGGGGAGCTACCAGGAGTTGGTCCGCGGCCGCATGGGCCTGCCTTTCCGGGACTTCTCCGCCAGCCTGATTTCCCTCATTCTGGAGGGCAACACGGACCAGCTGGGAGCGCTCTCCGGAAAACTGGGAATGCTCCCCGGCGTGACGGCGAAGATTCTTTTTCTTACGAAACCCTGAAATCCCCGTCGCCCCACCAGCCACCCCCCCTCAGAACCATGAAAATCCGTTCCCTGATCCTTTCCGCGCTGTTGCCCGCGGGACTCTTCGCCCAGGACGCCGCGCTTCCCGAAGGTGCCGCGGCCCCGTCCCCGGCGCCTGTCGTCGCCATCCAGGAGGAGTCCGCCTCTGGTCAGGAGAAGGTCTGCCTGGAACCCGTGGTGGTCACTGCCCGTGGCGTGCCCCAGGCGGTCTCCCAGACCCCGGGCGGCGTCTCCGTCATGGAGACCCGCGAGATCTTCCAGCGGCAGCCCCTCTCCCTCTCCGACGCCACCGCCACCCTTCCCGGCGTGGCGGTCTCCCGGGACGGCCGCTGGGGCGGCGAGGTGAATGTGCGTGGCCTGGGCCGTGGCCGGCTGGTCTTCCTGGTGGATGGACAGCGCATCATCACCGCCACCGATGTGGCGGCGCAGTTCGGTCTGGTGCTTCCTCAGGAGATCGAGCGCATTGAGATCCTGAAGGGGCCCATCAGCCAGCTCTACGGCAGCGGTTCCATGGGCGGCGTGGTGAATGTGATCACCAAAGGCGCCGACTTCACCGAGGACGCCGAATTCCATGGCGGAACCACGGTCTCCGGCTCCACCAACGGCGAGGGATACGCCGTCCACGCCTGGACCTCCTACTCCCAGGAGGACTTCTGGGCCTATCTCTCCGGCGGCATGCGCAGCCAGGACTCCTACAAGGACGGCGGCCATGACACCGTGAAGAACAGTTTCTTCGACGACGCCCAGAGCAACCTGAAGCTGGGATACCGCTGGAACGGCCAGAATGTCACCGAATTCAAGTACAGCCGCTACCGCGCCAAGGACGTGGGCATTCCCGGCGCCTCCAATCTGCCCGCCATCTCACAGCGCGTGGTCTATCCCCGCACCACCCTGGAGGACTTCGCCCTGAAGCACTCCTTCCTGCCTGATGGCGACATTTGGAAGAAGTCCACTTTGGAGCTGGGCTTCGGCGTCATCGAGCGCCATGTCCGCATCGACCGCTTCAACAAGGTGGCCTCCGGCGCCCAGCAGGTGCTTGTGGCGCCCTCCGCCACCCACCGCACCCTCTCCGCCCGCCAGGAGAACCATTGGGAGCCGGCCGAGGGGCACAAACTGACCATCGGCATGGACTACTGGCGCTGGGGCTACACGGGCAACCGCCTCAAGAAGGTGATCCACCCCGTGAAGGGGCCCCTCTCCGCCTGGGACGACCCCCTCTCCGATTCCTGGCAGAACAACCTGGGCGCCTACGGCGAGTACACCTGGACCCTGGCCCCCCGGTGGACCCTCAACACCGGCATCCGCGTGGACCGCAATTGGTCCCGCAGCGAAGCCCTCTATGACACCAACATCGTCACCAAGGACCATGCGCTTCTGCGCCGTCGCCAGAGCGCCGACGACTGGTCCTGGAGCGGGCACGTCGGCCTGACCTGGGACTTCGCCGACAACTGGTCCATGACCCTCCTGGGCGCCCGCGGCTACCGCACCGCCGATTTGATGGACCGATACAAGTATATCCAGCTCAACGCCACCGCCGGCACCGCCACCTGGGGGGATCCCGGACTGGATCCCGAGGTCTCCTGGTACGCCGAGTACGGCCTCCACTACGTGGGCGAGAAGCTGCGCGCCAGCCTCTCCCTCTTCTACCATCAGCTCCACGACCTCATTGAGGCGCGGGAGTATGGCGAGGCCGTCACCATCGGCGGAAAGGAGTACTACAATGCCCGGATGAGCAATGTCTCCCGCGCTGTGATCCAGGGCGTGGAGGCCCAGGCGGAGTGGGATCTCACCAAGGAGCTCACCGCCTACGCGAACATCTCCTGGCTGGAGGGCACCGACGAGAGCAACGGCCAGTATCTGCGCTACAATCCCCCGATGAATGGGCTGGTCGGGCTGCGCGCCCGTTGGGACAACGGCCTCTGGGTCCTGGGCGAAGTCCAGGTCGCCGCCTCCCAGAAGCACACCCCCAAGGCCGTGGAACACTCCAAAAAGTGGGCAACCCTCAATTTCCGCGGCGGATACGACTTCCGGCTCTGGGATCTGGATTGCTCCTTCACCGCCAGCCTGGAGAATCTCCTCAACAAGGAATACACCAACTACCTCTCCACTACCCGGAACCTGGCATACCAGGAGCCCGGGCGGAACCTGGTGCTCGCCTTCTCGACGAAGTTCTAGGACGCACAACAAAACGGGCCCTGCGCGAAAAAACGCACAGGGCCCTTTTTGTGTTCAGGAGGGGGGCGGAGGACGGGCGGTACACGGGGCGTGCTTGCCGCCCTGCCGCGCCTACAGGGTCACGCCGTTTTTGAAGAGGGCGATTTGTTCGTCGCGGTTCCGTTCGTTTGCGGTTTCCTCCCCGTTGGCGACGGCGAGGATTTTTCCGAAGAATTCGCGTTGGACGGCTTGGGGGTCTTCGTGGAGGAGTCTGCCGGCGTCGAAGTCGATCCACCCGGGCTTGTGTTGCGCCAGCGCGGAGTTGGAGGAGATCTTGAGGGTGGGGACCACGGTGCCGAAGGGGGTCCCCCTGCCGGTGGTGAAGAGGATGAGTTGTGCGCCGGAGGCGGCCAGGAGGGTGGAGGCCACCATGTCGTTTCCGGGGCCGGAGAGGAGGTTCAGACCGTCTGCGTGGATCTCTTCGCCGGGGGTGAGGAGGACGTCGTTGACGGGAGAGCACCCCGCCTTCTGGACGCACCCAAGGGATTTGTCCTCCAGGGTGGAGATTCCGCCTTCCTTGTTCCCGGGGGAGGGGTTTTCGCAGATGGGCTGCCCATATTGCGTGAAGTATTCCTTGAAATCGTTGACCATCTTCACGCACTTCCTGTAGGTCTGACGGTCCTTGCAGCGCTGCATGAGGAGGGTCTCCGCGCCGAACATTTCGGGGACCTCGCCGAGGATGGTGGAGCCGCCGTGTCCGGTGAGCCAGTCGGAGAATCTCCCCACGAGGGGATTGGCGGTGAGTCCGCTGAGGCCGTCGGAGCCGCCGCACTTCAGCCCCACCACCAGATTGCGGAGGGGGATGGGGACCCGGCGGACCTTCCTGAGGGGCTCCACCAGCTCCTCCAGCAACTTCATGCCGGCGGACACTTCGTCGGATTCCTGCTGTGCCACCAGGAACCGCACGCGCTGCGGGGAAAAGTCCCCCATGGCCTCCCGGAAGGCGTCGATGGTGTTGTTTTCGCAGCCCAGCCCCACCACCAGCGTGGCGCCGGCGTTGGGGTGTTTCGCCAGTGCGGCCAGGGTGTTGCGGGTATTATCGTGGTCCTGCCCAAGCTGGGAGCACCCGTATGGATGTGTCAGGGCGATGGCGCGCCCGGGAAAGTCCTGAGGGAGGATTCGGTTCAGGCGTTCCGCCAGGGTTGTGGCAAGGTGGTTGACGCATCCCACCGTGGGGATGATGAAGACGTGGTTCCGGATGCCGGCGGTGCCGTTGTCGCGGAGGAATCCCCGGAGGGGCGGGGCCTCCGGGCCGTCCGGATCCGCTGTGCGCGGCTGGGGTGGACCGCAGTAGTGGTATTCCTGGACGCCCGCCAGATTGGTGGACAGGTTGTGGGTGTGGACATGCTCTCCCTGGCGGATGTCCCGTGTGGCGTGCCCGATGGGCATGCCGTATTTGACGACCGGCGCCCCCGCCGGAATGTCCCGGAGGGCGAATTTATGGCCGCGGGGGACACGGGGGTTGGAATCGTCCAGCATGACGGCCACATTGTCGTCGGGATGGATCTGCAGAAAGTTCATCAAACGCCCTCCAGCAGCGACGCCACTGCGCCGCGGACGCCCTCTGCCTCCATGGCGTCCAGATGGGAGCACACCGCGTCGGCGAGCCCGGGGACACGGTTCAGGTCCTGTCCCCAGAAGGCCTCGTTTCCCAGGATACGACGGACGTATTCTTCCGTGGGGAGGGCGGCGTTCGCCGCGAAGAACTCCAGGACCTCCGGGGAGTCGCTGACGGGCCAGGAGACGCCGCCCAGGGAGGCGGTGGCCTTTCCGTCGCCGGATTTTCGCAGTTTGTAGAATCGCAGGAGCGCGGCCAGGGAGAAGGCCAGGACGGGTGGGAGGACGCCTTTCTGGTCCAGGTAGTCCAGGAGGGAGGGGAGCACGCGGACCTTCCATTTTGAGACGGAGTTCAGGGAGATGGAGAGGAGCCGGTGGTGCGCGAAGGGGTTGAGGAACCGTTCCACCACGCCGTCGGCGTAGAAGCGTTTTTCCTGGTCGGGGAGGGGGACCGTGGGGAAGATCTCGTCGTAGATGGCTCTTCGGGCCATCTTGCCGAAGAGCGGGTCCTTCATCATTTCGTCCACGAAGGTGATTCCGGCCATGGCGGCGGCCAGGACGTCGGCGGTGTGGGCGCCGTTGAGGAACCGGACCTTCCGGGTGCGGTAGGGCGTCTGGTCGGAGGTGACCGCCACGTGGAAGCCACATTCCTGGAGGGGGAGTCCCTCCAGGGTCCCGGGGGCGCATTCCAGGACGAGGAAATGGAAGAGCTCCCCGCAGTCCAGCAGGTTGTCCTTGTATCCCAGGCGTCGCTGGAATTCCTCGGCCTCCTCCCGGGGGTAGCCCGCCACGATGCGGTCCACCAGGGTGTTGACGTAGCGGCAGGAGTCCCCCAGCCAGGCGCGGAATGCCTCCGGGAGCCCCCACTCCTCCGCATATTGCAGGACGCAGCGCCTCAGGGTGGCGCCATTTTTGTCAATGAGCTCGCAGGGCAGGAAGACCACGGCCTTTGCCGGATCGCCGCTGAAGGCCTTCCAGCGCTCGTACAGGAGGCTCGCCACCTTGGCGGGGAAGGTGCGCTGGCATTTCCCGGGGGTGTATTCCTCGGGCTGGTGTTCGATGCCGGCCTCGGTGGTGTTGGAGAAGACAAACCGGAGTTCCGGAGCGCAGGCGGCGTCCACCGCGCCCTGCCAGTCCTCGTAGGGATTCACACAGCCCTTCACGGATTCTATGATCCGGTGCTCCTCGTGGGGCTTCCCGTCTGCCTGGCCGCGCAGAATCAGCGTGTAGAGGCCGCCCTGGGCGTTGAGGACCTCGCCCATGCCCTTCGCCAGCGGCTGGATGATCTGCACCATTCCGTTGAAGCGGCCCTGGCGGTTCATGCCGTCAATCATCCAGTCCACGAAGGCGCGCAGGAAGTTCCCCTCGCCAAACTGCAGGACCTTGACCGGGAGGGACGCCTCGGCTTCACGCTTGAGAAGAACGCACATAAGGAAGAAAACGGAGGGTGGGGTGGAAGGAAGTATGGAGTTCGGCCTGCGGGGCTACTGCAGTCTTTGTTGTTGCCGGGGGTCGAAGGCGTTTCGGACGCCCTCGCCGATGAAGACTCCGAGGAGCATGACGAGGAAGAGCGCCAGGGAGGGATAGAGGGTCAGCCACCAGGCGCCGCGTTCGGCTTGCGCCTGTGAGAGGAGCTCCCCCAGGCTGGGGGTGGGTGCGGGCAGTCCGAAGCCCAGGTAGTCCAGCGCGGCCAGGGATCCGATGGCCCCCACAAGGGAGAAGGGGAAGAGCGTGATGAGGGGCGTCAGGGCGTTTGGCAGAATATGCTGCAGGGCGATTCGCCAGCCGGGGATTCCCAGGCATTTCGCGGCCTCCACGAAGGGCTGTTTCCGCAGACGGAGGCTTTCGGCGCGCATGTAGTGCGAGATTCCGATCCAGTTGAAGATGGCGTAGCAGAAGAGGAGCAGGGAGAATCCGGCGCCGTAGAGGGATCCCATGAGGATCATGACGTAGAGGAAGGGCAGGGCGCTCCAGAGCTCCGTCAGGCGCTGCCCGGCCAGGTCCACCATTCCGCCGCAGTATCCCTGGAGGATTCCGGCCAGGGTTCCGAAGACCAGGGAGAAGAGGACCAGGAGCATTCCGAAGTTCAGGGCGATGCGAAGGCCGTAGAAGACTCGTGCGAAGACGTCGCGCCCCGCGCTGTCCAGCCCCATGATGTGTCCGGGGACGGGCCGGAAGGGGAACCGGAGGGGTTCCTGCTCCACCTGGATCCGGATGCGTCGTCCCAGGGTCAGTTCCAGGTTCCAGGGCTCCAGGGCAAGCCCCGTCTCCTTCGCCTGCTCCCGGATGGCCTCGCGGCCCTCCTGCACTGCGCGGCGGAGCTCTTCCGGCAGCGCGAGATACTCTTCTGTCTTGCGCAGGGGACGCTCTTCACCGGGCAGGAAATCCCATTGCCGGGGGGAGAGCGCGCCGCCTGTGCCGGCGCTGGCCTCCAGGACGCGTGCGCGGAGGGTCCTTCGTCCGCCGGCGCGTTCTTCGGTGGCGGGGAAGGAGAGTTGCACGGGAGGGAGTCCCGTGCCCTGCCGGGGGGCCAGCGGAAATTCCAGCGCGGGACTCTTCTCGCCGCGCCAGCGGCTCTCCAGCTTCTGTGGAAGGTCCTCCGGCAGCCGCCACAGTTCCGCCAGCGGGCGGTTCTGGAATTCGGGGACGGGGGCGCCGGGGGGCAGGAGGCTCTCCACGCCGGTGCAGCGGGTGATGGCGAGTTCCGGATTCAGGGTCAGGCTGGCCACCCGGGGTTCCGGGGTCACCCGGACTCGTTCCCGGAGATGGGGGAGGATCTCCTCCCGGGAGACAATGCGGTAGGGATCGTTCTGGAAGAGCGGCCAGAGGACGAAATCGGCGCCGAAGACGCCCCGCGCCTTCAGCACGGCGTAGTCCGGCGCGGCGTCGCCGCCGTCGGGGGTGAAGGCCTTTGCGGGATAGCGGTGGAAGACGGGGAAGAACCACTTCCCGTCGTGGCGCAGGGCCAGCGGGGCGCTGTTGCAGGTGAGCTCCGCCACCAGGGTCGTGAGATAGAGTGCCGCCAACAGCAGGAAGCTCCACCATCCGCGGCGCAGGCGGCGGAAGCGCCTGAGGCGCTTCCCGAAGAGTGGGCTGGGCTTCCAGAAGGACATGGGGCGGAGGGGAAAGTCGCGGGGGATGTGGGTTATTTCAGGGCCTTCCTGGTGGTCCTGGGGGATTCCAGCCCCTCTTTCAGGTGGAAGCGGCGCCCCGCCGCTTCGCCGGCGGCGCGGTGTTCCCGGGAGAGCATGGTGGAGGTATGGTGGTGGGAGCGCAGGCGGGGATAGACCCACCGGCAGTATTCCTCCAGATGCGTGCGGTCCCATTGCACCAGCGCGCGCATCTCCGGACGCTGGTTCTGCTCCCGCAGCGCCTGCCGGAAGCCGTCCAGGACCCCCAGTTCGAAGTCCCGGCGCACCCGTGCCCGCGAGAGCGCCTGTCCCAGCATGAGGGGCGGCAGCTGGTAGAGCGCCTGTTTCATGTAGGAGCGGAGGCAGTCGTAGACGTATGTGGCGATGCGCAGGTCTTTTCGGGTGCCGCAGATGCTCAGCTGGTGCCGCAGGGCGCCGGGGCGGGGGGACTCCAGGTCCGGCACATTTTCCCAGATGGCGCGCACGTGGTAGAATTCCTGGAGGATGCCGGCCAGGGTGGATTCCCGGATCTCCATGCGGGGGAGGGGGCATCCCAGCAGGACGGTGTAGTAGTCCATCCCCTCCGCGCCCTCTTCCTGGAGCTCGCCATACGACTCCTGGTAGCGGGCCTCCAGCTCGCGGGCCTTCAACAACGCGGAACGGGCCTCCTCCCCGTTGGGGCTCTTCGAAAGCGACAGCAACTTCCGGATCTTCACCAGCAGACGGGACTGCGGAGTCCGCGCGCCCTCGGATTCCCCCGGGGAATCCTCTTCCTCCCGGTAGACCACCTGGTCCAGCGTCGGGTAGTCCCCCGAGGCCTGGGGACGCGCCCCCAGGCCTCTGCACGCCGACAGGAAGCGGGGGCCATGGGGCGCCTCGTCCAATCCCGGGTAGAGCGCCTCCACCAGCTGGTGCGCCATCTCGTGGCGCACGACATCCACCACCGCATACCAGGGATGCTCCAGGACCAGCCTCTCATTCAACTCAATGCACTGGGACCGGCCGCCGCGCCACTGCCCCCAGCGCCCCGGCAGCTCCCGGGAGACCGAGAAAAGGGGCCGGTGCATCAGCGCGCGCTGGCTGGGGGGAAGGCGCAGGACGGCATCGTCCCACTCCCGCTCCAGGGCCTTGGCGAGCGCGCTGGTGAAGAAGGGCGAAGACATGGGCAGGGTGGGCGGCGGTGGAGAGGGAGGGGGCGGGGTGGCGGCGGATGTCGCCGGAGAAGGAAACGCAATAACGTAACGCGGCTGGGGTGGGCTGGCGCGCCAGGGAGTCGGGCCCGCCGTTGGAAGCGTTCCGGGGACATTGAAGTTGTCAGAAAGTGTCTTATATTACACGACTTCCGGCCGCTGCTCCGGCGCCAGACGGCCGTCGTGCGGGTTCTCCGCGCGGCTTCTTCTTTTTTTGCGCTTCGTATCTCCCCTAGACAGAGTCAACCAAATCATCAACCCGCGTATGAGTAACATTGAATTAGACAACATGCCGTCGATGGAAGAGCTGCTGCAGGGCGGCTCCACACAGGCGAAGAGCATCCAGGAAAACACCATCGTCAACGGCACGATTGCCCAGAAGAACGAGAACGGAATCCTTCTCGACGTGGGTGGCAAGTCCGAATCCTTCATTGACCGCAGCGACCTGAAGGACTTCGAGGATCTGAAGGTTGGCGACGAACTCGAGGTCTACGTCGAGCGCGTCGAGGGCGAGAACAGCGCCCCCCAGGTCTCCGTGAAGAAGGCCGAGGCCCAGCGCGCCTGGAACGACATCATCGAGAATCACCAGGAGGGCTCCATCATCAAGGGCCGCATCACCAGCCGCGTCAAGGGCGGCTTCATCGTGGACGTGGGCGTGGAGGCCTTCCTGCCCGGCTCCCAGGTGGACCTGGGCGCGCCCCGCGACCTGGATTCCTACGTGGACCAGGAGATGGATTTCAAGATCATCAAGATCAACACCGAGCGCAAGAACGTGGTCCTCTCCCGCCGCGAGATCCTCGAGGAGGAGCGCAACCGCCTCCGCGCGAAGCTGCTGGAGGAGCTCCAGCCCGGCCAGATCCGCAAGGGTGTCGTCAAGAACATCACCGACTTCGGCGCCTTCGTGGACCTCAATGGCATGGACGGACTGCTCCACATCACCGACATGAGCTGGAGCCGCGTCACGGATCCCCACACCGTGGTCCACAAGGACCAGGAGCTGGAGGTCATGATCCTGGAGGTCGACAAGGAGCGCCAGCGCGTCTCCCTGGGCCTCAAGCAGAAGGAGGGAAACCCCTGGGACACCGTCGACGTCAAGTACCCCGTCAACAGCCGCGTCCACGGAAAGGTCGTCAACGTCATGCCCTATGGTGCCTTTGTGGAACTTGAGGAGGGCATCGAGGGCCTCATCCACGTCACCGAGATGAGCTGGACCAAGAAGGTCAACCGCGCCAGCGACGTGCTCAACATCGGCGACGAGGTGGACGCCGTGGTGCTGGCCGTCCACAAGGCCGACCGGAAGATCTCCCTGGGTCTCCGCCAGGCCCAGCCCAATCCCTGGGAGCTCATCAAGGAGAAGTATCCCAAGGGCACCCGCATCAAGGGCAAGGTCCGCAACATGACCGGCTACGGCGCCTTCGTCCAGATCCAGGACGACATCGACGGCATGATCCACGTCTCCGACATGAGCTGGATCCGCAAGATCAACCATCCCTCCGAAGTGCTCCAGAAGGGCATGGAGGTGGAGGCCGTCATCCAGGACGTGGACGTGGAGAACCAGCGCATCAGCCTCTCCATGAAGAAGCTCACCGATGATCCCTGGCAGAACATCCAGGAGAAGTACAAGGTCGGCGACACCGTCACCGGAAAGGTCACCAAGCTGGCCAGCTTCGGTGCCTTCGTTGAACTCGACGGCGGGATTGATGGGCTCATCCACATCTCCGAGCTCTCCGACGAGCGCGTGAACCGCGTCAAGGACGTGGTCAACGTCGGCCAGACCGTTACCGCCCGCGTGAAGAACATCTCCACCGACGAGCGCCGCATCGGCCTCACCATGAAGACCGGAAACGCCACCTTCGAGAACAACGACCGGCCCACCGCCGGCGCGACCTTCTCCAGCACACCCGAGGTCTCTGGACTCGGCGGACTCTCCGCCGCCTTCGACGCCGCCCTCGGCGCCAAGGAGAACACTCTCGAGGTCGACGGAACCAAGGAGTAATGGCGCAGTCTCCCGGCAACGCCAAACAAGGCGCGTGCCGGGAGAGTTGACACCCAAAAAAGGGCCCTTCGGCGAATTCGCCGGAGGGCCTTTGTTTTGCGTCCATGGGGAGCGAGGAATCGGGGACGCCTCTGGGCTGCGTCAAAACGGGGCCGCAAAGGACTCCCCACTCCCCCCCCCGACGGCGGCACAGCAGTCTTGGATGGACTATTTTTTGACAAACCATGACAGAGTTTTGGCGTTGTCGTAAACTGTCGCAACTTGTCGTGGGGGGGTAGAATTGTCTGTAAATCTGTGCGTCAGCCCTTGATATTTGGGGAGATTTTTGGATATACTTTTCCCAGTGCTTCCTTTGTTGAAGTTTTTCATCCACATCATCACAGGAGAACAGAATATGCGGAAATCCTTTACCCTGATTGAATTGCTGGTCGTGATCGCGATCATCGCCATTCTGGCGGCCATGCTGCTGCCCGCGCTTTCCAAGGCCCGTGAGAAGGCCCGCGCCGCCAGCTGCACCAACAACCTGAAGCAGCTCACCCTGGCCTACATCGTCTATGGCGATTCCTACGAGGGCTACTGGTGCATTGGCTTCACGGGACTTTCCCAGTGGCTGGGCGAGGCCGCCACGAACGGCACCCTGGAGGGCTGGGAGAATGCGCAGGTCGCCGACTGGGGCAGCAACGACGAGACCCGCTGGGGGCAGCGCACCCCCATCGCCTTCTGCCCCAATGCCAAAAAGAAGGCCGCGAACCTGGCCTACGGCATCATTTGCTCTGAAGCCCGCATGTACGGCCCCGGGTGCTACCGCGCCCTGGCCTACACCAAGTGGCCCGGCGGTGAGGATTGGCGCGGCGTCTACATCCGCCCCGAGCAGTTCAAGGCCCCCTCCGCGTTCTTCCTCTGGGGTGACGCCATCCATACCGGAGACGAGAACAAGTATGCCGCCGGTGTGACCGAACCCCGCGGGGGAGAGATCTTCCACAACCTCTGCTCCCACGGCACCTCCGGAACCCCCTTCGCCTTCGCCGACGGACACGTGGAGTCCATCATCAAGGGAGAGAAGTACGCAGAGCTCGCCGACACCGAATGCCAGGCATTGGGTGGAAAGTACTACGCCTGGTATCCCTACGAGGGCCCACACTCCAACACTTGGGTCTATGAAAACTTCACGAAACGATCCGTCTCCTACAGCCGGTAAAAACGCCTGATAGACGCGGCAAGGACCGTGAACCACAAAAAAGGGCCCTTCGGCGAATTCGCCGGAGGGCCTTTGTTGCGTCCATGGGGAGCGAGGAACCGGGGACGCCTCCGGGCTGCGTCAAAACGGGGCCGCCAAGGACTCCCCGCCCACCCCTGCCAGCGGCGTCGCAATCTTGGACGCGTTTTTTTTGACAAGCCATGACAGTATTTGAATGTTGTCAGAATATGTCATAACTTGTCGTGGGGGGGGTGAAAATGTCTGGATATTTGTGCGCCAGTCTTTGAGATTTGGGAGAATTATGGACATACTTTCTCCAGTGCTTCCTTTGTTGAAGTTTTTCATCCACACCATCACAGGAGAACAGAATATGCGGAAATCCTTTACCCTGATTGAATTGCTGGTCGTGATCGCGATCATCGCCATTTTGGCGGCCATGCTGCTGCCCGCGCTTTCCAAGGCCCGTGAGAAGGCCCGCGCCATCAGCTGCACCAACAACCTGAAGCAGATCCAGCTGGGCAACCTCCTCTACGCCAACGACTATGACGACTACCTGCCTCCCGTCTGCTATGGGAACGCGGGGACAGCCTTCGGTACGGATTCCACTCCCACCGACGATGGACTCAAGACCATCCGTCCCTGGTTCTGCTACAATCCCATGATTCCCGAGACCCCCATGGACTGGTCCACCTGGTATGACAAGGATCCCAAGGCCGCGAACCTGGATTCCGGCGAGGACAAGTCCTCCTGGCACAAGGTCATGCACTGCCCCTCCTGCCCCACCAGCGAGCGCGTCCTGGGCAACATTGGCTACCAGGCCAACATCGGCATGGGCTTTGTCTACGGATGGTACGGCACTGACCCCACCACCCTGAACATCTCTGCCACCTGGCACCGCGTCAGCTCCATCAAATACCCCTCCATCTTTGTCAACATCATTGACGGCACCAACAGGCACGGCCTGAAGAATCTCTTCCTCACGAGCTGTGACCAGGTCTGCGCTTTCAGTGACCTCACCGTCCGTGCTGCCTACTTCCGCCATTCCAAGATGATGAACTTCAGCTTCAGCGACGGACACGTGGAGGCCATCAACGACCAGAAGTGCAACAACTGGAATCTGGCGAAGCAGTACTACTGGTATCCCGGCATGGACAGCGAGCTGGGCGGCGACAAGATCATGCAGTAAGGGCGCAGGCGTCTGACGCAAAAGAAAGGGGCCCTTCGGCGGTTGCCGAGGGACCCTTTTTTTGCGTCGGCGGGGAATTGGGAATTCCTTAGTCCTGCCTGGTATAGACCTGGGAGCCTTTGGGGACGAATCCGTGGCTGGATCCCTGGTACCAGTGGATGGTCTTGGGGCAAGTGAGGGCATTGTAGAAGACCGCGATCCCGGAGGGCGGGCAGATGTAGTCGCCGAGTCCTGCGCGGGTGATTTCCATGGTGCAGTGGATTCGGTGCGCCATGTGGATGCCGTCGTAGTATTCCAGCGCGGGGGCGTAGGGGATCCTCCAGGGGCCGAAGACGCGCCCCAGCTGGCTTTGCCCGGCGATGTCGCAGTGCCATGGGACGGTGGGGCGGGCGAGCGTGACATCGGGGTCCATGGCGGCGGCCCAGATGGTCTGGAGCCCCCCTTGGCTGGAGCCCTCGACGATCAGGTCCTTCTGGTTCCACTGGGGGAGGGTCTTCGCGAACTGCAGGGCGCGCATGACACGGAGGACCATCCCGTGGAAGTACGCGGTGTCGCGGCTCTGGTTCTCGCGGTAGTCGAAGGCGTAGTCGCTGCCATGTTCGCCCAGGAGGGACTTTTCGAGGGCGTCATAGTAGGCCTGTTCCCGTCCCAGGTCGGCGCCGTGGGCGCCCACATCCATGCGGATCACTTCGGTTTCATTCATCCAGGAGGGATCGCGGTATTGCGGACCGGCGAAGCCGTATCCGTGGAATCCGACCACCACGGGGAGGGATTTCCCGGCGGCGTCCCTGGGGATGCAGAGCCAGGCGGTCATGGGGCGGGGGCCCAGGCAGTTCGCGGTGACCTTGTAGACGGTGCAATCGGGCTTCTCCAGGGCGGCCTCCATCTTCGCCTTCAGGGGCAGATCCAGGAGGGCCTGCCGCTGGTCGTCCCAGTATTCGTCGAAATCCGCAGGTGCCGGGACGCCCCGGAGGAGTTCCGGGTGGACGCCGGCGCCGGCGTCCAGGCAGGCGTCGCTGCCGAAGGCGAACTGCAGCGTCTTGCCGTCCTGGCCCTGGAAGTCCACATGGAGCCAGAGGAATCCGGGGGAGGCCAGGGATCCCTGGATGGTGGCGGGGATGGCGGGGTCCCACTCCAGGACACCGGCGGCATTCTGTCCGTCGTCGCCGCGGAGGCGCCATGCCAGTCTGGTTCCCTTGGGGATCTGGTCGTTGTATTCGCCGAAGTGGACGGTGAAGACGATGGGTTCGCCGACCTCGTAGGCGAGGGGGTCTTTGCCGGTGCTGGCGTTGACGTGGGTCAGCGCCTCGGGGAGAGGCATGGCCAGGAGCGCGGCGGTGAGTGTGAGCAGGAGCGGGAGCGCGTGTTTCATGGTGCCTGCGGGATGGGGTCTATTTTCCGATCTTCAGGAGCATGGCGTGTCCGGGGGCGAGCCAGTAGTTCTCGCCGGAGAAGCCGGAGAGCCCGCCTTTCCGCTTCTGGCTGCAGACTTGGATGTCTTCCGGGGTGCCGTTTCGCCACAGGAGGTCGTTGATGTGGGTGGAGCGCTTCAGGTCCTTGTTGAGGACCATGACGTATGTGTCGCCGTTTTCGCGATCCCGGAATTCTCCGATGGCCAGGGATTGCCCTGGCTGGGAGACGCCCGCGACCAGGCTGTCGGGGCCGGGGGCGTCCTCCCGCTCCATGGGGGCGGTTGGCTGGAAGTGGTAGACTGCCGTGGAGTCCAGGCGGTTCAGGACGGGCGCCAGGCACTTGATGGTGTTGTTGACGGTGCGCATGGCGTACCAGGTATCGGTGCGGTTGCCGTAGGCGTCCACGGGGGAGTGGCGGTAGTTTGCCAGCGTGGGGTCGAAGTAGGTGAAGTAGAGGATTCCCTTGGCGCCGTAGAGCAGGGCGCTGTAGACCTCGAAGAAGAGGTCGTTTTCGGAGGGGATGCGGTAGTCGAGGTGGCCTACGGAGAGGAGGCAGGTCTCCATGGGCACGCCCTTTTCCAGGGCGACTTCGCGGCATTCCGCCAGCTGTTTCCAGTACCCCGGGCGGAGGGGGGCATCGGGGTCCTCGAAGAGGGAATAGAAGTCGTATCCCAGGATGGGGGGCTTGACGGTGTCCATGTACTGCCTGGCGTAGTCTGTCCAGGTGGGTGCGCCCAACTGTTCAGGTGAGGCGTAGTTCGGCAGGAGATTGATATAGGGGCGCATGCCGGGGTGCGCCTTCCGGACCTCGTCGGCGGCGATGGCGAGAGTGGGGAAGCGGCGGGTGTCCGGCTCGTCCTGGAGGACGTATCCACAAATGGCAGGGTGGCGTCCGTAGAATTCCACGGTGTCGCGGACACCCTTCCGGATGCCCTCCTCGTCAAGGTCCTCCCCCCAGAAGATGTCGCCGGGGATCCGGTGATGGCCCAAGGCGTGCATCCCGGCCTTCTGGACCTTGTCCAGGCACTTGGTGGAGGAGGCGAAGCCGGCGATGGTGATGCCCGCCTCGGCCATGTCGTCGAAGACCTTCTGGCCGGGATCCTGGTCGAGCCATTCCCAGAAGCCCCAGGCGGTGATGGGGAAGTAGTCGGGATCGCCGGGCTGCGGCTGGCCGGCGGCGGAGAGTGTGCAGGAGAGTCCCAGCAGGGCAAGCAGGAGTGCGAGGGAGCGTTTCATGGTCGTTGCGATGGGGGGGGCGGGGAAAAACAGGTGTGGGGCTAATATATCCGGAGGCGGGGTGTTTACCTAGGGAAAAAGAAGGGCCGGACGGTGTGGAAACCGTCCGTCCCGTGGGGCAGAGGCGGGGGGTGTGCCCCCCCCCCGGTTGTGTACTAGGGATTCGCCTGTGTGTATTCGTCGAGGAGAGCGGCGATGCGGAGCTTCTTCGCCTGGATGGGGGCGGGGTCGCGGGACCAGTCCGCCACGTTCTTCACCAGGGAGTCCTCCACCTGGAGCTCCTGCCGGGCGCGCTCCCGCCAGTCGGCGGGCATGCTGCCGGAGTCCGCCAGGGCCTTCTCCAGAAGGTCCAGGTACATCCAGTCCTCCATGCCGTCGCGCATGCTCTTGAGCCGTGTGGTGGGCAGGGGCGCGTCCTTTCCCGGATAGATGAGCCGCCCGTCGCCGGGGAAGTTCCGGAAGGATTCGCCCTTCCAGGGCTCGGGGAGGAGGGTGGAGTCGCCGTCCACGGGGACGGGGATGGGGGTTGTCTTCCCGTCGGGCAGGGTTTCGAGCCAGCGGCAGGTGCTGTAGTAGAGGAAGCCATCGATGCTGTATTTCCTGGCCATGAAGCCCATGAGGAGGCGATTGCCGGCGGCGGGCAGGTCCAGGAGGACGTTCGCGAAGGGGCTGGTGGGTGCGCAGCAGACGTACCAGGCGACCTTGTCGCCGCGGGCGCGGGCGCGGAGGACGGCGTCGGCGTTTCTGTCGTAGGAGGCATTGAGGGGGATCCATCCGTCAATGACCTCGTCCAGGTCGCTGACCTCCCCGAAGGAGGCGTCGTAGAGGGTGGTCCAGAGGGGGATGCCCGGTGCGACTTCGCGGACGCGCTTCAGGGAGCGCCGGATCATGTCGAATTTGCTGGCGGGGCTTTCGTCGTAGCAGTAGATGTATGCCTTGTCCAGGATGCCGGCCTCCTTGCAGCGCTTGTAGGCGTCGGCGACCTGGGCCGCGAAGGCGTCGTCCACCTCCCAGTTGACGTATCCCATGTTGAAGCCGGTGGCGCCGTGCTCCAGGAGCCACTTGGAGTTGTCCACCAGGAAGCTGCGGTCCATGCCGTAGTAGATTTCGGCAGGGTCGAGGCGGTGCTGGATCAGCATGGAGGCGATGTCCTTCCAGTATTGCCGGGGGTTGGCGATGTAGCTCTGGAGGGAACTCTGGTAGGGGAGGCAGCAGGGGGAGAAGTAGGGGACGCCGGGTTTCAGGGTGAAGTCGTGGACGCGGACGGCGAAGGGCATGAGGATGTCCCGGCCGTTGTCGTCGGAGATCTGGAGGGATCCCCGGTAGAGTCCCGGCTTCTGCTCCTCGGGGACCTGGACATCGAGCCACCAGCTCTGGAAGGTCTCCTTCTCTAGGTCCACGGGCTTCTGGAGGTATTCCAGGATGGGGTCGGGCCAGTAGCCCAGGTGCTCCATGGTGTACTCGGGGTTGGAGACCTTCACGTATCCCACGGGGGAGACCTTGAGGGCCTCCGCGGGCAGGAGGACGCCGTCTTCCCGGGCGGGCTGCTGGAGGACCTTCACGGAGACGCCGGGGAGCTCCTCCAGGGCGAAGGCCACCAGCTGGGCGGATTCGCCTTCGCCGCGGGCGGCGTCCAGGGTGTATTCATGGCCGGGGGCGTTGTAGAAGGCGTAGCCGTTGCGCAGGACCTTCTCCTCGGGGGCGCACCAGAGGGCGGCCAGGCCGTTGTGGAGGGCGGCCTCATTGCGGAAGATGGCGCTGTCCAGGCGGGGGAAGATGCTGGCGGCCTGCTTCTGGAGGTATTTCACCTCGTCCCAGGTGTTCTGCCGGCTGCGGGAGATCTTCTGGAGGGCGGCCTGGAGGGTCCGCGCGGAGGGCGGAATCTTGTTGTCCAGGGCCTTGGCGCGCCACTGGAAGCCCCGGACGACCTCCTGGAGGGCGGCGGCGCGGTTGGCGGCCTCCTCCTCTTCGGAGAGGATCTGGAGGGTGATGTCGCCGACGTAGAGGGAGTAGCTCTCCTGGGGGCGGGAGGCGAAGAAGTCCAGATACTTGACCTGGCTCAGGTCGAAGCCCTTGACGACATTCAGGTCGATGACGATGGTGTGCCGTCCCGGTTCGAACTGGAGGTAGTCGCCTTCGCCCAGGTTCTTGGTCTTGGGGTCGTTGTAGGTGGCCAGGCAGATGTTCACTCTGCCCTGCTTCTCGCAGTAGACCTGGATGGTGAGGGTCTTGGCGTTGCTCCAGTCACGCAGGCCCTCGGGAAAGTAGAGCTTGGCGGAGGGCCAGCCGTCGGGGTCGGCTTGATAGGTGAATTTGGCTGTGAGGCCCGATTCGCCGTTGGGCCAGGGGGTCTGCTCCACGGAGGCCTTCCCCGCAGTCAGATTCCACTCCTTCGCGGGGGGGCGGTCGGCGCGGTTCTCATAGACGTAGACGTCCGCGGCGGAGAGGACGGCGGCGAAAAGGCCGATGGCAAAGAGGGCGGCAAGTCGGTTCATGGTCGGGATTCGTGTTGGTGGGACAACGGGGAAAGCGGGGCTGCCGTGCCGCGAGAGAGGCAGGGAAAGGGCTTCTTCGCAGGGGGGGCAGGCGATGGCTAATATAACCGGCGGCACCCCTGTGGGAATGGTGGATTCGGTGCGGAAATGGTCGGAAGCCATTCCAAAATACTCTATTTTTTCGTGTGTGGCTCCTTTTTTTCGGCGATGGAATCCAGGGCCTTGAGGATTTTTTCGTGGGTGGGGTAGTCCCGGTAGAGGAATCCCGCCCGTGCGAAGGCCTCGGAGCCTTCCAGGGCCTCGGCGATCTCCTTGCGTTTCAGGAGGCTTCGTTCCACGCCCAGGAGGAGCGGGGGCTCCGGGTGGGAGGCCAGATAGTCCAGCCGGCCGAGGAGGCCTGCGGAGTGCCAGCGGTGGAAGAGTTCCAGGGAGTAGATCCTGGGGGAGCCGCGCTTGCGGAATGCGAAGTCGGGGAATACGGTTTGTCCGCCGCGGATCTTGAGGGGGGAAAAGTCGTCCAGGAGTCTCCAGGGCCCGCCGGCGGGGAAGTTCTCCCGGAGGCGCCGGACCTCTTCGGGGAGGGCGGCGGCGAAGTTGTGGTAGGGGCATTTCAGGCCGGAGTCCTGGTTCAGGGTGAGCGTGGACTCCCTTTCCCTCCAGCGGACAACGGCCTTCAGCTCCCAGACGGGCATGGTGCAGACGGCGGGGAAGAAGAGTGCCAGCTGGAGGCCGTATTTCCGGCCATGCTCCAGGAGTGCGGCGGGGCCGTCCACGGTCATTTTGAGGCGTTGGAGGGGCGCTTCGCCGGGCTTCCTCCCCAGGGGCGGCAGGGTCTCGATGTCCGCCAGGAGCTGGAAGAACCGGAGATACTGGCAGAGCCTGCGGAGCTGCGGGGCGTCGGTGGCGCCCACGGTGAGGGTCAGGCTCTTGCTGTCCAGGAGCAGTGCCTGGACGACTCCGGTGTCATGGCGGTCCAGGAGTGCGGCGGGGGCGGGGGCCTCGAAGCGCAGGATTGTCTGGTTTTCGGGGAGGTCCCCGTAGAGATTTCCGGCGGCCAGGAGCGGGCTGCCGGGGAGGAGCCTCCGGAATTCCGCCTGCCAGGCGTCCGCACGGGGGAGTGGCGCGTCTTCCAGGAGGAGTTGTGCGGAGGCATCCAGGACCCTTGCGCGTTCGGCGGGAAAGTCGATTTTGTCGTCCAGGGTGCAGTGGCACCGGTCTTCCAGGAGTTTTCGGAGAGCCAGGGCGAATCTGCGGTCGTGGGCGGTCTCCAGCAGCGGCTGGAGGAGTTCGTCCAGTTCTCCCAGGGGCAGGTGGTTTTGGAAGGCCTCCTGGAAGGCCTGGATCATCTGCTCCGCCAAAGCGAGCGCCTCCGGGGTGCGGTCGGCGAAGCGCGGATGGAGGCATCCCTGCCGGGAGAATGCGCTGACGTGTGCTGGGAGGAGCATGGCGGTGGTCAGCCGTTGTAGGCGGGGTGCATTCTGCGGCGTTCGGAGGTATAGGTCTCCGCGGTGTCGGGGGTGACCAATTCGTACAGGATGGCGGTCTTCCCCTCCGCGGGGCGGAGGATTCTGCCCAGGCGCTGGACGTGTTCCCGGACGGAGCCGGAGCCGGAGACCACGATGCCCACGTTGGCGGCGGGGACATCCACGCCCTCGTTGAGGACCTTGCTGGTGACCAGCACGGGATGGCGGCCCTCCCGGAAGGCCTCCAGAAACGCCATGCGCTCGGTGGTCTTCGTGTGGTGGGTCAGCACGGGCAGCAGGAAGGCGTTTCCGATCCGATAGGCGGTTTCGTTGTCGGCGGTGAAGATCAGCGTGCGGTCGTGGCGGTGGGCTTCCAGGAGCTTCGCCACCATGCGGAACTTGCTCCGGGGGGAGCGGGAGATGCGGCGCTGCTCCCAGTAGGCCCGCAGCGCCTGGCGGCCGTTGGGCTGCCGGGCGCAGGCACGCAGGAAGTTCCCCCATCCCTGGCGGGAGCCCAGGTTGATGCCCCTCTCGTGAAGAAAGCCGATGTAGATCCCCCGGGCCTGCCGGTAGCGCTCCCGCTCTTCGTCGTCCAGCGGCGTGGGGATGGTCTGGGTTTCGTAGGGCGCCAGGACGGTCTCCTGGGGGAGGTCGGTGATCTCCTTCCGGTAGCAGATTCCTCCCAGGAGGGTGGCGTATTCGGCGTCCAGGGCGTCGTCGCGCTCCGGGGTCGCCGTGAGCCCCAGGCGGTAGGGTGCCAGGCACTCCCGGGCGATTTGGGAATATGCGGGGCCGGGGAGGTGGTGGCATTCGTCCACCACCAGCAGTCCGAAGCGATTTCCCTGGTGTGGCATGCAGAGGAGCGCGGAGTCGTAGGTGGAGACGGTGATGGGGGCGGTTTCGTGGCTGCCGCCGCCCCAGATGCCCGTGGGCTGCCCGAAGGCGGCCTGGAGCTGCAGGGCCCACTGGGCCACCAGGTCCAGGGTGGGCACCACCACCAGCGTGGAACGCGCGGCGTCGGCGATGGCCATCTGCGCCAGGAAGGACTTCCCCGTGCCCGTGGGAAGCACCACCAGCCCCCGGCGCTGCTTCCGGCGCCAGGCTTCCAGGGCCTCCCGCTGGTAGAAGCGGGGCTCCCGGGGGATGGGCGGGAGGCCCTCCAGGGGGAGGTATTCCCGGGCAAGGTCCCGGAAGGGGACGCCGTCCTGGTGCAGGGCCAGGAGGATGGGCGCGTAGTGGCAGGCGGGGGCGCGGCATGCGTCCACCCTCCGGTCGTATTGGCAGAGCGCGGCCACGGCGGCGGGGAGCGGCGCGGCGGCGGGGCCGTCGTTCTCCACCAGGAGGGTTCCGGACTGGAAACGGAGGGTCAGCACGGCGCGGGGCGGGGCAGGGGTCAGCCGGGGAGGGTCACGTCGGATTCCAGGGCCTTGAAGATCCGCGTGAGGGACTGCAGGAAGCCCAGCAGCATGGTCTGCCCCTCCTCCTTGCGGCCCTCGCGGAAGGCCTCCATGAGGGCCACGGTCTTTTCGGAGTGGTCCAGCAGCCCGATGGCGGCCAGCATGCCCTTGAGACGGTGGAGCAGCGCCAGGGTCTCCTTTGCGTTTCCCTGCTGGGCGTAGCTGCCCAGGTTGTCCAGGAGGGGGCGCCAGTCGGCCAGGGTCTGCCCCAGGATCATCTTGATGGTGCCCAGCGGAAGCTGGTATTGCTCCTGCATGAAATCGTGCATGCGGCGGATGATGGCTTGTTCCGGGGCCTCGGGGATCTCCTGCCGGTCGTCCCGAAGCTCCCGTTCGGCGGTGACGCCCAGTGCCTCGGCGATGCAGAGCAGCAGCTGGTCGCGTTCGAAGGGCTTGGGGATGAATCCGGTGGAGCCGGCCCCCAGGGCCTTCTCCACGTCCTCCTGGTAGGCGGAGGCGGTGAGGGCCACGATGGGCGTGGTGGCGGTGTCGGGGAGTTTCCGGATTTCGCGGATGGCGGTGTATCCATCCATGATGGGCATTTGGATGTCCATGAAGATGACATCGAAATGCTGTTCCCTGCAGAGCTCCAGGGCCTCGCGGCCGTTTTCGGCGGTGCGGTAGGGCAGTCCCACGGATTGGCAGATGGTCTCCAGGAGGAAGAGATTTGTGAGCGTGTCGTCCACCAGGAGGGCGCGGCGCTTCCGGAGTTCGGCCCGCGGGAGTTTCACGTGGTAGAGGTCGGAGAGGTGGACCTGTTCCTCGGGGCGCGCGGGCGGGCACTGGAGGGTGAAGAAGAAGTCGCTGCCCTCGCCGGGGTTGCTGGAGACTTTCAGTTCGCCGCCCAGCAGTTCCACCAGGGCGTGGGAGATGGTGAGGCCCAGGCCCGTGCCGCCGTACTTCCGGGCGATGGCCAGGCCCGCCTGTTCGTAGGGGCGGAAGAGGTGTTTTTGCTCGCTTTGGGTCATGCCGATGCCGGAGTCCCGCACGGAGAAGTCCAGCTTGAGCAGCGGCGAGTCGGGCTGGGGGGTGGCGCGGATCTCCAGGACCACCTCGCCGCGGTCGGTGAATTTCACGCCGTTGCCCAGGAGGTTGTCCAGAACCTGCCGCAGCAGGGAGGGATCCGTGCGCACCAGCAGGGGGGCCTCGCCGGGGAAGTCCAGCTGCACCTTCAGGCCCTTCTTTCCTCGGGCGGCCTGGCGGGCGAGGGTGACCCGCTCCTGGGCGAAGGCGCGCAGGTCGAAGCTGACGGGGGAGGGCGCCAGCTTTCCGGCGCGGAGCTTGGTGAAGTCCAGGATCTCGTTGATGACGTGGACGAGACCCTTGGCGCTGGCGTCGATGACCTTGAGATACTGCTGCTGCTGGTCATTGAGCTGGGTCTCCTGGAGGCTTGCAAGGAAGCCCAGGAGGCCGTTCATGGGAGTCCGGATCTCATGGGACATGGTGGCGATGAAACGCTCCCGGGATTGCGCCTCCCGGCGCACCCGCTTCAGCAGTTCCGCCAGCCCCTCTTCCAGGAAGGGGTCGCCGGGCTCGGAGGGATTCTGGGGGAGGGGGTCGCCGTCGCCCTCCAGGAGGGTGGCCGTGGGCAGGGCCAGGTAGTTTCCCAGGACCCGCCGCTGGCGCTGTTGCTGCCGCCAGAGGATCCGGAGCGCCCAGAGTGCGGCGCCCAGGAGGGGGGCTGGCCAGAGGAGGCAGAAGAGCAGGGTGCCCCAGACGGAGTGCGTGAGGGCCTTCTGGTCCTGGAGGATCTCCTCGTGGGCCTTCTGCAGGGCGGCCTCCAGACCCTCCAGCGCGCGGGAGCGGTCCCGGGAATCCCGGAGGGCGTCCAGCGCGCGGGAGATGGCGCGGTGCTGTTCGGAGAGCTCCCGGAAGGCGTGCAGGGGGACCTTCCCCGGCAGGTCCAGAAGATCCTGCAGCCGCTGCTCCTGGACGTGCTGCTCCCGGGACGCCTGCGCAAAGAGGTCGTCCCGGCGCTCCGGACGCGCATTGAGCTGGGCGTCCAGGGCCATCTGGGTCAGAAGGGACTGCCGCTGCCAGCCGCGCTGGAGTTCCAGGAGCCGCCGGGAGAGGGCGGCCTCGCGGGAGGCGCGTGGCAGGAGGAGCGCGCCTGTCAGCAGTGCGAGGAAGGCGTACGCCGCCAGTCCGGCGAGGAGGGGCCAGGGTTTCCTTGGGAGGTCGGGGAGGCGCATGGGGTGCTGTGTCTTGCGGAAAAAAGGAAGGGCAGCTTCCCGCCTGGGTGGCGGGGCGCTGCCCGTTCCGCCGCTAGCCCCCGCGGGGGGCGCGGCGTTCTTCGCCGTGGGGAAAATCCGCAGGGATTCCGCGCACTAGAAGCAGATGTTGAGGATGGGGAAGAAGGGCAGGGTGGACTGCTTGGCGATGTTCACCAGGCCAATCTGCACGCCTTCCAGGAACTCGGTGTAGTTGACCAGGCCGATCTCCAGGCCGCGGAATTCCAGGGAGGAGTTGATGAGGCCCAGCTGGATGCCGCTGGCGCGGCTGTTGGCGGAGTTGACCAGTCCGGCGACGATGCCCCAGGAGGTGTCGGAGACATTGACCAGGCCCACCTGCAGGCCGGAGAAGGAGCCGCTGGTGTAGTTGACCAGGTTCACCTGGAGGGCGGCCACACGGGCGGCCAGGTCGGGTCCCTGGTCGCGGGAGATGGAGACCAGTCCGGCGTCCAGTCCGGTGATCTGGCAGTTGCTTCCGTAAGGCAGGTTCAGCTTCAGGCCGGTGATGGCGATTTCGGGGGGCACCAGCTGCAGTTTGGGGGACCAGATGCTGAGCTGGAGGGCGGTCTGGTCGAAGGCGAAGAGGCTGCCGGCGGCGAGGGTCATTGCCATGACCAGGAGAAGAAGGGCTTTTTTCATGGAGGCGACTCCTTGTTTTCTGGGGGAGTGTGCGGGTGTTGACGGGATCCGGAGGGGAAAGCGTGGCGCGCGCGTCCGGGCGTTGCCCGCCCAGGGGCGCGGAATGGGAATAAAAGTAACTCCCATTCGCCATTTTGCCCCACGCCCCCTGAAGAAAATACCCCCACTCCGCCTCCGCCAAAACGGCGCCGCGGGGGGGGACGGGGCGGTGGCGGACGCTGGTGGAAAAATCGCCCGGAGGGCTTACATTTTGCCGTTTTCCCTCACCCGTATCTTCTTCCAACCCAAAAAGAGGAGAGTCTGTCTCTTATGTCCGGACATAACAAGTGGTCGTCCATCAAGCACAAGAAGGGCGCTGCCGACGCCAAGCGCGGCGCGATCTTCTCCCGCGTCTCCAAGGAAATCATCCAGGCCGCCCGCGAGGGCGGCGGCGACCCCGCGCTGAACGCCCGCCTGCGCGCCGCCGTGGCGGCTGCCAAGGCGGCGAACATGCCCAACGACAACATCGACCGCGCCATCAAGAAGGGCACGGGCGAGCTGGGCGGCGCCGCCATCGAGGAGTTCACCTACGAGGGTTACGCGGCCGGCGGCGTCTCCGTCATCATCAACTGCATGTCCGACAACAAGAACCGCTGCGCCTCCGACATCCGCTCCTTCTTCAGCCGCCACAACTGCAAGATGGCCGGCTCCGGCGCCGTCTCCTACAAGTTCAAGCGCAAGAGCCGCTTCGTGGTCGAGGGCGACTGGGCCGACGAGGACAAGCTGATGGATCTGCTCATGGAGGTGGATGTGGACGACATCCAGGTGGACGACGGCACCGCCGAGATCATCGCCGCCCCCGACGCCTTCGCCAAGATCCTGGCCATCTTCGAGGCCAATGGCATTGTGGCCACGGAGTCCACCCTGGCCATGATCCCTGAGAGCACCACCCTGGTCTCCGAAGTGGGCACCGCCAAGAGCGTCCAGAAGTTCGTGGACGCCCTGGAGGAGTATGACGACTGCCAGGCCGTCTACCACGACATGGAGCTCTCCGACGACGTGGCGGAGGCCCTGGCCAACGAGGAGGAGTAGGGCGCTCCCCCCGGCGGCCCCGCCATGCTCCGCTGGATGACTTCCGGCGGGCCGCCTCGCCCCGCAAGCCCCCCTGGAAAAAGCCGCAATCCCCGCATCCGCAGCGCCGATTGCGGCTTTTCCGTTGCTGGGCAGCGCACCCCCTTTTTTCTGCGAGGAGTCCTTCCATGACACTGAAAATTGGATCCATCGTCAATCCCGTCTTTCCGGATTGCAGCCACATCTTTGACCGCATCGTTGGCTTGGGCATGAAGACGTGCCAGATTTGCGTCTGGAATACGGGGCTTTATGTGGACAAGGAGCTGCGCGCCAAGGTGTTGGAGACCATCCTCCAGCAAATGGAGGAGAAGCGGGTGGCGCCTTCCGCCTACTGGGCCGGCTACAGCGGCCCGGTCTACTGGAATTTCTCCGAGGGCCCCCTGAGCCTGGGACTGGTGCCCGCGCCCTACCGCTCCATGCGCGTCCGGGAGTTGTGCCAGGCCGCGGACTTTGCGAAGGAGCTGGGACTGCCCGCCGTCGTTACGCATTGCGGCTTCATCCCCGAGAACATGACCGACCCCGGGTTCCGGCCCGTGGTGCTGGCCATCGTGGAGGTGGCCCGCCACTGCAAGTCCCTGGGGCTGCAGTTCTGGTTCGAGACCGGACAGGAGACCCCCGTCACGCTGCTGCGCACCATCAAGACCTGCGAGGAACACTTCGGCCTGGATAACCTTGGCATCAACCTGGATCCCGCAAATCTGCTTCTCTACGGAAAGGGCTGCCCCGTGGACGCCCTGGAGGTCTTCGGAAAGTATGTGCGCAACATTCACGTGAAGGACGGCTGCGTGCCCACCGACGGCGTGAACCTGGGCGCGGAGAAGCAGGTGGGGCAGGGGATGGTCCATTATCCCGTCTTCATCCGGCGCCTGAAGGAGCTTGGTTTCCAAGGAGAGTTCATCATCGAGCGCGAAATCGCCGAGGACGAGAACCAGCTGAAGGACATCCGGGAGACCATGGAAAATCTGGAGGCCTGGTGGAACCAGGGGGCCTAGAGGCCCGCACCCCATGGCGCCGGAACCCCTCCATCTTGACAACCACCTCCTGGTGCTGGACAAGCCGTGGGGACTGCTGACCCAGCCGTCCGGCACAGGGGAGGACTCTTTGGAGGCCCGCGGAAAGGCGTTCCTGAAGGAGCGCTTCCAGAAGCCGGGCGAGGTCTTTCTGGAGGCGGTGCACCGCATTGACCGCGTGGTGGGGGGCGTGGTGCTCTTTGCCCGCACCTCCAAGGCGCTCTCCCGGCTCAACGAGGCGCAGCGGAACCACGGAATCCACAAGACCTACCGGGCGCTGGTGTGGGGCGCCCCCGGACGGCTCCCGGGCCCGGAAGGCGAGCTGGAACACTGGCTTGCCCATGGCGGGCATTCCGCGCGCCTGGCGCGTCCCAGGGACCCCGGTGCCCGGGAGTGCCGGTTGCGCTATCGCGTCCTGGAGGTCCGTCCGAAGGCCACCCTCCTGGAGATTGACCTGCTGACGGGGCGATATCACCAGATCCGGGCGCAACTGGCCGCCGCGGGCGTCCCCATCTGCGGCGACGACAAATACGGCGCCCCCGCCGAAAGCCGACCCCTCGCTCCCGGCGGCGGAATCGCGCTCCTCTCCTGGGGGCTCTCTTTGACACACCCCGTTTCGAAAGGGGAACTGACTCTCCGGACGGGACTCTCCCTCTGAAGGCGGCCATTCACGCAATGTCCAAAAACTACTGCCCCATCCTTGGCACCCTGGGATACATCCTCTCTCCCGACGGGCAATCCGTGCTTATGACCCACCGCATCGCGCGGAAGGGCGACGAGCAGTTCGGCAAGTACAACGGCCTTGGCGGCCATCTGGAGCCCAACGAGGATGTGGCCGCCGGCATGGTCCGGGAAATCCGCGAGGAGTCCACCCTGGAAGTGACCGCCATGCAGTTGCGTGGCACCGTGAATTGGACGGGCTTCGGACCCCATGGGGAGGACTGGATGGGATTCATCTTCCTGGTCACCGCCTTCCGCGGCACTCCCCTGCCACAGAATGAGGAGGGGCCCCTCTCCTGGATTCCCCTGAAGGACTTCGGAAAGTATCCCATGTGGGAGGGCGACCGGTATTTTCTGCCGCTGGTCTTTGACGGCGACCCCCGCCCCTTCCACGGCTATATGCCCTACGAGAACGACCGCCCCCTCTCCTGGACTTTCCACCGCTTCTAGCGGGCGACGCCCTCCGGGGTGGCTACCAGGAAGGTGGGGAAGCCCAGGATATGGCAGGCGTCCGCCATGGCGCGGTTCTCCGGGCGGTCTCCCCAGATGCCCACGCAGACGAACTCCTCCAGCACCGGGAGGACTGCGGAATCCCGGAGGGTGCCTCTTTCCATTTTGTCGCAGGCGGCGCAGGCCTCTCCCCGGAAATACAGAAGGAGGGGCTTTTTCGTGTCTTGGGAGAGGGCGGCGGCGGCGTCCAGCTGCGTCATCCAGGGGCCGTCTTGGACGGCGTCAGGCGCTTTCATGAGGCGGATTCCGGTGGCTGCGGAACGGAGTGCGAAGAGCAGGATGACGACGCCCATGAGGGATTTCAGGCGGTTCATCCAGGCGCCGGGGCGGGGAAGGGCGCCGATGCCGGCGCCAAGGAGGGGCCAGGGAGCCCCAAGGCCGACTCCCAGCAGCAACGGCAGCCAGAGCGCGCCCGTGTGTCCGCTTTGGTAGAGGTCGGTGGCCAGCGCCAGTACCCAGAGAAGCACTGGCGCCACGCAGGCGCCTGCCAGCAGTGCGGCGGTGGCCCCAAGGAGGAATGCGGTGCCGTAGGAGCCGCGTTTGGCGTCGGCGGGGAGCCCCCGGCGGAAGCGTGTGAAGTCCAGGGAGAAGAGATCGAAGAGGGAGAGCCCCAGGATCAGGAAGAGCGCCGCCAGGAGGAACTGGAAGAGCGGCTTTGCGTGGAGGGCGCCGAATTGCCCGCCCAGCGCCACCACCAGTGCGCCGGAGGCGCCATACGCCAGCGCCATGGCGCCCCCGTAGACCGCCCCCAGGGCCGCGCCGCGCCCGCGTCCCCCCCCGCCGCCGCGGGCGCCCAGGACGCCCAGGGTGACGGGAATCATGGGGAGTACGCAGGGCGTCAAGTTCAGCAGCACGCCCATGCCTGTTGCGAGCAGGCAGGCCCAGAGCCATCCGTGGAGCCGGAACCCCCTTGTGAGAAGATTTTCGTGGATCCCCGCCTGTCCGTCCGCCGTCCGCGCGGCTTCCAGCCATTCCAGGAAGGCGTCGGGGGGGGCGTATCCTCCCAGGGGCGCGGAGAGGCGCCAGCCCTCCGGAAAACCGCCGGGCGACGTGGCGGACCCGGGCGTGCTGGCGGATATTGTTCCGCCGTCCAGGGAAATCGACTGCGGCCGGTAGCAGAGGGTATTTACGCAGCCCTGGAAAACAAAGGATACGGCGGCGTCCTTTGGCGGGCGGGGGGAGACGCGCAGCCGCAGGGTGGCGTTGGCGGGGAGGAATTCCTCTTCGTAGGCCTCAGGGGCCTCCAGGACCTCCCACTCATAGTCCCCCGGCGGCTCCACGATGACCTCCCAGCCTGGGGAGAGCTTTCCGTCGGGCGGCCCCTGGATGCGGGCCTCCAGGAGCAGCGCGTCTTCCGCCTGCGGTTGGGGCAGGGCGTTGAGGATGCCGTGGAAGGGCGGGGAGCCCTCCTGCGCAGGAAACCCTGCGGCGAGGAGCGCGACCAGCGCCAGGGCGAGGATGGTGGTGCGGAACGTCATCCGGGGGCGTGGTGTTTTTTGGGGGACGTTTTCTAGGAGAGGCCCGCGCTTGCGCCTCCGTTGGCGCGGTACTTCGCCATCTCCATCTGCAGGGCGGCGTATTTCTGGCTGAGCTCCGCCTTGGATTGCTGGACCGCCTCCAGCTCCCGGTGGGTGGCCTGGATGCGCTCTTCGGCGATCTTCCGGAAGTGGTCTTCCATGATATGCTCCTTCTCCTGGAGGAAGCGCTCCTTCTGCTCCAGGGAGGCCTGGGCGACCTGGAGGTCGCCCTCCTTCGTCAAAAGCTCCCGCTCCCGGCGGGCGATCTCCTGCTTCTGCTCGGAGAGGCCCTTGTAGTCCTCCGCCAGCGCATTCCGCTTCTCCTGCACATCCGCCGTCAGACCCTCCAGCATCTTGCTGCGGCCCTCGCCCAGCACCGACTGCCACTCCTTGAGGAACTTGTCGCACTGGAGGTTGGCCTGGCGCTGCATCTCCACGATGGCCTTGGACGCCTCCTCGCGGCTTTCCTGGATCTGGGCCAGCATGGCCTCGCGCTCCTTGGCAAAGCCGGCCTCCGCGATGGCCTCGCGGTTCTGCACGGCCTCCAGGCGTGAGGCCAAATCCTTCTCCTGCCGCTCCAGGGAGATCCGCTTCTGCGAAAGCTCCTCGGAGAGCTTCTTCAGGCCCTCTTCCTGCTGCGCAAGACGGCCCTTGGCGGCGTTGAACTCCTCCAGCATTCCGGAACGCTCCGACGTCAGACCCTGGCGGACCTCGGCCTCCCGGACCGACAGCGCCATCTCCCGCTTGTTCAGGCCGTCCTCACGGGCGGCTATGGCCTCTTTCTCCTTCAGAAGATCCGCCTGGAGCCCGTCGAACTTCTCCTTGAGGGTGGCGCTCAGCCGCTGGAAGTCGGCCAGGAGCTTCTGGTCCTGGACGGCGAAATTCCGGTTGAATTCCTCCTGCATGGCCAGGATCCGCTGACCCTTGGCGTCCAGCTCGGACTTCAGGTTCCGCAACGGCTGCATCTGCTCGTCCAACGCCGCCGCGAAGGACGCCTTGGCGTCGCACTCCAGCTCCACCACGGACTGCTCCCGCCGGGAGAGCTCCTGTTCCCGGTCCAAGAAGCGCTGGGCCGCCTCCTGGTAGACGGCGACTGCGTGGGAGAGGGATTCCTTCTGCCGTTCCAGGGTCTTGAGCTGCTCCTGGTACATGGACTCCAGGTCGCTCTGCGTGATGATGGAGGCCCCCAGGTTGCCCAGCTCCTGGAAACGGGCTGTCAGCTCGTTCTGCTGGCTCTGCAGGAGGGTCTTGATCTCGGTATACTTCCGCTGGACCTCCCCCTCCCGCTCCTTCATCTCCTTGTCACTGTTGAACCACCCCATGAAATGCCTCTCCTCCGTATAAAAAGACGCCCGTTGGACGGCGCTGGAAAAAAACGCCGCATTCCCACCTTTGCGGGGGACTCCTGAACCGCGGAGAATAATGTAAGCCCTGTTTCCCATGCGCCCACGCGCGCACGCCCGGGAAACAGGATGGGGATTTTTGGACGCGCCGCGTTTTTCTCCCTTTTTTCTGCGCGAACCTTGCAAACCCCTCCCACAGGGCTATAGTAAGCCCGCCTTCCGAAAGGTGGGCAATGCCTTCCCCCAAAAATCCGTCGGGACGTAGCGCAGCCTGGTTAGCGCGTTTGTCTGGGGGACAAAAGGTCGAGAGTTCGAATCTCTCCGTCCCGACCAATTTAACAGAAAAGGCCAAGCGATTGCCGCTTGGCCTTTTCTGTTAAATTGGCCTTCCAGATCGGGCGAACGCAAGGTGCGCACTAGCTGAGCGCAGCGAAGGCAGGCGATTGAAGGAGGGCTGCTTTAGGCGACCAGACCGTGTGGGGGATGTCGGTGACAGGCTTTGGACGAGCATCGTTGCGACAGGCGCGAAGTCGTCTGCGCCGTGGCACCGAGCATCACGATCTTGAACTTTTCCTGGGGTGTCCATTGTTTCCTGCTGTTCATGAGGTCTCCTTGTAGGTTGGCTGGAAAACCTCCTTAATTTACGGATTGCCTTAACGGGGGTCGGTATAGAAAACCTCCTTAATTTACGGATTGCCTTAACGGGGTCGGTATAGATTCCATCCCCGTCAATGTTCCCAAGTCGGCCACTTCTACTCTTTGTATTTCAGAATATCGGCCTTTTGGTCGGGAAGTGCACTGGCAATTTTCCCAAATAAGCAGCTGCTGCCTCCGGCAGGCTTGTGTTTGCACGATTGAAACATTCCGATTAATGGATTATATTATGCCGATTGACAAATTTCATTCCGGAACAGGGGTTCACGACGATGACGATTGAAGAGGCCGCAAGACAATGGAAGATTTCCGAACGGCGAGTCCGGCTGCTGTGCAGTTCCGGGCGCATCGCCGGAGCGACGATGGTCAACCACAGCTGGCAGATTCCGGAAGGCACCCCAAAGCCGGAGGACATGCGTTCCAGACGTACTCTTGCCGCACTATTGGATGACATCGCCGGCAGGAAGCGCCAATTGGACGGCTGCCGTCCCCTGACCCAGGGCGAATTGGAGCGTTTGCGGGAGGAGTTTGTCATTGAATACACCTATAATTCCAATGCCATCGAGGGGAACACCCTGACGCTCCAGGAAACCAGCCTGGTGCTGAAGGGCCTGACCGTGGGTGCCAAGCCGCTGAAGGATCATCTGGAGGCCGTGGGACACCAGCAGGCCTTTGATTTCATCTGCGGGCAGGTCAGCAATCCGATGCCCTTGACGGAGAGCCTCATCCGCCAAATTCACTCTCTGGTGCTATCAGACAAGCCAGAGGACCGTGGAGTCTATCGACGGGTCCCGGTGCGCATCGTCGGTGCCTTGCACGAGCCAGTGCAGCCCTATCTCATTCAGCCGAAGATGGAGCAGCTTCTGCAGGAATATCTCTCCTCCGGGGAAAACCTGATCCCCCGGCTGGCGCGTTTCCACATCGAATTCGAGGGCATCCATCCGTTCATTGACGGCAATGGGCGAACCGGTCGTCTGCTGGTCAATCTGGAATTGATGAAGGCCGGCTTCCCCCCCATCGACATCAAATTCTCCGACCGGGCAAAGTACTACGCGGCATTCGACGCCTGGCATTCCGGCAAGAAACGGGATGCAATGGCCATGCTGTTCGCCACCTACCTCAACCAGCGATTGGAACGCTACCTGGAAATCCTGCAGGAACGCTGAAACTCTCGCATCAAACTGTCATTTCGGATGGGCCAGAGGCCACGAGCCTCCGGCCTTTTTTTTGGGGGGGGGATAGTGTCCCAAATGTGGTTGTGAAAAACTTTACACCCTGAGGGGTTCCGGCGGGAATGTGATGCCACGAAAAGCATCAAAAACGGAAAGAAAAGCGTGGACGGCAGGCTGTTTGTCCAGTTTGTCGCACTGACCCTCAACTGCATGATATACAGGAAATACAACGCCAGCAAGGAGTTGCAGAGACTCTTCCGAACCCGGCGCCACATGCTGGAGGAGCTTCGCTCCATCAAGCTCATTCAACATCCGCACAGGCAGAAAATCGTGACGGAAATCGTCGGCTCACAGGTGGACGTCTTCAAAGAATTCCGCTTGCCGGTACCGTTTACACTCCTCCCGAAGGATCGAAGGGCTGAATATCAAAAAGCCCTTCACCTAGACCAATAGTGCTACAAACGCATGCAAAACTCAGAATCTCCAGCCGCGCATGCACGTTCACCCTGTCGGGCTGGCAGGCGGGGAGGAAGCGCAGACGGGGGGCGCCCGTCGGAACAAGAATCCGGCGCTCCCCGCTTGCATAATCCATTGCGGATGCCAAGTTAAGCGCATTCTCTGTGCAGAGCATAGATTCCACGGGAAAAACGGCAATCGGAGAATCCTGCCCAATGACAAAGATCGCCTTTTTTGATGCGAAGCCCTACGACCGGGAGAGTTTTGACGGCGCCAACGGTGGCCGTTATGAGATCCATTACTTTGACACGCGGTTGACGCCGGAGACCGCGCCTCTCGCCAATGGATGCGAGGCGGTGTGCGCCTTTGTGAATGCCGACATCGGCGCGGCGACCATCGACAGGCTGACGGCATGCGGCGTCCGTGTGCTTGCGTTGCGTTGCGCGGGGTACAACAACGTGGATTTCCAGGCGGCATACCGCGGCAGGCTGACGGTGGTGCGCGTCCCGGCGTATTCGCCCTATGCGGTGGCGGAGCACGCCGCCGCGCTCCTGATGACCCTGAACCGGCATCTCCACAAGGCGGCCGCACGCACGCGGGACTACAATTTCTCCCTGGCGGGGCTGACGGGCTTTGACCTGCACGGGAAGACCGCCGGCGTCATCGGCCTGGGGAAGATCGGACGCTGTTTCGCCAACATCTGCCTGGGCTTTGGAATGCACGTGCTGGCGTATGACCAGTTTCCGAAGGAGGACGACGGCCTGCAATACGTCGACCTGGACACGCTCCTGGCGGCATCCGACGTCATTTCCCTGCATTGCCCGCTGCTGCCCAATACGGCCCACCTCATCAACGCCGGAACCCTGGCCAAGATGAAGGACGGCGTGTTCCTCGTCAACACCTCCCGCGGCGGGCTCGTTGACAGCGCCGCGCTGCTGGAGGCCCTCCGCTCCGGCAAGGTCGGCGGCGCGGGGCTGGATGTCTATGAGGAGGAAAGCGAGTGGTTCTACGAGGACAGGTCCAATGTGACGAAGCAGGACGAGACCCTCTCGCTGCTGGTGTCCCTGCCGAATGTCATTCTGACTTCGCACCAGGCCTTCCTGACCCACGAGGCGCTGGAGAACATCGCTACCACGACTCTCGCCAATCTGGATGAATTCTTCGGCGGAAAGCCCCTGACAAACGAGATCTGCTATCGTTGCACAGGAGGCACATTCTCCAACGGCAGTAGCTGCCCCAGCAAGCGGAACGGCCGCTGCTTCCCCCCACAGTGACGACGCCGAAATAGGATGGCTTGGCAACTCAGACGGGCGGCCTTTGACGTTCTTCATTGATTCCCAGAGGCATCTGGCGTTGGTTTTTCCAGAGGTCTGGAATCGGTGTCAGCAACTTCTTCTGTGTGAGGCGGCGCGGGGGGTGTCGCCCCCTCCGGGATGCGGTGGCTGACGCCGGGGGGGGGGGGGAACCCGGCCGGCCCGTGTTCCAGACGCGTGTCCCGGCGGCGACAGCCGGAATGGCGCCCGTCCTGGCGGCCGCGGCATCCATATTGGGGGCATCGGCGCATGCCTGTTGGGAAGGTGGAGGGACGGGGAGCCGGGGCTTCCGCCGTGCGCTGGAAGGACCCCTGGATTCCCGTGGGGGACATCATGTTCAGGGGGCGGCTCCTGTTTTTGGTGCGGACAGTCCCTCCACGCCGACCTGTTCCAGCGCAAGCAATTTCCGCTTCCTTTCCATGCCTCCCGCATAGCCTTCGAGGCTGCCGTCCGCCCCCACCACGCGGTGGCAGGGGATGATGAGGGAGATGGCGTTGTGGCCGACTGCGCCGCCGACCGCCTGGGCCGACATCCGCTCCAGGCCGCGCCGCCTGGCGACGAGGGAGGCAATCCCGCCGTAGGTCATGGTCCTGCCGAAGGGGATGCCGAGCATGGCCTCCCAGACGGCCTGGCGGAATTCCGTGCAGCGCATGGCCAGCGGCGGCGTAAAGCCGGGGGCCTTTCCGCTGAAGTAGATGTCCAGCCATTTCACCGTGTCCAGGAATATGGGCAGCTCCCTCGGTCCATGATGCTCCCCAAGGGTGTCCGCGAAGTGTTTCTGCCCGTCGAACCAGAGGCCGACCAGGGAGGCCCCGTCGGATGCCAGGGTGATGCCCCCCAGGGGGGATTCATAGTGATATGTGAAATCCATGGAACATTCCCCTTGCGGTTCGATGGTCAGCATCCCGCTTCCGCTGGCGTCGCATGTCCGCGGAACGCCGTCCACCAGAAGGACGCGGAGGCGCTTTTCCGTGCGCGGCGCGAGAGTCCACCCCGTGCCGGCTGCGACTGTGCGTAAAGCAGGAACTCCCTTGCGGTTCTATTCCGTTTCCCGGCCTGCATCCGTTGTCCCCCATTCCTTGATGAGGCCTGGCAGACCATCCAGCTGTTTCTTCACCTCGCATTCCCAAAGCACAATCACATGCCATCCCGCGTCTTCCAGCGCAGCGTGCGCTTTCATGTCCCGTGCGACATTCCGGTCGAACTTTGCCTGCCAGAACTCCACGTTGGACTTGGGCATTGCGGCGACTTTGCATCCCTCGTGGCGATGCCAGAAACATCCGTTTACGAAGATGGCCGTGTGCCACTTGGGAAGCACGATGTCGGGATGCCCCGGCAATTTGGAGGAATGCAGGCGGTAGCGGAACCCCATGGCGTGCAGATGGCGGCGCACAAGCATCTCCGGCTTCGTGTCCTTCGACCGTATCCGGCTCATGACCGCGCTGCGCTGTTGTGGAGTGATGGTGTCCATTAGGAAGGAATCAAGTCTTTCAATTCAATCCTGCGGTTCAATGAGAAGATTTCGCGAAGTTGCTCGTGCGTGAATGGTGTCTCTGAATGCTGGTTGATGAGCTTGATCATGTTGGAGACGGGCATGGCGCTTCCCCTGACCCCCGTTTCTTCGGCAATGCTTTGCAACTGCGCGTCAATCGACGGGCTGAACCCGCCTGCGATGTAGCTGAAGAACGCCAGTGGCAACATGGCCTGGCTGTAGTGCGAAAGCCCGTTGATGTAGTTTTGGACCATTCTGTTCCGATGGTCGTTGCTGATGCTGTATTTGCTGTATGCTTTGTTGTCGACAATCGCCTGGTAACCCGCGCTGTCCGAAAGTAGAAGCACGTCCGGGGTGAGGCCAATCGGACCGACATGGCGTGCATTGAAGCCGAACGTGTTCTCGAAGATGGTTTTTGTAGCCACCTCAAATTCCATGGCCACATCACGTCCCTTGAAGGCCATTTCGAAGTATTCCGTCATGAACGAGCCAATGGCCCCGTGCGGGTAGTTCTTCAGCAGAATTTCTTCCACGGTCTTGGCCGCGATGCCGGTTTTCTCCGATATCGCGTCAATTATGGGTGTGGTGATGCCGCTGATGGGGTTGCGCAGGGACTGGATGACGAACGCCTTCTTAATCTTCTGCTCCTGGACCATGTAGGAGGTAACCACGAATGATTCGGTCAGATTCCGGGTGTCCTTGCTGTGCTTGGGGTCGATGCCGTACTTCCGCTGGAAGAACTCGTGCTGGTGTGGTCTGTCGATGAATGGAGGAGTGCTCGACAGAATCATCTGAACATCTCGCTCTCGGCCTGCAAGGATACACAGTTTCTTGTCTTCACGCCGCGCGAGTTGCGTGTATTCGATCCAGTTGGATATGGTATTCGCTATGTCCAGAAGGTGGTTGTATGGTTTGGAGTAGTCAACAGCTCCTTTTGACGACGTGTACAACTCCGCGAAATTTCGAGGCAGGATTCGATCCCCGTCCTCGCGGTAGGCGAGAATTCGGGCAACAACATGCTCGTGGCAGGCATCACTTTCGTTCTCTGCCTCGGTTATCACAATCTTCGCCAGTTCGTCCTGTGTAAGATAGCGGATGCGGGGATCGCTCAGCAAACGCAGGAGGTAGCGGAACGGGCGGATTTTGAAACGTTCCGCCACATTTACGCCGCGACCGACGGAGAATGCGGAAGGGAACTGGTATTTCAATACCTGGTCGGTGAGCACGCTGACAGGCGGATCGCCGTTCATGATCGCCTCGCCTGCTAGAGTCATCCTGATTTTGCCAGTCTTTTCCTGCTTGAACACCAGGCCAAGGCTCTCAATCCAGGCCATGTACGTCCTTCCGCCGCCTCCCGTGTGGTCGCGGCGGTCGCCTTCGCGCTTGAGGCCGGCAGTTTCCAGGGCGTCCTCGAATTCAAGGTGTGAGTCGCGTTCGCCGCTCCATTCCTGGTCAAGTGCGTTTTCCGCTATAGTGGACAGGACCTCAGGAACCGAGTCCAGCTTTCTCTTTGGCCGTGTCACCCACCAGTAGTTCAGCATGGTCTTCCTCAAAGGTCCACGGTTAATGCCTTACGCTGAAGTCCATGAAATATGTTTCATCGTCGAATTTCGTGAATGTCACTGTGCGGCGTCCATATCGTTCAAGGTCTGCGTCCGTGATGAAATGGCCGGACGGGACTCCGAGCCGTCTGCGAAAATACGCGCCAAGGGCTGCATTGGACGTAGGCGTATGTATGGCTTTGCCGTTTGCCTGCGCCACGGCCATTTCGAGCATCTGGCCGTCGTCGGTCGCCACGTGGAAGCGGACTGCGATGGACGGGAAGAAATGGCATCTTTGCACTGGCGCGGGAACGGGGAGATAGCCCTGGTTTCTGTCCCTTCCGTCCCTTTGTCCCCAGTTCAAGCCGGAGAGGGCCTCGACATGCCCTGTCTTTGTGGAATACAGGGGAAGCTCCACGCTGGTCACGACCACGTTGTCCAAGGTCGTGGATGTGTTGTTTCTGGGCGAAAACAGATTTCTGCCGGTTCTCTCGGCTGGATGCCGTGATATCCTGACGATTGGGATTTGGTTTTCGATGTTCTGCGCGAGGCAGTCCGCTGAATGTTCCTGCTGGCGCAGGAAATAGTCGTGTGCCTCAAGTGGATCGCAGGGTGAAAGCACCTCGTTCTGCGAGTTCAGCACGAATGCTTGCTGGGTGTAGTTGGCGGAGCCGACGTATGCCTCCAGTGGCCGTCCGTGGGAATACCAGATGTAGAGCTTCGAGTGGGTTGGAATGCCTAGGCGGTAGCTACACTGGAAACCACCTGCGTGAAGCGTCGCCAGGGAGACGAAGCCCCGATGGTTGGTGATGGAAACACCGTCGCGTGGGCACATCCCAACCAGGAGGGAGAGCCTGAGGTTGGAGAATTCCAGCAGATGGCGCTCGGCCATGGCCGAAGTCGCGTAGCCTGACAATATCCTCAATTCGTCGGCCTCTCTGGACATGGGCGCAACAAGTATCTCATTGTACAAGTCTGGTGTGAAATGCACTGTCAGCCTCCCAAAAAGAAAAGGAACGTGGTTCAATTCCATCCGTCGCGGCTACTCCTCCATGTTCGGTGGAACTGATGGATAGTCTATTCCCGCAAAGGTTTTTAGTATGGCCTCAAAGATTATTTTTGCGCCCCTGCACGGCACTGCCATTCCAATCTGCTTGCGGACGGATTCCTTTGAACCGTGGAACACATAAGTATCTGGGAAGGTCTGCAAACGCGCCCGCTCACGGTTGGTCAGCGCCCGTGGCTCGTAGTAGTGGTAGATATGCGTCCCGCCGCCGCCGGATCCCGTGACCGTGTAGGCCGGTTTTGCTGGGTCGAGGCGTTTGTAGATCTGGCTTATCTTCGCCCCCTTGACATGGAGTTCCAGTTCCGGCGGAAGTTTTGCTGTGAAGGCGTTCTCACCGGGACGGATGTATTTTAGGCGTTCCACCACCTGTGGGGATTGCCGGGTCAGTTCCGCATTCGGGGCTTCGCTGGGGATGGGCGGGTTCTCAAGCGCGGTGCGGCAGGAGTTGTCGATTCCGGCGAACGGTTCGGGGCTTGGAATCCTGAATTCGTAGGGCAGGTCGTCGCGGATGCCGACGATGATGATCCTGTGCCTGGCCTGCGGCACCCCGTATTGCTCGAACTTGTAGAGGTTGGGATAGAGGCGATAGCCGGCCTGCCTCATGTCCTCCAGAATCTTCTGGAATGCATTGCCCTCATTTGCCGACTTGAGACCACCGACGTTCTCCGCCAGGAACCACTGCGGTCGGTGGGATTTCAGTACGCTGACCCCGTAGCTGTAGAGCGGACCGTAAGTGCCCTCGAAGCCCTTCTGCTCCCCGACGACACTGAAGTCATTGCAGGGAAAACCGAAGGCCAGTGCATCGATAGGTGGCAATGCGCCAAGGTCAAGTTTCCTGACGTCTCCGCATATCACGGACTGCGGGCTTTCCGGGCAGATGTTGCGGCTGTAGGTTTCGCAGGTTTGCGCGTCGTAGTCATTGGCCCATTTGTGGTAGATTCTGTATTTCGGGTTTCCGATGTCGGCGTTGGTGGCTCCCCAGGCAAGCCCGCCTGGGCCGCAAAACAATTCGCCGAGGGCAAATCCTGGCTGGGGAGTGGATGCTTTATTGGCTTGAGGTGGACAGAGCACTTCTCCCTGATGAAACAGGGGCATCCGCTCCCTTTCCTCCGTTGCAACCGAGACTCGCTCCATGATGTCCCCGAAGTCACATTGAAGTGCGTCGCATATCTTGTTCAGCGTGTCCGTATTTACATTCTCGTTTCTGCCGAGTTTGGCCACGGACACGGAGCTGATGCCGGCGGCCATCTGCAGGTCGGACTTCTTCATGCTCTTGTCTATTAGAAGTTTCCAAAGTTTATTGTATGATACGCCCATATTTGAACCCCTTGATGCTTCGTCAGACAGTCTGATGGTTTCTCCGTTGCCGTCCACACAATAGCACATTTTTGGAATGCTGCAATCATTTTTCTTTAATAGCACAAAAATATTCTTTTGACGTTTGACAAAATACGGCAAGGTGTGCACACATAGAGGCCAATCAGCTCCATCGGCATCGCTGAGTTTGCGGGTGCACATGGAATTCTGGTCGTTTTACGGGCGAGTCAAGCAGGGGATGCGTCCGCCTCACGCCAAGGGCACTGGCCCTCTGGCTAGCCTTACAGGGCTTCAGTGTATCAGCGCAACAGCCGAGGATGTGCAATTTGCCCGCTCGTTGCCTGGGTTGTTGCCTGTATTTCCTGCGGAATTGCCTGCAATGCGGGCATTTTTGTTGCGGTCAATATGCGTCTTCCCTCCCCCCCCCTTGAATCTATGCGAAGCCGATGGCGGTTTTGGGGGCGAAGGAGGAGTTTTCCTTTGCGGCGGCCTCCTGTTCCAGGGCGTCCAGCCGTTGGGTGTTGGTGACGTCTCCGCCGTAGTAGAAGAGGCTTTGGCGGACGGTGCGGAAGTCTCCCGGCGCCAGGTTCGGGATGTTTTGGAGCCGTTGGAGTTCCCCGGGGGCGAGGGTGGCATGGAACATCCTCTGGAAGAAGAGTTGCTTGCCGTCGTCGGTGAGGAAGTCGAATCGGAGTTTGAAGGTGAAGCGCCGCATGGTGGCGGGGTCCAGGTTCTGGAGGAAGTTGGTTGCGCCGATCATGACGCCTTTGAAGTTCTCCATCTGGTGGAGCAGTTCGTTGACCTGGGTGACCTCCCAGGTGCGGCGGGCCCTTTCGCGGCTCTGGACCAGTCCGTCGATTTCGTCCAGGAAGAGGATCGCGTGTTCCGACTCGGCCTTCCGGAAGGCGCGGGCGATGTTCTTTTCCGTTTCGCCGACATAACAGCCGAGGAGGTCGCTTCCCATGCAGACATTGATCTTGGTGTTCAGGACATGGCCGAGGTATTTGACGAATTCGGTCTTCCCGGTCCCGGGGGGTCCGGAGAGGAGGAGGTTCATGCGGGGCTGGTCTGGCTCCAGGCGGTCCTCCTTGCGGTTTTGGAAGGCGCGGATGGCCTCCACGATGCGTTCCAGCCGGAGGTCGCCCTGGATGTTCAGCCCCTCCAGGGAGTAGTCCTTGGAGGGCAGGAGCCGGTCGTCCTTCAGCTTGACCTCCAGCAATTCGCAGTGGGGCTTCATCAGCTTCTCCACCAGGGCCGGGACCTCGGATCTCCTGGGGCGCATTCCCTTCAGGTTCTCCAGGGTCTGGGAGATTCCGCCCGCGCTGACGGGGTACTTCGCGGAGAACTCCTCGATCTGGCGGGCGCTGACGAGGCGTGTCAGGCCCAGGCGGACCAGGTTGTTCCTCCAGATGCGCTTGCGCTGTTCGCAGTCCAGGGGCTCGAAGCAGATGGAGTAGTCGAAGCGCCGCCGGGAGGATTCGTCCAGACACGTGGCGGGGATGTTTGCAATCCAGATGGTGGAGGCCTTCAGTTTGTCCAGCACGGAGTTGAGGAGGCCCTTGTCCCCCTGGGACGCGCCGCCGCCCCCGAAGAGCCAGGAGAAGAAGCCGCCGGAGGTCTGCAGCATTTTGTCGGCCTCGTCCACGATGATGAGGCTTTCCGCCGCAGGGATCATTCCGTCGCAGACCTCCAGGGCGCCGAAGCGGCATTCCGGGGAGCTGGAGACTCTTCCGGTGCGGTCGCAGGTGTCCTGCGCGATAAGGTAGCAGGTCCGTCCGACTTCCCGGGCCAGGGCCCGGGCGAAGCTGGTCTTGCCGGTGCCGGGGGCGCCGTAGAGGAGGATGTTCACCGGCTTGTCGCAGGAGGCCAGCATGCGCTTCAGGAGGCCGCCGTGCTTTTTCGCGAGCTCCTGGAAATCGCTCCAGGGGAGCGTCTCCCCGGTGTCCTTGGAGAAATAGCTGCTCGACAGGGGCTCCTCGGACATTCCGTTGAGGAATTCGCAGAGGTTTGGGACCACGTCCAGGTCGTTGTCCAGGCATGGCAGTCGCCGGAGGGGCTGTTGGGGGGCCACGGCTTTGGCGAGTCTGGGTGCGGGAATTCCCAGGGCCTTGGCGAACAAGGGGAGGTTGTCGGCGAATCTTCCCCTGTCGTCGCACGGCCGCTCCAGGAGTTCCTCGTTGAAGGCCAGGGCGCACAGGAAGATGTCGATCTCCTCGTCGGAGAGCTTGAGGGTGCGCTGGAGCTCCTGGATTTTTCCGGGGAAGGGGTCGGATTCGTTGCCTTCACCCCAGGGATGGGCCAGGGCGTTCTCCACCAGCCGGGGCAGGATTTCCCGCAGGACGGGGCGGGTTTCCTCGTTGTTCCAGAGCTCGCCGAGGCATTCGTGGGGGTCGTTCCGCATTTCCCGGGGGAGCGCGTCGTCGTCTTCCTGGTCCTGTTCGCGGTAGAAGCGGCTTCTGGAGTAATACAGGCAGCTGAGGCTCTTCTTGGGGAGGCGGTTCCGGAGGAGCTCCGGGAGCAGCTCCTTCGCGCCCTTGCATTCCAGGGGCAGGAAAAAGTCGTTGTCCTCGATGTCGACCGTGAGGTTGTTTACGATGTTCTGCAGGAAGGAGAGGATCTTCTTCTGCATCCAGGGGCTTTGATGGCAGGTGTAGCAGCAGCGCATATTGATTTTGAAGGGAGGGGTGTGGATATCTTTGTTCCGGTGTCTTGCAAAGGGAATCATAAGGGCGGATCCGGGGTTCTGATGGTCGTTGTATCTCCTTGGTTGTTCTGTTGTTGTGTGGTTATGTCGGCGGGGGATCGCCGGGGGTGTGCGGGGGCCGGACGGAGGCGGAATCCCCCCTTTCCCCCAGGATGCGGGTGCGGTTTTCCCCCCTCTCTTGCAGCCGGCAATGCGCCCCCTCGCGGCGCTTCCCTAATTGAGGTAGGATCTCATGGTGTTGCGGGAGATGTCGAGCTTTTCCGCGGCCTTGCTGATGTTGCGGCCGTATTTTTCATAGACGCGCCGGATGTGGAGTCTCGTCGCCTCCTTCAGGTTGTCGGGCAATTCCTCTGTTTCCTTTGCCGTCCCGTCCCCGGAATAGATTCCGGCGTTGAGCTTGCGGTGTTCCTGTATGAGCTGGTGGAAGTCGGTGGTGCCGAAGATCTCCGCCCGTTCCAGGAGGTTGTTGAGTTCCCGGACGTTTCCCGGAAAGTCGTAGGTCTCCAGGGCCTCGATCTGCTCCGGGGTGAGTCGCCTTCTGAGGTTGATGTGGGAACGGAAGTTTTGCGCCAGCAGCGCGATGTCCTCCTTGTGTTCGCGCAGGGGCGGCGTTTCGATCTGGACCACGCAGAGACGTTCGTAGAGGTCCAGGCGGAAGGCGCCCTCCCGGACCATGGCGGGCAGATTCCGGTTGGTGGCGGAGATGACCCGCACATCCACCTTGATCTCCTGCCCTTCGGCGCCCACGCGCCGGACGCGCCCCTCTTCCAGGACGCGCAGGAGGGTCCCCTGGGCGTCCTTGGGGAGTTCCCCGATCTCGTCCAGGAAGAGGGTGCCGCCGTTGGCCTGTTCGAACAATCCGGCATGCCGCTCTTGCGCGCCGGTGAAGGAACCCTTCTCGTGTCCCAGGAAGATGCTTTCCAGCAGTGTCGGGTTGACGCTGGCGCAGTTGAAGGCGACGAATTCCTGGTCTTTGCGGGGGGACTTGTTGTGGAGCAGCTGTGCCACGGACTCCTTCCCGGTGCCGGATTCGCCCTGGATGAGCACCCGGACATGGTCGTGGTGGGCCACGAGGGAGATCTTGTCCTGCAGTTGCAGGATGGCGGCGCTCTTTCCGATGATCTCCCGGCAGCCGTAGCGCCGGTAGTGGGCCAGCATCTTCCGCTCGCCGTCGGTCCACCTGGATTCGGGGTCCAGGGCGGCGATGTGCCGGATGACTGCGGGGTAGGCCTCCTGGTCCTGGTAGTTGCGGTAGAAGTACCCGGCGGCGTCCAAAAGCCCGCAGTATTTGCGTCCCAGGGGCGTCCTGGCATCGCAGAGAGGCGCCATCTCCGAGGCGTCCAGGCCGTAGAATTCCGCCACGAGACCGGCGAGGTCGAGGTCGGCGTCAATGTGGGTCTCCAGATTCGCGCGGACTTCGTCGTCCAGTTCGCCGGGCATCTGGACGGTGCTGAACCAGGAGACAGGGACCTTTTTGCGTTTCAGGGCCGCCAGGGCCTTCCCCAGGCGCTTGACATCCCCCAGGAGGCTTACGCCCAGGATGACGATGCGCGAGTAGTTCCCCGGTTTTTCCAGGTATTCGGGGAGACGGCGCCTGCTCATGCCCAGGATGTCCGCATTGTTGAAGTGGCGCAGCGCCAGGGCGGCGGCCAGGGCGTAGTCGTGGTAGAACCAGCCGGTTAGGATGAGGGTCTTTCCCATGGATTGCTATCTCCCCTGGATTGCGGAGTCGAAGTGTTTCCGGAGGTCGTCGGGCACGCCCATCTTCGCGGCGATGGCGGCGCAGGCTGCGGCGTCCTCCAGGGCGTTGTGGTGGCGGAACTGGATGCCGAAGCGCTCGGCCATGGCGTCCAGGGAGTGGGAGGGCATTTGGGGGAAGCGCCGGCGGCTGATGCGCACGCTGTCCACGTAGTCGAATTCCACGGGGGGAAGCCCGTAGAGGGCCAGCACGCTGCGCAGATGCCCCAGGTCGAAGGGGGCGTTGTGGATGACCACGCACTCCGCCGAGAGGAGCATCTCCCGCATGGCGGGCCATACCTCCGGGAATTCCGGGGAATGGCATACGTCCCGGTAGCGCAAGCCGTGGATCTCCGTGAAGTCCGGGCGCATCCAGCGGCAGCCCTTGTGGGGGAAGATCCGCCACTCCCGTCCTCCCGCCACCACGCCGTCCTCCACCAGCGCGCAGCCCGCCGCGCAAATGCTGCCCGAGGCGCTGTTGGCCGTCTCAAAATCAAGTCCCGCTAATCTCATGGCACTCCTGTTTCCGGCGACTCCGGAACCACTCCGGAACGCCCACGACATAAAAATAGCAAGGGAAATGCCAATTGCTCAAAATATAGGCGAAACAAGGCGGAAAACCATGAGAAAGAGAGGGTTTTCTGGATGTTTTTGGAAGAATATTTGCCGGTGTGGTAAAAATGTTGCCAGTTGTGAAACCCAAAGCGGATGAGAGTCGCAAACAGGGCTGTTTTCATCCGAAAAGAGTTGAAAAAGGGGGGCACCAAATCAAATCTCCCTCGAAAAATGCAGGGGAGAGACGCAAAAGTCGTTGGACTTTTGCGAGTGTGAAGGGATGCTTTTCATTCTTTCTCGTTGAAAAAGAACAGGAAATGTCGGAAATCCCGGTTTCCGGGACGGCGGCACCGCCACGAAGCGGCTTCTGGCCTTGCCGGAAGGGGGGGGCGAAAAAGCATGCGGCGGTGGCAAGGCACGGCGAATTGTCCGCCCGCCGGCTTGAAACAAATACCCGTATGGGTATATATTGATGGCGTCGCCCGGGAAACGGTTTGGCGGATTTCGGGTTTGTGTCTGGCGTTTGGGGTTTCAGAAGGAGAGGATGTCATGAAGAAGTGCATGAATTCGGAGAGTCTGCATCGCCGGTTGAAGAAGATCATCGGGCAGGTCCAGGCCATTGACCGGATGATTGAGGAGGATGTCCCCTGCGAGGATGTCCTCTCCCAGATCAACGCGGCGAAGAGCGCCTTGCATGGCTGCGGCAAGGTTGTGCTGGAGGGGCACATCCGGCACTGTGTGCTGGACGGCATTCGGCACGGCGACGCCGACAAGACCATTGACGCCTTCACCAAGGCGGTGGAGCGTTTCGCGAACATGAAGTAGCGGCCGCGCGCGTCTTGCGCGGAGCCGGGCGGACAAGGATGTTTTTTTTGTTGAGCAATAAACCTATACAAGTATGGGTATTGATGCCAATGCCCGTATAAGCTTGAGGAGATTCCCTGCCATGAAGGCGTTTTTGGAGAAGATTGAGGATTTTCTGGAGTTGGGCGGCACGCGGAAGGAGATTGTGTTCCTGGTGTTGTCGGGTGTTGCGGTGTTGTGCAGTCTTTTTGGGGTGCGGCCCTGCGGCGTGGAGCCCGCGTGGGTCGCCATCGTGTTGTGCGGCGTGCCCATTGTGCTGGAGGCCTTCGTGGGTCTGGCGGGCTCCTTCGACATCAAGGCGGACGTGCTGGTGGCCATGGCACTGATCGCCTCCCTCTGCATCGGCGAGTATTTTGCGGCGGGGGAGGTGGCTTTCATCATGCAGTTGGGCGAGCTTCTGGAGGACCTGACGGTTGCGCGCGCCCGTGCCGGCATAGAGAAGCTGGTGCGTCTGACGCCGCAGACGGCGCGGGTTTTGCGGGATGGCGTCGAGGAGATTGTGCCTGCGGGCCAGGTGCGGGCGGGGGACCGGATCCGGGTGCTGCCCGGCGAGAGCGTCCCCGTGGATGGCGTGATTGTCTCCGGCCAGACTTCCATTGACCAGTCCGTCATGACCGGCGAGTCCATGCCGGTGGACAAGACGGTGGGCGACGACGTCTCCAGCGGCACGGTGAACCAGTTCGGCGCCTTTGAGATGGACGCCGTGAAGGTGGGCGAGGACAGCTCCATCCAGCGGATGGTGCGCCTGGTGCAGTCGGCGGATGCGGGCAAGGCGAAGATCGTGGGCATTGCGGACCGCTGGGCCACCTGGATCGTGGTGGTCGCGTTGGCCAGCGCCGGCGTGACCTGGCTGGTGACCGGGGAGGCCATCCGCGCGGTGACAATCCTGGTGGTCTTCTGTCCCTGCGCCCTGGTGCTGGCCACGCCAACGGCCATCATGGCGGCCATCGGAAACGCCACCCGCCACGGCTTCCTGGTGCGGGAGGGCGACGCCCTGGAGCGCCTTTCCCAGGTGAAGGTGGTGGCCTTCGACAAGACGGGCACCCTGACCTACGGCGCCCCCGAGGTGGTGGGCGTGGGGAGCGTCTCGGACGCCCTCTCCGGGGAGGAGCTCTACCGCCTGGCGGCGTCGGCGGAGCAGTTTTCCGAACATCCCCTGGGAAAGGCGGTGGTGAAGGGCTGCCGGAAGGACGGCGCGGAGCCGCTCCCCGCCGAGGAGTTCGAGATGCTCCCCGGACGTGGCGTATGCGCCATCGTTGACGGACACCGGGTCTGCGCCGGAAATCCGGAACTGCTCCGGGAACGGGGCGTGGAGATGGCTCCGCCGGAGGCGGCGGGGCGCTTCCTGGACGAGGGATGCACGGTGACATACGTCTCCGTGGATGGGAAGTTCGCCGGATTCCTGGCGCTTTCCGACACCCTTCGCCGCGAGAGCTTCTCCACCATCGCCTGCCTCTCCGGACTCCATGTCACGCCGGCGCTCTTGACCGGGGACCACGAGAATGCGGCGAAGGCCATCGCCGGAAGGCTGAAGATCCAGGAGGTGAAAGCCGATTGCCTCCCCGAGGACAAGCTGGCCGCCATCGACGAATACCAGCGCGGACACAAGCCTGTCTGCATGATCGGCGACGGCATCAACGACGCACCCGCCCTCAAGAAGGCCAATGTGGGAATCGCCATGGGCGGCGTGGGAAGCGACATCGCCGTGGACGCCGCCGACATCGCCCTGGTGAACGACGACGTGAAGGAGCTTCCGCACCTCATCGCGCTCTCCCGGCGCATGATGACCACCATCAAGCTCAACATGTGCTTTTCCATGGGCGTGAATTTCGTGGCCATCATCCTGGCCGCCGTCGGAACCCTGAACCCCGTGGTGGGCGCATTGGTCCACAATGGCGGCTCCTTCCTGGTCATCCTCAACTCCGCGCTCCTCCTGCAGTGGAGATACAACCGGCTTTGCTAGCATAACACCGGTGGGAGGAGGGGGGAGGCGCTGTGTTTCCCTGCGTGGACCGCCAACAGTCCCCTCAGTACACAGAAAAGGCCGGTGGAACTGAGTGTCGTTCCGCCGGCCCTTTCTGTGTTTGCGTGTTTCTGTCTAGATCTCGTTTGTGACGCGGAAGAGGGCGTCGTGCCGGAGACCGATGTCGAGCTGGTCCCGGAAGGCCAGTCCCATGCTGTTCTGGAGTTTCCGGACATCCAGGTCCTTGGGGATCTGGATTTGCCAGATCATGGTGTAGCTTCCCCGGTGGTTCCGGCTGGAGAGGTCGACGATGTTGATGCCGCGTTCTTTGAGGTATGCGGCGACTGTGGCGACCAATCCCGGGTGGTCGGGACCGGAGGCGGTGAGGACGTAGGTGTCCTCGCGGCTCATGGGGGTGGTGATGACATGGTCCTCGGGGCAGGGGAGGACGCCGAAGCAGGCGTCCCCGAGGGAGGGGATGGCGTGCAGGGCGTCCAGGATGGCCTGCTTGCTGGTCTCATGGGAGAAGTCGACCAGGAGGATCATGGTGAAATACTCCTGGAGGACCGTCTGGCTGACATCCAGGAGATTTCCGTTGAGGCGCCGGATGGCGTCGCTCACATCGGCCACGATGCCCACCTGGTCATGGTACATGACGGAGATGGCGTACCGCTGGAGCTTCGCGGGTTGCGCTTTTGGAGGGGTGGTCATGGGGAGGAGGCCTTGGGATTTTCAGCGGCAGCGGGCGACGGTGCGGTCGTATTCCACCAGGTCGTTGATCCAGGCGGGGCCCGCGGGGACGCCGGCGCGGCGGCAGAATTCGTCGTAGACGGCTTCCCAGGGGGCACCCTTGAGCTCTTCCAGGAGGGCGAGCTTCATGGCGCCGTCGCCGTTGCGCTCGAATTCATCGAGGGTCCCGGTGGGTTCCAGGAGGGCGTAGAGGGCGGCCTTCTGGGCGGCGCGGGTTCCCACGACCCAGGCGCCCACGCGGTTGATGGAGCCGTCGAAGAAGTCGAGGGCCAGGTAGGTGTTCTTGAGGAACTTGCAGCGGACCAGCTGCAGGAAGAGGTTCCGCAGATCGTCGTTGAAGATGACCACGTGGTCGGAGTCCCAGCGGATGGGCCGGGAGACGTGGATGAGGAGTTCCTTCTGGAAGGTGGCCACGGAGGAGATCTTGTCGTCAATGGTCTCGGTGGGGTGGAAGTGTCCCATGTCGAAGGTGAGCATGAGGTCCTTCTCGGGGCGGGAGGCCACGTAGTTCATGTAGAACTCGTGGGAGCCCACGGTGTAGTCTTCCATGCCGATTCCGAAGACCTTGCTCTCCAGGCCGTCGCGGATGAAGGCGGGGTTCAGCTTTTCGGCGAAGATCTGGTCGTAGGAGTCCTTGAGGAGCTGCCGGGGGGTGAGGCGGTCGACGGGCTGGTCCTTGGCGCCGTCGGGGATCCAGTGGTTGACGATGCAGGGGGAGCCCTGGGCCTCGCCCATGGCGGCGGCGATGAGCCGGCACTGCTTGTCGTGGCGGATCCAGAAATCGCGGATCTTCTTGTCGCGGTTGGAGAGGGTGTAGCCGGAGTCGGCCAGGGGGTGTGCGAAGAAGGTGGGGTTGAAGTCCAGGGCGACGCCCATTTCCCGGGCCCACTTCATCCACTTGGCGAAGTGCTCAGGGGCGATTTCGTCGCGGTCCACCACTTTTCCGTCCGTCTCGGCGTAGATGGCGTGGAGGTTGAAGCGCTTTTTGCCGGGGAGCAGTTTCAGGACGCGCTCGGCATCGCAGCGGAGCTGCTCGGGGGAGGCGGCGCAGCCGGGGTAGTTTCCGGTGCTCATGATGCCGCCGCCGTTGACGGCGCCCTCGTGGACCTCGAAGCCGTGGACGTCGTCGCCCTGCCAGCAGTGGAGGGAGAAGGGGGTTTCCGCCAGGGTCTTCAGTGCGGCCTCGGTGTCGACGCCCAGGTCGGCGAAGGCCTTCTTGGCCAGCTCATAGCGCTGCTGGATTTCGGCGTCGCTGGGGATGGGGAAGTTCTTGCTCATGGTCTTGGTTTTCGTTGGGAGTTCTGGGAATGGTTGCAGGATGAAGGGGGCGTGGGGAGAAGGGCTAGCGTACCAGCGGCAGGTCGATTTTGAGGACCTGCGGCGGGATGCTCCAGCTGTCGGAGAAACGGATCTCCGCCATGGCGCGGGAGGCTTTTTCGGTGGCGGGGATGGTGACCATGCGGGTGAACGCGCGTCGTCCTCCGGGGGGGATTGCGCCAAAGTAGAAGAGCTTCCCGTCCAGGCCCTCCATGCGGGAGAAGGTGCGGGCGATGAGGCAGGAGGTCTGGACGCTGCCGGGATTCTCCACCTCCACGGTGACGGGCACCGGCTTGCCTGCCTCCAGGAGCACGCAGTCCTTGGGGAAGCGCACCCGGCAGAGCAGGGCGTCCTGCTCGGGCTTCCCCTTGCTCAACCGGAAGTCCAGGCCGTAGGCCAGCAGGACCTCGCCGGCTTCGTCCTCGTCCAGCTGTCGCTCGTCGCTGGGGCGCCGGCGGGGCATGGTCCGTGTGAGGGTCAAGTGGAGGGGGTCGTAGCCCGCAACACGGATTTCCAAATCGGCGGAGCGGGTGCTCAGGTCATCGAAGAGCGCCAGCAGGTCCAGGCGGCAGTCGGGATCCCGCACCAGGCCCGTGCGGTCGGTGGAGAGTTCCACGCCGTTCAGAAGGACCTTCGTCGACACCAGGGGGCCGGCGGGCAGGGTGATCGTGCGTTGGCTGCTCTCCCCCTCCCAGACTTCGCCGTCCAGGCGGCTGTAGTCGTAGGTCCCCTGGTCCTCGGTTTCGCCGGGGACGAAGGTGCGCAGGAGGGTCTCGTAGATGCGGACCTCGGTGATGGTCTGGAGCTCCTGGCGGTCCAGCTGGATGGTCAGCTGCGCATTGTCGTCTTCCGTGGAGAGGGCGGCTGCCAGCCGGTAGGTGGATTTGCGGCCGCGGGTCTCCGTGCGAAGATAGGCTCCGCGGCAGCGGGAGGAGCGCTCGGGGAGGTCGTCGCGCCGCTGGCTGGCGGGCGTCAGACGCTCCAGGACGGCGGGGGAGATTCCGATGCCGTCGCCGGAGAGCCCCTGCGCGGGCAGTACGGCGGGGGTCAGCAGGAGCCCGAAGGCGAGAAGGAGGGTTGCGGCGTGGCGGATCATGGCAGCTCCTCCATGGGGGGATCGGCGGACGGCGCGGGGAGGGTCTCGGTTGCGGACGGTGCGGGTTCTGGCTCGGGCTCAGGCGCCTGTGCCTGTGCCGCTTCCTCCTCCTCCTGGAGGAGTTTCGCCAGTTTCGCCAGGCGGGCGTCGCGTCCGGCGGTGAGTTCTGCAGTCAGGACGCATCCCAGCTCGGGGTAGCAAGCCCAGGGGAGTTCCCTGCGGACCGCGGCGCCGTCTTTGCGATTGGCGAGAGCGCCGCCGGGATCCCATATGCTTCCCATTTGGGCGCCGAAACGCTGGAGGGCCTCCTTTTCGCGGGGCGGAATGGAGACATCCCGGTCGTCAAGCCAGGCCGCGGCATTCAGGCGGCGGCCATAGTCTTCAAGGGCTCCCAGGCGTTTTTCCGCGGGGAGTCGGCAGGGGAATCCGGAAAGGAGCCCCAGGATGGCGGCCACGTGCGCCGCTTCCTGGAGGGTGACGCCCTCTGTGCGGAAGTGCTTCAGGCGCGCGGCGTTCTCTTCGTCGGAGGCCTCGGGGTGCCCCTGGATCCAGAGTTCCTGGAGGAGTGCGGGGGGGAGGGGGGCGGTGGAGACGTAGAAGAGCGGCCTGTCCTTCTTCTCGACCAGCGTAAATTCCACGCCGTGGGTTTCAAAGGTGTCCGGCGGCGGAATCCGGAGGATGTGGGATTCCAGTTGCTGGAGGGTGCGGAGGAGGTATGGCTGGACGCCCTGCAGGTCCTGCCCGAAGCGCTGGAGGGAGTCCATGTAGTGGTCGAAGTAGCTCTGTTCCTGGCGGAGGAGCTGCCGGCTGCTGGAGTAGACGGCCAGGTCGTTGCGGAAGGCCACCTGCCGCTCCAGGTTCCGCTCCAGGTCCCGCTGCAGCTCCATGCCCTGCCTGCGCAGGGACATGGCGCGCTTCACGGACTGGTCGGGGTCCGGGATCCGGGCGATTTCCGGCAGGGCCTCCTGGAATGCCTTGAGGTCCCGCCGGCACTCCTGCTGGAGTTGCTGGATCCCGGCGTAGTCCCTGGTCAGGTCCTGGAAGGTCTTGGGGGCCTGCGCGGGAGTGGTCTGGGCGTTCAGCGCCCAGGGCAGGAGGATTCCCGCCAGCAGTGCGAGGGCTCTTCCGATGTGCCTGGAGTGGAGCATGGTGCGCGGTCGCGGTCCTTGGGAGTTTAGCCGATGGAGTGCCCTTGGCGGCAGATCTCCTGGTAGGTCTGGAAGGCCTTCTCCCAGGCGTCGCCGTCGGTGGGCAGGCAGGTCTGGGAGGGTTCGGAGGCCTTTACGATCCTGCGGCCCTCCTCCAGGGTGGGGATGGTGCCGGTGGCCATGGCCTGCCCCAGGATGTTGCCCATGGCGGTGGCCTCCACGGGTCCGGTGACCACGGGCGCCTGGATGGCGTTTGCGGTGAACTGGTTGAGCAGGGCATTCTGGCAGCCGCCGCCCACCAGGTGCAGGACGGTGAGCTTCGTGCCGGTGAGCTCCTCCAGTTCGCTCCAGGTCTGGCGATACTTCAGCGCCAGGGATTCCAGGGCCACCCGGATGACCTGTCCGGGGGTCTCGGGGACCCTCTGTCCGCTGTCCTTGCAGAACTGGCGGATGCGCGCCGGCATGTCTCCGGGAGGCGCGAAGAGGGAGTCGTTGGGGTTGACGACGGCCAGGAAGGCGGGCTCCTTGGCGGCCATCTGGGCCAGTTCGCCGAAGGAGTATTTGGCGCCCTCCCGGATCCAGGTGTTGCGGCACTCCTGGATGAGCCAGAGTCCCATGATGTTCTTCAGGAAGCGGATGGTGTTGCCCACGCCGCCTTCGTTGGTGTAGTTGGCGGCCATGGCCGCTTCGTCCGTGCGGGGCTTGGGGAGCTCCACGCCCATGAGGCTCCAGGTGCCGCTGGAGAGATACGCCCAGTCCTTTTCGCCGGCGGAGGGCACCGCGGCCACGGCGGAGGCGGTGTCATGACTTCCGATGTGGATGACGGGGATGGGTCCGCAGTGGAACTCCTTCTGGAGCTCGGGGCTGAGGGAGGCGGCCACGGTGCAGGAGGGGACGATTTCGGGGAAGAGGGAGCGCTTCAGGCCCAGGGCGTCGATGATCTTCCAGGACCAGTCGCCGGTGGCGGGGTTGAAGAGCTGGGAGGTGGTGGCGATGGAGTATTCCGCGGCGGCCTTTCCACAGAGCAGATAGGTGAGGGCGTTGGGGATGAAGAGGAGCTTGTCGGCCTTCTGCAGGGCCTCTTCGTGGTCCCGGAGGGAGGCGGAGAGCTGGAAGATGGTGTTGATGGACATGAACTGGATGCCGGTCTCCCGGTAGATCTCCTCCTTGGAGATCCGCGCGAAGGTCCAGGACATCACGTCGTCGGTGCGGGTGTCGCGGTAGTGGTGGGGCAGGCCGATGAGCTTTCCGTCGGCGCCCAGGTAGCAGAGGTCCACGCCCCAGGTGTCGATGCCGATGCCGTCAATGGCGCTCTCGGCGGCCAGGGCCTTCCGGAGGCCCTCCTTGATTTCGGCGAAGAGGGTGTGGATGTCCCAGTAGATGTGTCCGTCGACCTCGTGGGGGCCGTTGGCGAAGCGGTGGAGTTCCTCCAGGGCGATGGTCTTTCCGTCGAAGCGTCCCAGGATGGCGCGTCCGCTGGAGGCGCCGAGATCGAATGCCAGGTAGTTTTTCATGTGGTGTTTTTGCAGGGGGTCAGCTGACGGGCAGTCGGAGGATCTGCGGGGAGAGGGTTCGGGTTTCCGGGAAGTAGTCCAGCATGGCGCAGGAGTTCCGGATGGTGAGGGAGCCGGCGCCCACGAGCCAGGGTGCGCCGGTGGCGTGGGGGGCGTGGAGGAAGGGATGGTGGACGTGTCCGGAGCAGTGTGCGAGATAGCGCCCCTCCTCCCCCCATTCCCAAAGGCGCCGCCAATGCACCAGCTGGGAGCGCCAGGGGAGCGGGCGCTCCGTCCTGCCGAAAACGGGGAAATGGCTGGCCAGCAGGCGTTCCCTCCCATCCGCAGGGGAAGCGCAGGTGAGAATATACCGCAGTTTGTCCCACTCGTCGTCGGGGAGTTCGCCGTTGGAGAGCCAGGGCACGCAGGGGCGCGCGCCGGAGAAGGCGACCACTTCCAGGGGGCCCAGAGGCAGGGCGGCGGGGAGGTCTTCCAGGGTGAGGCCCCCGCCGTTGAGATGCTGGAAGGCCTCCCGGAGCGGCGGCAGGGCGGCGGGGACGTATGCGTCGTGGTTGCCGGGGAGGTAGATGAAGCGTCCCGGGCAGGCGAGCCGGAGGGGTTCCAGGAGCTCCAGGGCTTTCTGGAATTCCCGGGGGTCTCCGATGGCGGTGAGGTCGCCGGTGCACAGCACGGCGTCGAAGGCGCCCTGCCGGGCCCACCGGGACAGGGTCTCCAGGTGCGCGAGGCATTGTGCGCCCTGCCGGGTCAGCCGCTGGTTGAGGCGCCCCAGGCAGCGTTTGTCCAGGAGGTATCTCCACTGCCAATCGGGGATGCCGACATGGATGTCGGAGATGTGGAGCACCCGGAAGGCGCCGGGCGCCTTTGGGGGGAGGGCGGCTTTTGCCGTGTCGTCAACGGGGCCCATGGCGGGTGGCGCCTACTCCTGTGCGCGGGGTTGCTGGCCTGCGGGGTCGGGGGCGGGTGGCGCGCCGGCCTTGTCCAGTTCCGGATAGAGGAGGATTTTTCGCTGGAGGGTCCTGCGGCTGATGCCCAGGATGGCGGCGGCGCGGGTGCGGTTCCCGCCGGCCTGCTCCAGTGCCTTGTGCATGGCGGCCAGTTCGTTGGCGCGGATGTCCAGGGTCTGGAGGGGGTCCGGGCGTTGGGCTGGCAGGGGCGCCTGGGCGGCGCGCTCCGGATGGCTGGAGAGCTCGTCCACGATCTCCCGGGGGATGTCGGTGATGGTCAGGAGGCTCCCGCGGGCCAGCACCACCATGCGCTCCACGCAGTTGCGGAGTTCCCGGATGTTTCCGGGCCAGGAGTAGGAGGTCAGCACGCCCATGGCGTCCTTGGCGATGCCGGAGATGTCCCGGTCGTTGTCCTTGGCGGCCAGCTTCAGATAGTGGTCCAGCAGGGCGGGGATGTCCTCGGGGTGTTCCCGGAGGGGTGGCAGGTGGAGGTTGACCACATTGAGGCGGTAGAAGAGGTCTTCGCGGAAGGTGCCCGCCTTCACCATGGCGCGCAGATCCCGGTTGGTGGCCGCCACAAGCCGCACGTCCACGGGGATGGTGTGGGAGCCGCCGACGCGCTCCAGATTCCGGGTCTCCAGCACACGCAGGAGCTTCACCTGCGTGGACAGCGAGATCTCGCCGATCTCGTCCAGGAAGAGGGTGCCGCGGTCCGCTCGTTCAAAACGTCCGATGAAGCGCTCTGTGGCGCCGGTGTAGGCGCCTTTCTCGTGGCCGAAGAGCTCGCTTTCCAGGAGGTTCTCGTTGAGGGAGGCGCAGTGTACGGCGACGAAGGGCGCGCGGGCGCGGGGGCTCCAGGCGTGGAGCGCGTGGGCGAAGAGCTCTTTTCCCGTGCCGCTCTCGCCGGTGATCAGCACCGTGGAGCGGCTGGAGGCCACCTGCCGGGCTTCCTCGATGAGTGCCTTCATGGCCGGGGAGGAGCCGATGATGCCGGCGGGCGCGCCCTCGGTGCCCTTCTGGCTGGCGCTTCTGCGCTCCGCCAGGACTTCCAGGCCGCGGTCGACCATCATCTCCAGGTCGTCCAGGTTCACGGGCTTGGTGAGGTAGTCGTAGGCGCCGGCCCGCATGGCGTCCATGGCGGTCTGGACGGAGCCGTATGCGGTGAGCATGATGATGAGGGGGGCGTCGGGCTGCGCGGAGACCTGCCGGGTGAAGGCCATGCCGTCCAGTCCGGGCATCCGGAGGTCGGTGAGCACAATATCCACCTTCTGGGTCTTCAGGATCTCCAGACCCTTGGTGGCGTCCTCGGCCAGAAGGATCCGGTATTTGTCGGAGAAGGCGTCCCGGAGACCCTCGCGGGTGTTTCGTTCGTCGTCAATGACCAGGATGACGGGGAGGTCTTTCATTGGGTGTCGGTGGATTCTTCTCTGTCCGGCGCGGCGGCGCTGCCGGCGTCTTTGCCGTCGCTGCCGGGGTCGTTTTCCGGGGCGGCCAGTTGTCGGACGATGCGCGCGTGCCGTGGGAGGCTGATGGTGAAGGCGGCGCCGCATCCGGGCTTCCCGTCAATGGCCAGGTCGCCGCCGTGGGCGCGCACGATGCGGTCCACGATGAGCAGGCCCAGTCCGTGGCCGTTTTCCTTGGTGGTGTAGTAGGGCTCCAGGAGCTGTGCGAGCTGCTCGTTGGTGAATCCCGGGCCGTTGTCGGCGAAGCGCAGGTGCACGAAGACGTCGTCCACGGTGCAGAGGATCTGGAGCCGTCCGTCGTTCTCCATGGCCTGCATGGCGTTCTTGATGAGGTTGAAGAAGGCCTGCGTGAGCTGTCCGGCGTCGCCGGTGATGGAGGGCACCAGGACGGGGAATTGGAGCTCCACTTGGATGTTCCGGGATTCCAGCTCGGGCTTCAGGAATTCCAAGGCGTCCACCAGGAGGGTCTGGAGGTTGACGGGGGCCAGGTCCAGGTGTCCGGGGCGGACGGCGTTGAGGAAGTTCTTCACAATGCTGTCCAGACGCCGGAGTTCCTGGGCCGCGATCTCGGTGAAGTGCTCCGTTGCCTCCCGGACGGCGGCCGGGTCGTCGCCCCGGAGCTTCCGCTTGAGGATCTGCAGGTGGATTCCCAGGGCATTGAGGGGGTTTCCCAGCTCGTGGGCCACGCCGGCGGCCAGCTGCGTGATGGCGGTGACCCGCTGGGCCTCCATGGCCTTGTCGCTGTTCTCCTTGCGTTCGGTGACGTCGTGGAAGATCAGGGTGGCCAGCAGCTGGTCCTCCCGGGCGGATTCCGGGGGCTCGGGGGCGGGAAGGAGGTAGAAGGAGAGGAACCGCCGCTGGGGATAGAAGATCTCCAGCTCCTGGCGGCTGAAGCGCCCCCATTGCTCCGGGGGCACGTCCAGCAGCTGTGCCCAGTCAAATTGCCGGAAATAACGCCCCACCGGCTGCCCCACGGCGTCGTCCGGAATGCCGAAGATGCGCATGGCGGCCGGGTTGATGATCTGGATCCGAAGCTGGGTGTCCAGCACGATAATGCCTTCCCGCAGGGTGTCGAAGACCTCCTCGAAGAAACCCTTCTCATTGAGGAGCCGGCGGATGTACTCCCGCAGGGCGGCGGCGTCCAGCTTCTCCAGGAAGCGTTCGCGGAGAGTGGTGTTTCTGCGGGCTGGCATGGCGGGCGGGGGGGGTATGAGGGAGGACGGCCTTTTTCCGGGGAAAAAGAGAGCCCCGTCACGGGCGCCTCGACCACTCCCGGGAGGCGGGAGGGGAGGTCCATGGCGGGGCAGTGTGACCGGGGGTCCGGACGACCGCCCCGGATTGGTCGGAGAGGTCGGAGGAGGGGAGGGTGGATCCCCTCCGGAAGGCGCTAGTAGCGCTTGTGGAAGGAGGGCTTGTAGACCTTCCAGGTGGTGGACTGGTCGGTGTCGCTGATCACGTAGGCGGGCTCGATGATGGGTTCCCAGCCAAAGGGGAAGGTGACCAGCTCGACCACGCCCACGCACTCGCGCACCAGGAAGCGCCAGAGGCCCACGCCCACGCCCTTGGAGGCGCCTGCCAGGTCACCCTCGTTCTTGGTGACGCGGAAGATGTTCTTGGGGACTTCCACGACGCCGAAGAGGATGTTGCAGACGCCGCGGCCGAACTGGTCGGCGGGCCGGCGCTCGATGAGGGGATTTAGCTGCATGTCATCCAGGGAGAAGTCGTATCCCGCGATGCCGCAGAAGAAGTCGATGATCTCCACGGGGCGGATGGCCACATAGAGGTGGATCAGCGCCAGGTCGAGCTGCACGCGCACATCCCACTTGTCGCGGCGGAAGTGCATGGTGTCCAGATAGGGGCTGTCCTCGTTGGTCTCGGCGCGCCAGGGTCCGAAGGCCGCGGTTGCGTAGCCGCCCTTGTGATATTCGAAGGCGTTGACATTGTTCTCGTACTTGTCAACCAGCCAGAGGGGCGGAAGGAAATGGGGGAAGGCCACGCCGGTCTCCGCGTTGGCGTACAGGGAGAGCTGCGCATACTCGGTGATGGCTACCTCGGCTCCCAGGCCGGGGCCCAGGGCGACGCCGCAACGCACGATGTCAAGCAGGTCGGAGAAGCGGTTCCACAGATAGAGCTCGCTCTTCACGATGAAGGAATTGGGGTCCAGCAAGTCGCTGGAAGACTGGAATTCGTCGGCCTTCACCGGCATGAGGCTGGTGGCGACGATCAGTGCCAGGGCTCCGAAAAACAGCTTTACTTGGCTCTTGCGCATGGGGTTGTGATCCTTTGAAACAATGGAATCGAGTGAAATCCGCGATGGAGGTACAAATACAAATCCTCCCCAATTTAGCCCGTGAAGGATATTTTTAAAGTCCCGCCGGGGGATTTTCTTCGCAATCGCGGTCCGCTGTTGGGGGGGGGAAGGGGAATGATGCGCGCCCTGGCTTCCTCTTGCCGGCAGGCGCCGTCCGGCCACGCCGGGGGCTGCCGGGCTGTGCCCCTCCAAGGCGGGAGGGGCTTCGTGGCAGGGAATTCTGGCAGTGCGCGCGCTCCGCGGGCTTTTTTTCTTCCGCCTCGCGGAAGGCGCGGAATCCAACGCAGTTGAATCCGTCGGCGGTGCGGCGTGCGTGCGGAAGGCGGAGACAGCGGTGGGGAGTGGGGAGTTTTTAGCGGGTGGCGGCCGGCCGTGGGCCGTCTGCGTCCAGGACCATGGGGTGGCATCCGCAGGTTCCGCGATACTGGTCCTGGTGGGTGACGAGGAGGAGGGCTTTTTCAGCGGGGGCTTGCCCCTTCCACTCCTCGAGAAGCGCCAGGCAGTCTTGGGCGCTCTGGGGATCCATGGCGCTGAAGGGCTCGTCCAGGAGGAGCAACAGGGGGTCGCCCAGCAGCGCCCGGAGGAGGTTCCCCCGCTGGGCCTCGCCGCCGGAGAGGGAGTCCGCTTTCTGGTCCGCCTTGCCGGAGAGCCCTGTGCGCCGGAGGAGGTCCTCGACGCGCGTGGAGTCCGCCCGGGGGTGCGCCAGGAAGAGGTTCTGCCGGAGGGTGAGCCACGGGAGGAGCCGCGGCTCTTGGAAGGCGAAGCCGAGGGGGAGGCCCCTTTGCAGGAGGACTTTGCCGCGGGTGGGTTTCAGGAGTCCGGCGGTCAGTTTGAGGAAGGTTGTCTTTCCCAGCCCGGAGGGGCCCAGGAGCTGGAAGGCGTCGCCGGCATGAAGCTCCCAGGAGATCTCCCGGAAGAGGGGGGCGTCCGCACCGGGCCACTGCACGCCCGCTTTCTGGAATGCAACGAGGGGCGTGCTCATGGTCTGCGGATCCTCCGGACCAGGAGGGCCTCGATGACGACGCCGAGGAGGGCGACTGCCAGTGCCCAGGCGAAGAGTTGCTCAAGGTCCAGGGCGCGGTAGCTCTGGTAGATCCGCGCCCCCACGCCGTCTTGCGAACCGAAGAATTCGGCGGTGGCGGTGACCTTCCAGGCGATGCCGAAGGCGTAGGAGAACGCCCCCGCCAGAGCGTGGGAGATGCCCGGCAGAATCAGCAGACTGATCTGGCGGCCGGGGGAGACACGGTAGACTTTCGCCACCTCGAACCACCGCGCGTCAAGCCCCCGCACCGCATTGGCGGTCTGGATGAAGACCACCGGGAAGACGGAAAGGCAGGCGACCACCAGCGGCACGCCGCCGCCCAGGGAGAGCCACACCAGCAACAGCGAGATCCAGACAATTGGCGGACAACTCTGCACAAGGGTGACGAGCGGGGAGAGGGTGTCGTGGAGACGTGGATGCCGCCCGCAGAAGACCCCCGCCGCCAGCCCCGAGATCCCCCCCAGGAAAAGGCCCGCCGCTCCGCGCGCCAGCGTACGGAGGAGGTCCGCCCAGCTGTCAGAACGACCTGCCAAAGCGAGGAAGGCCTCCAGGACGTGCACCGGCGCAGGCAGGAGTCGTTCGCCGTTCCACCTGGCACACAGGTGCCACAGGAGGAGCAAACCTGCAAAGAGGGCGGTTCGCCAGCACACGGGCGCCGTGCGGCTTTTGGCGGCTGCTTGGGATGGAGGGGGCTGCCGGGACAAGGGGAGAAAGAAAACCGGGCAAAGCCGATGTGCCGGCCTTGTCGCGAATTATTTGTGGATGGGCCAGCTGTGCTCCTCGGGGAAGTTCCCGCCCTCCTGATGGACGATGGTCAGGTGGTCGGCGGGGTATCCCAGGAAGATTACCCAGCGGACGGGACAGGTCTTGCTCCGGCGGGCGTCCAGCTCGCCGTAACCCCGGTTGCGGAGGCTCCGGCTAATGGGCAGCAGATCGCGCTCCGGCATGCCCGCCGCCAGCAATGGCTTCCATACCCCGAGCTCCTGAAGATGCTCCGCCAATTCTCCCGGAGAAACTTCCACGGGGGTGAAGTGCTTCAGTTCATCCCCCGGCAGCACGGTGGGGAACATCCCCGGCACCGGACGTTCCGGCGGGGTGTACTTCACGGTGCGGCAACCACAGAATGCCACCAGCATCACACTGCAGAGCACCGGCGCAAGAAGCGTTCGTCGAACCAACATGATGGAATCCAGAGCAAGGGAAAAGAAGGGGAGACTACGCATGGGGCATACTATAAGTCCCAGGGAGGGCATTCGCCTTCCCGGCGTGTTGGATGTGCTGCGAGGGGGGCGCCATGGCGCTGTCTGCGACAGCTTGCACGTGTTTCCTTGTCGTGAGGGGAAAACGGTGCGGAGGCCAGGAAAAGCGCCCCCCGCCTTCGCGGGCTTGAAAAGCGTGTGCGGGAGATTATCTTATGCTCCATTGACCAAAGGTCATGGGGCTATAGCTCAGTTGGTAGAGCATTACGTTCGCAACGTAGGGGTCATGGGTTCGAATCCCACTAGCTCCACCAGTTTTACAATCCAGCCTGTGAAGTCCACCGATTTCACAGGCTTTTTTGTTGTCGCGTAACTGCCGTAACTCACCAGGGTTACGGCTTTTTTCGTGTCCGGACAGGCCCAAAATCGAGACAGATTAATTCGCCGTTAAACGCCAGGGGTCTGCCGAAAAAGGCCGAAAGTCTCTGTCGGGCTCCAGGGAGTTCCTTCGCCCGATTCTGCAAAATATGGTAGGCATAAAGCGGTGTCGAAATATGTCTCCGTAGATTTACGCGGGTTCCCCCAGAGCCTTAAAAGCGTCTCTATTTTGGCATTTTGAGCATAAAGCCGAGGTCAGTTGAATCTGATATGGATCCTAAAAGTCGGCTAAGGCGCACACTATTCGTCGATGACTCCGAGTCGTTGCA
>CAVFEH010000009.1:0-75965 GCA_963621575.1 Bacteroidaceae bacterium
CTTGGTCTAGGCATGGTAGATCCTCCTTTGAATTGTGAATGTATTAAATATAATACATCCACGAAACATTACAAAGAAAAAGGCATGTTTTTCAAGGAAAACATGCCCCAAGAGCCACTTTTTTTTGTCTAGCGTGATTGCTTTATCCGATTTTTAGGTTAAGAAAAGTCACTAATTGCGCGAACACAAATTTGTCCCTATGCATGTGTAACCTCCCGCGGTCAGGCTGCATAAGGTAAGCGATTTCAAATCGTCGCGCTTTATTTCATGATGCTAAGTTGTTGATTTTAAAATTGTTGTATAATAGTAATCAAAAAATTAACCGGACACTAGTGGTTTTTGATTAAGGCGAGACATCCATCTCGCCTGGGACAATAATTTATCGGACACCTCGAATAGCCAGACTGCGCTCTCCACAAAAACTGTCTTTGACAATCTTCAAAAGTCATCAGACAATACCAACTGCATACTTGCCCCCTGACTGCTTCCTTGTCAAGAAGCAAGGTATGCAGATGATATTTTTATGCTGGCCTGCCTGCTTGAAACAAATCTCAATCCATAGCAAAATACTCAAGGTCATTTCGTCTCATCAATTCCCTTGGCGACATTTCTCCCTCCAGGACATGTGCGTCCATCATTGTTTCGACATCATCGGGAAACTCATAGAAATGCATTTCCCCTTTTTTGTCCTCGAACTGGATGAAATCACCTTGAGAAAAAGAATAGGCTATGCCGTTGAAACCTATTCTCACTTGATTCCATCCCGGGCATTTTACGTAATCATAAAACACCGCTTCCCAGGTGTCGAAGTCTTTTGTCTGAGAGTAGTTCATCATTTTTTGTATTCTCCTTTAAATCCAGCGCTACGCAGAAGCGGTTCCAGAACTTTCCATTCCCGTTGTTTCAGCAAACGTGGCTCTTGACGCAGAAGATGAACTCCGCTTTTCCGCTCACCGGCCGTATCCTTAATGACTTTCCAGGCATGGAAATGCGGAACTCCAAGAGGGCAATCCTTGTGAGCATGTCCCCAGTCTATGTCTATCTTCGCATACCGTCCACGGTAGAAGCGTATTTGCGTAATCTGACCTTTGTCGTTCTTACGGAAATACGCTGTATGGGGTGTATTCGAAAATTCCGGCAAAGCCGCCTCGCTACGCTCTGGTTGTTTCAGTACCTTGACATTGCCAACCATTATGTCGAGTTGGTAAACCTGTCTGTCAAATCCCCCACTCACTAAAAATGCACCATCACCGCCCATAATTACGCATTCTCCCTATTGTCTGATTTGTCAGCTGATACACCTCAATGTCACCAAAATCAAAATCAATGTTCTCCCCGTATAAGAAGACTGCCTCTGGTTTGATTTGCCGCAGTGCTTCTAGTGCTCCTTCTTTCCACAGTTTCATGGAGATACTGTTTGACAGCACTCCCATGGTTGACATTGCAATCGCACTTCCTACAGGGATTCCCAGGAAACAGAATGCAAACGATTTTCTGTCACGCCATTGAACAACTGGAATCGCATTCACGCCATTTGCCTGGAGCTCCTGGGTGAAAAGACGATTCATATAGACATTGTAGCGAACAATGGGGAGACGTAACTCCTGATAAGTGCTCAGGTCGAGTGATAACACGCTACACCATTGACTCAAGATGGGGATGTAATTTTCTGGATGTCTGATAAAACGCATCATTACGTCATCGTCCACGAAAAAATGTCCACCGCATTTAGGTGATAAATGCTGTTTCACCTGGTGAAATGGCCATACAACTTCCGGGACAACAAGCGCTGGCTTTTTCACCATTGGAATTTCCTCGTCGTTATCCGTATATCCAGGGTTTCCTACATCAAGATGATACATGGAAATGTATTTCCTGACCCTGGGTGTGTAAAGTCGATTAATATCCCGATTAAGGAATGGGGTAGTCAGAAAAGCCCCTTGTAACCCTGGAAGAAGCTCGTCTGGATGAATGAGTTGTAATTGGTGAATGTTCATAAAAAAAACTCCCATGCTGAAAGAGTGATCCTTCGCCGATTTTCGGCAAAAAAAAACTTGGATTTCAGCAAGGAGGCATTAAATTAACCAGAGGTTCCAAAGGTCTGGTGCTTTAAATGCGTCCATGCCTGCCTTGGCATCTGGAAACTGCAATTTCCAGATGCCTTTTTTCTTCGAGTTGACTATTGCGCATTCTTGTCCCTCCCCTATTTTCTAAAAATACCAAGTGTACGCCTAGCCGCCGCTGGGGTAACTCCAAAGCGTTCAACTATTTCTTCGGCAGTTATTCCTTCCTGCAATCGGTAACGAGGGATTAGTAATTCACACGCGAACGCATCTGCCTGCCATTCGGAATCCTCGAATGGTCTTGGCTTGGTGTTGTTTTTCCTCGCAAGACTGGCCAATTGATTTCGATGGAGTATGTGATGCGCAAATTCATGGACGATTGTCCAACGGGCAAATCCATCCCCCTTGCAGGCCATGTCATAGAACGTTTCCTTTATGACGACACAATGAAGCTCCGGCACATAACTTGCGAAAGTGTCTTTCGGCAAATCCGGCTTCTCGCAGATGAAGAACTCGAAATCATCAAGCAATGCCTGAAGCACCTCAAGCAAACGAGGAACTGGTAGGTAATCCACTTCCTCAAGTTTCAACCAGCGGCGTATTTTCTGCGCCAATTCCCGCAATTCAACTCGTGAGACAGGCGTAACCTGGACGCCATATGCAAATTTCCTAGTTTTGCTTTTCATTCGTGTCCTCAATCCTCCTGGTAAGAAACTCCATCAGTTTAGAAGATTCCTCGTCATTCAATGTTTGCATCTTCCTGGCAAAAGCCAGAAGCATTTCACGTGAATTCTGGCTTAACCCCTGCAACCCAATCTCAACTTTATCCTTGGCGAGGGATATGGCATCATCAAATTCAGCGCACTGTTCGGGAGACAGCGAGTACACCTCACAAAGTTTGTCGCGGAACTCTTTGGTCACTTGGCGCTTGCCCAGTTCAAGAGCAGATATGAACGCTGTAGAACAGTTCATCTTCTGAGCCATATCATATAGTATTTCTCCTTTATCAATTCTGAGTTTCCGTAGAAACCTTCCGACTTCATTGGCAAGTTTTCCCATTGCAGCTAACTCCTCTTGCTGGCATTTTTCCTTGTAAAAATGATTGATGTATTGCAACTCTGGAAGACGTTGACCTTATTATAATCACATTTGTAGATTTGTCAAATCAATTTTGTTTATAATTTCAACAGATATGTTGATCCCCCCCTTTTTGTTTGTCCTCAAAATGATGTCGCCTGGATATTATGCTTGGTTCCGCGCCTCTTTCAAAGCGCCGCCATTATGTGACCACTACCTTGTGGTCGGCGAGTTCGCACAATGCGAGTGGTTACCATTTCATAGAATGTAATCCGCGGCGTCTGTTCAAATTCGCCAGGGGAGTTTTGTCCAACAGGACGATATGGCAACCTCAGTTTGAGGAGGAAAACACCGGTAAGAGGCTATGTTATGGCAGTTGACACGGCGGGTTGCACAGCCTCTTGGCTTCTATGAGACCGGCAACCAAATGCAGTCAAAAAAAAGCAGAGACGGGGGGGGCAAAGAAAACGGCTCCACCAGTTCCAAAATGCAGGCCGTAGACGAGACCACAGTCTCAGAGGTCTGCTTCTTGCCAGCCGTAAGTTGTCGTGGAATCAGCGACTTACGGCCTTTTTTCTATGGGACCTTGCCTTAGTTCTTTTGCTTTTTTGGGGGATATTCATGAGGAAAAAGCCATGAAGAGCACCATTCAGCTATCGGACCACTTCAATTATTGGCGTCTGCTGCGGTTTACGCTGCCGGCCATGGGGATGATGTTGTGCACGTCGGTGTACAGCATTGTGGACGGCTATTTCGTGTCGAATTTCGCGGGGAAGACGCCTTTTGCGGCGATCAACCTGATCATGCCGTTCCTGATGATTCTGTCCACGGTGGGCTTCATGATGGGCACCGGCGGATCGGCCATTGTGGCGAAGACCTTCGGCGAGGGTGACAAGGAGCGCGCAAACCGGTATTTTTCGCTCTTTGTGTACACCACGGTGGCCTTGGGCGTGTTTTTCTCGGCGCTGGGGATTGTCTTTGCGCGTCCTCTGGCCATGCGTCTGGGCGCGGAGGGGGAGCTGTTGCGGAACGCCGTGCTCTACGCGCGCATCATTCTGCTTGCATTGCCCTTCAATGTCCTGCAATTTCTCTTCCAGTCCTTCTATGTGACGGCGGAGCGTCCGCAGCTGGGCCTTTGGGTGACGATTGCCTCGGGGCTGACCAATGTCGTGCTGGACGCGGTCTTGGTGATTCTTCTTCCGCAGGAATACAAGCTGGCGGGCGCGGCGGTCGCCACGGCGTTGAGCCAGCTGGTGGGCGGCCTGGCGCCGGTCCTCTACTTCGCCCGTCGGGACAACGGCAGCATCCTGCGCATCGGGCGGGCGCATTTTGATTGCGTGGCCATCTTCAAGGCGTGCACCAACGGCTCCTCGGAGTTCATGACGAACATCTCCATGAGCCTGGTGGGGATGCTCTACAACATCCAGCTCATGAGACATGCCGGCGAGGACGGCCTGGCCGCCTACGGCGTCATGATGTACGTCAGCATGATCTTCTGCTCCATCTTCGTGGGATACACCGTGGGCGTGGCCCCCGTGGTGGGATATCACGACGGCGCCCGGAACCACGCCGAGCTGCGGGGGCTCCTGCGCAAGAGCGTCCGTTTGATCGGGAGCTTCGGCCTCGCCATGACGCTTTCCGCCGAACTGCTGGCCAGGCCTCTGGCGATGATTTTCGTGAGCTACGATGCGGAGCTGCTCGCCATGACAGTCTCCGGCTTCCGTGTCTTCTCCCTGGCTTTCTTCTTCACGGGCTTCGCAATCTTCTCCTCTGGTTTCTTCACCGCCCTCAATGACGGCGTGACCTCCGCCATCATTTCCTTTTTAAGGACGCTGGTCTGCGAGGCGGCCGCCATCCTGGTGCTTCCGGCGCTGATGGGGCTCCGGGGGATCTGGCTCTCCTTTGTGACCGCCGAGGTCATGGCGGTGGTCTTCGCCCTCTTTTTCCTGGTTGTCAAACGGAAGAGGTACCACTACTGAACGCCGCGGGCCTGACGCCTCCCGGGCCAAAAGAAAGACCCCGGGTCCCTCCGATGCTTTCCCGGAGGGGCGCGGGGCCTTTTCTGCATTGGGATGGAGCGTCTGTCCTGCGGCGCTATGCGGTCGGGAGTCCGGGACGGACTCTTCCGAAGAGATTCCCGAATTTCTTCAGGTTGAGGGATTCCACGAAGGAGATGATCTTTGTGCTGGTGGAGCAGGGGTCGATGGAGGCATCCATGCAGTCGCCTTCCAGGGTGAGGAGGGGGAGCCCGATCTTCTCCAGCCCCTCGCGGAGCCACTTGGTGAAGGGCCTGTCAGCCATGCTGCAGCGTCCGAAGCCGTGGGTGTAGAGGACGCATCCGGTGAACTTTGCGATTTTTGCGATCTTGGTGACGTAGTCCACGCGCTGCCGGGGATTGAGGAATCCGGAGGCGAGCATCTTCCGGGCCAGGGACCGGATGGGGTCGGCCAGGTCCAGGGGCTTCCAGCCCACGAAGTTTGTCTCTTCGAAGACGATGGGGGCGTTGCAGGTGTCCTCCAGAAGGTTCAGGTAGTCGGAGTTGTAGAAGGGTGGCAGGTGGAGCCAGAGGAGTCGGTGGGTGTCGTCAAGGGAGTAGCGCTTTTCGGCCCATTCCTTCTTTTTGAGGAGCTCCTCGTAGTAGCACTTCTGGATGTCCACCAGCTTCTTCGTCCCCCAGAGTTGGCTGAAGATGACGGAGTTGTAGATGGCCTGCGCCCCCCGGATGAGGGGCGGAGAGGTCCAGCGGAGCTCGTTGCTCTTGCGGCTGTAGTCCGCGGCCTCGTTGGAGAGCTGGCAGCACTCCTGGAGGCGCGCGGGGTCCATCTTGCGCCCCATGGCCTTCTCCATGCGGTGGATGGCCTCGTCGAGGCCCTCGGCGATCTGCTCCACCGCCAGGGGGTCGTCCTTTCCGGTGACGGGGGTCTGGAGGGAGTAGAAGTTCTCCTCGAAATGGTATTCCTCGGCCAAGTCGGCGAAGATGCGTTCGCCCTGCTGGCAAGGCTGGCTGGTGGAGACGGCGAAGACGGGCGGCTCGTGCTTCATGCCCTCCAGGATCCGGAGGAAGGAGCAGGTCTGCTGGTCGAAGCCCTTCCGTGCGGCGGCGTCCAGGGCGGCCTTCACGTGCTTCACGCTGCGCCCAAAGAGCGCGGCGTAGGTCTCCAGGGTCTTGATGCGGGCCCCCAGCGCGTGGAGGATTTCCGTGGGGAAGAAGAGGTTCCGCCAGACCAGGGGCTTGCTCTTGTCGCGGGAGAGGAAGTCCTGGCGGGTGCATTGCACGCGCATGGCGGCGGAGGCCTGGGGGGTGGGCTCGTAGACGTACTTTTCGCGCATGAGGCGTCCCTGGAGGGACTGGAATTGCCGCGCCAGGATGGCGGCGCCCAGGGCCCCCATGACCTCGTGGTATTGGGGGACGTAGATGGTGGAGCCGGTGATCTCCTCCATGAACCGCGCCACGGCGTGGTTGGAGGCCACGCCGCCCTGGAACTGGATCACCTTTCCCGGGTGGTGGAGCAGGAGCTGTCCCACGCCGTTGAGGATGGAGCGGGCCTGTGCGCGGCAGGCGCCGGCCAGCAGGTCTCCCAGGGGGATGCGGTTCTTGAACTTGTTGACGGAGGTGGCGGAGAGGACGGCGCAGACGGAGCTGAATTCGGCGGTGGAGTTGTAGTTCACGCGGTCGGCGATCTCTTCCACGGGGAGTCCCAGCCGGGCGGCCACACTGTCCAGGTAGCTGCCGGTGCCGGCGGCGCAGACGCCGGACATGAGGGAGACCCACATGCCCATCTTCTCGTTGTAGATCATGCACTTGCTGTCCTGTCCGCCGCAGTCGATGATGGCATCGACCTTGGGGTTGAGGTGTTTGGCGCCGGCCACGTGTGCGGAGACCTCGCTGACCTGGAAATCGAAGGGGATGAAGCGCCTGGTGTCCTCCACGATCTGGCTTCCGGTGACCACGGTGCAGGTGATTTGCTCCAGGGAGAGCCCCTCCGGCGCCAGGAACTCCTCCGCCATCTTGCGGAGGGCGCCCATGTTGCAGCGCCCGCAGGCGTTGCATTTTCCGGTGCACGCGATGGTGCCCGTCTCCACCGGGCGGGTGCGCTGGTAGGTGGATTGGATGACGTTCGCATCCTCGTCCAGAAGCACTGCCTTGAAGGTGGTGGAACCGATGTCGATTCCGAGATAGTATGATGTCTTGCTTTTTTCCATGGAATGTCTGTCGCGCGGGAAATTTGGGACGGGCGCTAATATAGCCTCCGCAGGAGGAGGCAGGCTGACAGGACATGGCAGCGCCGCGGGGGCGTGCTGCGGGGTGTCAGCCGGGGCGGACATTGCCGCGGTCCACGTGGAAGAGTGCTGTTTTTCCCCTGGGGAATTCCGGGGGGAGGGCGGTTCCGGCGAAGAGGATCTGTCCGGCGTCTGCGATGCGTTGGAGGAAGGCCTTCCGGCGGGTGGCGTCCAGTTCCCCGAGGACGTCGTCCACCAGGATTGTGAGGCTTTCGCCGCCGTGTTTTTTGCGGAGGAGCTTCATCATGGCCAGGCGGAGGGCCAGTGCGGCGGCGCGGCACTCACCTTCGGAGCCGAAGGAGGTGAGGTTCCGTTTTTGGAGGAGGCACGCCAGGTCGCCGCGCTGGGGGCCGTGCCGGGTGCATCCCTCCCGGATGTCCCGCTCAAAGGACTCCTGGAGGCTCTTTGTGTAGAGTTCCTGGATCTCTTCCACGGATTCGGGGGGCTTTTCCATGAGCCGTCCGATCCCGGAGAGGTAGGAGCAGGCAAGGACGCGCCCGTCGGGAAAGAATTCGGCGGAGGCCTCCCGGAGTGCCTGGTCCAGCGCTTCGCCCAGTGCGCGCCGCCGGCACTCTATCTTCGCGCCGGTCTCCACCAGAAGCGGATCGAAGGCGGTGATGACCTCCCGGGGGTAGCGGTCGGGAGTGCGCAACATGGCGTTCCGGCTTTTGACGGCCTCGTGGAATTGCTGGCAGATGCGCAGGTAGCCGGGTTCCAGCTGGCACAGCGCGATGTCCAGAAAACGCCGCCGGACGCTTGGCATGCCCTTGACGAGGGAGAGGTCCTCGGGCAGGAAGGGCGCGCAGTAGAAGCGTGAGATGAAGTCGCTGGACCTGCGGACCGGGGAGCCGTCCACCACCAGGGAGCGCTCCGCGCCTTGCCGTACGCCCAGCCGCACCGTGTCGCCGGTGGCGGTTTCGACCTCGCCGTAGATGAGGAATCCGCCGGTGCCGTCCATGCAGAGGACATTGTTCTTGGTGGTTCGGAAGGAGCGCAGGAGGGAGAGAAAGTAAACCGCCTCCAGAAGGTTTGTCTTGCCCTGCCCGTTGGCTCCGATGAAGGCGTTCACCCCCGGCGAGAGCGAAAGCTCCAGCTTCTGGTAGTTTCGGAAATGTTCCAGTCGCAGGCGGCGGAGCATGGCGTTCTAGGGGGTGTTCGCGGGTGGCAGGAGTTCCTCGGGGGTGACGAGGGGGATGCCGAAGTAGTTTGCCATGCCGACCAGCTGGTCGCCATTGCCCCAGACATCCCCGGGGCGGTGTGCGTCGGAGGAGACAATGCCCCGGACGGGGTGCTGTGCGGCGATTTCCCAGAAGCGTGTGGAGGTGTAGGGACGCCGCAGGATGCCGGCTGCGTCGGGGCGGATGCTCTTGCGCACCCCCAGGGCATTGAATTCCAGCGGAGTGTTGGTGTCCACGGCGGCCTGGATGATGATCCGGGAGGCCTCCTCTGCGTTGGCATCCCAGGGGCCCCGCCCTACCAGGAAGAGGTCCGGATGCGCCAGAAAACGGTAGAGGCGGGTCTCCAGGGCCTTCACGGTGAAGCGCGCGAAGTCCAGATAGGCCTTGCTGTCCCTGGTGCGCCAGGGGGAGAGCCATTCGCCTTGGGCGTTGAGGAAGTCGTGGACTCCCAGAACCAGGTATTCGCAGCGTCCGGGGGTGTCCAGGAAGACGTCTTTGGCGAAGCTGCCCAGGTCGGGCCGGTATTCGCATTCCAGTCCGCGGTGGATGGCGAGCTGGGGGAACTCCTTTTGTGCCTGGCGGATTTCGTCGAAGTAGGTGTCCAGCTCCTCCAGCGGCATGCGGATGTCGACGTCGCCCCAGAGGTTGTCGGGCCAGGGGGTGTGGTCGGAGAATCCCAGGACGGAGACGCCCTGTGCCAGGGCCTCCCGGGCGTAGTCCGACGGTGTACCGGTGGCGTGTCTGCAGTGGTAGGTGTGGGTGTGGAAATTAGCGTGTCCCATCGTTCTGGGAAGAGTCGCTCCGGGGAGGTTCGGGTGCAGGTGCGTTCTTGGGCGTGAGGAAGAATTCCACGGAGTCCTGGAGGGCCTGCCAGGCGGCCTCGATGATGTTTTCGGAGAGCCCCACGGTGCTCCACTCTTTTTGGCCGTCGGTGGAGTCGATGAGGACCCGGGTGTGGGCGGCGGTGCCTGCGGAGCCGTCAATGATACGGACCTTGAAGTCCCGCAGCCGCATCAGGCTGACGTCGGGGAAGAAGGTGAGCAGGGCCTTCCGGAGGCACTTGTCCAATGCGTCCACGGGGCCTTCGCCTTCGGCGGCGGTGATCTCGGACTCCCGCCCGTTGACCCGGACCTTCAGGGTGGCCGCGGAGAGGCACTTTTCCTGGGGGCCGCGCTTTTCGATGATGACCCGGAAGCCGTCCAGCTCGAAGGGGGGCTGTTGTTCGGTGATGTGCCGCCGCAGCAGCAGCTGGAAGGAGGCGTCGGCGGCCTCGTAGGCGTATCCCTCCGCCTCCCGGTCTTTCAGCAGCCGCAGGACCTCCCGGCTGTTCTGGGGGGTGAGCTCCACGCCAACCTCATGCGCCTTCATCTGGACGCTCCGGGATCCGGAGAGCTCCGAGAGCAGCACGCGACGGTGGTTGCCCACGGCCTCCGGGGGGATTTGCTCGAAGTTCCGGGGGGACTTGGCCACCGCCGCCACATGGAGCCCCGCCTTGTGGGCGAAGGCGCCGGCGCCCACGTAGGGCTGCTGGGGGAGCTCGCGGACCAGTGTGACTTCGTAGAAGAGCCGGGAGAGGGGTGTGAGGGCGGATACTTTCACCGCCTCGCTTAAATGGTAGCCCGGCATCTTGAAGGCCAGCGCCGGAATGATGGAGCACAGATTCGCGTTGCCGCAGCGCTCTCCGAAACCGTTGACCGCGCCCTGGACCATGCCGCAGCCACTGCGCAGCGCCGAGAGGGAGGCCGCAACGGCGCAGTCGGCGTCGTTGTGGCAGTGGATGGCCATCTGGGCCTCGTCGGGAAGGGCCTTCCGCAGCTCCTGGACAGTGCGGGCCACGTCGTAGGGGAGGGTGCCGCCGTTGGTGTCGCAGAGCACCAGGCACTCCGCGCCCGCCTCCCAGGCGGCCAGCAGGACGTCCGTCGCGTAGGCGGAGTCCTCGGCGTAGCCGTCAAAGAAGTGCTCCGCATCCAGGAAGACGCGCTTGCCGGACTTCCGCAGGAATCCCACGGATTCCCGGATGAGCGACAGGTTCTCCTTGGGCGAGATCCCCAGGACTTCCTTCGCCTGGCGCGCGGAGCCTTTGCCCACAATGGCAATCACCGGCGCACAGCACGCGGCCAGCGCCGCCAGGGAGGCGTCCTCCGCAGGCGACATGCCCACACGGTGGGTGGATCCGAAGGCGACCAACACCGCGTGGGAGGGCGGCGCGGCGGCCAGTTCCTGGAAGAGGGCGGTGTCCTTGGGGTTGGAGCCGGGCCATCCGGCCTCGATGTAGTCCATGCCGAATTCATCCAGGGCACGGACGAGGCGCAGCTTGTCCTGGAGGGAGAAGTGGATGCCGGGGCCCTGCGCCCCGTCCCGGAGGGTGCAGTCGTAGAGGAGGACTTTCCTGGATTCGGTTTCGTTCATGGAAGGCGGGGGAACAAGAAAGGGGGGAGTGCGCCCGGCGGAGCCGGTGCGGGAAAAAGGCAGGGGGGCGGGGCGGCAGTCTCCGTCCTTTCGATGTTTTTTCTGGAACTGCCAGTTTGCTATCGTGCCGTGCCTGGGGTGGGTGGGGTGGCGTGTTGTTGGAGGGCCTCCAGGATTTTCCTGGCCAGGACGGGCCCCAGTCCGGGGACGGTCCGCGCCAGTTGCGCGGGGGACATCCGGAGGATTCGGCGGACGGAGCCGCACTTCTCCAGGAGTTCCTGGCGGCGCTTGGGGCCTACGCCTGGCACCTGGTCCAGCACGGAGTCCTTGATGCGCGCCACGCGCAGCTTTCGGTTGTAGCCATTGGCCCAGCGGTGGGCCTCGTCGCGGATAGCCTGGAGCAGCCGCAGGCCGGGATTCTCCCGGGGGAGGGCCAGCGGGGCGGTTTCGTGGGGGATGACCACCAGTTCGTATTGCTTGGCCAGGCCGACAAGAGGCACCTTCAGCCCCAGGCGCTCCCAGACGCGGACGCCGGTGGAGACCTGCGGCGCGCCGCCATCCAGGACCACCAGGTCGGGCAGGGGCTGCCCCTCGTCCAGGAGCTTGCGGTATCTGCGGGTGAGGACCTCCTCCATGAAAGCGGTGTCGTCCGCGGCTTCGGGGGTGCGGATGCGGTATCGGCGGTATTCGCTGGTGGAGGGATGTCCGTCCCGGAAGAGGACCATGGAGCCCACGGCCAGGGTGCCGGAGATGTTGGACATGTCGAAGCACTCCAGGTGCCGGGGCGGTCCGGACAGGTGCAGGGCCTCCCGGAGGGCCTCCATGCCGGCGCTGTTGACCTCCGGAGCCGTGCGCCGCGCGATGGTCTGGTTGAGGAAACGCCGGGCGGGCTCCAGGACGGTGCGGACGTGCCCCATCATGTCGCGCCACTTGGCCGCCTCTTCGTATTCACACTTTTCGGAGGCCCCGCGCATGCGCGCGTCGAGCTCCTTCAGGATTTCCCGCGCCGGCTCCTCGCCCCGCAGCACCGACAGCGCCTGCTCCAGGCGCGCCCGGTAGTCCCCGGGGGAGATGCTTCCCAGGCAAGGGCAGGTGCACTGCCGCAGGACATCCTGGAGGCAGTGCCGGTGTTCTTCTTCGCCGGGTTCGGCGCAGTCGCAGGAGCGCAGGCCGAAGCGTTGTTCCAGGAAGCGGATGGTCTCCCGGAGGGCGTAGGCGTGCGGAAAGGGCCCGAAGTAGAGGCAGTCGCCGTCTTTCCGGAGTCGCTGGAAGGTGAAGTGCGGATAGGTTTCGGCGGGATCCACGGCCACCAGGAGGTATCGCTTGTCGTCGCGCAGATCCACATTGTAGCGTGGGGAGTACTGCTTGATGAACTGTGCTTCCAGGAGGAGCGCCTCGGCCTCGGTGGCGACGGTGAAGGTTTCGTAGGAGGCGATGGAGTGGATGAGGGCGCGGCGCCGGGGCTCCTCCTTGAGATAGGTGGAGGGCATGAAATAGGAGCGCATCCGGTTGCGCAGGTTCCGGGCCTTGCCCACATAGATGACCTCCCCCGCCCGGTTCCGGAAGACATAGACTCCCGGTTCCCGGGGGACGTCCTGCGAACGGAAGATGGTGGGGGGATTCTCGTTCACGGCCTCATGCAGACCACGTCCTCCGGGGCGATGGCGAGGGATACCCCGCCACCCTCCCCGAAGGCGCCGGGGGGATTGAGCTGGTCGACACAGAGGATTCCGCCGGCGGAGTCCTCGACTTCGCACTGGGCCATCTCCCCCAGATACTCCCGGGAACGCAAGACCCCCGGAAGCACATTGGCGCCGGGGGGGGCGGCCTCGCCGGCGGAGAGGACGCGGAGGGTCTCGGGGCGCAGGGAGAGGGCCACGGGATCGCCCGGTGAGAACTCTCCGGGGCACGCGCGGGAGCGCAGGATCCCCAGGGGTGTCTCCAGGAGGGCGTCGGCGCCCTCGCGGCGCAGGAGCGTGGCGTCCCGCAGGTTTGTCTCGCCGATGAATCCGGCCACGAAGGGCGTGCGGGGACGTCGGTAGATTTCCCAGGGGGTGCCTGTCTGCTCGATCTTTCCGCCGCGCATGACGGCGATGCGGTCGGCCATGGAGAGGGCTTCGGAGCGGTCGTGGGTCACATAGACGCCGGTGAGACGGTTCTCTTTGCAGACCCTCCGGATTTCCCGGCGGGTCTCGCGGCGCAGTTTGGCGTCCAGATTGGCCAGGGGTTCGTCCAGGAGGAGTCCCCCTGGATGGACCACAAGGGTTCGCGCCAGCGCCACGCGCTGCTGCTGTCCGCCGGAGATCTGGTTGGGCTTCCGGTCGGCCAGCTCCCGGATCTGGAGTTCGTCCATGACCTGGTTCACGCGTCGTTCCCGCTCGTCCCGCGGGATTTTCCGCATTTCCAGGCCGAAGGAGACATTTTCGCGGACGGTCAGGTGGGGCCAGAGGGCGTATCCCTGGAAGACCATGGCGGTGTCCCGCTGGTCGGGGGGCGTGGCGCCTGCGGGCTTGCCGCCTAGGAGGATTTCGCCGGAGGTGGGCGTCTCGAAGCCGCCGATGATGCGCAAGAGGGTGGTCTTCCCGCAGCCGGAGGGGCCCAGCAGGAAGAAGAGCTCCCCGTCCTGGATGGTGAGGGAGACGCCGTCCAGGGCGGTGGAGTCGCCGTAGCGCTTGACCAGGTTTTCGGCGCGGATTTCCACGGTGCGTCGGTCAGAAGACCTTCCCGGTGTCCTTGTCGGCGATGTGGAAGGCCTCGATGTGGAGTTCGGGGGAGGCGTTGAAGGTGAGCTGGCGGTTGTATTCGGCGGCCATGGCGTTCATCACCTTGTGGTCCACGGTGCGCAGGCGCTCCAGGATCTTGGGATGGACGGTGATGACGAAGTGCTGGACGTCCTTCTTGCGGGCCAGCAGCTCGTTGAGCCGACGCTGGATTTCCACGGAGACGCTGGTGGCGGTCTTGATGAGTCCGCGTCCGCGGCAGTATGGGCAGTCCTCGTAGATGGTGCTTTCCAGGGATTCGCTCTCGCGCTGGCGGCTCATCTCCAGCAGGCCCAATCCGCTGATTGGGTAGATTTTGATGCGTGCGTGGTCCTCGGCGGTGTATTGCTTGAAAGCGCGGTAGACCGCCATCTGGTCCTTGCGGGATCGCATGTCGATGAGGTCCAGCACCACCAGGCCGCCGATGTTTCGCAGTCGAAGCTGCCGGGCGATTTCCTTGACGGCCTCCATGTTGGTGGCCAGGATGGTTTCCGGCTGGTCCTTGCCGGAGCGGTTTTTCCCGGTGTTGACGTCGATGGCGATGAGGGCCTCGGTCTCGTCAATGCAGAGGTATCCGCCGCTTGGCAGGGGCACCTTCCGGTTGGAGATGCCCTCGATCTGCTGGCTGATGCCGTATTTGATGAAGATGGGGGTGGGGTTGGAGTAGAGCTTTACCTGGATGGAGTCCTGCCGGTCGAAGCGCTTCAACATCTCCTGGGCCAGTTCATAGGCCTCGCGGGTGTCGCAGACGATTTCATCGATGTCCTGGGTCAGGTTGTCGCGGAGGGTGCGCTCCACCAGGGCGGGCTCCTGGTAGACGCAGACGGGCGCGCGGTGCTTGGCGGCGGTGTCCTCTGCCTTGTGCCAGGCGTCCATGAGCATTTGGAGGTCGCGCTGGAAGTGCTCTTTCTTCAGGCCAACGCCTTCGGTGCGGCAGATGACGCCGGTGTTGGGAGGCAGGATGGTTCGGACCATTTGCTTGAGGCGGCTGCGCTCTTCCCGGTCTTCCACGCGGCGGGAGATGCCCACGTGGGGGCAGTTCGGCAGCAGCACCAGATAGCGGCCCGGGATGGAGAGGTTGGTGGTGACGCGGGCGCCCTTGGTGCCGATGGGTCCCTTGGTGACCTGCACCAGGATCTCCTGGTCCACGTGGAACAGGTTCGGGATGTCGTCAACGGTGTAGCCCTTCTTCTCCTGCTTCTTGGGATGCTGCTCTTTCTCCTTCTCTGGCTTCGGGAGTTTCTCCACTTTGCCCTGGGGTTGGCCCTGGCCCTGCTGCTGCCCCTTCACCGCCGGGGTTTTGCCGTTGGGAGTTAACGGGAGCAGTTCGTTCTTGTCGGAGTTGGCCGTGAGACGCCCCTGGGCGCCGCCCTTGCCGGCGGCGGCACGGCCGCCCTGGCCCTGCTGCTGGCCTTGCTGGGGCTTGCCGTTCTCCAGGCGGCTCCGCTTCAGCCCAGGGAAGAGGGTCTCCAAAATCCGGCGGAAGACGCCGGGCTTCCGGGGGCCTCTTGCCTCCCCATTTGCCGCTTGCTGGCCGGCATTGCCGCCACGGCCGCGGCGGCGGCGCCGCCGCCGATGCTCGCTGTTCTCCTCGCCGTTGTTGCGCTCGCCGCGGGGCGGCTGGTTTCCATTGCGCTGGCCGTTGCCGCCATTGTTGTTCTGGCCCTGCGGACGTCGGGGATTCTGGTCGCGGCCGCGGCCGGACTGCTCTTCGGGGAGAGGACGGGGATTCTCGTCCACATCAATGTGCTCCACCACGGAGGTGTTCCCGGCCGCGGGGGCATCGGGGGCGGCCTTCGGCTCTTCCGCCGCAGGTGCCGGCTCCCCGGACTTGGGTTCTTCGCCGTGTTCGGCCTTGGGCTTGGAAAGGGGGATGAGGCCCTTGGGCTGGCTCTTCTCCAAAGGCACCAGGCCCTTGGCGAGGCTTCCGCGTTCCTTCTTTCCCTGCCGGGGCGCTGGAAGGACGGTGGCTGGCTCCCCGTCGGCCTTTGCCTCGGAGGGAGGAGCCTCCGCATCCTCGGGCTCGGCCTGGTCCTCGCCTTCTTCGCCGGCGCATTCGGCGCAGAGGTGCCCGGGCTCGTGGGAATTCTTGGCGGGGGGCTCGTCGTCGTCCTCGCCGTCGCCCTCCAGTTTTTCCAGGGTGGCGGGGAGCATGTCCCAGTAGTGCAGGAAGGCGTTTTTGCCTACGCCGATGTCGACGAAGGCGGCCTGGAGGGAGGGTTCCAGGTTCTTGATCTTGCCCTTGTAGATGGAGCCGACGATGCGGTCCTTGTTGGTGCGTTCCATGAAGAAGTCCTGGAGGGTGCCGTCTTCCACGACGGCGACGCGCACCTGGAGCTCTTCGGAGTTGATGAGGATTTGTTTCATGAGGGGGTCCGGTGGGAAGAGTGTGGGGGGCGGGGCATCCCGGCGGGGAAGGCGGGCGCCTCCTTCGCGGATGCCGCTTGTGCACCGAAGGGCCTTGCGTCCCGTGCGCGCGCGGTGATTGGGCATCCGGTGCGCAGGGCGGGGACGGGGGGCGTCGGCGGCGGTCGGGGGAGTGCGCTCCCACGGGCAGAAATAGTTCTTCCTCGCCCGCGCGACGCGCAACGGGGTGCATCGCGGACCGGGGAGGGATCACGTTCTTCTGGCGGCGCGGGGTGGCTGCCGGGGTGCGGAGGGATGCTCCGCGCGGGGGATATGATTGCGGCTGCCGGGGCGGCGGGGCGCGACCGGCCTCCCCTCAAAAGAGGAGCCGGAGGTCACCGTCCGCACTTCGGCTATTCCAGGATGCTGCCCGGCATCACGGGATTGCCGCGAAGGAAGTCCGCCGCATTCATCTCCTTCTTCCCGTCGGGGATGAGGCGATGGATGTGCAGGATGCCGCTGCCGCAGGCGACGGAGAGGACGCTTCCATGTTCGGGAAGCACCGTCCCCGCCTGGCAGTCGCTGGAATCGGCGGAATAGGTGGCCTGGGTGATTTGGATGCGGCGCAGCTTTCCCTGCACGGGGACACAGGTGTAGGCGCGGGGCCAGGGCTGGTAGGCGCGGACCATGTTGAAGATCCGCTGGGCCGGACAGGTCCAGGGAATGGCGCCGTCCTCCTTGGAGATCTTGCGCACGTTGGGGGCGTCGGTGACACCCTGGGGGACGGGCAGAAGTCCCTCGCGCGCCACGCGATGCAGAATCTCGCAGATGTGCTCCGCAGCTAACAGACCCAGGCGTGCCTCCAACTGCCCCGTGGTCTCCGTCCCCTGGATGGGGAGCGGCACCGAGGCATAGACGGGCCCCGTGTCCAGGCCGCGCTCCATCCGCATGTAGCTGACGCCCGTCACCGTGTCGCCGTTCAGAATGGCGGCGTTGATGGGACAGGCCCCGCGGTAGAGGGGGAGCAGGGAGGCGTGGACATTGAGGCATCCGAAGGGAGGCAGGGAAAGCAGCTCTTGTTTCAAAAGCTGCCCGAAGGCCACCACAAGCAGTATCTCGATTCCCAGGGAGGAGAGGCGCTCCAGAAATTCTGGCGCGTTGACGGATTTCACGCGATCCACCGGGTAGCCAAGCTCCAGCGCATGCCGCGCGAAGGGGGTGGGCGTCATGATGCCCTTCCGGCCCACGGGACGGTCCGGCTGGGAACCGATTCCCGCCAGCTCAACACGGCCATCCCCCTTCAGGGCGTCCAAAATGGGCGCGCCCAGGTTTCCGGAGCCTAAAAAGTAGATCCGGACAGGAGAGGAGGGGTTGGTGCCGCTGCTTGGCATGGCGGAACGGAAGGGAAACGACGTCGCAAAGGGGTGGATGAGGCGGAAAAAGCACTCCCCCGGGAACGGGAGACGCAAAGACATAATATAATCCGCAGGTCAGGGCACTGTCCTGCGGATTGTGTGGGAATGAGGATGGGGGTGGGAGTTTGGGCCGCTTAGCAGGGACTCCCGGCGCCGTGGCACGCCGCAATTGCGAACCAAGGAAGTTATGGCGTTTATAACCTGTTCCGCATAAATGGACTGTAAAAGAATTTCGGGGGATTCCCCATTCCCTCCGCCAATGTGGCCGTTCGGCGTCATCGGTTTGTTTTTTCGGCGAAGTCGAATGCGACGGCGGTTTTCCAGTCGTCTCCGGAGAGTTGCATTTCCTTGACGAACCAGAGGCCGTTTTCGAAGCGTTTGGCGCCCTTCATGACGAGGCTCCGCCAGGGCGCGGATTCGCCCTTGCGGTACCATTTTGCCTCCATGGGGAACCCCTGTTTGGCTTCGAACCAGACGTCCACCAATTCGGAGCCATCGGGGGAGGCCAGCCGGAGGACCCGACAGTCTTGCCACCGGCTGGAGGAGCGCGGGAGTTCCTCCACGAAGTTCCAGAAGAGGAACGCGAAGGAGAGATCGGAGGGCCTCACGCCGAAATCGAAGAGTCCGGGTCGTTGTTCGGTTTCGGGGAGGTCCAGTCTCTGGACGCTCTTTCCAGCAGTCTCCAGCATCATCTCCAGGCCGTAGAAGTTCTCCTCGTTGAGGGTGAGCTGGGCGTACATCGCCTTCTTGGTGAAGGTGACGCGGAGCCCAAGGGTGCCTTTCAGGGTCTTCTGGCCCTTCTTTTTGTAGGTGAGACGCCCCGTCGCCTCTCCCCATGCCTCCTGGGCCAAGGGCTGCCGGATGGACTCCAGGAATTCCCGGGGGGGCAGTTCCTGCGCCGGAAGGGCGCTGGTTCCGGGGAGGGCCAGGCAGCAGAGGACCAGGAGGGAGAGGAGGACGTTCTTCATGGGAGGGAGGGGCTATGGGCCTGGGGCGGGAGGCCTGTTGTGCGGAGTGGCCGCTACTCTGCGGACGGGGGCGCGGGCGCCTCGGGGGCGGGTTCCGGCGCCTCGGTGGCGGCAGGCGCAGGCGCGGGCGCCTCCTCGACGGTTTCGGCATGGGCGGCGGCGCCTTGTGCGGCGGACTCGGCTTGCGCACGCTTGCATTCCCGGCACTTGCGATATTGCTGGATTCCCAGATAGCAGGCCACCATGAGGACGAGCACAGCGAGGAGCCAGGCCAGGAATTTGCGGAATCTGCGGGCGGGGGTGCCCAGGGCCTCTTTGGGGAATCTTCCGCCGCGGGAGAAGCTCTTCCGCTGCTTGCGGCTGAGGCGCAGGCGGGCGTTGATGGCCCATCCATTGCCCTCCAGAAGGGAGGAGAGATCCTGCCGGTTCAGCCGGATGACCGCCAACAGCACGATGGGCGTCAGGAGAACTACCAGGACGCAGGCCAGGGAGATCAGCAGGGAGAGGGCGCTCATGTCGGCCAGGGTCTTGCAGATGAAGGCCAGGGCGGAGGAGAGGGCGGCGAAGGCGATTCCCAGCCCCATGAGCATTCCGGATTTGTCGCCCTTCTGCGCGGCGGGCTGCGCGGCGGCGTCGGTGGCGGCCTTCTTGGGGTCGTTGATCATTCCGGACATCTTCCCGGTGATGACGCCCTCGGAGCTGCTGGACATGGCGGCCACCTTGTCTTCGGCCATCTTGCCGAATTTGGCGAAGGGAGCCAGGACGGCCTCCCGGAGGCACACCGGGTTCTCGATGACCTTCGTGATTTTGGCGTTGTAGGTCTGTCCGTCGGGGGCGAAGAAGATTCCGCGCTTTCCGGCCACCAGATTGCCCTTGTCGCCGATGGTGACGGGGGCGCAGAGGGTCTGGGCGGGTTTGGTGTCCACCTCCACGTAGATGAGGAAGAGCCCGCTGTTGGCGGCCACGGCGGAGTGTGCGCCCAGGTCGTCCACGGGGAAGGTCATGTTGAACCAGCGGCCGTCGATGACCACCTTTCCGCGCTCAAAGAGGGTGGGCTTCCGGGGTTTGTAGAGATCGGGGACGCTGATGAAGTTGTTGGCCACGGGGACAAGCCACTGCAGGTAGAGCAGCGCCTGCTCCACGGCCTCGGCTTCCTTGAGGATCTGTGCCACGGCGAGGTCCTTGGTCTCCAGGATGGCGGCCTCCTCCAGGACGCCGGGCATGGCGGCGTGGCGCTCCAGGGTCTCCTGGGCCACGGCGGCGCAAATGCCGCCCTTCTGGGAAGCCAGGTAGTCCTGGTAGGGGGTGAAGACGGCCTTCGCCTTCGCCCACAGGGCGGGGGTGAGTTCCTTGGCGTCGGCGCCCAGGAGGGGCAGAAGGATCTTCTCCCGCAGGGAGAGCCACCATCCGCGCTGGAGGGGGTTGATGTATCCGGGTTCCTCCAGGGGGATGCTGGCGACGCCGCGGGGCTGGACGATGGGAAGCGCCTTCAGGTGGCTCTCCAGTCCGGGCCAGGCGGTGGGATCCAGGGCGCCGGGCTTGCCGTCGTTCTCCAGCACCACGCCGCTGAGGCGGGAATCGAAGCCCTGCAGGTCGCAGAGGCGGAAGAACTCGTCGACGAGTCCGGCGTTTTCCTGGAGAAGCGCCAGGAGCGCGGGGGTGTCGGCGCCGAAGGGAAGCAGTTCGCTGGTGGCCTGGCCCTCGGGAAGCTCGCCGGCCTTCTTCCAAGCCAGGTATTCGGGGATGGCGGCGTGGTATTCCCGGAATTGCGCCAGGGTCATGCCCATGGTGCCATCCAGGTCCTGGGTGCCGCCGGTGGCCGCCACGCCGCCTTCCAGGAAGTCCTTGAGGTTGGCGGCCAGTTCGGGGGTGGACGCCTCGCCGGTGGCGAGCAGGGAGATGACGCCGTCGCCGTTGAGGGGGCGGCTGGTGAGGATCTTCTGGAATTCCCGGACCTGATCCAGGGTGATGGTCTCCTTGTCCTGGGCGCCCAGGTCGTTCAGGATATACTCCGCGGAGTGGCGGATCTTCTTGGCGTCCTCGGAGTCGGTGAGGCGGGAGAGAAGCAGCTTTCCGTCAAAGGCGTCGGAGATGGAGTCCTTGTCGCCGTAGACGTCCAGCAGCCAATGGATGGCCGCCTTCAGGCTCTCGGTGGTGATGGAGCCCAGTTTGGCGGAGTCGATGTACGCCAGGACCTTCGGGTCGCAGGAATATGCCTTCACGGGGGCGCTCATGGCGACCCACAGGGCCTCGTCCAGGGTCAGGGCGTCGGCCAGGTCGTGGCCGTTCTGGATGGAGAGCTGGTAGGCCTTCCCGATATGGAGGAATTTCATGGGAGTATGGGGGATATTGTGGAATGGGTGGATTTCGCGGGGATGCGCGGAAAGACGCGGCGTGGTTTTCTAGTCCAGGACCACGGGCTGCTGATACTGGGGGACCTGGGCGTCCCAGCCCTTCTCCTGGGCGATCTTCTCCCGGAGGGCGGCGGAGGCCTCGGGTTCTCCGTGGGTCACGAAGACTTTCCGGGGCGTGCCGGAGACCGTGTCCAGCCAGCGGAGCAGCTCGTTGCGGTCCGCGTGGGCGGAGAAGCCGGTGATCCGCTGGATGTTCGCCTTCACGTCGTAGGATTCGCCCAGGATGCGCACCTGTGGGTCGCCGTCCAGGATCTGGCGGCCCAGGGTGTTGCGGGCCTGGTATCCCACGAAGAGGATGGTGGACTCGGGGCGTCCGATGTTTTTGCAGAGGTGGTGCTTGATACGGCCGCCCGTGCACATTCCGGAGCCGGAGATGATGATGACGGAGCCGCGGATGTGGTTCAGGGCCTTGGATTCCTGGGAGCTTCGCACCACGGAGACGTTGGAGACCCGCAGCACCTTCGCCAGCTTCAGGGTGTCGTCGTCGAAGAGATACGGGTGGTGGACGAAGACGGTGTTGACCTTGCTGGCCATGGGGCTGTCCACGAAGATCCGCAGATTGGGGATGCGGTGTTCGGCGTTGAGCAGTGCCAGAAAGTAGAGGAGTTCCTGGGTGCGTTCCACGGCAAAGGAGGGGATGATCAGATTGCCGCCGGCGTTGGCGGTGTCGTTGATGATGCGCGCAAGTTCCTCGGGGATGTCCTTGGTTTCGCCGTGCTCGCGGTTGCCGTATGTGGACTCCACCAGGACGTAGTCGGCCTCGCCCACGGGAACGGGATCCTGGAGGATGGGCATGTCCCAGCGCCCCACGTCGCCGGAGAAGAGGATCCGGCGGGTCTCGGCGCCGTCGGTGACCGTGAGGCGGCAGCAGGCGGCGCCCAGGATGTGCCCGACCTGGAGGAACTCCAGGGTCACGTCCTGGCCGATCTCCACCTTCTGATTATAGTCCACCGGCAGGAAATACTGCGCCACCTCCTCGGCCTCTTCCTCGGTATACAGCGGCTCGTAGCCGTAGGGGCTGACACGGCCTTCCCGCTCGTGCCGCTTCCGCTTGAACTCGGCGTCCTCCGCGTTGATCTTGCCGCAGTCCTCCATGACAATGCTGGCGATCTCGGCGGTGGCGCGGGTGCAGTAGATGGGGCCCCGGAAGCCGTTGCGGACCAGCCGCGGGATTCGTCCGCAGTGGTCAAGGTGCGCGTGTGTGAGGATCAGGGCATCCAGCTTGTAGGGGGAGATGGGGAAGTTCTCCCAGTTGCGGCCCTTCAGGTCGTGCTCCTGGTAGAGTCCGCAGTCCACCATGATGCGCAGGCCATTGGCCTCCAGGAGATAGCAGGACCCGGTGACGTTTCCGGTGGCGCCGTGGAAGCTCAGCTTGATTTCCATGCTCGGGGTTCTTGTGGGGTGGTGGGTGGCGTGCTAGGGGACCAGCGGTGTGTAGATGTGGCAGGAGCTCTTCTCTCGCATGCCTTGGATCTTCTGGCGGAACCAGGCGATGTTTTCGCCGGCCAGGTGTTTCTCCAGGGCATCCTTGCTTTCCCAGGTCTCGATCATGGTCACCGTGGCGCCGTCGGCGCCTTCTTCCACGCAGGGGGTGTAGCGGAGGCATCCGGGCTCTTTGCGCACCCGTGGCGCCAGCTCCTCGAGGATGGCGAGATATTCCTTCTGGAACTGGGGCTTGATGACGGCGGGTGCGCAGACGTGGATCATGGCGGGGGTCTTGAAGTGGAGGTGGGCGGGGATGGAGGGGAGGGAAGCGGTGACCTTCTGAATATAATGCCCCCGTGGGGGCGGAAACGCACCCCGCGCCCCCTTTCCTCATTCCCCGGAAACATCCCCTCCCCTTGGCGCAGTACGCGTCTCAGGACGCCACCACGGCCCCCGTACTCCTGGCCCCGGCGTCCCCTTCCTCCAGGACAGGCTCGGCGGTGCGCTCCCTGGCCAGGAGTTCCCGGAGGGTGGCGCGCAGGAGCCGTTCCGTGAGGAGGACCAGGGTCTGCTGGCGCTTGGGTGTGGCGTTGAGGAGCCGGAGGGTGTTGAGGAAGCGCCGCGCGTAGTGGACCGCCTCCCGGGGGAGGGGGCGCAGGCAGGAGTTCAGGCGGGGCGACGCGTGGGAGCCCGACAGCTCCCGGTCGTACGCCCCCGCCAGGAAGTTCTCCACCATCCCCGCGTGTTTTCGTTGGCACGTTTTGCTCTTCCCGAGCTCCCACTTCCGGATTGTGGCCCAGGAGACCCCTAGAAAATCTCCCAATGCGGTGAAGGTGAGGCCAAGCTCCCGGCGCTTCCGGGACAGGGCCTGGCGATTTTCCGCCGTGAATAGGAATCGATCGTTTGTCGACATGCAGACGTCTCCGTTGATTGGCAGGTGAAGACTCCCCCGGCCGCCGGGGGAGGACCGGGGAGACTATACCACATGCGCCGGCCCAAAGGGCGCCGGGGACGCCGCACTCCCGAAGGGCGCCAAGACGACCATGGCTTCCGGGAGTCTCCCGGGGATTATTTCTCCAGTAGCGCCAGTGCGCCGCGGAGGAGTTCCCCGCGCCATCCTTGGAGGATGCGTCCCTCCTGGGGGGCCTTGCGGAGGTGGTTCGCCGCCCAGTGTTCGGCATCGTGGCGGGTGCATGCCAGGGTGGGCTCGATCTGACGATCCCGTGCACGCCTCTCCGCCAGTCCCAGCACCCGGTCGGAGAGCTTCTTCAGCTCGTCCTTCGGGAGCGGCCGCTCCCGTTTCCGGACGGCCAGTCCGCACCGCTCCAGGGCCTCCTGAGAATGCTTCAGCGCCTCCAGGATCTCGGCGCCCACAAGGTGAATCCGCTTGGGCCGGCATTGCGGCATGGAGAGGAGCCGGGATCCCTCTTGCGGGTTCTCGTAGGCGCACCAGATGAGTTGTTCGTCCGTGAGGAGCCGGTTGCGGGTGGTGTCGGTGGCGCGGGCTTTCTCCTCGCGCCAGAGGGCGAGGGACACCAGGCGCCCCCGGATGTCCTCGGGCATGGGCTTCCGGAGCGCGCCAATCTTGCGCCAGGCGTCCTCCACAGGAGGCGGAAGATAGGCCTCCCCGTGGCAGAATTGGGTCTCCATCTCCTCCAGGAACCAGGCGAGGTTCCCATTGGCCTTCAGGCGCTCTTCGTAGAGCGCCGCCAGTTCGGGGAGCAGCACCACATCGCCCGCGGCATAGTCGATCTGTTTCCGTGTGAGGGGGCGCAGGGTCCAATCGCTGCGGGTCTCACTTTTGTCCAGGAGGATCCCCAGCTTCTCTTGGATGACCGCCTTCAGGCTCTGGGTGGCGCTCTCTCCGCAGAAGCCGGCCGCGATCTGGACATCGAAGACATTGGCGGGCAGGACGCCGCAGGCGCGGTGGAGGATGGGCAGGTCGTTGGCGCCGCTGAAGAGGATCTTCCGGCGTCCGGCGTCCCCCAGGAGTTCCCCCAGGGGCGACCAGTCCCGGATGGCCAGCGCGTCCACGATGGCGGCGGCCTGCCGATTGACTCCGATTTGGAGGAGTGCGAAGACGGGGAAGTATGTGCGGGTCCAGGCGAATTCGGTGTCCAGGGCCACAAGGGCGCCGGGGGGCAGGGCATGGAGGAATTTCGCCAGTGCGGCGTCAGTGTCGATCCAGAGGGGAGTCATGGGGGCGTATTCGGGGCAAAAAGAAGGGGGAGGGCGGCGTGTGCCGCCATCCCCTTGGTGGCAGAAGTCTGTGGATTCGGGAGGCTAGTGGGCGTAGTGGGTGAACTTCCCCCAGAGGCGGAGGAGGGGCGACAGCAGGACGCATCGGGAATACGCCCGCAGGAGCCTGCAGAAGACCCTCTGGCGGAAGTTGAGGTAGACCTCCATCTGCCGGAGGGTTCCGCCTGCGTCCGGGGCGTCCCAGAGGGCCTTGATGATCTTCTGGCGTTCCTTATGGTTTGCCAGGATGTGCCTGTATTCAGGGTTGAAGATCTTGGAGAGGAATCCGGTGAAGGTGGTGACGGCCCAGGTGCGGCGTGCGGCGTGGGGCATCTCCTTCCGGTGGTCTCGATAGAAGTCCGCCAGGGAAAGCACGGCTTTCAGAAGGGAGTTGATGGCCAGGTCCCGGTGGTTCAGGCCCCAGTCGATGGGGCGTCGTACGCACCAGTAGGAGGGCAGCAGCCGCTGCATTGTGGAGCACAGGCGCGCCCGGAAGTAGACCTGCGGCACCCAGGTGTGCGCCACGCGGTCCTGGAGGGACTCGTCCGCCCAGAGGTCCTGCCTCACGATGAAGTCGCGGCGATAGCATCCCAGGAAGAGCTCGCAGCGCAGGAAGCCGGTCTCGTGGCCCAGGCTCTCCAGCATTCGCAGACCCGTGCCCTCGCGGATTCCGGCGAAGGAGCGCAGGGGGATCTCCGGCACGAAATACATCTCGTCATCCATGTGTCCCATCACCGCTGTCAGGATCAGGAGGTCCATGGTGGGCTTGTCCTGGATGGCGTGGAGGATTCGTTCCACGGTGGTGGGGGTCATTTCGTTGTCGGCGTCGGTGTAGGTGAAGTAGACGCCATGGCATTCCCGGATGCCCAGGTTGAAGGCGGCGCCGCAGGTGGTCTCCCGGGGCACGGGGAGCAGCCGCGCCCGTGCGAAGCCATGGAAGGCCTCGCGGAAGGCGGCCTCGGAGGACTTGGGGCAGCCCCATCCGAGGCCCAGCACCTCCACGGCGGGAGTCAGATTCCGGGCAATGGTGGCCAGGTTCCGCTCGAGTTCCTTGGGAACCGTGGAGGTCAGGGGGATGATGATGGAGAGGAGTGGTGCGCCCATGCTGCCGTTGGGTGTGGATAAGGCGTTTCGGTGCGGAAATTGGTGGATGCGTGCGGAGTCATTCCTCCGTCAGGGATACCTTCCCCCGCGAGAGGTCCCGCAGGGCGGTCTCCAAGGCGGGGAGGCTTTCCACGGGGAGGATGCCGGAAAGCAGGACTCCCTCCGCCTGGAAATCCTCCTGGCGGACCTCAAGGCGCGCTTCCCGGAGGAGGCGCCGTCCTTGCTCCAGGAGGGGGTAGGGGAGCAGGACGGTGCGGGAACAGACGGCGATCCGGGGGCGCGTGGCCGCCGACGCAAGCACGCCCTTTGCGGCATCGCCGTAGGCGTGCACCAGTCCGCCGGTGCCGAGTTTGGTGCCGCCAAACCAGCGCGTGACCGTGAGCAGCACTTGCGAGATCCCGGAGCCCCTCAGGACCTCCAGCACCGGACGGCCCGCGGTGCCCGACGGTTCGCCGTCGTCGGAACACCCCAGCACCTCCGCGTTCTCCCCCAGCACCATGGCGTGGACCACGTGGCTGGCGTCGGCGTGTCTTTCGCGCTGGGTGGCCAGGATGGCCTTGACCTCCTCCGGAGAGGCGGCGGGAAAGAGCTCCGCCAGGAAGCGGGACTTTTTCTCCACCAGGAGGAATGGCGTGGATTCCATCAGTTCCAGCATCGACGCGGGGGGGGGGGGGTCAGTCCTTTTTCTCGTCGATGGGGCGTGCCGGCATCCGGATGAAGTGCAGGATGCTGGCGGCGATGCCAAAGCAAACGAGGAATCCCGCCACGGCGGCCAGGGGGGTGGCGAAAGGCGCCAGGGCGTCGGGCAGGAGGGATTCCATGGTGGCGGGCAGAAGCCGCCAGGCCAGCACGCCGCCGGCGGCGGCGAAGGCCAGGCAGAGGATCACCCCCACCAGCCGCAGAATGTAGAGCGCCAGGCGGATGGACAGGAAAAGCAACAGCAGAGTGCCGAAGGCCAGGATCAGCACCTTCCACCAGTCCACGGACCACTGGATTCCATCGGACTGGAAGGCCATGCCCTCGGCGAAAGTGTTGGCGAGCAGGAGGAAGTCCATGGCGCGTTAGAAGAGTCCGCGGATGCGGCCGGTCTCCACATCCACGTCGATTCTGCGGAAGGCGGGGTCGGAGGAGGTCCCGGGCATGAGCTTGATGTCTCCGGCCACGGGCACCAGGAATCCGGCACCGCGGTAGAGGAGGATGTCGCGGACGGGCAGGATGAATCCGGTGGGGCGCCCCTTCACATCGGGATCATGGGAGAGGGAGAGGTGGGTCTTCACCTGGCAGATCTGGAGTCGTGCGGTCTCGGGATCGGCCTGGTAGAGCTCCAGCTTCTTCCTGGCCTCGGGCAGCAGCTCGATGTCCGCGGCGCCATAGACCTTCTGGGCGATGTCGCGGATGCGCTTCTCCAGGGGATCCGCGTCGTCGTAGAAATAGTGGAAATCGCTGGTCTGGCGGCAGGCCTCCTCCACCGCCTCGGCCAGCTCCAGGGCGCCCTCGCCGCCGAACTGCCAGTGCTTGGAGAGCGCGGTCAGCGCACCCGCCTCCTCGCAGACACGGCGCACCAGGCGGACCTCTTCGTCGGTGTCGGTGTGGAAATGGTTGATGCACACCACGGGCTTCACGCCGGAGTTCCGCACGATGTCCAGGTGCGCCAGGAGATTCTGGCAACCGGCCTCCACCAAAGGCAGATTCTCCTGGGTGTAGACGGGATCCAGTTTGGCGCCAGGCTTCACCTGCGGTCCGCCGCCGTGCATCTTCAACGCGCGGATGGTGGCCACGACCACCACGGCGTCAGGACGCAGACCACTGGCGCGGCACTTCAGATCCACGAACTTCTCGTAGCCGATGTCGCTGCCGAAGCCGCTCTCGGTGACGTGGTATTCGGAGCAGCGCACGCCGATCTGGTCGGCGATGACGGAGCTCTGCCCGATGGCGATGTTGGCGAAGGGGCCGGCGTGGACCAGGATGGGCTGCCCTTCGAGGGTGGAGACCAAGGTGGGGTTGAGCGCCTCCACCAGAAAGGCGGTCATGGCGCCGTCCACTTCCAGGTCATGGGTGGTGATGGGGCTGCCGCCCCGGCTGTAGGCCACCACGATCCTGCCCACGCGCTCCCGCAGGTCCTTCAGGTCGTTGGCCATGGCGAGGATGGCCATGAGTTCGCTGGAGACGGAGATGGCGAAGCCGGATTTCATGGGGTAGCCGTCCATCTTGCCGCCTTGCCCGATGAGGATGTTCCGCAGGGCCTGCGCGCAGAAGTCGATGGCCCACAGCATTTGGACCCGTTCGGGATCGATGTCCAGGCGCTTCAGGTTCCGCTTGGCCAGCTGCCCGTCGTCGTAGTTGCGCTCGTGCTGCATCCGGCTGGTGAGGGCCACCATGCCCAGGTTGTGGGCGTTGGTGATCTTGTCGATGTCGCCGGTGAGTCCCATGGAGAAGGTGGTCAGGGGGATGCACTGTGCCAGACCGCCGCCGGCGGCGGATCCCTTGATGTTGAAGGTGGGGCCGCCGGAGGGCTGGCGGATGGCGCCGGAGACCCTGCGTCCGCGCCGGGCGAGTCCCTCGATGAGGCCGATGGTGGTGGTGGTCTTGCCTTCTCCCAGGGGCGTGGGGGTGATGGCGGTCACGTCGATGTACTTTCCCCTGGGGGCGTCTTGGAGACGCTTGCGGATGGCCATCTGGTCCAGGCGCGCGATCTGGCGGCCGCAGGGGATGATCTCCTCGGGGAGGAGCCCCAGATCCTGGGCCAGTTGCCGGGGTGTGCGCATGGTGGCTTCCGCGGCTTCCGCGATCTGCCAGTCGGCGAGTATGGTGGGGTCAAGCATGGTATGGGTGTTCACGGGGAGGCGGCGTGGGGATGCGGAAGTGGCGCGCGTCAGGCGAAGAAGGGATCCAGCTTCTCTGTGGCGATGGTGGTCTTGGGGCCGTGTCCGGGGAGGACCAGGGTCTTGCCGGGCAGGGCGAAGAGGACCCGTGTCACGGAATGCTGCAGGGCGCGCTCGGAGCCGCCGGGGAAATCGGTGCGGCCCACGGAACCGGCAAAGAGGGTGTCGCCGGTCAGGACGCATCCCTCCTCCGGGAAGTAGTATGAGGTGCCGCCGGGGGTATGGCCTGGGGTGGAAAGCATCTGGTAGCCGAATTCGGGGGCGGGGGCGTCGGTGGGCTCGGGAAGCCCCGTCACAGCGGGATGCCAGGGCATCATGCAGTTGTCGGGGGAATGGTAGAGGGGCAGGTCCGCCTTGGGGCACCACACCGGAAGCGGGAGCTCCCGCACCAGCGCGGGGATGGCGCCGATGTGGTCGAAGTGTGCGTGGGTCAGGAGAATGCCCAGGGGTGTCAGGGACTCCTTCTTCAAGAACGCCAGGATGTCCTCCGGCTGGTCGCCCGGGTCAAAGAGGAGCGCACGGCGGCTGGATTCCTCCCAGACGACATGGCAGTTCTCGCGAAGGGGGCCGACGGGGATGGTGTGGAATTTTTTCATGGGCGGACGGAAGGGGTGGAATCCCCCAGACGGCGGACAATCTCCGCTGCGACGGCGTCAATGGAGATCTCCTTGCAGCAGAGATGGTTGTCGCCACGGGGGCATTCCCGGTGGAAACAGGGCGCCTGGGGGCAGCGGGACTGCACCACGAAGTGCCGACCCGCAGGGCCGTAGGGGCCGGTGAGGACAGGGTTTGTGGAGCCGAAGTTGGCGACGCAGGGCACGGCCTCCAGGGCGGCGATGTGCATGGGGCCGCTGTCGTTGGTGAAGAGGACCCTGGAGGCCTTCAGCAGCGCGCAGAGGGCCCCCATGGAGGTGCGTCCCGCCAGGGAGACAACGGGGACTTCGCCGCAGAGGGCCTGCACGCGCCCTGCGCGGGGGGCTTCGCCGGGGGAGCCCAGCAGCCAGATCCCCGCGTCGGGACGCAGGCGGTGGACCTCCTTCAGGACGTCGGCGAAGAAGTCCTCAGGCCAGGACTTGCTGTCCCAGCGGGAGGCGCATCCCACGGCCACCAGGGGGCGCCCCGAGAGACCGCTTTTCTCCAGAAGCGCGTCGGCGGCGGTTTTCCATTCTTCGGGGAACGCGATGGGGAGGTCTGCGTAGGAGCCCTCGGCGGTGGAAAAACCCTGGTCCTTTAAAAAGCGCCTCACCAGCAGGAGGTTTTTCTCCACGGCGTGGACGGGGCCGGCGGGCACCTCCACCACCCGGTTGTAGAAGAGCCGCGCGCCCTCCCGCGCATCGGAGAATCCATAGCGGAGGGGCGATTTTGCGGCGTGGGAGATGAGGGCGCTGCGCAGCAGTCCCTGGAAGTCCAGGACGGCGTCGAATTCGATGGCCCGGAGCTGTCTCAGAAAGTCCCGGAGGGCCTTCCAGGAGCAGCGTCCCAGGGCCTTCCGGGGGAAGGGGATGGCGTGGAGTCCGGGGCAGAGCCCCACCAGGTCGCAGAGGGAGTCGTTGGCCACCCACCGGATCTCCGCTTGCGGGAGCTGTCCGCGCAGTTGCTGTACGGCGAAGAGTGCGTGGATGATGTCTCCCAGGCTGCTGGGCTTGACGATCAGGAGTTTCACAGGGAACAAAAGGGAGGGTTTCCGCCGGCGGACGCGTCGGTTGCGGATTGCGGGCGTCTATTCGCCCAGCGCCAGACGGGAGGCGCAGCGCTCGGGGAGTCCGGCGGCCAGGATCTTCCGCTGGGTGTCGGAGAGGAGGTACTGCACCCGCCGGTGGAAGAAAGTCTTGCCCCGGGTGTCATAGATGCCGTAGGAGGCCAGGGGGATGCCGTCCCGCGGCTGTCCCACGCTGCCCACGTTGATCACGTATTGTGCGTCGCCGGCAATGGGGATCTCTTCGGGCAGGCGTCCGCCGTGGAGCGTCTCGTCCCTGCGTGCGAAGAGGAAGGGGATGTGCGTGTGCCCCACGAAGCAGAGGCGCTCCCGGCGCATTTCCCGAAGGCATTCCAGCACCGCGGGGATGTTGACCAGGTAGGGCCAGGATTCGGCGCTGGCCATGGAGGCGTGGGCGATCCAAAAGGGGTCCGCGCCCTCTTTCTCCGGAATCCGGATCTTCTGGGTCATGGGAAGACCCGCGAGGTAGGAGCGGGAGGAGTCGTCCAGGTGCCTCTGCGTCCATAGCGCGGATTCCCGCGCGATGGGATTGAAGCGCTCCGGGGAGATCTGGCAGGCCGCCACATAGTCGTGGTTGCCCTGGACCGCCCCCAGGCATGGAAGCGCCCGCATGCGATTCACGCACTCCTGCGGGTCCGCATTGTAGCCCACGAAGTCGCCAAGGCAGACAAAGTGCGTGACGCCCCGGTTTCCGGCGTCGTTCAACACCGCGTCCAGGGCTTCCAGGTTGCCGTGGATGTCGCTGAGGATTCCGATTCTCATGCGGGGGCCGGGGGAAGGATTCGGGTTCTCCCTGTTGCACGAAGATGGGGCGCGAAAAAAAGCGCCCCACGCCGCGTCAGGCAGGGGGATGGGAGAATTTGGTTACTATAATTCAATGGGGAGAAAGGGGTGTGGCCGCGGAAATGGACAATGCGTGGGGGGATGGCGCCGCCGTCAGGCGGAAGAGCGTAGGCGGGGGATGGGTGGCCCCGTCTGTTCTCTTCGGTGTTTTGCCGGGCATTATATTCTCTCTTCTTCCGGTTTCTTGCCGTCTGGCGGGCAGTTGAATCCCCTTTGTTCATATCTCTTTATCCTCTTTCCTTCCAGGGAGTAACAAGATGAGTACCGTATTTCGCGCGTTTGTGGAGAAGCGTCCCGGTTTTGACGTGGAGGCGCAGAACCTCCTGTCCGACCTTCGGGAGACCCTGGGGGTGAAGGGGTTGTCGGGCCTTCGCCTTTTCAAGCGCTACGATCTTTCCGGATTGACGGAGGAGGAGTTCCTGGCGGCGCGGGAGTCCGTGCTTTCCGAACCCAACTGCGACGATGTCCATGTGGATGTGCATCCCGAGTTCCCCGGCGCCACGTGGTTCGCGGTGGAGTATCTGCCCGGACAGTATGACGTGCGCGCGGACTCCGCGGCGCAGTGCATCCAGTTGCTGACCCAGCGGGAACGCCCCCTGGTGCGCACCGCCACCCTCTACGCACTCTTTGGCGATTTGACCGGGGAGGAGCTCCGCCGGGTGAAGAAATACATCATCAACCCCGTGGAGAGCCGCGAGGCGGTCATGGGGGTGAAGCCCGACACCCTGGAGATGACGGTGGCCATGCCGGAGGATGTCCGGACCATGTCCGGCTTTCTGACGCTCTCGCGGAAGGAAATCGGGGACCTTGTCCGCTCCCTGGGGCTGGCCATGAGCGTCCAGGATCTGGCTTTTGTCCAGGAGTATTTCCGGGACCAGGAGAAGCGCGAGCCCACTTTCACCGAGATCAAGGTCATTGACACCTATTGGTCCGACCATTGCCGCCACACCACTTTCCACACCAGCCTGGACAAGGTGGAGTTCCCCGCGGAGTCCGAGACGCTGGCGCGCCCCATCCAGGAGGCCTTCCGGCAGTATCTGGAGATCCGGAAGGGCCTGGGGCGTGAGGGCAAGACGCTGTGCCTCATGGACGCCGGCACCATCGGCGCCCGTGAACTGAAGCGCCAGGGAAAGCTGGAGGACTTGGATGCCTCCGAGGAGATCAACGCCTGTTCCATCGAGGTGGAGGCGGAGATTGACGGCAGGAAGGAACCCTGGCTGGTGATGTTCAAGAACGAGACCCACAACCATCCCACCGAGATCGAGCCCTTCGGTGGCGCGGCCACCTGCCTGGGCGGCGCCATCCGCGATCCCCTCTCCGGACGTTCCTATGTTTACCAGGCCATGCGCATCACCGGCGCCGGGGATCCCCGCACTCCCGTGGAGCAGACCCTCCCCGGAAAGCTCCCCCAGCGGAAGATCACCCGCACGGCCGCCGCAGGATACTCCTCCTACGGCAACCAGATTGGCCTGGCCGCCGGAAAGGTCCAGGAATACTACCATCCCGGATTCGTGGCCAAGCGCCTGGAGCTGGGCGCCGTCATCGCCGCCGCCCCCAAGGCGAACGTGGTCCGCATGGCGCCGGAAGCCGGCGATGTGATTTTGCTGATTGGCGGCAAGACGGGGCGTGACGGCTGTGGCGGCGCCACCGGGTCTTCCAAGGCCCACACCGAGGAGTCCCTGCAGACTTGCGGCGCCGAGGTGCAGAAGGGCAACCCCCTCACCGAGCGGAACATCCAGCGGCTCTTCCGCCGCGGCGAGTTCTCCCGTCTGGTGAAGCGCTGCAATGATTTCGGCGCAGGCGGCGTCTCCGTGGCCATCGGCGAGCTGGCACCCGGCCTGAAGATCGACCTGGACGCAGTGCCCAAGAAGTACGAGGGACTGGACGGCACCGAGCTGGCCATCTCCGAATCTCAGGAGCGCATGGCGGTTGTGGTTGCCCCCGGGGATGTCGAAAAAGCCCTGGAGCTCTCCTTCCAGGAGAATCTGGAGGCCACCCCCGTGGCCGTGGTCACCGAGGCGCCCCGTCTGGAGATGAGCTGGCGCGGCAAGCGCATAGTCGATCTCTCCCGCGCCTTCCTGGACACCAACGGCGTGACCCAGCACATCGAGGTGAAGGTCCAGGCTCCCAAGGCCGGGGAGAATCCTTTCCAGCCCCCGAAGGTCGATGATCTGCTCCCCCGCTGGATGGATGCCATTCAGGACCTGAATGTCTGCTCCCAGAAGGGCTTGGTGGAACGTTTCGATGGAACGATCGGCGCGGGCACCATCTTGGAGCCCTACGGTGGCAAGACCCGCCTGACCCCCAACGAGGCCATGGCCGCGAAACTGCCCACGGAGGGCAAGACCGAGTGCTGCACTCTCATGAGCCACGGATACGACCCCTGTCTGTGCTCCTGGAGCCCCTTCCACGGCGCCATCTATTCCGTGGTCGAGGCGCTGGCAAAGCTGGCCGCCGCCGGCGGCGACGCCCTGAAGGCGCGGCTCTCCTTCCAGGAATACTTCGAGCACCTGGGCGACGCCCCCGAGAAATGGGGAAAGCCCCTGGCTGCCGTACTGGGCGGGCTCCGCGCACAGCTGGAATTCGGCACCGCCGCCATTGGCGGAAAGGACTCCATGTCCGGCACCTTCGAGCATCTCACCGTGCCGCCCTCCCTCGTTTGCTTCGCCGTGGTTGCCGGGGACGCCCGGAATGTGGTGAGCCCCGAGTTCAAGGGCGCGGGACACCTGGTCTCCCTCCTGCCCGTCGTCCGTCTGGCCGACGGCACCCCCGACTTCGAGGCTCTCCGCAGGAATTTCACCGCTCTGCGGGACTTCATCCGCGAGGGGAAGATCCTGGCGGCCCAGACCGTGGGCCGCGGCGGCGTGGCCGTTGCCCTCACTAAGATGTGCTTCGGGAACCTGGTGGGCTTCCGTGGCGACGCCCCCGCCGAGCTGGGACGCCTCTTTGTGCCGGAGTACGGCGCCATCCTGGTGGAGAGCACCGGGGAGTTGCCCGGATATCCCGTCATTGGCAAGACCACGGATGACGCCGCCATCACCATCGGCGACAAGATGCGCTATCCCCTGCATGAGGCCATTCCCGCCTGGGAACGCCCCCTGGAGAAGATCTTTCCCACCCGGCATCCCGAGGTCCCTGTGGCCACCTGGGAGCCTTGCAGTACCCGTGCAAGCCTCTCCCCCGCCGTCAAGTGCGCCCGTCCCAGGGTCCTCATTCCCGTCTTCCCCGGCACCAACTGCGAGGTCGACACCGCCAATGCCTTCGCCATGGCCGGCGCCATCCCCGAGCGCATCCTGGTGCGGAATCTCTCCGCCGCCTGCATCGAGGAGTCCGTTGACGCCCTGGTGAAGGGCATCCGGAATGCCCAGATCGTGGCCTTCCCCGGAGGCTTCTCCGGCGGCGACGAACCCGACGGCTCCGGAAAGTTCATCGCCACCACTTTCCGGAATCCCCGCGTCCGCGAGGCCATGGAGGAGCTGCTCCAGAACCGAGATGGACTGGTGCTGGGAATCTGCAACGGCTTCCAGGCCCTCATCAAGCTGGGGCTGGTTCCCTACGGCGAAATCCTCCCCGCGCTGGACCGCGACGCCCCCACTCTGACCTTCAATACCCTGGGGCGCCACGTGGCCACCATGGCCCGTACCGTGGTCGCCTCCGTCAAGTCCCCCTGGTTGCGCCAGGCGCAGGTGGGCGATGTCCACGAGGTCGCCATTTCCCATGGTGAGGGCCGCTTCCATGCCACCCCCGAACAGGTGGCGCAGCTGGTGGCCAATGGCCAGGTGGCCTTCCAGTATGCGGATTTGGAGGGGCGCCCCGCCAACGAGATGCCCTGGAACCCCAACGGCTCCGTGGACGCCATCGAGGGCATCACCTCCCCCGACGGACGGATCCTGGGCAAGATGGGCCATTCCGAACGTTCCCTGGACGGTCAGCTGGGCAAGAATGTGCCCGGCGTGAAGGACCAGGGAATCTTCCTCAGCGGCGTGGAATACTTCCTGTAGTCGTGGGAGCCCCCGTGGAGTTCTGGGACGCACATCTGCATACGGCCGTGGAACTCCCCCGCTGGCGTGCCGCCGGTTTCGCTGGCGGCGTCCTCTGCGCCACCGGTCATTCCGGGTGGGCCGGGGTTTTGGAAGAGTGCGCGGCCTCGGATGGGGTGTTGTGTCCCGCCCTGGGAGTGCATCCCTGGCATGTCCCCTCTGATTTTCCGCAGGAGAGGTGCCTTGCGGAACTCGCCGCTCTCCTGAAGGCGAATCCCGGCTGCATGCTGGGGGAAATCGGCCTGGATGGCGCCCCCGGACATCCGCCCCCGGAGATCCAGGTTCCCTGGTTTTCCGGGCAGCTGGACTTGGCGGCGCGCTTTCGCCGGCCGGCCGTGCTGCACCTGGTGCGCTGCTGGCAGGCGTCCATGGACATCCTGGAGAGCCGGCCCGATGTCCCCGTGCTGGTCCACGGCTTCCATGGAAGCTGGCAGGTGGCGCTCCGCCTTTTGCAACTCCCGCGCCTCCAACTCTCCGTGGGCTTCGACGCCCTGCGTTGCGGCGGGAAGTTCCGGGAGGCGCTGGAGAGGATTCCCCGGGAGCGGCTGATGGTCGACAGCGATTGGCCCTTCCGGGGGCATTCCCCTGACCAGCTCCCCAGGTTGATTGATTTCCTGGCGCGCCTCCGCGGAGAGGACCCGGAGGAGCTGGGTGCCGTGCTTGTCGCCAACGCCCGTGCCTTCTTCGCGGTCCATGACCCTGGAATCCCCTTCCCTCCCTCGATGACAGGGAGACAAATCCCCCAAGCATAAAGAATCGTTCTCCCAATGATGAAGAATCCCTCCACCCCCGCCTGGAACGCCCTCCAGAAGCACTACGAGGAAACCAAGGATACCACCATCGCCCAGCTCTTTGCACAGGATCCCCGCAGGGCGGAGACCTTCCGGGCCGAGTTCCAGGATATCCTGCTGGACTACTCCAAAAACCGCATTGACCAGAAGGGCATGGAGCTTCTCTTTGACCTGGCCCGCGAGGCGCGCCTCAAGGAAAATGCGGAGGCCATGTTCACCGGCAAGAAGATCAATGTCACCGAGAATCGCGCCGTGCTCCACGTGGCCCTGCGGAACCGCTCCAACACCCCCATCTACGTGGATGGCGTGGACGTGATGCCCGAGGTGAACCGCGTGCTGTCGCAGATGTCCGATTTCTGCCGCCGCGTGCGTTCCGGCGAGTGGCTGGGCTTTACCGGGAAGCCCATCCGCAATGTGGTGAACATCGGCATTGGCGGCAGCGACCTGGGACCCAAGATGGCCTGCGAGGCCTTGAAGGCCTTCGGGACTCCGAACCTGAAGATCTTCTTCGTCTCCAATGTGGACGGCTTCCACATCTGCGACACCCTCCGGGGGCTGGATCCCGCCGAGACCCTCTTCGTCGTGGCCTCCAAGACCTTCACCACACAGGAGACCATGACCAACGCCGGCACCGCCCGGAATTGGATCCTCTCCAGCTTCGCCTCCAACCAGGCCATCGCACGGCACTTCGTGGCCGTCTCCACCAACGCCGGGGAGGTCTCCCGTTTCGGCATCGACGTGGCCAACATGTTCGCCTTCTGGAACTGGGTGGGGGGACGGTACTCCCTGTGCTCCGCCATCGGACTGCCCATCATGCTCCAGATCGGCCCCGAGGCCTTCCTGGATATGCTGGAAGGCCATCACGAGATGGACAACCATTTCCGCACCGCGCCCCTGGAGCAAAACCTGCCCGTCATCCTGGCGCTCCTGGGAGTCTGGTACAACAACTTCTACGGCGCACAGTCCCACGCCATCCTGCCCTACGACCAGGCCATGCATCGCTTTGCGGCGCATCTGCAGCAGGTCTCCATGGAGTCCAACGGCAAGTCCGTGGACAAGGAAGGCCATCCCGTGACCTGGCAGACGGGCCCCGTGATCTGGGGCGAGCCCGGCACCAACAGCCAGCACTCCTTCTTCCAGCTGCTGCACCAGGGGACCAAGCTCATTCCCGCCGACTTCATCGGCTTCTGCCGTTCCCAGACGCCCGTGGGCGACCATCACCAGAAGCTGATGGCGAACTTTGTGGCGCAGACCGAGGCCCTGGCTTTCGGAAAGTCCACCGGGCAGGTCCTCTCCGAGGAGCCCGGACTCTCACCGGAGCTGGCCGCACAGAAGACCTTCCATGGCAACCGACCCACCAACACCATTCTGGCGGACCAGCTGAACCCCCGCACTCTGGGACGCCTCATGGCCCTCTACGAGCAGAAGATCTTCACCCAGGGCGTGCTCTGGAACATCTACTCCTTTGACCAGTGGGGTGTCCAGCTGGGGAAGGTCCTGGCCAAGCGCATCTTGAAGGACTTCGCGGCCGGAAAGGATGCGCCTCTGGACCACGATCCCTCCACGAACCAGCTGATCCAGCGCCTGCGGGAGCGGATGTAGTCCGCCTCTCTCCGCCATGCCGGAACAACACGCGCCAGACGCCTCCCGGGGGAGGACAGCCCCCTCCGTCACCCGGAGCCTGGTGCGTGTTTTGCGTTTCCAGACCCTTTGGACCATGCTCCGGGGCCTTGTCTGGAACCTTATGGGACTCGGCCTCCTGGGCTGCGTGCTGGCGGACCGGTTGCGGGAGGACGCGCTGGCCGTTGCGCTGTGTGTCGCCACGGGGGCGTCCGTGTCCTTTTTGGCGTGGCTGGTGGGGGCGCAGTTCCGTCGGTGGACCCTGGAGCGCTTCTGCCGGGAATTCCGGCGGGAGTTTCCCCAGGACCACGATGGCCTTGACGCCGCCCTGGAACTGGAGCGGCGGCTGCGCCGGAAGGATCCCGTGACGTCCTTCCAGCGGGAATATCTGGAGGAGCTCCGGGAAAGATATCTCGCCCCAAAGACGGGGCTTCTGCATCAGCATGTCCGGCTTCGCCGTCGCAAGACGCGACAGTGGCTCCTTCTGCCACTTCTCCTGGTGGCTCTGGCGTTTTTTTGGATGGGACGCGCCTCCTGGCGGAAAGCCTGCGCCTTCCTGGGGGGGCGCCCCTCGCTGACGCTGGAATTCTCGCCGGGACGGCAGGTGCCGCTGCATCAGGATGTGACCGTGGTCGCCACCCTGCGCAAGGGCGCCACTCCCCGTGGCGCGGTCCGCCTGGAGTTCCGGGGGCGCAACGGCGGGCCCGTTCATCGGGAGGCCATGAATCCGGCGGGAGAGGGGCGCTGGAGGCTGACTCTCTACGATCTTCGGGAAAATCTCCGTGTGCGCGCGGAAGACGGCCGGGCTGTCTCCTGGTGGCAATCCCTGGAGGTCTATGTGCCTCCCGCCCCCCTGGAAGTCCGCGTCGTCGCCACGCCGCCGGAATACACGCGTCGGGAGATCCGTTTTTTTTCTGGCTTCGAGGATTTGACGGTGGTGGAAGGCGAGCATCTGCGGGTGCGCTGCACCATGCCTCCCGGCGAGGAGTGGGGACTTCTCCAGGAGGACGGCGAGGGCGTTTGGACGCCTCTTGAATCGCCGGAGTTTTTTCCCCCCCGCGATCAGGCACGCTACCGCCCGGTGTATCGCCGCGGCGAGATTGTCCGCCAAGGAGCGCCCTTCGCGGTCCGGGTGACCCCCGATTATCCCCCCGTGGTGGAGCGCAAGACACCTCCGCGGGACGGGAAGACCGCCCCCGGAGAAGAACTCTTCCTGCACTGCCTGGCCACGGATGACTACGGTCTCGACGAAGTCCGGCTGTGCCTGGCCGTGGACGACCGCCCGGAGACGCGCCGGGCCCTCTGGACGCCCTCGGCGGGCGAGTCCCCCCGGGAATGGGAGGGTCGTTCCACCGTGGAGCTTGGGGAATTGACTCCTGGACAGGTGGTGGTGGGGTGGCTGGAGGTCCGGGACAACCGCCACCCGGAGGCGAATGTCACGCGTGACGAGCCCTTCTTCCTCTCCGTGGAGGAACCATTCCAAGACGACTTTGCCGCGGCCAACGCCTCCGGCGAAGACTCCGGGAAGAAAAACCAGCGGGTGGATGTGGCGGATCTCTTGGCGGAGTCGAAACGTCTGCTGCGGGACACTCTCATGCTGTCGGGACAGTGGGGGAATTTGCCGCTTTCCGAGGCGCGACGCCGGCAGGGAGATTTGGAGCGGGATCTGCGCACCCTGTCCGTGGGCGTCCGTGGACGCCAGACGCAGATTGCGGCGGCGGCGGGGGTGGCCGCGCTGCCCCGTCCCATGGCGGAGGGATTCCAGACGGCCTCCCGGTGCCTGGCCCAGGCGGCGGACCAGGCCCGGGAACAGCTTTTCTCCGATTCCCGGTTGACGCAACAACGCGCCCTCGCCGCCCTGAATCGCCTGGCGTGGATGCTGGCGCAGAATACGCGCTCCATGGGCTCCGGCGGCGAAGGCGAACAGAATCAGCAGGGCTCTTCTTCAGGAACGGAGGCTTCCGGCGGGGAATCCCGGGAGCTTCCCGACAGCCAGCGGGGCGACCGGCAGATGCCGTTGGAGGAGTTGAAGAAACTCCTGGAGGCGGTGGAGGAGATGCGGGGCGAACTGCAGGGCCTCTTGCCTGAACTCTCGCGGGATGCGGAACCCATTCTCCGGGAGCAGCAACGGCGTCTGCAGGAGCTCCTGCCCCGCGCCGCCGCACTGGAGAGCGCGCGAAGCGCCCGGCAGGCCATGTCCGATGCCGCGGAGGAACTCTCCGGGGCGTCACAGGCCCTCGCCGACGACGCGGTCTCCGAGGGACGCCAGCGTACGGAACGGGCGCTCTCCGCGCTGATCTCCGCCCAGGAGGCCCTGCGGCAGGCCCAGCGGCAGGAGGCATTCCTCCAAATGGAACGACTGGCCCGTCAGGCGGGAGAACTGTCCGAGAAGCACCAATCCCTCTCCGGGGAGAACCGCCGACGCGCCCAGGATGGCGCTTCTCCAGAAGAACGCCAGGCTGCCCGGAAGGACCAGGAATCCCTGGAGCGCGAAGTGGAGCGTTTCCGCCGGGAGGCACGGAATAGCGCAGGGAGTCTGGCGCGCGGGTTGCCGCAGGTGTCCGACGCCATGAACCGCGCCGGTGGCGCCGCCGGCGAGCGGATTCACCGTGCCCAGGACAGGGCGAAGAAGGCGCTGCTTTACGGACGCTACGATGCCGCCGCGCAGAGCCAGGAGGACGCCTCCCTGGCACTCGGAGAATGGTCCCGGAATTTGGCCCGGGCCCTGGAGGCGCTCCCGCTGCACGGCGTCCAGGAGCTCTCCGCCGCCTTGGAGGAACTCTCCCGCATGCGGAACGCCCTGATCCGCGCGGGGGAGGGGAGGGACGGTGATACTGCGGCGGCCCGTCGGCAGGTCGCCGAAGGCCTCGGGCGAATGGGGCGCGTGCTGGGCGTGCCCCGTCTTGTCCGGGAGGGCGAGGCGATTGGCCAGGATTCCCTCCCCGGGGCTCTTGAACGCCTTCAGCAGATCCAGCGGGACCTTTCCCGGGAACTCCAGACGCTCCGGGAGGATGCGCTGCAGTCGCCGGCGCTGCGCTCCGCTCCGCCACCCCGGAAATACCGCCCTCAGACCCAGGAATATTTCCGGCTCCTCAACCAGTAGCGCGCCCCCGGGAGTTCCCCGCCGGGGCGTGGGGCTCTTGAAGATTCGGGAACGGAGGATATATTAAGCGACCTTGCAATTTTCCGGCAATTTCCTCGATTCATACAGATAGTAACCATTTTAGGTCAAGGAGTTCCTAGCTATGGCACACAAGAAAGGCCAATCCTCCAGCCGCAACGGCCGAGACAGCAACCCCCAGTATCGTGGCGTGAAGGCCTACGGCGGCCAGAAGGTCACCGCCGGCAGCATCATCATCCGCCAGTGCGGCACCAAGTACTTCGCGGGCAAGAACGCCGGCATGGGCCGCGACTACACTGTCTTCGCCCTGATCGACGGCACCGTGGAGTTCATCAAGCACTCCCGCAAGATCAACATCATCCCCCTGGAAGCCGCCGCCGAGTAGAAATCCCCGGCCCCCGGCGAAAAGCCATATTTCGCCGTTCCAGCGAGAATCGGAGAAAGCGTGTCGGCAACCACAGCGGTTTGCCGGCGCGCTTTTTTGTTTCCGGCGGGAAGGGCTGCCACGGACGCTGGCCTCATTCCGTTCTCCAGGCTGTTTTTCCCTCTTCTTCGTTGTTCATGAAGCGAGTCAGTTTCCATACCCTCGGCTGCCGTTTGAACCAGGCGGATTCGGCGCAGATGGCCGGCGACCTGGTTTCCCACGGATACACCGTGGTCCCATGGGGGGAACCGGCGGAGGTGTTGGTGATCAACAGCTGTGCGGTGACGGGGGTGGCCTCCCGGAAAAGCCGTCAGGCGGTTGCCTTTGCGCGGAAGCGACATCCGGAGTCCTTCCTGGTGGTCTGCGGCTGTGCGGCTTCGGATCCGCAGCTCTTGTCGGGGCGTGGCGCGTGCATGGCGGACTTGCTGGTCCCCAATCCCAAGCCCCGGAGTCTGGCGGCGCTGTTGCCTTCGGATCCCCGCCATGGGGAGCACGGCTCCTTGGAGCCCATGGCCTCGGAACCACAGTGCCAGGGATTTACGCTGCCCGGCGTGGGCGTCCACGGCGAGCGGAATCGCGCGAATCTGAAGGTCCAGGATGGCTGCAGCTTCCGTTGCACCTACTGCATTGTGCCCCAGGTGAGGGGACCCGCTTGTTCGCGTTTGTGGTCGGATGTTCTGCGGGAAGCCCGCGCCCTAGTGGAGCAGGGCTTCCGGGAGCTGGTGCTCACCGGCGTGAACATCGCCACCTATTCCCAGCCGGAGGGCGATTTGGCCGACTTGTTGGAGGCGATTCTGAAGATTCCCGGGGAGTTCCGGGTGCGGCTGGGCTCCGTGGAGCCAGGCCCCCGCATGGATCGGGTCATCGATCTCATGGCCGTCGATTCCAGGCTGTGCCGCTTCCTCCATCTGCCTTTGCAGTATGGGGAGGCGGACATTCTGCGGCGCATGGCCCGCCGGTATACCCTGGAGGAATATGCGCGCACGGTGGAGTCCGCCTGGAACAAGGTGCCTGGGATCTGCCTGGGCACGGATGTGATGGTGGGCTTCCCCGGCGAGGATGCCCAGGCCTTCCAAAGCTGCCGGGAATACCTCCGGAATCTTCCGCTCTCCCTGATGCACGTCTTCTGTTATTCCCCCCGCCCCGGGACCCCCGCCGCAACCTGGCCCAACCGCCCCGCCGCCGCCGTCGCCCACGCGCGGGCGTCGGCGCTCCTGGCACTGGCCCGGGAAAAGGCTGCGGCTTTTGCCGCCGCCCAAGTCGGAAAAATCCTTCCCGTGTTGCCGGAGGAGGGCGGCGCCACGCCCCACGGCTGGTCCGACAACTATCTGAAGATCCTTCTTCCCGGATTGCCCGCCTCCACAGACATCAACCGGATTCTCCCTTGCCGCGTGGGCGCTGTGGTTCCCGGCGGAGATCGGGAGGTCATGGGCACTCTGGCGGAGATGGAAACGCCAGCGGAATAATTTGTTTGTATCATCATAACCCGTTTTCTAACAGGAGGAAATAAGGAATGCAAACGGTGCGTCGACAGGAACTGACCGACTATCTGGATTCCCTCTTCCGGGATTTCGCGTGCCCCGAGGATTCCTCCCGCAACGGACTGCAGGTCCAGGGAAAGGACGATGTGGCGCGAGTCGCCTTCGCAGTGGATGCGCGCCTGGAGACCTTTCGCATGGCCGTGGATGCCGGCGCGGATCTGCTTTTCTGCCATCATGGAATCCTCTGGGGCGCCGGACTCTCCCGTTTGACAGGCAACGACGGCGAACGAGTCCGGCTCCTCATGAAGAACGACCTCTCCCTCTACGCCATGCACCTCCCCCTGGACGCCCACGCCATTCTGGGAAACAATGCCCAGCTGGCCCTGGCACTGGGAATCCCCCTGGAACGACAGACGCCTTTCGCCGTCACGCGCGGCATCCCCGCCGGCGTCCAGGGAGACCTCCCCCGGACGACGACGCTGGGGGAACTGACGGAAAGACTCCAGGAGATTCAGCAGACTCCTGCGGACTTCTTTGGCGCTCCTGCGGAACGCACCGTGAATCGCATAGCCGTGGTTTCCGGATCCGGCGCGGGGGTCCTGGAGGACGCCGCCAGCGGCGGCGCGGACGCCTTCATTACCGGCGAACTGGACCACGTGCGCGGCATCCGCGCCCTGGAATTGGGAATGCCCGTGGTGACCGGTGGGCACTACGGCACAGAGACTCACGGGCCGAAGGCCGTCATGCGACAGATCCAAGAACGCTTTCCACAACTGGAATGCCTCTGGATTTCCGCCCCCACTGGCCTCTAGGACAAGCGAAGAGGAGGGGGAGAATCCCTGTTTTTCTGGCTTGTTACCCTGGATTCCTGGGTATTCACTTGGGCGACCCTGGGAGGGGGATGGCGCTCAAGTGAAGTATTTTCGCGGATTCTTCTGCGTGGAGAGTCGCGCCGCGGGGTGCCAGGGGTGTGTTTTTGACTCCCTGTAATCTGCAGGGCCGCTCAAGTGCATACCCAGAAGGGGGGCGGCGTGGGTGTTGGTCAGGGGAATGCGTGGGGCAGGATGTGGAAGGGGACACTGGTGTGTTGGCATTGGACAGGGCATTGGTGGGGGCGATGCAAGGGGGTGCTTTTTTTGGGGGGTGCCGTGGAAAGCGTTTCCACACACTTTGCCTGGGAAAACGCCCCTTCGGGCTTTGCCGGAGTTATCGCCCGCCCCCGGATTTGCCAGACTTGTGTCTCTTTTTCCAACTTTCACCGGGCAATTTCCGATGGCAAGTTGCAACCTGGGAAAAGAAGTCGCTTTGAGGGAAATCCACGGTGGAAGATCCCGGTTTATGGACTATATTCCTCGCACGCGCGTGCGCAGGCGTACGCGTGCGCGCGGCGAGAGGGGGCGCACCGATGGAGTGTGGGGCTGTTTCCTGATACCGTCGCGCGCGGGCGCAGCTTTTTTTGGGGGGGGCATGGCCTCCCTTTCTTTTCCTTCTTTCCCCTTTCGCCGGGGGATTTTGTTTTCCTCGGCGAAGGGCTTCTTTTTTCTTCTTTCTTCAATCCACAATCCCCCACAGGAGGACACTACAGAATGGCAAACGGAGAACTTCCCGCCCAGCAGACGCCGGAACTCGGCAAGGACGGCGGACAGATCAAGGTCCTGAAGGGCCTGGAGCCGGTCCGGCAACGTCCGGGCATGTATATCGGCGACACGGATGTGAACGGCCTGCACCAGCTGGTCTATGAAGTGGTGGACAATTCCATCGACGAGGCTCTGGCGGGCTTTTGCAAAAATATTGAAGTCACCATCCAGATGGACAACTCCATCGTGGTGACGGATGATGGCCGCGGCATTCCCGTGGGCATGCATCCTGTCGAAAACAAGCCGGCCTGCGAGGTGGCCCTCACCATGCTGCATGCCGGCGGCAAGTTCGACAAGGAGGTCTACAAGTTCTCCGGCGGTCTCCATGGCGTGGGCGTCTCCTGCGTCAATGCCCTCTCCCAGTGGCTTTTCCTCACCATCTGCCGCGATGGCCACAAGTATCGGATGAAGTTCTCCCGGGGCAAGACCGTGGAGACCCTCCAGGAGCTGGGGGAGTGCGACCAGCGCGGCACAACCGTCCACTTCAGTCCGGATCCCGAGATCTTCAGCACCCTGGAGTACAAGTGGGAGATCCTGTCCAAGCGCCTCCGGGAGCTGGCGTATTTGAACGCCGGCATCCGCATCACCCTCACCGATGTGCGCGGCTCCGATCCCCGCAGCGAGACTTTCCACTACGAGGGCGGCGTCACCGAATTCGTCTCGTATCTGAACCAGGGAAAGAATGTCCTCAGCGAAAAGCCCATCACCTTCCAGGGCGAGGTCAAAAACTTCCGCAGCGACGGCACCGGCGATTTCTTCTACGACATCGCCATGCAGTACAGCGACGGCTATGAGGAGTCCATCCATTCCTTCGTCAACGGCATCAACACCAAGGACGGCGGCACTCATCTGGTGGGCTTCCTGACGGCGTTGACCACGGTCATCAACAACTATCAGAAGCAGGCCGCCGAGGAGGCGGCGCGGAAGGTGGGCAAGAAGACCGGTCCTGCGCAGAAGGGCGCCAGGAAGAATGGTTCCGAGAAGGAGCTGACGGTCTCCAGCGAGGACGTGCGCAAGGGCCTGGCGGTGGTGGTCTCCGTGAAGGTGGAGAATCCGCTTTTCGAGAGTCAGACCAAGACCAAGCTGAACAACCCGGAGGTCCGTGGCCTGGTGCAGAGCGCCTGCTACGAGCAGTTGAAGAACTTTTTTGAGGAGCATCCGGAGATTGCGGCGAGGGTGGTCGCGCAGGCCCAGAAATCCGCGTTGGCGCGGGAGAAGGCGCGCAAGGCGGTCGAGGAGGTCATGAATCCCCAGAAGGCGCTGGTGGGTCTGGTGGGCAAGCTCTCCGACTGTTCCAGCAAGGATCCGCGGCTTTGTGAGCTCTACATCGTGGAGGGCGACTCCGCCGGCGGTTCCGCCAAGAAGTGCCGTGAGAGCTCCTTCCAGGCCATCTTGCCCATCCGCGGAAAGCTCATCAACGCTTTGAAGGCCACCCCCGACAAGCTCCTGCGCAACCAGGAAATTCGCTCCCTCTTCACCGCCATCGGCGCCGGCGCCGGCGCCGACGTGGATCCCGGAAAGGCGCGGTACCACCGCATCGTCATCATGACCGATGCCGATGTGGACGGCTCCCACATCCGTACGCTTGTGCTCACCTTCCTCTATCGCCACTTGAAGCCCCTGGTGGAGGCCGGGTATGTCTACATCGCTCGTCCGCCACTGTTCAAGGTCAAGCAGGGCAAGCACGAACGCTACGTGGAGACCGAGGACGACATGAACAACACCCTCACCGGACTGGGGCTCACGAAACTGGGCATCCGCCTGCCGGGCGGACGGGAGCTTCCCAGCAACGCGCCCGCCATGGTCATCCAGGAGATCCGCGACTGCCTGAGACTGTGCACCATGAACCTGCCCCGCTACGGCATCCAGCCCCGGGAGTTCCTCCAGCTGCGCAAGGAGCACGGCTCCTTCCCCGCCTACATGCTGGAGATCCGCGAGGAGAGCGGCGCCCAGACCACCCGCTATGCCTGGAGCGCCCAGGAGTGCCAGCTGCTGCAGGACGAGGCCCTGAAGGAGCAGGAGGCCCGTCGCGCCCAGCGCCTGGCCGGGGAGGGCGGCGCCGCACCTGCCGCGCCGGAGCCCGAGGAGTCCGCCGAGGAGCCTGAGAAGCAGGCGGAGGTCATGCTGGACGAGGACGGCAATGCCATCGACACCGGCGCGGAGGAGGAAGCCGCCGCCTGCGAGGGCGTGCAGGTGGTTCGCCTGCCCGAGGCGGCGGCGCTGGAGGCACTCTCCTCCAAGCTTCAGGAGAATGGGCTGGATCTCCAGACGCTCTTTGAGAGCGAGACCCCCGTGGCCGAGTTGGTGAACACCCAGAATGAGACCACCCGCGAAGTGAAGTCCCTGGAGGCCCTCTGCGACGCTGTGACGGCGCAGGGCCGCAAGGGCATTGTGATCCAACGCTACAAGGGTCTCGGCGAGATGGATCCCTCCGAGCTCTGGGAGACCACCATGGATCCCAAGAGCCGCACCATGATCCAGGTGACTGTGGAGGACGCCCAGAATGCCGACCGCACCTTCGAACTGCTCATGGGCAACGCCGTGGCCCCCCGCCGGCGCTTCATCGAGGAGCACGCCGACGAGGTTCTGAACCCCGATATCTAGCGCGGAGGCGGACCAGACCCCGGGGCATTCCGGGACATATCCTTCAACCCTTTTCAAATCAGCATTATGGCAGACGCAAAGAAAACCCAGACCATCCCCCCCGAGGAATGGAGCGCCATCCAGCGCAATGACATTGCCACGGAGGTGAACTCCATCATGCGGGGGGCGTACCTCCAGTATTCCGTCTCCGCCAACGTGGGGCGGGCCATTCCCGACGTCCGCGACGGCCTCAAGCCCGGCGCCCGCAGAATCCTCTACGCCATGCTCCGCGGAGGATTCACCTTCTCCGGCGGACTCAACAAGTGCGCCAAGGTGGTCGGCCTTGTCATCGGCAACTACCACCCCCACGGCGACACCGCAGTCTACGACACCATCGTCCGAATGGCGCAGGACTTCTCCATGCGGGTCCCCCTCATCCTCGGGCACGGCAACTTCGGCTCCATGGACGGGGATGGCGCGGCCGCCTACCGTTACACCGAATGCAAGATGGAGAAGGCCGGCGAGGCACTTCTGTCGGACTTGGACAAAGAGACTGTGGACATGCGGGAGACCTTCGACGGCAAGGAGATGGAGCCCATCGTCCTGCCTGCCGCCTTCCCCAATCTGCTGGTCAACGGTTCCCAGGGCATCGGCGTGGGAATGGCCACCAACGTGCCCAGCCACAACCTGGGCGAGGCCATCGACGCCGCCGTCGCCATCATCGACAACCCCGACATCACCTTGGAGGAGCTCATGCGGGTCCTTCCCGGCCCCGACTTCCCCACCGGCGGCGTCATCCACGGATGCAAGGGCATCCGGCAGCTCTACGCCACGGGGCAGGGCGGCATCCGGCTGCGCGGCAAGGCCGAGGTGGCCACCCTCCCCAGCGGAAAAGACATCATCCGCGTCACCGAGATCCCCTACGGTGTCAACAAGGCTGACATGGTCGCCAAGATTGGCGAGCAGGCGCAGGCCGGCGCCATCCACGGCGTTTCCAGCATCAACGACTACTCCAGCGACCGGAATGGCGTCATGATTGAGATCGCCCTGAAGCAGGATGCAGTCCCCAATGTGGTCCTCAACGAGATCTACCGCAACACCCCCCTGGAGATCACCTATCCTGCGCAGTTCCTGGTGGTGGACCACAATCGCCCCCGCACCATGACCCTCAAGCAGCTCCTGGAGGCCTACGTGGACCACCGGGAGCAGGTCATCACCCGGCGCACCCGCTATCTCCTCCGGAAGGCCCTTGAGCGGGACCACATCGTGGAGGGACTTCTCATTGCGCAGGCGGACATCGACCGGGTCATCCACATCATCCGCGCCGCCAAGGACCGCCAGGACGCCCAGCGCGCCCTCATGGAGAGCTTCACCCTGGACGAGCTCCAGACCTCCGCCATCCTCGACATGCGCCTGGCCCAGCTGACCAACCTGGCCGTGGACGAACTCACCGCCGAGCACAACGAACTGCAGAGGCGCATTGCCGAATACAGGGATATCCTCTCCTGCCGCAAGAACATCATGGCGGTGGTCCGCAAGGAGCTCCTGGAGACCAAGGAGAAGTTCAATTCACCCCGCCGGACCTTCATTGAGGCCCACGAGGGCGAGGCGGATCTGGATGGCCTCACCAAGCGCGAGGTCTTCGTGGTCACCCTCTCCAAGCTGGGCTACATCAAGCGCTGCAGCGAGGAGGAATACGCCGCCCAGAACCGCGGCGGCAGCGGCGTGCGTGGCATGAAGGCCCGGAAGGAGGGCGACACCGTCCAGATGGTGCTCTCCACCCGCAGCCACAACGCGCTGCTCTTCTTCACCAACTTCGGACGGGTCTACCGCCTGCGCCGCGCGTATGAGTTGCCCGAGAGCGGACGCGGCGACGGCGGGCGCTTCATCCACAACGTGCTGCCCCTCATCCACGGAGAAAACGATGAGGAGCGCCGGGAGGAGATCCGCGCCATCCTCTCCGTGGACGAGTCGGATCCCGCCGCCCTGGCCGGAAAGTCCGTGGTCATGGTCACCCGCGACGGCGTGGTGAAGCGCATGAGCCTGGAGGTCTTCCGCCACATCCCCAAGGCCGGCAAACGCGCCCTGACCTTCAAGGACGAGTCCGACGACCTCATCGACGCCCAGATGACCTCCGGCGACAGCCAGATCCTCATCTCCACCGACGCGGGACGGGCCATCCGCTTCCATGAAAGCCAGGTCCGCGAGATGGGCGTGGCGGCAGCCGGCGTCCGTGGCATTCTTCTGAAGCCCTGGGTTGACGGGACCCCCTCCCGGGTCGTCTCCATGGCCGTGGCGGAGTCCCAGGACGAACTTCTGGTGATTACCGCCCAGGGGCAGGGCAAGCGCACTCCCATTGGCGAAGGCGGTCCCGCTCCCGTCGTGTCGGAGGAGGGCGCCGATGGCGCTGACGAGGGCGCGGAGGGCGCCGCCTCCGCGGAGGAGGAGCCCGTGGAGGAGGTCCCGGAGGAGCCCGTCGAGGGCGTCCAGGAAGGCGATGCCGAGCGCGTCGTCCGGGACCACTACCGGCAGACCCGCCGCGGCGGACAGGGCGTCATCTCCATCCGGCTGCGTCCCGGCGACCGCGTGGTGGCGGCGCTGCAGGTGGAGCCCCAGACCCAGAAAAACCTCCTCATGCTCACGCAGATCGGGCAGGCCGTCCGGATTCCCGTGGAGCAGGTCCGGCGCACAGGAAGGAACTGCTACGGCGTCCGCGTCATGAAGTTCTCCAAGGACAACGACGCCATCGCCAATGTCTCCCTGGTGGACCACCTTTCCGAGGAGGACAGCGCCGCCAACTCCGCCCGTCAGGCGGAGGCCGAGGGTCTGGCTGACTTGGCCGCCTCCTTCCAGGCACAGCGCTCTGCCCAGGAGGAGGCCCTCTCCGCACAGGAGGAGGAGCGCCTCCGCCAGGCCCAGGAGGCCGTCGAGAACGCCGACGAGCAGTCTGACGGCAACGGCGCAGGCCGCCCGTAGGCGCGCAATCCACGGCGCCGCGGAGGAGTTCCCCCCCCGGCGCATCTCCCCGTTTTCCACGAACCTAGAAACCCCTGTTTTTTTCTGGAATCCCATGAAACTCTACCGTACCGACCATTGTGTCATTGCCGATCCCTCCCTGGCCCAGGTGGGCCGCCAGGAGATCCTCATGAGCGAGAAGGAGATGCCGGGCCTCATGATGTGCCGGCGCCAATATGGGGCCTCCAAGCCCCTGGCCGGCCTCCGTCTCAGCGGAAGCCTCCACATGACCACCGAGACCGCCGTCCTCATTGAGACCCTCGTGGAGCTGGGTGCGCAGGTCCGCTGGGCCTCCTGCAACATCTTCTCCACCCGCGACTCCGCCGCCGCCGCCGTGGCGGAGCGTGGCGTCTCCGTCTTCGCCTGGAAGGGCGAGACCCTGAAGGAATACTGGGAGAATACCCTGCTGGCACTCTCCTTTCCCGGTGGAAAGGGCCCCCAGCTCATCGTGGATGACGGCGGCGACGCCACCCTCATGGTCCATCTGGGCTACGAGGCGGAGGAGGACCCCTCCATGCTGGAATGGGCCCCCGGGGCCCACGAGGACGAAGTGGAGCTCAAGACCCTCCTGAAGAAGGTCCTCATGGAGCGTCCCGGTTTCTGGCATGCCGTGGTCTCTGAGTTGAGGGGATGCTCCGAGGAGACCACCACCGGCGTCCATCGTCTTTACCAGCGCCACAAGGCCGGCAAGCTCCTGGTGCCTGCCATCAACGTCAATGACGCCGTCACCAAGTCCAAGTTCGACAACCTCTACGGCTGCCGGGAATCCCTCATGGATGGCATCAAGCGCGCCACGGATGTGATGGTGGCTGGCAAGATGGCGGTGATCTGCGGCTATGGTGACGTGGGCAAGGGGTGCGCCCAGGCCATGCGGGGGCTTGGCGCCCGTGTGGTGGTCACGGAGGTGGATCCCATCTGCGCGCTGCAGGCGGCCATGGAGGGGTACCCCGTTGTGACCCTGGAGGAGGTTGTCTCCCAGGGCGACATCTTTGTTACCTGCACCGGCAACTGCGACATCATTCGCCGGGATCATTTGGAGGCCATGAAGGACTCCGCCATCGTCTGCAACATCGGACACTTCGACAACGAGATCCAGGTGACCGAGCTGAAGCAGGTGCCCGGCATCCGCCACCAGCCCGTGAAGCCCCAGGTGGACAAGTGGATCTTCCCCGATGGACACTGCATCATCCTTCTGGCCGACGGACGGCTGGTCAATCTGGGATGCGCGACCGGCCATCCCTCTTTTGTCATGAGCTGCTCCTTCACCAATCAGGTCATGGCGCACCTGAAGCTGGCCTCCGAGAAGCTCCCCGTGGGCGTCTACCTGCTGGACAAGAAGCTGGACGAACAGGTGGCGCGCTTCCATTTGGAGGCCCTCAATGCGCACTTGAGCACCCTCACCCAGAAGCAGGCCGACTACCTCGGCGTGCCCGTGGAGGGACCCTACAAGGCGGATTTCTACCGCTACTAGGACGCGTCGCGCGGCACGAGGGGGGAAAGTCCGCTTTTTCTCCAGGGACACTGAACATGTACGACTTGATTTTGAAAGACGCGCGCCTGTTGGACGGGAGCCTCCGGGACCTGGCCATCCACGACGGGCGCTTTGCGAAGATCGCCCCGGCGATTTCAGAGGAGGAGGCCCGTGAGGTTTTCGATTGCCACGGCATGGCGATTTTGCCGCCATTCTGCAATGCCCATACCCACGCGGCCATGGTGCTGTTGCGGGGATACGCCGACGACCTTCCGCTCTTCCCGTGGCTCCAGGAGCACATCTGGCCTGCGGAAGCACGCCTTGCGGCCGGGGACGTAGTCGCCGGCGTGCGTCTGGCCATCCTGGAGATGATCAAGAGCGGCACGGTCTTCTTCAACGACAGCTACTTCTTCCTCCCCGAGACCATTGCCGTGGTGGAGGAGATGGGGGTGCGCGCCTGCATCGGACTCACCTGCATGGACGTGGGGGACGCCGCCACCAGGGAGCGCCGCGACGCCGAGAACCGCGCGGTTCGCCGGAATTATCTGGATGGGCGGTACTCCCGTCGTGTCCGCGTCGCGTATTCTCCCCACGCCATCTACACTGTCAACGAGGAGACTCTCCGGCAAATTGCCGAGGAGAGCGCCAAGGACGGCATGCTGGTCCATTCGCATCTCGCCGAGACGGAGCAGGAAGTCCGGGATTGCAGGAAGAGCCATGGGGGTCTGACGCCCTTCCAGTATGTCGAGGCCTGCGGGTTGCTGAACGACCGCGCGCGCCTCGCCCATTGTGTCTGGATGACCGATGAGGACCGTGAGAAGGCATCCGCCGCCGGCGCGGTGCTGATTCACAATCCCACCAGCAATTTGAAGCTCTGCTCCGGAGTCTTCCAGCATGCCGCCGCCCAGAAGGCCGGCTGCCGCATTGCCCTGGGCACCGATGGCTGCGCTTCCAACAACGCACATTCTCTCTTCTCCGAGATGAAGGTGGCCGCACTTGCGGGGAAGATGACTTCGAAGGATCCCACCGTCTGCCCCGCGGAGACCGTCTTCCAGTGGGCGACGAAATCCATGGAATACTTCGTCCCCGATTCCGGGGAGATTGCCGAGGGGAAGGTGGCCGATGCCATGCTCCTGGATCTCGACCAACCCTACTTGGTGGGCGACTACCACCTGATCTCCAATCTGGTCTATGCCGGCGAGAGCTCCTGCGTGGATTCCGTCCTCTGCGACGGAAAGCTCCTCATGAGACACCGCCATGTCAATGGCGAGGAAGAGATCCTCCGGGATGCCCGCCGGGTTTGCGATAAATTCCGCCGATAGGCCGGGGGAGGGCGCAAGGCACCATGTCGGTACGCACGCTTCTGGTCTTGGGCCTCTCTCCCGTCTGGGAGCGGGGAGTCTTTTTTCCGCGGTTCTCCCCAGGCGAGGTGAATCGCGTTGCCGAGCACTGGGAATATCCCGCTGGAAAGGCCACCAATCTCTGCCGCGCAGTGAAATGCCTTCGTGCGACAGGAGTCCAGACCATCCTCCTTGCGACAGTCGGCGGCATCCGTGGACAGCGCTTCCTGGAGGCTTGCCGAGACGAGGGGCTCTTTTTCCATGGGGTCCCCTGTTGCGGCGAGACCCGCGTCTGCACCAATATCCTTGTTGCGGGCCAGCCCATGACGGAGATGGTGGAGGAGGCGCCCCCCCTTTCTCCCGAAGGGCAGGAGAAATTCCTTGGGGCTCTGGAACAGGTTCTCCCGGATGCCGACGGCGTGGCGTTGGCGGGGAACTTCCCGCCGGAGATCCCAGGGGAATTTCCCCGTAGGATTGCGCAGCTGGTCGCCGCGCGGGGGCTCCCGCTCTTCCTGGATCACTGGCGGCATTTCCCCGTTATGGCACAGGAATGCCCGAAGCGCCTGGCGCTGAAGATCAACGCGGGGGAATTGCGGAAGATCACGGATGTCCAGGAAATCCCCCGTGCCATGGAGGAACTTTGCCGGAAGCATCCGGGATTGACCCTTGGCATTACGGACGGCGCTTCCGAGGGCTGGCTTCTGGCACCGGAGATGGCCTGTCCGGAGTCATTCCCGGTCCCCAGCGTGGAGAATCCCGTGAACACGCTTGGCGCGGGAGACACCGCCTCCGGCGTCTTCTTTGCACAACTCCTGGACGGAAAGACCGCAAAGGACGCCTTCCAAAACGCCCTTCAGGCCGCTTCGAAATCCTGCCTGACGAGAATCGCGGGGGAGTTCGGCAACTAACACAACGGCGAATATTTCGCATAACGCAAAAGGCCCATCGGCAGGTTTGCCGATGGGCCTTTTGCGTTGTCGCGATGGGCAGGGGGCGCGCAATATTCGCAACAGAAACCGCTTTGACCGTCTTTTTCCACGTTTTTGCGGAAAAGAAAAATCCCCGTCCGGATGAGCCGGGCGGGGATTTCTTGCAGGCCACGGTTTTTGTGGACCATGGCCGTCCGTTTGTTCGAGGACTAGTGGCGGAAGTCAGGCAGACCGCGGACCTCGTTGGCACGCAGGGGCTGGCCATCGGGCTTGACCAGCCGGACGGTGACAAACATGAGGAGGTTGGTCTTCACAGACTGTTCGCCGCGGCTGGTGAACAGGTGCCCGAGGATGGGCAGATGACCCAGGACGGGGATCTTGTCCTCAAAGCGCTGCAACTTCTCCTGGATGAGTCCGCCCATGACAACGGTCTCGTTGTCGTAGACCACCACCGCGGTCTTGATCTCGCGGCGGGTGAAGATGGGCATGGTCATGACCAGGGGGACCTCGGTGTTGTTAATGATCTGCGTGGTGTTGTAGGTGGAGTCGTAGCCAACCAGATCAGTGACGGAGGGCAGCATGTCCAGATAGATGGAATAGCTGTCGGGAGCCACGGTGGGAGTCACATCCAGGATCACACCCAGGGAGGTGGCGGTGAATTCGTCGGGGATGGAGGGAACATAACTGCTGACGGTGCCGCCCGTGCTGGTGGAGTTCTCCACCTCGGGCTTGGTCCAGCTGAAGGCGAAGTAGCGCTGGGTCACGACTTTCAACTGGGCGGTCTGGCCGCTGATGGTGGTCACCTTGGGGGCGGAGAGCACGTCGGAGTTGTTGGACTGCTCGATGGCGTGGATGACGGTGTTGAAGGCGTAGTTGCCAAGCACCGTGTAGACGTTGAAGATGGAGTCGTTCAGAGAGGCGGTGTTGAAGACCTCGCTTGCGAAGCGGACGCCATTGCCCATCTTGACGGTGCCGCCGGCAGTCTGGCTGCCCAGACCCATCATGAAGTCGCCGGTGCGGACGCCGCCGCGGCCATTGATGAGGCCGTGGTCCACGCCGTTGGCAGCGGGACGATAGCTGACGCCACCGCCTTCGAAGGACCACTCGAAGCCAAGGGTGTTCAAGTCCGTCTGCTCGATTTCAACGAACTTGGCCTCGATGGAGACCTGGCGGGGGATCTGGTTGATCTCTTCCAGGATCCGCTTGATCACGCGCTGCTGCTCGATGGTGTGGTGGACGATCAGACGGCCCGTCTTGGGGTAGTAGCAGATGTTGGCGCCCAGGGGCATGGGGACGCCCATGGCCATGAAGATGTTCTTCGCGGTGTAGAACTTGCTGCCGCCCTTCTTGGACTTGGAGCCGAACTCCTCGTTTTCGTCGCTGTCACTGTCGTCGTCGTCATCGTCGTCGTCATCGTCGTCGTCATCGTCGTCGTCATCGTCATCCTCGATGGGGGAGGAAAGGGTGCCCAGCTTCTTGCGGGTTCTGGGCGCGTCGAAGACGCCGGCCTCGATGTTGTAGAAACGGGTCTCCATGGGGTCCATCTCGATCATCTTGTGGGCCACGATGACGGAGGACTCGGCGTTGCGGATGCGGAGTCCGAACTGCCAGGAGAGGTAATCCAGGACTTCCCGGGGAGTGATGTTGGTGAGGTTCAGGTTCACCAGCTTGTCCTCCAGGCTTTCGCCGGTGGCCATGCCGGAATCCTGGACGGGGGTGGCGCCGTAGGCGCCGTAGTCTCCGCCGTAGGGGTTCAGTCCGGCGTTGGCGCCCATGCCGTATGCGCCGGTGTTCATGCCGTAGGCCCCGGCGCCCATGCCGTATCCGGCGCCCATGCCGGCGTTCATGCCATAGCCGGCGTTGCTGTATCCGCTGTTGCCGTATCCGGAGCTCATGCTCATGTCACGGCCGGAGGAACCTCCTCCAACGCCACCCTCGGAGCTGGTCTGATAGCCGTCGGGAGTGTATCCTGGCATGCCCGCATCAGCCATGGGAACCAGCATGGGGACGATGTTGATGCCGATGCCCTCGGGATCCGCCTTCTTGATTTCGCGGGGCAGGATTTCGGTGAGGACGTCTTTCAGGGTTTCGTTGTCGATGACCAGGTTTTGGATCACGATGTCATCGAGGCGCTTGTTGATGCCCTGGATGTCGTCGTTCTTCCGGATGGTCTGTGTGCTGGAGTAGTCGGCAGCGCCGGCCATCAGCGGGGTGACGGGGTCAGACCACTTCCAGCGGACTTCCGCCATGCGGTCCTTCAACAGGGTGTCCAGCTTCTCGTTGGCGGCGGCCTCCATGGTCTCGTCAATCTTGGCCAGGGCGCGGATGGCGGCCAGGTTGAAGGGATCGGCGACCAGTGCCTGCTCAAACTGCTCGCGGGCCTGGGCGTAGCGGCCGTTCTGCAGATAGACCTGTCCGGACTTCAGGGCCACGCGGACGACCTGGTCATGCTCGGCAAGATCGGGGATCAGCTCGCTGACGGAGGTCTTGGCGCGGACCATGGTCTCCTCCAGGATGCTCTGGAGAGTGTCAATGCCCTTCTTCAGGCGGTTCTCGTCGGTGGGCTGGATGATGTAGTCGGACTTGCCGCAGTTCTCGGCCAGGCGCTTCTCCACGCTGAAGTGGTCGCCCAGATCCAAGGTGGTCACGTAGTCGGACATGGTCTCGATGGCTTCGGCGGCCTCGGCCTCGTTCTTGGTGAGGGCCAGCTTCTGTTCCAGGATGGCGATGCTGATGTAATTCTCGCCTTCCTCGGCATTCTTCTGGCCCAACAGGGAGAAGATCTCGGCCAGGCGGGACTGGAGGTGCAGGCGCAGGACGGCGGCCTTGCGCAGGTTCACCATGACCTCGGAGTCCGCCTGCAGGTTGCCGACGGTGCTCATGGAGACCAGGATGTCGGTGGCCTCCAGCAGGGCGTCCTGGGAGGAGAACGCCAGCTCTTTGCCGCGCTCCAGATGGCCATCGCTGTAGACGGCCGCCGCTGAGGCGTAGTGCTCGTTGGCGCGGTTCAGGGCGTCCTGGGCGGAATCCAGGCGGGTCTTGGCGACGGCGCCCTCGGCCTGCCGCTTGGCGATCTGCCGCTGGAGACCCAGTTCGGCGCGGGCCTTGTCCATGTTGGCGCCCAGCTTCTGGATGCGGGCGGTCTGGGAGGTGATTTCGTTGCGGTCGCCCTCGGTCAGGTCGGCGCGCTCGCCGACGATGGTCAGGATCATCTGGACATCGCGGGAGAGGACATTGATGTTTCCGGCGGCGACGGTCTCGTTGGGGTAGAGCTTCTCAACGGCGCCAACCAGGTCATTTTTGCCCAGCAGGGAATTGGCTTCGGCCAGGATGTCCTCCATGGCGCCCAGGGAGCTGCGGGAGATGCCCAGCAGGGAGGAGGTGGGCAGTTCCTTGAGGCGGGCGTGCTTGGCGCCCCAGCCTCTGGCGGCCTCGTCGGCCTTGTCCAAGTCCAGGATCTCGTCCAGGGATGCGTTCTGGCGGAAATCATTCTCCTCCTGGACCAGCGCGGCTTCCTGGGACGCCAGGTCATCGGCGGACGCGTCCTGCGCCTGGAGGGCGAAGGTGGCCAGGGTCGTCAGGAAAATGGCGCCGAGCAAAATGCGCAGGGAACTCCGGCCTTCGTGGATTTTCTTGTGCTTAGTCATGGACTTGCAAGTCGGCCTTGGGACCGCCGCCGGATGGCGTCAGCCCCTCCGCCTCCGTTTGGGGTGGACGAGTGGTTCTGGTTGAGTTGAATTCAAATGAGAAATGGTCAGGCCTCCCCGCCGTGGCGGAGGAGGGCGCCTGTGCGGGGTGACGCGCGGCTAGCGCATCACGCCCCCGCCCTGGGGCAGGGCTCCCCCCATGCCGCCCATGGCACTGCTGCCCGTGGCCTGGGTGGGAGGCATGAAATCCTGGTTTGGCTTGTTGGCGGGATCCTGGAGGACCTGGTAGTAGGGAGTCCTGTCCAGGGGGCGGACAGTGATGGGGTCTCCCTCGGGGGCTCCGCCGGCGAAGGTCAGCTTCTGCACCCGGACGGCGGGCTCGCCGTTGGCGGAGGTCTCCAGTTCCAGCATCTGGTAGTATTCCACGGTCTCCTGGGCGTCCTCGCCGGTTCCGTAGGAGCCGCCGTAGGTGCCGCCCAGGGAGTTGCCGCGACTTGTTCCGGAGGTCATGGAAAGAGCGCTTGCGGGAGACTTGCGGAGGACAAACTCCGTGCCGGGGGTGATGTTGAAGGAGAGCTGCATGTCGCCCTGCATCTGCGCGCCGCCCATGCCGCCCATTTGCCCCTGCATTCCCTGCGCCCCCGTCATGCCCGGCACCTGTCCCTGCCCCTGCTGCATACCGAGGATGCCGCGGCGCGGGTTCCGACGGAGATTGGCGGCTTCTTCGGCCTCCTTGATCATTTCATCCACGGTGGTGCGCCGGACGGGTGCGCCGTAGATGTGGTTGCCCAGGTACTGGAGGACGATGGTGTAGTCGGGTTTCCGGATCTTCTCCGCGCCGGCCACGATCACGTAGGTCTCGGTGTCGTTGGAGATGGTGATGGAGTTGTTGTCCCTGTCGAATGCGGTGAGCTTGAAGCCGTTCATCCTGGGGATCGCGGCGCCCATCTTCACGTCGATGGCCTTGGGCTCTCCGGTGATTTCGACATTGGCCTTCCAGTCCCTGGGATTGGCGGAGCCGTTTTGCTTGATGCGGCGGAGAGTGACGGGGATCTCCTCCTGTTCTGCGGAGGCGACGCGGAGGAGATACGCCAGGGGGGGCCTGGAGTCGGGGTCATCCATGGCGGTGCCGGCGCGGTATTCCTCGATGTTGAGGAAGCCGTCCTGGTCGGCGTCCATCATGGCGTCGAGCGGGTATCTGTAGTGAAGGAAGGTGGTTTCCTTTTCCACGAGATCGGGGATGCCGTCCTGGTCCAGGTCATCGGTCTCGGTGGTTTCGGGTCCGATGGCTTCCTGAGTGGTGTTGCACCAGGGGCAGACATTGGCAGAGTATGGGAGAATATAGCCACACTTGGTGTTTTTACAAATAACCAGGTTGCCTCCCTCAAGGAGCCCCGTGCGCCCGGCGCCGTTGGGGGAGACGGAGAGGTCCACCTTCGTCATGGGATTGGCGAGGATCTCGTCGAGGGAGGGGAAGGAGGCGGTGTCGAGCTCCTCGACCATCTTGTCGCAGCGGACGATGGTCTCCGGCTGGGTGCGCTTGTTGACGTCGGCGGTCTGTTGGCTCATCTCGTTCTGCGTCCTGGAGACGATTTGCAGGCTCATGAGAAGCAGGAGCAGGCAAATCATGAGGATCAGCTTCTCGTAATGGCGAATGATGAAGTCCACTGTCTATCCTTCCCTGTGTTCGTTGCTGGGGTAATGGTGCGGCTGATCGCTCCTGTTTATTCTGCCTCGGGCGCGGCGTATTCGATCAGATCCAGGGTGAGGTCCGCCCGGATGGAGCGGGAGGGCCGGAAGATGAAGTTGTCCTGGCGTTTGGGCTCCTCATAGACGAGCAGGGCCTCGTTGATATTGGCCAGTCCCTGGATGCCTTCCAGGCCGCCGCCCATGGCGGAGGAGAGTCCGGAGGCGGAGCGGCTGGCGCCGCGGGAGGAGGTGCCGGTAAGGCCGGTGTTCTTGGAGCTCCGGCGGCTTTCGCGTCCGGAGGAGGCCTTTTCGCTCCGGCGGCTGGTGCGGCTGGGGGACATTCCGCCCATGCCGCCCAGGGTGTTTCCGGAGGCGCCGGGTTTCTTGGCGTCGAGCTGCTGGCGGCGGACGAGTGCGATCTGGGAGTATTCCGCCGTGGCGTTCGCGCTGTTTTCGTCTTCAAGTTCGATGGCGCGCAGGAAGAAGAGGAGGTGGCGGTCCTGGAGGAGGTTGTTGACCAGCTTCTGGATCACGGCGGGGCTGGCGTAGATGGAGAGGGTGATGGGGGTGATGGTGTACCCATCGGCCTCTTCGACCTGGAGGGAGCGGGGGAAGTCCAGGTCCTCCACGCGTTTCACGCCGGCTTTTCCCAGGTGCCGGATGAGTTCCTCATAGATGGCGGCCTGGCGGAAGACGGGGAGGAAGTCCGCGCTGGTGAGGGTGGCGTTGTCCTGGTTGAGTTCGGCCAGCTTGCCGCCGAGGGTCATGCCGCAGTCGAGCTTGTAGGTCGTCAGGGCGAGAGTTGTGATCTGGCTCAGCTTCTGGTCCAGCATCTCCTGCGCGCGGGAGGAGTTCGGGGGGAGTTCGGGGCGGATGGCGAAGCGCTGGTAGAGCTCCTGGCGGTTCCTGCGGACCTGCTCTTCGGCGATCTCGCGGTTGCGTTCGGCCTGCAGCACGTTCTCCAGGACGCCGCTGCCATTCTTGCTGAGTTTCCAGCCGTCCTTGTTGACCTTGTTGAACCAGTTTTCCTGCTCCTCGATCTCCTTGACGGTCTTCTGGTATTCGTTGCGGTTCTTCACCGTGTCGGCGAGGAGGATGCCCAGCAGCACCAGGAACACCAGAGCGCAGAGAAGGATTCCCCAATGTTTTTTGATGAGATTCATTGCCGTTGGAAGGGAGGATAGGGTTTGAAGTTCTTTTCCTTGTGTGGCGTCCCGCGTTTGGTGCTAGAGGCCCATTCCGCCGCGTCGGCCGGTGCTGCCGCCGCTCTTGGCCTCGCTCCAGGGATACGCCTCGAGTTGCGCGTTGAACTTCACCTGGATCTGGAAGTCCACGCCATTCTCCAGGATTTCGTTCTTCTGGCGTCCGGTGATGGTGGTGTAGCCTTCCTCATTGCTGAAGAGCTGGGACTTTTTCAGGTTCCGCAGGAAGAGCAGCTCCCCGGCCTGGTCCAGGTGGCTGTCGTCCTTCTGGCGGACAATCTCGTTGCCCTCCTCGTCCAGCATGGGCTCTTCGTCCGCCACGTCCTCCTCGGTCTTTTCGGGGATCTCGAAGGGATACTTGGGTTCGGGGGCCAGCTCGGGGTCGCGGCTGAAGACGGGGTCGCGGGAGGTGATGGTGTGCGCCTCGATTTCCAGTCCGCCGATGGTGGTGAGGGAGGGCAGGTTGGATCCGGAGCCCATGCCCATCATGTCGTCCATGCTGCCCAGGCTCATCATGTCGCTGCTGGCGCCCATGCCGCCCAGGTTGAACATGTCGTTCATGCCGCCGCTGCTCCCGGCGCTTTCTTCCTCCACGATGCTGGTCTGCTCGACCTGCTTCACGTCGCCGAAGACGGGGCGGATGCTGTCAATCCATACATTGTCGGGGCGCGCGCGGAAGATCTCCTCCAGGACGAGGGGCCACTGTGTGCGCTGCATAAGGAAGGCGGAGAGTTCGGTGACCTGGGACTGTGCGCTGTCCACGTTTCCGAGGGCGCCTTTCAGGTCATTGTAGGCGGGTTCGAACTTCCCGCGGGTGGTCTGGTAGGCCCCCAGCTGGGTCTTGGTCTCCTCCACGGCGCGGCGCATGCTGGTGTCGATGAGGAAGAACATGACCAGCAGGGTGAACATGGAGGCCACGAAATAGGGCTTCTTGTAGAAGAGGGACTGTTGCTGCGCCACGTCGCGGGGCAGGAGGTTGATTTCAACGGGGCAGGTCTGGGAGTATCGCAGGGCCAGGCCGACCACTTCGCTGAAGGTGTGCGCCACCTCGGAGAGCCGCTGTTTGTCAATGGAGGGATCCAGCTGGATGCAGCCCAGGGGGTTGAAATATTCCACGGGCAGGCCGAACTTCTCGGCGAAGAACTGGTCGCAATAGCTGAGGATGGTGGTGCCGCCGGTCAGATAGATTTTCACGGGGTCGCTGCCGTGCTGCTGGCTCTTGTAGATCGCGATGGAGCGGGCGATTTCGCCGTGGATGCGCCGCATGACATTTCGGACGATCTTGGAGACGTCGGAGCTGGCCTCGGCGCCGTTCTCGTCCCCCTCGTCGGTGCGGGCCACATAGCCGTGCCGGCGCTTGAATTCCTCGGCCTCCGGCTGTCCGATGGAGAACTTCCGTGCGATCTGCTGGGTGATGGAGTGTCCGGCGATGGGGATTGTGCGCGCGTAGAAGCGGTTGCCCTCCAGGAAGAGGAGGTTGGTGGTGCGTCCGCCGATGGAGATCAGCATCACGCAGCCGTCGGCGCCCAGGCCGTTGGCGCGGGCGGCGTTGTAGCAGGCCACCTGGGCCACGTCGACCAGCTGGGGAGCCAGGCCCACGCGGCGGACCGCCTGGACGATCTGCTCTACGATGTCCTTCTTGACCACCACGGAGAGCATGTCCACGGTGTCCTGGTTCTCGTCGTCGCCGGCGATGAGCTGGAAGTCCATGCTGACCTCGTCCTGTGCGAAGGGGAGGTTTCTGGTGGCTTCGAACTGCGCCAGCTGCCGCAGCTGCTTGCGGTCGTTGTTCAGGTTGTTCAGCTGGCTGAAGCGGATCAGCGCGGTCTGGCCGGATATGGAGAGCATGGTCCGCTGGGTATGGATGTTGGCCTCCAGCAACATCTGGCGGAGCACGCCCTCGATCACGCGAATGCGGTTTTCCTCAGAGAGCTCTTCCTCATATTCGCGGTGGGCGAAGTTGACCATCCGCATGCCGCCGGTCTGGTCGAACTCGAATTCGCTCAGCTTGATGGCGGCCGCGCCGATGTCAACGGTCAGGAATCTTTCGTTTTTTGCCATTTCTCTAAGGGGGCCGTGGGGAGTCTCTGCCCCTGGGGGAGGAAGGGGTCAGGCAGGGGCTTCGAACTTCACGCAAGGGGGGATGAAAACAGTGTTGGGCGCTAACATACTTTTTTTTCTTCGCAATTCAAGCCATGAGCAGCTTTTTTTCGGGCACAGTGGGAATTTTCGGGAGGGTTTTGCGGGTGTTTGATTTTTGGGGGAAGGGCGCCCTTGCGGATTCGCGGTTTTGCGAAAACGGCGCGGGGATGCCGGGGAAGTCCGGGTGTTTTTGGGGCAAAAAGAAAGAGGCGCCCCGCGGAATGCGGTGCGCCTCTTTTTGCGATGGGTTGCCGGCGCCGTCCTGTTTTTTGGATGCGGCGCCGGGCGTTGGATTTTGCTATGGCTTAGGACGCGGAGTAGTTGGGGGCGTCCTTCTGCATGATGACGTTGTGGGGGTGTGCCTCCTGGAGTCCGGCGGCGCTGACCCTCCAGAAGCGCGCGTGCTGCTGGAGTTCGGGGATGGTGCGGGCGCCGAGGTAGCCCAGGGAGAAGCGGAGTCCGCCGGCGTACTGGTTGACCACCTCTCCCACGGAGCCGCGGAAGGGGATCATTCCCTCGATGCCCTGGGGGACCAGGCGGCTCTCGGAGGTCTCGGCGGAGACGCCGTAGCGTTCGCGGGAGCCCTTGCCGTGGCGCATGGCGTCCACGGATCCCATGCCGCGGTAGACCACGTATGTGCGTCCCTGGTGGAGGATGCGTTCCCCGGGGCACTCTTCGGTGCCGGCGAGGGCGGAGCCCATCATGACATTGCTGGCGCCCACGGCCAGGGCCTTGGCGATGTCGCCGGAGTGTGCGATTCCGCCATCGGCGATGATGGGGATTTCGTCCCCCACGGCCTTGTATGCGTTGTAGATGGCGGTGAGCTGGGGGATTCCCACGCCGGCGACCACGCGGGTGGTGCAGATGGAGCCGGGGCCGATGCCCACCTTCACGGCGTCGGCGCCGCACTCGAGCATGGCGCGGGCGCCCTCCTCGGTGCAGACATTTCCGGCGATGACATCGACCTGGGGATACTGGCGCTTGATCTCGCGGACGGTCTCCATGACATTCTTGGAGTGTCCGTGGGCGGAGTCCACCACCAGGGCGTCGGTGCCCACGCCCACCAGTGCGTCAATGCGCTCGGCGTCGTAGATTCCCACGGCGGCGGCGACCCGGAGTCGGTGCTGGCTGTCGCGGTTGTAGTTGGGCTCCATCTTGTCGATGAGAGTGCGCACATCCTGGAGGCTGTAGAGCCCGGCCAGGCGGCCCTCCTTGTCCACCAGGGGCAGCTTGCCGACCTTGTTCTTGAGCATGATCTCCAGGGCCTGGTTCATGTCGGTGCCCTTTGGCGCGGTGACCAGGCTGGTGGTCATGACGGACTCGACGGGGACGTCGTAGCTGGTCATGAACTTCTGGTCGCGGTGGGTGAACAGGCCGCAGAGGCGGTTCTCCTCGTCAAGGATGGGGAATCCGCTGAACTTGTAGTCCTTGCTGGCGCGCTCGGCGATGATCTCGTAGACCTTCTGTCCCTTGTGGAAGGTGACGGGGTTTTCGATGACGCCGTTGAGGTAGTGTTTGACGGCGGCGGCCTCGGCGGCCTGCCGTGCGGGGGTGAGGTTCTTGTGGATCACTCCGATGCCGCCCAGCTTGGCCATGGCGATGGCCATCTTGTGCTCGGTCACCGTGTCCATTGCGGCGGAGATGAAGGGGACATTCAAGCCGATGTTGCGGCTGAACTTGGAGACGGTGGATGCCTCGCCGGGGAGGAAATCCGCGTAATAGACTTCCATGGAGACGTCGTTGAAGGTCAACGCCTCATGGGGGAAGGATTCCATAAATTTGGCAATGTGCTCGTTCACCATAGGGGGGATTCCTCTTGCTGGGTGTGGGTGGATGTTTCTGACCCGGGCTCCGCGGCCCGCCTTCAGGCGGTGGCGCGGGAAAGATACCCGTTCGGGCCATTGCCACCATACTATAATGGCGGGAGGCCGGTTTTTCCTCCCGCCATTGGCATTTTGATGAAAGAATTGTCCGGAATTGTCCTGTCTGGCGCTATTCTGCGCCAAGGGCAATGGCGGCCAGGCCGACGCAGCCAAAGAGGAGGACGCATCCGGCGATGAGTGCCACCGTGAGGATGATGGTCACCTTTGCCAGATTCGCACGGCTGGGTTTGGAGTTGTCGCAGGCGTAGACGATAAGCATGATGAAATTGACGATGGGGATTGCGGTGAGAATGATCCAGATGAGCCAGTCCATCTTGGTGACGGTGGGGCTCAGTTCCTGTCCGCAGTAGTTGGCGTAGGGATGGATGACCTGGGGGCCGTTGGGGGTCTGGTTGTCGTTCTGGATCATGGTGTCGTTTCTCCTGTGGGTGTTTGGCGGGGCCTCTAGGGGAGTCGTCTTGCGATTGCGAGGACGGGGTGGTATGTGAGGGAGACCTGTCCGTCGGGGAGGGGGAACTTCTCCCGGTATTGTTTTTGGAATTCCAGGAGTCTTGCGCGGGACCATGGGGGCGTGCCGTCGCCGGTGGCGGTGACTCCCGTGGCCTTCAGGTGTTTCAGGACGTCCAGGGGGGAGGGGAAAGGCAGGGTATGGAGGCCTTGTTCCAGGCGCAGGGGCCGGTAGCCTTCCTGGGCGAGCATCTCTCTCCACTGTTCCGGCGCGGGATATTCCAGCCCCCGTCCCGTGAGCTGCCGGATTTCCCGGAGGTTTTCCGGACCGAAGGTGGTGAAGGCCAGTGTTGCGCCGGGTTTCAGGGCGTCGTGGAGGCGCGCCAGGAATGCCTGTGGCTCCTTCAGCCACTGGAAGACGGCGTTTGCCAGGCAGAGATCCAGTCCCTTGGGGAGCTCCAGGGTCTCCAGGTCGCCGGCGCGGAAGTGCGCGTTGGCGCGATGCCGGTGGAAGCGCGCGCATTCCGGAACCAGGTCCACCAGGAGGAGTTCGCGGACGGAGAGCTCCTGTTCCAGCAGATCGGTGAGGATGCCGGTGCCGCAGCCGGCCTCCAGGAGGCGCGGGAAGCCGGTGCCCGCCTGCGCTTCCAGGGCGTCCAGGAGGTCGCGTGCCATCTTCGCCTGTAGGATGGCGGCGCTTCCGTAGGAGTCCAGGCTCCGGGCGAAACGCTGGCGGATGCGTGCAACGAATGGCGTGGTGTCAGGCAAGGTGGAGGACCTCCTCCCAGGAGTTTTGTGCGGCGAGGCAGTGGTGCGGCAGGTCTCGTTCCGTGGTGGGGACGCCGGCTTTCTCCCAGGCGAGCCGCTGCGCCTGTGGGGGGAAGATCCGGTCGCGGGTGCCGATCAAGGCGCGGGAGAAGGGGCATTTTTGCGGCGGGGGTGCCGCGGCGTTTTTTTGGCAGGCGCGGGCGATGGACTCCAGTTCTTTCTGCTGGTCTTCGGGGGTGCGTCCGCCGGATGGGAAGGCTTGCGCGGCGGGGAGGCTCCCGGTCATGCGGAGGAGGAAGCGCTCCCGTGCGCGGGGGTGGAGCCAGTTCCCGGCGGTGCCGTCGAAGATCGCGGGCGGGATTCCCACGGTTTCGTCGCGGGGATTGGGGGTGCCGTTTAGCGCCAGGGCGCTCTGGAGGCTCCCTGGCTCCCAGGGGAGTTGCGCCGCGGCCCAGACGCCCAGGGAGAACGCCACCAGGTGGAGCGGCTGATCCCGGGGGAGTTCGGGGAGCCCCCCGGGGAGTTCCGTGTAGTCCCAGAAGGTGCAGACCTCGTAGTCGCCGGGGGCGAGATGGGCGGTGGCGGCGGGATCCATCCCCCATCCCGTGAAGAAAAGGATGACGCCCCTCCGTCCGTCGGCTTCATTTTGTCGCAGGAGCTTCATGGGAGGGTTCCCGCCGCCTCCACGTCCTCCTGGGAGAGGGCTGCGGAGAGGGAGAAGCGGAGCCGCGCGGTGCCGGCCGGCACGGTGGGGTGCCGGATGGGGAAGACCAGGATTCCTGCCTGCTGGTACTTTTCGGCCAGCCGGCAAGCCTCCTGGTCGCCGCCCACCATCAGGGGGACGATTTGGGAGTCGCCGCCGGTGGGGAGCCCCCGCGCGCGGAAGATCTCCCGGAGGCGCGCCGCCTTGGCCAGCAGCTCCTGTCGCTCCTTGTCCAAAGAAGGGAACTTCGTCAGGACGAAGTTGCTCCAGTTCAGGACCACGGGGGGCAGTCCCGTGGTGAAGATGAGGGAGCGGGCGTGGTTGACCATGTACTCCTTGGCCACGGGGTCCAGGATGGCGTAGGCGCCGGTGGAGCCGAAAGCCTTTCCGAAGGTTCCCACCAGCACATCCACCTGGTCCGCCAGCCCCAGTTCCGCAGCGAGGCCCGCGCCGCGTGGGCCGCGGACGCCCACCGCGTGGGCTTCGTCCACCACCAGCACGGCGCCGAACTCCCGCTTCAAGGCCGCAAGTTCCGCCAGGGGGGCGCAATCCCCGTCCATGCTGAAGACCGACTCCGTCACAAGGAAGACGCGGCGGCAGGAGCCCCGGAATTGAACCAGGAGTTTCCGGAGGTGTTCCATGTCGTTGTGGGCGTATCGACGGAAGGGTGCCGCGGAGAGCCGGAGTCCGTCAAGGATGCTGGCGTGGTTCAGTTTGTCGGAGAGGATCAGGTCGTCTTTCCTGGTGAGGGCGGGGAGGATTCCGATGTTGGCGTGGTAGCCGCTGTTGAAGACCAGTGCGGCGCGTCCTCCATACATTCCGGAGAGGGTCTCTTCCAGGCGGGCGTATGCGGGGGTGTTTCCCGTCAGCAGCCGGGAGGAGGTGCAGGACTGCGCCAGCTCCGGGGAGCCCTTGTCCGGGTACATGGCGTAGAATTCCCGGCGCCACTCTTCGTTGCCGCCGATTCCCATGTAGTCGTTGCTGGAGAAGTTCCGGAAACGGCGGTTCCCCCAGCGCGCCAGCGCCCCCGCCTCGTGGGTGATCTCCCGCAGCTGCCGGAAGGAGCCCGAGGACTTCAGGGACTCCAGGTCGCCCGACAGCTCGGCCAGAAATGAATTCTCGTTCTTCGGTTCCATGGAAACGGGGAAGGCTCTCTCAATGTCGCGGGGGCGGCCCTCTTGGACTCTCATGCGGTGTGGCGCATAATGTAATGACGCCGCCACGGACGGAACCCCCGCGGCTTGTGGCGCCACCTTCTCCGCCTTTCGGTGGAAAACGAAAAAAGCCGCTTCCCTTTCGGGAGGCGGCTTCCTTCTGGTCAAGGCTTCCCCTGGCGGATTAGTGCAGGTTGTAGTACTCGATGACCTTGATGATGGAGACGTCGACGTGGATCTCCTCGGTGAGGGGCTCGCGGGTGACGGTGACCTTGCACTTGTCGTTGGCGTCCTTCTCCAGGTAGGGAGGCAGGACGACGGTGCTCTCCTTGGCGATCTTGGCGATCATGGGGGAGTGCTGCTCGTTGATGGTGAGCACGTCACCGGCCTTGAGGCGGTAGCTGGCGCGGTCGCAGACTTTCCCGTTCACCAGGATGTGGCGATGGCTGACCACCTGGCGCGCGGCGAAGATGGTGGGGGCCAGGCCGCTGCGGTAGACGGCGGAGACCAGGCGCATCTCCAGGTTCGCCAGCAGCTTGTCGCCGGTGTTGCCCAGGCCGCGCTTGGAGTTGTGGTAGATGAAGGTGAGCTGGTGCTCGGAGAGATCGTAGAAGGTCTTGAGCTTCTGCTTCTCAAGCAGCAGCTGCCCGTAGGTGGAGAGCTTCACGCGGCGCTTGGTGGGACCGTGCTGGCCGGCGGGATAGGCCTTGGGGGTGCTGGTGGCGTCGCCGCCCTCGCGGGTCTTGATGACGCGGCTGTTGGTGGGGCAGTTGGGCATTCCCCACAGGCAGAAGCCGATGCGACGGCACAGGGTGTGTTTGGCACCGTGGGTGCCGCTCTTGGTCGTGGCCATGATTCTGGTCCTCCGTTCGTTGCGTTGCTTGCAGACCACCTGTCGTAAACTGGCGCCGCCTTCAAGGGGAAGAAAGAAGGGTATCGTCTCCGGGGCAAAGACATGCTCCGGGGCGGCTGGACGGGTGCGTAAGAGCTCTTAATCTAACACGAAAACCCCGGTCCGCAAGCGACTTCGGCTCCGCCGGCCGTTGGCGGTGCCCTGGCCTGCGGGGGCTACTCGTGCCGCAGGGCCTCCATGGGGGAGAGCTGTGCCGCGCGGATGGCGGGATAGATGCCGAAGACGATTCCGGTGGCCAGCGCGATGGAGAACGCGAGGAGGATGGAGTCTGGCCGGACGAGGGTGGTGAGTCCGGCGAGCCCCGTGACGGTCTTGGGGACGGCGATTCCCAGCGCGATGCCGAGGATTCCGCCGCAGAAGGAGAGCAGGAGCGCCTCGGTAAGGAATTGCACCACGATGTGCGCGCGGGTGGCCCCCAGTGCGCGGCGGATGCCGATTTCGCGGGTGCGTTCGGTGACGTTCGCCAGCATGATGTTCATGATGCCGATGCCGCCCACCAGGAGGCTGATGGCGGCGATGCTCCCCAGCACCACGTTGAAGATCCGCTTGGTGGACTCCGCCTGCCGGAGGAGCTCCAGGGGGACGGTGATTTCGAAGTCGGTCTTTTTGTGGGTCTGCAGGAGGGTCTCCCGGACGGCGGCGGCCAGGGGCACCACGGCTTCTTCGGTGGGTGCGGCGAGGGTGAGCTGGTGCAGCTCCACCTTCTCCAGGGTCATGGATCCGCTCTCCCGGTTCATGATCACGTCGCCGAAGCGTCGTCTGGCGGCGGTGATGGGGATGAATGCCTTTTGGAGTTCCTTCCGGGATGGGGCGCCGGCGGCTTCCCGCGTCCCGTGTTCCCGGAGGATTCCCACGACCTGGTAGGCCTGCCCGCCCAGGTAGACATTCTTTCCCAGGGGGAATTCCAGGGGGAAGAGGATCCCGGCGGCGGCCTCCGTGAGTACAACCACATTCTCGTTGCGCTCCACGTCCCGCGCGTCCAGAAAACGCCCTCTTTCCAGGGTGTAGGGGGAGTTCTCCAGCGCCCAGGGGACGGTGCCCACAATGCGGGCGGGGAGGCTGTTTGGGCCGCGGCGCAGGCGCACCTGCATTTCCCGTGCGGGAATGTGGATGTGCACTTCCGGATAGAGCTCCCTCAGCCGCAGCAGGTCCTCGTATTTCAGGCCGTAGGAGGTCAGGAGGCTCCGCATGCCGCGTCCCCTGCCGGAACCGCCGTCCTCGGCGGGTTTCAGGGAGCGGAGGATGATGTTCTTGCTGCCCATTCCGCGGATCTGCTCCCGCGCCTCGTGGGATGCGCCCTCGCCAATGGCCAGCATTCCGATGACGCTCCCCACGCCGAAGATGATGCCGAGCATGGTCAGGAAGCTCCGGAGCTTGTGCTCCACGATGCTCCGCATGCCCAGCTTGACCACGCGTTTCAGGTTGTACAGGAGGGGAAGCACGGAATGGGAAAGGGGGGAGTATGTCCAGGGGCCGCGGCCGGAATCCGGCGTCGGGAAGGCCCGCCGGGTGCGCCGTTTTTTTACGCGCCGGTTGCCGGCGGCCCGCCGGCCGCCAGTTCCTCCATGGCGATTTTCCCGTCTTGGAGGGAGAGGATTCGGCGTGCGTGTTCGGCGATGGCGCGTTCGTGGGTGACGAGGATGATGGAGTGTCCTTGGGCGGCCAGGTCGTCGAGGATTTTCATGATTTCCAGGCCGGTGGCGTGATCCAGGTTCCCGGTGGGTTCGTCCGCGAAGAGCATCGCGGGGTTGTTGGCGAGGGCCCGTGCGATGGCGACACGCTGGCATTGTCCGCCGGAGAGCTCGGTGGGTTTGTGTCCGGTGCGGTGGGAGAGCCCCACCATTTTGGCCAGCTCCAGGGAGCGTCGCCGGCTGTCGGCCTCCCGCCATCCCTGGTAGAAGAGGGGGACCTCGATGTTTTCCAGGACCGTGAGCTGCGGAATCAGGTTGAAGGACTGGAAGACGTATCCGAATTTCCGTCCGCGGACGGCGGAGAGCTGGCGGTCGTTCATGCGGGAGACGTTGACGCCCTCCAGGTAGTATTCGCCGGCGGTGGGGGTGTCCAGGCACCCCAGGATGGAGAGGAGGGTGGATTTCCCGGAGCCGGAGGTGCCCATGATGGAGAGGTAGTCGCCCTTGCGCATGGAGAAGGAGATGCCGCAGAGGGCCTTCACCACCGTGTCGCCCATGGGGAACTCCTTCCGCAAGCCCTCCACGCGCACCACGGCCTCCCCGGGCGGAATCCGCGGCGTGGCGCTGGCGGGGACGAAGGCGCTCATGGGGCGGCGCCCTCCGCGGGTGCGCCGGCGCCCTCCGTGCGTCCGGTGGCGTCCTGTGCCTCCTGGGGCGGCGCCATCAGGACCTGGTCGCCTTCGCGGAGGCCGTCGAGGATTTCCACGAAGGAGCGGTTCCGTTGTCCCAGGGCCACGGCGCGGGCTTCCCCGGAGGCCAGGAGGCAGCGGTGCCGTCCGTCGGCATCCGTGAGGACTGCCTGGATGGGGACGAAGAGGACCTGTTCCAGGCGCTGGACAAGGACTTCCACGGTGGCGGTCATGCCGGGGCGCAGCTGGCTTCCGGATTCCTCGAAGGCCACCTTCACGTTGTAGACCTTCAGGTCGGGGTTGAGCCACTCGTCCTCGGCGCTGGGGAGAAGCCCCTTGTTGCAGACCTTCCCGGGGAAGGTTTTTCCGGGGATGGCGTCCAGGGCGATGCTGGCGGCCTGCCCCAATTGCAGGAGGTCGATTTGGGATTCGGGGATGGTGATCTTGACCTGCATGCGGGAGAGGTCGGGGAGGGTGAAGACCTCCTGCTCGTTGCGGATCTCCTTTCCTGGCTGGATGGGCCCGCTGGAGTCCCAGCGGGGCAGTTTCGGGTAGACCACCATTCCGGGGCGGGTGGCCACGATGGTGCAGTTGGCCAGGGACTGTTTCGCCTCCTCCAGGCGCTTGGCGGCCTGCGCCAGGGTCTGGCGGGCGGTGCGGAGCTTGGATTCCGCCGTGGTCAGCCGGATTTTCGCATTGGCCTGGGCGCGCTCCAGGGAGCGGCGGGATTCCTGCCACGTGGCCCACGCCTTCTGGAAGTCCTTCTCGAAATCAAAGCGCCGGAAGATTTCGTATTTGCCGCGGGTGGCCTCCAGGGACTTCGTCTGGGACTGCACGTCCAGCTGGTCGTTCTCCAGGTCGTTCTTGCTGACGAACTGCCGGTCGTAGAGCTTCCGGGTGTATTCCAGGGTGCGCTCCGAACGGTTCAATTTCGTCTGGGCAAGCTCGATGTCCCCCAGATAGGTGGTCAGGTTCAGTTTCGCGGTCCCGTCCAGGGCGGGGTCGTCCAGCAGGGCGTTGATGTCGGGGGGCTCCTGTTCGGTGAAGGTGTCGGCCAGGGTGTCGCCCACCAGTTTCCGCAGGTCGCTCCGGGCGTAGAGGACATCCAGCTCCGCCTTCTGGACGGCGCTCTCGTTGTCGGAGCGCTGGATGGCGAGGGTCTCCTCCGCGGTGACCAGGGAGGCCTCCGCATTCTCGAAGGCGGTCTGGCGTTCGTAGAGCTGGTCCTCAAGGTCCTTGGAGTCGAATTGCACCAGGACCTTCCGGGCGGCCACGTCCTCCTCGGTGACCATGGTGCCCTCCGGCACGATGGTGATGATTTTCACGGGCTTGCCCACTTTCTGCAGGATGTTGGTGGACTCGGCGGTCTCCACGCTGCCGCTGGCCAGCACGGTGATGTCCAGGGTTCCGCGGGTGACGCGGAATAGCTCCTGGTTCCGTGCGTCGCCGGGGTTTCCGCAACCGCAGAGGAGGGCCAGCGCGGTGGCCAGGAGGAGGAGGGCGGAGGCGCCGTTTGCATGGATGCTGGGGCGTGTCATGGTGGCGTGTCGTGGGGTCATGGTGCCTCGGGGATTTCCAGGCGGTCGCACCAGAGGGTGTCGGGGGAGGCGGGCAGCTCTTCCATTTGGTGGAGGAACCGGAGCCAGCAGATCCGGTGGGCGACCAGTTGCTGGGTCAGGGAGTTCCGGGCATTGGAGAGGTCGTCCTGGGCGTCCAGGTATTCGCGGATGGCGATCCGTCCATCCTCGAAGAGCATGCGGGTGTTCTCCACGCGCTTCTCGGCGAGGGTGACGGAGAGCTTCTGGATCGCGATGCGCTGCCGGTAGGAGTGCAACTGGTTCCAGGTGCGCCGGAGGGACTGCAGGAGCTGCTCCCGGGTCTTCTCCAGGTCCCGTTCCTGGCGGTTTTCCTGGAGGATGGCGCGGCGCAGGGCGATGGCCTCGTCGGTGCGGTCCAGGGGGAGGTCGGCGTCTACTCCGGCGGAGTAGGTGGCCTTGCCGACCCTGGGGGCGTGCGGGCGGTTTCCCTCGCGTCCGGCGGCGGATGCGGAGAGCGTCAGGTCCAGCTTGGCGCGCATGCCGTCGCGGGCGATGCGGACGGCCCGCCGGGCGTCCTCCAGGGCGTCTTTTGCGTTGGCGAAGTCCAGTCGTTGCCGCAGGGCGGTTTGGAGGGCCTCCTCCAGGGTGAGAGTGGGTTCCGGGAGAGGCGCCGTGAGGAGGATTTCCATGTCCCGGGGCGCCACCTCGATTTCGGTCTCCAGGGGGATGGCCAGGGCTACCTTCAGGGAGTCCTTTGCGTTTTGGATGGCCTCGCGGCTGGAGACCAGGGTGGATTCCGAGGAGAGGAGCCGTTGCTGCGCCTGGTCCACGTCAATCTGGGTGACCCGTCCGCTTTCGCTCATGGCCTGGGAGCGGTCCCGGGAATATTTCAGGCTCTCGTAGCTCATTTCGCCGATGCGCAGGTCGGCCTCGGCGTTGAGGACATCGTAGTATTTTCCGGCGATTTCCAGGAGGAGCTCCCGCCGGGTCCGCACGTAGGAGCGCAGGGCGTATATCAGATTCCGTTCCGCCTGTGTGAGGGATTCCCGCGCGACGAGGGATCCGGAGCCCCCCAGGAGGGGCTGCGTGAGGGTGAGGGAGGCGAGGGTGCCGATCTGGATTCCGGTGTCGCCGCTGCAGTACCGCAGGGTGCTCATGGCCAGGGAGCCCGTGAGGCGTCCGCCGGCGGCGAGCCGCCGGGAGAATCCCAGGGATTCGCCCGTGGAGAAGGTGGTCTGGGATTCTGGCTCCTGTGTTGTGGTGAGGAGGGCCTCCAGGTTGTGGACGGGGTTCCACTGCCAGAGGTGCTGCTGGGCGACGAGGGAGAGGGCGCTGCCGTAGAGGGCCTCGCGGGCGTCCTGGTAGTCCCGGCTGTGTTTGGCGGCCAGTTCCAGGGCTTTGCGCAAATCCAGGGAGACCACGTCGTCTGGCTGCGCGCCCACGGGGGGCGTCCAGGGACGGTATCCATCCACGTCGAGGTACTCCTCGGGGGCTCCTTCCCCCAGGGCGGGGACCCGCGCTTCCTTCAGGAGGGAACCCACCCGGGAGTCCAGGCGTTCCAGGCGCTTCTGGGTGGAGCAGGCGGGCGCCGTCACCAGGAGCGCCGCCAGGAGCGCGGCGCAGAGCGCGTGTGCGGCGGGGTGGGAGTGTGGGCGGACGGGGGGCATGGGTCTTTTGGCTACGCGAGCCACTCGTCAATCCACCGGCCGTATTCCTGGTCGGCGTGGTTCTTCACCACGTACTCGTGGGGGCCGTCGGGGTTCTGCACGAAGGTGTTCTTTGCGGTGACGGGGTCGGAGGAGGCGCGTCCCCGGACGGTGAGGAACCGCCCGTTGGCGGGGGAGAGGATCCCGCCGGCCAGGAGGATCAGCATGGGGTCCCAGGAGAAGTGTGCCTCCGGCTTCCCCTGCCAGGCCTGTTCGGGGCAGGTGCCGCCCAGCTTGTACCCGGGCGTCTGCTGGTAGGCGACCATGGTCTTGCGGAGGAGGTCGTCGTCCGGGAGGTTCCCGCCGGAGAGCAGGGGGAAGCCCACCTCGTAGCCAAGGAAGGTGATGGGGACGGGCCACTTCTCCAGCACCAGGCTCCCCACCCGGGCGATGTACGGATTCACGTCGTCCCCGCAGGAGAGGTTGTATTCCCGGCCCTCCGGCCAGGCGCCCGCCATCATCCAGAGTCGGGAGGCCTTCCGGCGGACCAGCTCCACTCCGGACAACGGCGATAGGTCGTCGGCGGAGCTCTCCAGCAGGGCGGCCAGGTTGTTGGCGAAGCCGATGGAGAGGATCTCCACGGGGGTCCCGGAGGCGGCCAGGAGCCTGCGATATAGCCGCACAGGCGTCTCCGTGGCGTCATTGCCCGGGTACTTGGAGGGCAGGGCGGCCAGGAACTTCTGGTAGGAGGGGCCCGGAGTCTCCACGCCCAGGTCATCCCGGGTGATGGCCACGGGGACGTCCACGCCGTGGGCCTGCAGGAAGGCGTCCAGGGAGCGGGCGCTCTGTGGATACACGGCGTTGATGCAGGCGCCCAGCAGATGGAGGATGCCCTTCTGGTGGAGGCGGATCAGGGCGCGGACGGCCATGGGGTCGTCCACGTCGGTGAACCAGTCGGTGTCCAGGATGACGTTTCTGGGGGCGGTGGAGTTCATGGTTCGTTTTCCCCGTGGGCGGGGGAGTCGCCTGTGGCGTTCAGGACCGCCAGGGCCTTGCGGGCGGCCTCCTGTTCGGCCTGCTTTTTTGAGGTGCCTGTGCCGTCGAAGGCCCTTCCGTCGGGGAGGACTGCCTGGCAGCGGAAGCGGGGGGCGTGGCTGGGGCCGGTGGCGGAGAGTTGCCGGTAGGTGGGGGACTTGACAAAGAGCGCCTGGCAGTGTTGCTGGAGGGCGCCCTTGGGGTTGTCATCCTGCTCGGCCTGTTTCACGGCCTCCGTCAGGGAGGGATAGGCATCCCGGAGGACCTTCTCCACGCAGGGGAGCCCGCCATCCAGGAGCAGGGCGCCCAGGAACGCCTCGAAGAGATCCCCCAGCAGGGAGGGGCGCCGGCGTCCGCCGCTCTGCGCCTCGCCGTGCCCCAGCAGCAGCGCCTCGTGGAGCCCCAGGGAGACCGCGTTGCGGGCGTTGGCCGGTTCGTCCACAAGCACGGAACGTGCGCGGGTCAGCTCGCCCTCCTGGCAATCCGGCATCTCCAGGAAGAGCCGCCGGGAGACCACGAGCTGCAGCGCGGCGTCTCCCAGGAACTCCAGGCGCTCGTTCCAGGGGCATCCGGGACGCTGGGATTCCGCGGCGTAGCTGGAGTGTGTCAGCGCCTGTCGGAGCAGTTCCGGATCCCGGAAGACATGGCCCGCCCGCTCCTGGATGCTCCGGCAGGCCCCCTCCCATTCCTGCGGAGATAGGTTGAAATTTTTCATAATTGCACTACTTTAAGACATTTGCGCACGATGTGGGTGCCGGTCGCCGGCGACGGCGGCCTCTCCTTCCGTGCTAAGTTTTTAGAATGTAAACTGTAAGGAGAAAACTGCAATGCCGTACGATGTTTCCGATTTGCGCAAGGGTCTGAAGGTCCAGATTGACGGCGACCCTTACCTCATCACGGAATATGATTTCATGAAGCCCGGCAAGGGCCAGGCCATCTACCGCTGCAAGATGCGCAACATGCTCAGCGGCTCCACCACCGAGAAGGCCTACCGCCCCGGCGACAAGATCGACCAGCCCGACCTGGCCGAGCGCACCGTCAACTTCTCCTACGACGAGGGCGACGGCGTGTACATCTTCCTGGACCAGGACAACGAGGAGGTCCGCGTGGACGAGAAGGTCCTGGGCCGCAACAAGTATTTCCTGGAAGACGACATGGAGTGCTCCATCCTCTTCTTCAACGGCCGCCCCATCGACATCACCCTCCCCATCTTCGTGGAGAAGGTCATCGCGGAGACCGAGCCCGGCTTCAAGGGCGACACCGCCACCAACTGCCTGAAGCCCGCCAAGATCGAGAACGGCTACGAG
>CAVFEH010000010.1:0-73616 GCA_963621575.1 Bacteroidaceae bacterium
AAAGAAATACGTGAATCCTCGAATCAACCACAAGGGAGTGGAGTTGCTGATGAAGTGTAATGCCCCCCTTTAACAGGGGGCCGCATTACAGACCTGTACCATGCCTTGCGGCAGGATGGGGTTCTTAACAAGCTTTCAGCCCCAGTGAGGAAAAAGTTGCGGGCCATTCTCGGAATCGACATTCCGAAGGAGGACTACGCGCCTGCCAGCGAAGAAGCCAAGGCCGCCATCCGGCTCCGAACGAAGGAGGCCGAGGCAAAGGTAGGCGAGCTCACACGTTTTCTAAGTGACCATGGCTGCAGCACGGCAGCAAAGTACCTCAATAACGCAAAGCGAGGCATGTTCGCCTATCTACGCAGGTGGCTGACACTGGGGATCGTCTGCCCTCGGGCATCGTCGTTCATCGAAAGAGTGATGAGGGTGCTCGCCCTTCGCCTGAAGAAGATCGGCTATGGCTGGTCGGCCAGGGGGGGCTGAAAAGATGGCGAAGATCATCCTGAAGCGATTCGCGAATGAAAAGGAATGGCAGGGCTATTGGAACAAAGTCATGTGCCTGGAAAAGACTTCGGTTTTTGATGCTTTTCGTGGCATCACATTCCCGCCGGCAATCCTCATGGTGTAAAGTTTTTCACAACCACATTTGGGACTTTACCACTTTTTTGCGGATTCATGGCACCTCCTTTGGTTGCTTGCTAGGCCTCCAAATAGAGTGCCATGAGTCCGCAGTTTTTCAAGTCAGCTGTTCAGTTATGGGACGGCTGTGAAAAGATTCCGAGTGATGTTTTCACGGCGTTGGAGCTGAATGCGTGTTTGGCTGGCTATTGTCACAAGTGGGCGAAGATTTCATTGATGGCGCGCAAGGGAGAGATTATTCCGGTGCGTCGTGGGCTATATGCGTTCCCGGCGCAGTTGCGGCGTGAACCATTTTCCCGTGGTGCGCTGGCGAATCGGATTTATGGTCCGAGCTATGTATCGGAGGACTATGCCCTTGGCTATTATGGGCTGATTCCGGAGACGTTGCGAATGGTGACCTCCATTACCCGGGGGCGTTCGCGGGAGTTCGCGACGTCTTTCGGAGTTTTTCGTTACCGCTATTGTCGCTCCCGGGCGTATGCCCTGGGCGTGACGCTGGCAGGCGAGGGACAGAACTGCTTCCTGATCGCCACCCCCGAAAAGGCACTCTTCGACAAGGCACTCTTTGACCACCGTTTCGATGGTTCGGATGTGGAACAGTACCTCTTCGAGGATCTCCGCATTGATGAGGAGGCTTTGCGTAGATTTCGCCGCACACGAATCGCCGAGTTGGCACCCTTTCTGCGTGGCAGGCTCAAGAACCTGGGAGAATTCCTGAAGGGCTTCTGTGGGCGGCGGCGACGGCCGTAGGTGGAAAAGAATATTCTAGGTTTCACTATTGTCTTGTTCTGTCATAAAATGATAATAAATGTACAAGAGCTATTTGGACGGGGTTATATTCTGCGCGCTGGCGGAGGTGTTGCTGCGGGTGTGTTGCAGCGGGGGGAAAAGCTCCTGGGTCCCAATTGCGGCACTTTGACGGCGGGGCTGCCCAAAGGGCGGGAGACTCCTGCTTCCCCGCCTGCTTCTTCCGCGTGCGGCGGTACAATCCCTCATCCCTCATTTCTTCCCTGCCATGTCTTCCTTGTTGTTGGCGGTCATTTACCTGTCGTTCATCAGCCTGGGTTTGCCGGATCCGCTGTTGAGTGCTGCGTGGCCGGAGATCTATCCGCAGATGGGTGTCCCGTTGTCGTTTGCGGGGATCATCTCGTGTATCATCTCCTGCGGCACGGTGGTGTCCAGCCTGTTGTCGGACCGTCTGACCCACCGGTTTGGGGCGGGAAAGGTGACCGCCTTCAGCGTGCTTCTCACGGCGGTGGCGTTGCTGGGCTTCGGCTTTTCGGGGCGTTTCTGGATGCTGTGCCTGTGGGCGGTGCCTTATGGCCTGGGGGCGGGAGCGGTGGATGCCGCGCTGAACAACTACGTGGCGCTCCACTACTCCTCCCGGCACATGAACTGGCTGCACTGCTTTTGGGGCGTGGGCGTCACCATCAGCCCGTATGTCATGAGCTTCTGCCTGGCGCGGCAACTGGGGTGGCATGCGGGCTACGACGTGGTGTCGGTCCTGCAGTTTGCCCTGACGGCGGCGATTTTCTTGAGCCTGCCGTTGTGGAAGAGTGCGCGTGAGGCGCCGTCGGCGGAGGCGTCCGACGGCGTGGAGTCGTCAGGCGAGCCGGTTTCCCTCCGGAAGGCGGTGGGGATTCCCGGAGTGAAGCTGGTGCTGGGGGGCTTCCTGTGCTACTGTGGCTTGGAGGCCACGGCGATCCTGTGGTCCTGCTCCTACCTGGCGGTGGCGCGGGGCTTCGACAGCGCCCTGGCTGCGCGCTTCGGCGCGTTGCTTTTCGTGGGAATCATGGTCGGACGTTTCCTGAGCGGCTTCGTTTCGGTGCGCCTGGGGGACCGGAACATGATCCGCCTGGGCGTAAGCGTGGCGGTGGCGGGAGTCCTGCTGCTGGCGCTCCCCTGGAACGCCGTCTGCCTGGCGGGGTTGTTCCTGCTGGGACTGGGTTGCGCCCCCATCTATCCCTCCATCATCCACGAGACCCCCGCGAACTTCGGCGCGGCAAACTCCCAGGCCATTGTCGGCATCCAGATGGCCAGCGCGTATGTAGGCTCTACCCTGGTGCCGCCCATTTTTGGAGTCGTCGCGCAACACATCACCATGACGCTGCTGCCATATTATCTGCTCCTCTTCTTCGTTCCACTCTTCCTTTTCATGGAACGGCTCAATGCCATCGTGCGGCGACGCACGAGCGCCCAAAGGCGATTCGGCGCCAGCGGAGTTAGCCTGTAAGGCCACTGCGCGGAAACATTACGGCCCGGCTCCCTTGTGGGGGGGCCGGGCCGTTGTTTTTGTGGTGTGTCTGTGCTAGATGTTGCTGAAGAACTGGAATCCGGGATAGGCGTCGCCGCCGTGCTCACCCATGTCGAGTCCGCGCAGCTCCTCTTCTTCGGAGATCCGGATGCCGCAGATCTTCTTTATGACATAGAAGATTGCGAAGGAGCTGGCGAAGGCGCAGAAGCCGATGGCGACCACGCCCAGCAGCTGGACCAGGAAGGTGTATTGCGGGGCGAAGAGTCCCACCGCAAGGGTTCCCCAGACGCCGTTGACGAGGTGGACGGAGAGGGCGCCCACGGGGTCGTCCAGGTGGACGCGGTCGAAGAAGAGGACCGCGAAGACCACAATGATTCCGGCGACGGCGCCGATGAAGGTGGCCGCGCCCACGCTGACGCAGTCGGCGCCTGCGGTGATTCCGACCAATCCTGCCAGGACGCCGTTGAGGGTCATGGAGAGATCCACGTGGCGGAGCAGCGCGCGTCCCGTGAGCATGCTGGTGACCAGTGCGGCGGAGGCGGCGATCATGGTGTTGACCAGCGCCAGGCTGACGACGCCGGGATCGGCGCTCAGGGCGGAGGCGCCGTTGAATCCGAACCATCCCAGCCAGAGGAGGAAGACGCCGATGGTGACCAGCGGCACGCTGTGTCCGGGAATGGGCATGGTCTTGCCGTCCACATACTTTCCGATGCGGGGGCCCAGGAGGATCACGCCGGAGAGCGCGGCCCATCCGCCGATGCTGTGCACGAAGGTGGAGCCGGCGAAGTCATGGAAGTTCAGGGCCGCCAGCCAGCCGCCGCCCCATCCCCAGGATCCCAGGATCGGGTAGACGATGGCCACGTAGATGGTGGTGAAGATCAGGTAGGTGTTCAACTTCACGCGTTCGGCGACTGCGCCGGAGACGATGGTGGCTGCGGTGGCGGCGAACATCCCCTGGAAGAAGAAGTCCGTCCAGTAGGTGAAGCAGCCGCTCTTGTAGGCGGTGGTCAGGCCGCCTTCCGGGACCGACACGCCGAAGCCTGCGAAGCCGAAGACGTTGTGGCAGATCCAGGCGGTGCCCGGATACATCAGGGCGAAGCCCACCACGGCGTAGGTCAGGAAACCGATGGCCGGGGTGATGGTGTTTTTGAAAAGGATGTTCGTGCAGTTTTTGGCGCGGCACAAACCGCTCTCCACGCAGGCGAAACCCAGGTGCATCAGGAACACCAGGCATCCGCCCAGCATGACCCACAGGTTGTTCACCGCAAAGAGCGCCGCCGGTCCCGGATCAGAGACCGAGGAGGGCTCCTGCGCCCAGCAAGGCGCACTCATCAGCAAGAGCAACGGAAGAATTCCGGAAAGCTTTTTCATGGTCGTGTGAATCCTCAAAAAGGGAAAAAGGTGTTTGTTCGGGATGATTCCGGCGGTCAGCCGATGGCTTCGTGGCCACGCTCTCCCGTCCGGATCCGGATGCACTCCTCCATGGGAAGCACGAAGATCTTTCCGTCGCCGATGTGCCCCGTCCGGGCACCTTCGCAGATGCCCTCGATGGTCTTCTCCACGAAGTCGTCGTTGACGCCAATGGCCAGCCGCACCTTCTTCAGAAGATTCACTTCCTGCAGGGCGCCACGCCACGCCTTCACGTAGCCACGCTGCTGGCCGCACCCCAGGGCATTGGTTACCGAAATCTTGAAAACCCCGCGGGCGTACAACGCCTGCTTCACCGGATTCAAACGGTCCGGCTGGATGTAGGCAATGATCAACTTCATCTTTCACTCCTGTTGGCATTCATGGAAAAACAACGGAAAACAACGTTGGAAAAATCCGGGGCGACACTTGAGCAACGGCTATGCCATGCATCCTCTCTCTGCCTCCACGCAAGGAACAAGTTCCCTGTTTTTACACGGGATGTAATGCGTTTCACCCAGGAGAAGACAGTTTTTGAAATATTTTGCATGAAGATGTTTGTCCGGGGGTGGGGCAAGGAGGGGAAAATCCCGTGCGGAAATCTTTCTGCGCGTGCGCTGCAGCGCATTCGGAATCGTCGTGTCCTGCCGCGCTGCGGGCGCCGATCCGTTTTGTTGGCTTACGTTAGGGCAAAACGCCACCCGCTCGGAGGGCGGATTGCTCGTGGAAGCAACCAGCCGGATAAGAGACAGACTGAGATGTCTGTTTTCTTGTCCGGCTTTTTTTGTGTGTTGAGGAGTTGGGAAATGGATTTTCTGAACAGCAGCATCAAGCCGGTCTACTTCAAGTATCTCTCCGCGGCCTTTGGCAGTGCGATGATTTCGTCGGTCTACTCGATTGTGGACATGGCGATGGTTGGTCAGTACCAGGGGCCGTCGGGCACAGCGGCCTTGGCGGTGGTGGCCCCGGTGTGGAACATCATCTACAGCCTGGGATTGTTGATGGGGATTGGCGGCAGCGTGGTTTTCAGCACCTGCCGTGGCGCTGGCGCGTCCCCTGGGGCCTCTGCCTCCCCTGGGGCCTCTGCCTCCTCCGCCTCCTCCGCCCCGGGGCGTGCCGGCTCTGAGGAGAACCAGTATTTCACGGTGGCGGTGCTGGGGGCGGTTGTGTTGTCGGTGCTTGCCTGGGTGGGTGTGCTCCTTTGGGAGGAGCCGTTGCTGGGCTTCTTCGGCGCGGACGACGCGCTGCTCCCCCTGGCGAAGGACTACATGCGTCCCATCAAGTGGGTCTTCCCGCTCTTCCTCTTCAACCAGATGCTGGCCGCCTTCCTGCGGAATGACGGCAGCCCGGCACTGACCACCGTCGCCGTCATGGGGGGTGGCGTTTTCAATGTCTTCGGCGACTACGTCTTCGTCTTCCCCTGCGGCATGGGGATCTACGGCGCGGGGCTGGCCACCGCCATTGGCGCGGTCATCTCCTTTGCCGTGATGCTCACGCACTTCTTCCGCAGGGAGAACACCCTGCGCCTTGTTGTTCCCATGCGGATGCCGCACCGCCTCCGGGAGATCTGCGTCATGGGCTTCTCCACCTTCTTCATCGATGTGGCAATGGGCATCCTGACAGTACTCTTCAACCGGCAGATCATGAAATATCTAGGTCCCGACGCCTTGGCCGTCTACGGACCTGTCATCCAGGTGAGCACCTTCGTACAGTGCTGCGCGTACAGCGTGGGGCAGGCCTCCCAGCCCATTCTCTCCACCAACTACGGTGCCGGCAAGACCGCACGCATCCGCGAGACCCTCCGGCTCGCCCTCTGGACCACTGCCTTCTTCGGCGTCTTCTGGACTCTCCTCAGCCTGGCGTGGCCCAATCTCTATATCCGGATCTTCATGGCGCCCACGCCCGGGATTCTGGAGATGGCCCCCGCCATCATCCGCACCTACGCACTCTCCTTCCTTTTGCTGCCCTTCAATATCTTCTCCACATACTACTTCCAGGCCATCATGAGGCCCGGGACCGCCTTCGTGGTCTCCGTGGGACGCGGGCTGGTCCTGAGCGGCGCCCTTATTCTGGCGCTGCCTGCCTTGGCCACGCCGTCCTCCCTCTGGCTGGCGATGCCCATCACCGAACTGGTCGTCTGCCTCTACGCCGCTCGCCGCATGGCGGAACGTCCTGCGGCGCCCCGCCCGTGCGTTGCCCAATGATGCGTCCGCCAGGCGGGGCGTTCGGCTTCCTCTTGTTTTTCTGCAGGCGGAAGGCGTGGCGGGTGAGGGTGGAAGGAGGTGGGCGGTATAGAGGACATCCGCAGGAATGCCCCCCCCCGGCCTGGCTGCCTCTGGCTCTCTGCATCTTTTTTCTGTATTTTCCCCCTCCTAGATTTCCTGGAGATTTAGCGACTTCAGATATTGGTAGGTTCTGTCGTAGTATGCGGGGAGTCGGGTGCGGTCTTCGGGGAATCCCTCGGGGGTGAGGCGCGGATTGCCTTCGGGGACGCAGATGATCATTCCCTGTCGAGCGCGTGTGAGGAGGACGCGGTAGGCGTTGAGCATATACTTCCGGTTGTCCCCGTTCTTTTCGGGGATCCAGTTGTTTTTGCCATTGAACTTGTAGTATTCCCAGTGGCGGCGGGTGGGGTCGCAGCGCAGGTCTGCGTCCCAGAGGACGCAGGCGAAATCCAGTTCCAGGCCTTGCACTTGGATTTCCGTGGCGGCCTCCTCGAGGTAGTTTGAGGAGCGCACGTCGGATTTGTCCTCCAGGAACCAATGGACGGCATAGTCGTCTCCCTGCGCCAGGACATTGACGGCTTGGGGTTTGAAGCGTGCGGCCACCTTTGAGACCAGAATGCCGGTCTTGAGGGAGCCGCGGGCGTTCTGGCGGAGCCACTTTCGGGCGGCGGCGATATTCCGGGTGAGGTAGACGGGGTATCCGTTTTGGATGACGTCGGTGTAGAGCTCCGGGGCTTTTGGGTCGAAATCGAGGAGTGCGTGGACGAAGTCGGAGAGTCGCTCTGCGCGGAAGGAGCGCCGGTTTACCGCGAGATGGAGCACCTCGGAGAACGTCACGTTCGTGTTGTGCCGGAGCAGTTCGTGGACGCGTCCCTCGGCGTATTCGGGCGCCGCCAGCTTGTTGGAGATATGGATCCGCCAATCCTGAAAGTGGTCGTTGAGGGCGTGGAGCCATTCGGCGATGCCGGCTTCGCCGGTGTTGATTTCCTGTCCTCCGCCCACCAGGCAGATGATGACGGCCCAGTCCTGGTGGTGGTCCAGAGACCAGATCAAGAAGGCCGCCTCGGAGACCGGGAAATTGGGGATCTTCAGCTTATTGCCGTATGTGCCGCCGCGTCGCAGGTAGTCGGCCAGGCGTTTGTGGGTCCAGGCGCGCTGGGCTTCGTCGAAGATCGCCACGTGTTCCCATTCGCCGTAGCCGCTCTCGCCCTGCCGCACGGCCTTGGCGGGGTCGATTTCCAGACGGCCATTCTCCACCGGATTCTTGATCTTCGCCAGCATGTTGTCACGGTAGCGGTGGATGATCTGGATGAACTCCCCCACCTCCCGACGGGAATCGGAGAGATTCTTCTTTTCGCCTCGGGAATTGCACTTCTGCTTGTTGTCCAGCGCCAGGGCCTCCGTGAGCACCGCCACCAGCGGGCCATTCCCGGAGAGATACACCGCGCCGTCGTCATGGGAGCAGGCGCCATTCCGGTAGCTCTGTTTGACGGCGATGTCCAGTCCCACCAGCGTCTTGCCGGCGCCGGGCACGCCCGTCACAAAACAGATGCTCTTGCGCTTTGCGCGCTTGCTTTCTTCGATGACATCCAGGATGTACGCGATGGTGGCGTCCGTGGACGCCTGGTCCGCCTCGTGGCGGGTGATGTCCTCCACGGAGTGGTTTTCGTAGAGGGCCCGTGCCGCTTCGATGATGGTTGGCGTGGGCAGATACGGACTGATCTCCCACTGCCGCCCCCACTTTCCGGGATCGATTGGACTCCGGAAGCGTGAAACGACCTCCCGGACCACCGATTGCAGGCCCGCCTTTCCGGTGATGATGGGATTCAGGATCTGGTCGTGGTAGGCCGATGGCTGCAGCCGTTGCTCCTGCGGCGCGTATTCCGTGGGGATCAGGACGGGAGCGATGGGGGCGGTGGCGCTGTGGAGATGGAAATTCTTCAGGTCCAGCGCATAGTCCAGCACCTGTTCCACATCCGCCTGTAACGCCTTTGTCTGGCCTACCTTGAACTCCAGGCAGAAGACGATCCCCTCCAGCAACAACACCACATCAATCCGCTTGCCCAGGCGCGGGATGTCGTATTCGAAGAGGATATGGCTGTCGCAGTCTCGCCAGGGTCGTAGTTGCTCCTGCAAAATCGCGATCTCGCCTTGCCAGGCATCCCGCGCAGTGGACTGCAAGGCCCCGTGGAACGCCTCCGCGAGACTCCCGAGAAGCGCCTCGGGCGGCTTCTCCAAAAACTCCCGCAACGACGCGCGGAACATGCATCGGCTGGTCGGACTCTGGGACATGAGCATGCGAACGTGACGTTAGAGCCGTCTACTTCTGCGAATCGGTGGCAGGCGATGATAATAAATTTGGTTGGGATCGAAATGGGGTGGAAATTGTTTCATTATGTCGTTTATTGCTTGAAAAAATGTCTTCTCCTTCGTGTGTTCTAGAAACTCACTTCTACGGAATTCAAGAATGTAACGGAAATCTTGTAGTGGATCTTTTGGCAGTAAGCAAAATAGTGGATTGTTTGGATCATTGACTGCAGGAAAGAAATCAAAGACTACGGGCACACTGCATGACGTCTATTGAAAAGGGAGGCATTTTTCGACATTATGGCAAAAGAATATTGGCCATCCTGGACGAATTCGTCGTATGAATTGTTGTGCGTTTTTATTGAATTTTTGAATATCTCGTTTCTTGCTTGATAAATCAACAACCCAAACGAGATTGTCATAGAAATGTTCGCGTTTCTGAAGCTCTTCGAGAGTGAGGAAAGAGTGCTGAAATTCGATCGTTAGACAATGGTTATGGGGAACATTCGAAGCATCCGGGATGTAAACATCTGCTCTGTGTTTTTCCGTTGCTTTTTGAATGGTGAATTCCTGCCATTCTTTGGGGTACATATCCTGCCAAGCGATGTGCCAGGCGGTCTTGCCTTCACTCCAAGAGTCGCAATCGCGTAGATGTAAATGAGCCCAGTGGTGGAGGCGACACACCCCGCATTTGGCGAATACCTCTGCGCCACACAATGGGCATGTGCCATGCAGACCTTTCTCCGGAAGCCGTTTTTCTCCGTTGACGAAGGCATAACGCATTCTAGCGGTCCGTGTGGCACATGCTGGTGAGGATGGAGATACGTTGTTGGTGTGTTCTTCTGGGATACTCATAGAATTTCCGTCTTTGCATGCGAGAAGTTACATGTTTTCAACCCAAAAGTCGGCTAATTGAGCAGTTCCCTCATGTGGGCGACTTCCTGGTCGCAGTCGGAGATCAGATCCTGGACGATTTCCTGGACGGTTTGTTCTTTGTCGACCAGTCCGACAGATTGTCCGGCCATGACGGAGCCGTGCTGGACATCGCCGTCGATGGCGGCGTGCCGGAGTCCGCCGACCCAGAAGTGCTCCACCTGCTCCTGTGCGGACTGCCGGGTGACATGTCCGGCGTTGAGTTGGGAGAGCAGGTGGAGTTGGAGCCGCTCGAATTCGCGGGTGCCCTTGTTCCGGAGGGTCCGGACGGCGGTGACGGGGAGCGCGGAGTCGAATTGTCCGGCGGGCTGTGCGTCTTTTGCGCTGGCGTGGAGGAGTGCCTGCTTGAAATTGGGGTGTGCGGCGCACTCTTTTGCCACTGCGAAGCGGGTTCCCAGCTGGACTCCGGCGGCGCCCATCATGAGGAGATGCGCCATGAGTTTTCCGGTGGCCAGTCCGCCGCCCACGAAGACGGGGACTTTGTCGCACTGGAAGAGCACTTGCTGGAGGAGGACGCTGAGGGCGACGGGACCGATGTGTCCGCCGGCCTCGGTGCCTTCCAGGAGGAGCGCGTCGGCGCCGTAGGCGAGGAGCCGCCGCGCCAGGGGCTCGGTGGGGGCGAAGCAGAGCACCTTCGCGCCGGAGTCCTTGACGGCGGCGATTTCGGCGTCCTTGGGGATTCCGCCGGCGAAGATCACGAAGGGTACGTGGCACTGTTTCAGCACCTCCAGGTGGTTCTGGTATGCGGGTCCCAGGGTGATTACGTTGACGGCGAAGGGCCGGTCGGTGAGCCGTCGTGTTTCGGCGATGGCGTTCTCCAGCATTTGTGGCGGCATGGAGCCTCCGGCCAGGGCGGCGAAAGCGCCGGCCTGCGCCACAGCGGCCACCAGTGCGGGAGTGCTGACCCAGGTCATGGCGCCGCAGAGGATGGGGTATTGACAGCCCAGGAACCGGGTTCCGCGCTGGAAGATTCGCTCTGTGGAAGGGTCCATGCTCTTTTTCTTGCGTGGGGGGGTTGCTACTTGCGCTGGATGCTGAAGGCGGTGGCGTCGTTTTCCTGGTCGATGCGCATCATCTCGCCCATGATGGCCAGGGAGGCGTCCAGGATCACGTCCTCCCTGGGGGCGCCGTCGTCGTAGATGGCCTCGTCGGCCTCGTGGAGCCGCTCGTTCTTGTCGCCGTCCCGTTCCGGCTGGTAGTGTTTCCACTTGCGGGCCAGCGCGGTCTCCTGGTCGCGGTATTTGCGGGCCTCCCTGGATTCCAGGGGGAGCTTCCGTTTTTTCCGGAAGTCGACATATTCCCTCACGTCACGGGCGTATCGCAGGAAGGCGGGGTTGGAGTCTGCGTATTCCCGGTAGAATTCCTGAAGTTGGGGGAGGAAGGTCCGCAGGTTGGTGTGCCGGTAGTGGCGGACGGGTGAGATTTCGTCCCAGGGCAGCGCGTGGGGCAGATCGGACTCGGTGTTCTTGAAGGCCTCCAGGAAGGAGGGCAGGATGATATCGGGGGTGACGCCCAGCTTCTGGGTGGAGCCGCCGGTGACCCGGTAGAATTTCTGGATGGTGATCTTGAGGGAGCCCGGCTCCTGCTTCTCCAGGAGCCGCCGGTTCTGGCGCATGCGGGCGACTTCGTTGAGGTCCACCAGGCTTTGGACGGTGCCCTTTCCGTGGGTATGGGAATCCCCGACCACCACGGCGCGCTGCGAATCCTGGAGGCAGGCGGCGAGGATTTCGGTGGCGGAGGCGGCGCCGCGGTCCACCAGGACCATGAGGGGGCCGGTGTAGACCGCCGGGGTGGATGGCGCGGTGCGGACCTGGACTGCGCCGGTGCCGGCGCGGGTCTGGACCACGGGGTTCGGGATGGTGCCTTTCCGGGTTTGCCCCTCCAGGAAGGCGCCGCTGAGCTGGATGGCCTCCTCCAGGGAGCCGCCGCCGTTGTTGCGCATGTCGAGGACCAGTCCGTCCACGGGGCCGGATTGCAGGGCGTCTTTCAGGAGCCGGAGGACATCGCGGGTGGTGCTCTTGGCGTTTTTGTTCTTGTTGGCGACGCCCTCGAAATCCCGGTAGAAGCTCGGGAGGTAGATGCAGAGGACTCGTTTCCCGTCGACGGTGTGGAGGGTGCTCTGCGCCTCGGAGTCCTTCAGGCGGATTTCGTCCCGGGTGAGGATGATGGTCTTTTCGGAGGCGCCGCCCTCGGGGAGGACCGTGAGGTAGACCTGCGTTCCCTTCTTGCCGCGGATTTTCCGCACCACTTTGGAGAGTGGCATGCCGATGACGACGGTGGGTTCGTCGGAGGGGTTCTGGGCCACGGCGGTGATCCGGTCGCCGGGGTGGAGTCTTCCATCCAGTGCGGCGGGGCCGCCGGGGACCAGGCTCATGACGACGGTGTAGGAGTCCCGCCAGGTGAGAGTGGCTCCGATGCCCTGGAGGGAGAGGGACATGGAGATGTCGAAGTCCTCTTTGGCCTCGGGGGCGTAGTAGCAGCTGTGGGGGTCCAGGAGAGTCGCGAAGGCGTTGACGAAGAGGCTGAGGATCTCCACGGGCTCGGCGTCCAGCCGGGTGCGGTAGGTGTTGATGAGTGCGTTTTGGTTTCTGAGGCGGACGGGCGGGGGCGTGTAGACGGCGTGGTGCTCGCCTTCCGCGGGCTCCTGGGGCTGGGCTTTTTCCAGGTCTTCCTGGGTGAGGCGGTCGGCGAGCAGGGCGTTCTTGACCATCTTCCGCCAGCGGTCCTGCTGTTCCTCCACGGTGAGGGGCCATTCCCGGTCGTCGGGGTCGTCGGTGACCTCCAGGTATTCCTTCTGGGAGAAATCGAATTCCTGCTGGTATGCCTGGAAGGAGTAGAGGCACCATTCCCGGAGCCGCTGGAGGAAACGCTGGTAGACGGCGTAGGCGAAATTCAGGTCGGGCTGGTTGCGCTGGTAGAGCTTGTCCTCCCAGGCGCGGAACTCCTCCAGGTCGCTGCGCAGGAAGTAGTTCTTCCCGGGATCCAGCATGAGGAAGTAGTTCCGGTACCACTGTGCCATGACGGCGCCGGTCATCTGGGGCTGGGAGTAGTGGTGCTGGAGGAGCGCCTCCACGGCGACACGGGCGATGAAGAGCTGTGTGGCGGTGGGGCTGTGCTTCTCCAGGGGGGCGTCGACCACCTTATCCTGCAGGTCGCGGGCCAGGCCGGCTTCGGTGAGGCCGGCGCGGCAGGGCGTGGCGGAGAAGAAGAGGAGTGCGCCCGCCAGAAGGAGGGGCAGGAGGAGGCTTTTGCGTTTCAGGGAGGAGGTCATCGGAGGCGTGGGAGGCTTCGTCAATGGGGAACGGGAAAGGGGCGTCGTGCGGGCAGGGCCGCGGATCAGCGCCGCCCCTGCTGGATCAGCCGGTAGCTCCGGATGCGGCCGTCGGTGCATTCGCGGAGTCGTTTTTGGAGGGCGTCTCCCAGGGGCGTCCTGGGAAAGACGTAGAGGTACGTGTTGTTGTCAACGGCGATGAGGAGGGTGTCGTTTTCCACGGCGACGGGCGTGAGGTGCTTTGAGGTCTCCTGTCCCAGGAGGTCCGTCCAGGTCTTGGAGAGCTTTTCCAGGAGGAGCGCCTCGTCCTGCCGGATGCCGCCCAGGAAGTCCTCCACCAAGCCCCGGATGGGGCGTTCCTGCGGCAGGAGCTCGCCCACTGCGCAGGTGGCGGCCTCGTCGCCGACGCACTGCCGCAGCCACTGGAAGACCGCACGCTCCTCGCCCTGCGCCTTTCGGCGGCGTCGACGTTCCAGGGGCGTCTCCCCCTCCCCGCGGGAGGCGTAGCGTCTCAAGAGTCCCTGGTTGGAGTCGTCGTTTGCGGGCATGTGGAAAGTGTGGCATGGTCTTTCCGCGGGCATTTATCTTACGCGGGCGCGCGGGCCTGTGCGCACCGGGGAAAAACGTGGAATAACATACTGCGAAAAGCCTGTTCTTTCCCCGTGCCAGGCGGCGGATTCCGTGCGTGGGAAGCCCCTTGTGGCAGGGGCGTGGCAAATTCTTTTGGGGTGGCGTTTCCGCACCCCTGCACGATGGAATGGCAAGACGATGGCGACTCTCCTGGAAAACTACTTCGCGGTGAAGGAATCGGTGCGGCGCGCCGCAGAGGATGCGGGGCGGGATCCCGCGGGGGTGCGTCTGCTGGCGGTGTCGAAGACCTTCCCCGCCGCGGACATCCGGGAGGTCTACGAGGGGGCGGGGCAGGTCGCCTTCGGCGAGAACCGCGTCCAGGAGTTGAAGGAGAAGGCGCCTGTGCTCCCGAAGGAGATCCAGTGGCACCTCATAGGACATCTCCAGCAGAACAAAGTTCGCGCCGCCCTGGAGTATGCCCAGTGGATCCACGGTATTGATACGCCGAAGCTTTTTTTCCGGATCCAGGAGGTGGCCGCGGAGATGCAGGCCGCCCCGAAGCTGCTGCTGGAGGTGAATGTCTCCGGCGAGGAGAGCAAATTCGGTTTCACTCCGCAGTCGGCGCGGGAGTTCGCCGGGACGCTCTCCGCCTGCGGGACGCTCCCGGCGCCCCTGGTGGGATTCATGACGATGGCCCCCCTGGACGCAGACGGGGACTGCCTCAAGAGGACTTTCGCCGGACTCCGAAGCCTCTGCGACGCAATCCAGGATATTCTAGGCACCCCGCTCCCCGAGCTCTCCATGGGAATGAGCGGGGACTACCCCGCCGCAATCCGCGAGGGCGCCACCATCGTCCGCATCGGAACCGCGATATTTGGACATCGAAGCTGTCGATAGCGCAGGGGAAGGCGGCGGTTTCTTTTGCGCTGGGACCGTTCCCTGCGAAAAAAAGCGGGCAATGTCGTCGGGACGTCCAAAGGACGGGAGGCAGCCATTTTTGCGCCCCTGCCGAATTCTTCCGTCAGCGGCTGCGCCTCCGGGGGTTATTGCTGCCCCAAGGACATGTCCGCCATGTCCTCTTTTGCAACGGTGCCGTCGGGTTGCCGGGTGAGTTTCTGGATTTTTTGCTCGGCGGAGGTCAGTTTTTCGTTGCAGAGTTTTCCGAGGGTGACTCCGCGTTCGAATTCCCGGATGCTTTCTTCGAGGGAGAGGGTCCCCGCCTCCAGCTGTTTGACGATATTTTCCAGTTCCTGGAGGGCCTGGTCGAAGGTGAGGTCTTTGGTGTCGTCCATGGTGGTTAGGGATTCTGGTTGGAGATGACTTCGAGTCCCAGGGAGCCGGTGGCGAGCATTGCGGTGAGTTGTGTGCCCTCGGGGGCTTCGGAGGCGTTCCGGACGGCGCGGCTGTCGAGATTGAGGAGGATGCTGTAACCCCGGTGGAGGACGCCTTTGGGGTCCAGGGCGCGGAGGGTCCCCAGGAGCTGCTCCAGTCGTGCGCGGAGTTTCGCGAGCCGCGCGTCCTGGAGGGTGAGGAGCGCGTCCCAGGCCTTTTGGAAGGTGGCGCGGTGTTCCCTTGCCTGGTGCGGCAGTGCCTGTGCCAGCCGGATTTCGTCGTTGAGGAGCCGGTTTTTCCGGTCGCCGACGATTTTTCCGGGGGAGAAGAGACAGGGGGTTTCCAGACAGTGCCGGAGCCGTGTGCGGCGGTCCTGGAGGGCGTGGAGGAGTGCGCGGGCGGCGGCCTTCTGGAATTGTTCCAGCTGCCGTGCCGCCAGGAAGAGGGGCTCCGTGAGGAGTTCGGCGGCCTTGGTGGGGGTGATGGCGCTGGCGTCGGCCACGTAGTCCACCAGCGGCGTGTCCTTTTCGTGCCCGATGGCGGTGAGGACGGGGGTTTTGGCCTGCGCAATGGCGCGCGCGAGGGCCTCGTCGTTGAAGCACCAGAGATCCTGTTCGGAGCCCCCGCCGCGGGTGATGACGATCACGTCGCATTCCCCCCGTTCGTCCAGGAGACGGAGCGCGGCGGCGCACTCGGCGGCGGCGGTCTTCCCCTGGACCTTCGTGGGTGCCAGGAGGAAGGAGAGCCGCGGTGCGCGTGTGAGGCATGTATGGAGGAAGTCCCGGAATCCGGCGGCGTCGGGGCTGGTGACCAGTCCGATGGTCCTGGGGAAGGGGGGCAGGGGCTTCTTCCTCCTGGGATCCAGGAGGCCTTCGGCGGTGAGGCGCTCCAGGGCTTTTTTGCGCAATTCCGTGAGGGTGTCGCCTCCGCCGTCGGCCCTCACCAGCCTTGAGGCCTGGAACTGCAGGTCGCAGCGGGGGGCATAGAGGCTGATGTGCCCCCAGGCCAATACCTTTTCGCCGCTTTTGATCCCCAGGGAGCGGACCATGGCGGCGCCGCCAAAAAAGACGAGCGGGAGCGTGTTCTGCTTTTCATCGCGGACCGTCGCGTAGAGATGTGCGCTGGCCGTGGCGCGGTCATTGAGGATCAGCTCCCCGCAGAGCCAGAAGTCCCAGGGGAGTTCCCGGGCCACCAGCGTGTGGAGAAGCTCCGTCACCTCCTCGACTGTCCAGGCCTGGCGGACATCGTGGCGGGCAAAGAGCGTCTGCGCGAGGGTCTTTGCGGGCGGGGCCGGGGATTCCACGGGGGAGGGGGATGGCGTCATGAGGGAGAAAGGGCCGGCGTCCAGGAAGTCCGGTGTGTCCTTCGGACGCCAGCCCTGTGGTGGCGGTCTTCTGTTGAGAGGGCGTCTCCGGGAATTTATTCGAGGCCCTCGAGGTCCAGATCCATGTCCTCGATGGCGTCGGTGTCGTCGTCAACGGGGAGGCCGTCGATGTCGATCTCGGCCTCTTCGTCAATTTCGATGTCCTCGATGGCGGCCGCGTTCTGGAGGGTGGTGATGATGCTGTTGATGTCGGCCTCGGTGAAGGAGGCGGCGATTTCGGCGACATTGCCCTTCTGGGTTGCGGCGAGGGTATCGGCGAAGGTGGTCTCGGGGAGGAAGAAGGGGATGAACTGCTTTGCGCCCTGGATGAGGATGGTGTCGAAGACGTTGTCGCGGACGGCGGTTGCGCCGGCCTCGTCCGGGAAGAATCCGCGGATGGTGAGCTTGATGGTGTCGGGGGTGCTGTTGAGGAGGACGGCGAAGCTCTGGATGTTCTCCAGGGCGGCCCTGGAGACGGGGTCGAGGGGGGAGTCCTCCAGGGCGGCCTTGATGTTGTCCTGGTGCTGGTGTTTGGGATCGGCGAAGGCGACGGCGATTGCGTCATTGGCGTTGGCGGCCTTGGCGGCGGCCAGGGCGGGGGAAAGCGCGGCGTTCTTGCCGGCCGCGGCCACGGCGACCATGTCCTTGTGCCCGAAGAGTGCGGTGCAGCCGTCATTGGAGAGGATGACATCCAGGGTCTTCAGGTTGTTGTTCTTGTCGGAGACTCGGTAGCCGGCGTATCCGTCGACTTGGATGGGCTGGATGGACACCTTCTCGCCGATGGTGGGATCCATCATGGGGAGCAGCTGTGCCTTGCTGAAGATGGGCTGGACGCTGGCGCCGAAGGTGGCGGCCCCAAGGAACTTCACCTTGGTGAGGTCGGCGTCGATGGTCTCCACGTCGGGGACGGTGGTGTCATTGCAGTCTCCCAGGGCGATGGCGACCCTGGCGGTGCCCTGGACTCCCGGGGGGAGCAGGGCCTCGAGCTGCTTGGAGAATGCGGGCTTGCCCCCGTTGCACTCGGACTGCTTCTGTTCGCCGAGCTTTTCGAGGAGGGTGTTCTTCAGGACGGCCTCGTTGACCTGGATGAGGATCTGCGCTTCGGCGTACTCCATGTTCTGGAGGGTCAGGTCGGCGTGCAGGGCGAGGGTGGAGAGGCAGAGGGCGACGGCGAGGAAGGCTTTCTGAAACATGTCTTTGTCTCCTTCGTGTGTGGGATTCTGGTTGGGTTATGGATGACTATGAAAATTGGATTCTCGGGTCGATGACAACGTAGCAGAAATCGGAGAGGACGTTCCCCAGGAGGGTGAGGATGCTGGTGAGGGCCAGGATTCCCATGAAGACGGGGTAGTCGCGCCCCACGATGGCCTCCATGCTGAGGTTCCCCATGCCGGGGATTTCGAAGACCCGCTCGATGATGACGCTGCCGGCGAAGAGGAGCGAGAGGACGCTGCCGAAGCCGGTGGCGATGGGGATGAGCGCGTTTCGGAGGGCGTGGCACCAGAGGGCGCGCCGGGAGGAGCCGCCCTTCGCGTAGACCGTCCGGACGTAGTCGCTGTTGATCTGGTCCAGGAGGGAGTTCTTCATGAGGAGGGTCAGCATGGCGAAGGAGCCGGCCATGTAGCAGACCACGGGAAGGAAGAGGTGCCAGAGGAGATCCCGGAAGCGTTGGAATGCGGTCATGGAGTCCGCGTTGGGGGAGAGGAATCCGCTGGCGGGGAAAAGGTCCCAGAATCCCTCGGTGGTCCCGCAGAGGAAGAGCTTCAGGAGCATTCCCAGGGCGAAGACGGGGATGGCGTATCCCAGGAAGACGACCACGCTGGAGACCATGTCGAAGGGCGAGCCGTGCCGGACGGCCTTTGCGACCCCCAGGGGGATGCAGACCAGGTATGTGAGGAGGAAGCTGCTCAGTCCGAAGACCAGGGAGATGGGGAATCGTTGGGAGATCATTTCCCAGGCGGTCTTGTTGGAGAATTTGTAGGAGCGGCTGAGCATTCCGCAGCGCTCCTGCCAGAGCCACTTCCAGTATTGCTTGAGGATGGGCTGGTCAAAGCCGAAGTGCTTTCGGAAGGCCTCCCGCTCCCGCTCCATGGCCTCCTGGGTCATCTCCGCGCCTGCCGCCGCCTGGACGCTTTCGCCGCCGGCGCCCATTCCGCGCATCCGCATCATGAGCTGGTCCACGGGGCCTCCGGGGAGCAGCTGCGTGATGGCGAAGCAGAGGACGGTGATTCCCAGGAAGGTGGGGAAGACCAGCAGGAGCCGCCGCAGAAAGTAGTCGGTACGGGACATTTTGGGGGGTCTCTACTTCTTCCAGAAATGGATTGCGGTGATGACGGCCTGCCGGGGATCCTCCCCCACCCGCCAGAGGATTTCGCGGTCTTCCAGGTAGCACTGGTAGACCCGTCCGGGGATCTTCTGGTATGCGGGGCGGGGGTCGAGGGAGACCACCTTCCGGCAGAGCCGGAGGAATTCGGGGCGTTCCTTTTTGAGGGCGTCCTGGAGTTCCGGGGCGAAAGAGACCTGCATGGCGGCCTGGTCGGGGGCGGCCGGTGCGAAGCCCCCGGTGGCCCCGGGGATGCAGTCGGTGTAGGGGAGATAGGGTTTGATGTCCAGGACGGGTGTGCCGTCCAGCAAATCCAGTCCGGAGACGTGGATCTCGATCTTCCCGCGTGGGCGGATTTTGACTCCTTCCAGTTTCAGTGCGGAGAGTCCGATGGGCATGGGCCGGAAGGGGGAGCGGGTGGCGAAGACCCCCAGCCGCCGGTCCCCCCCCAACCGGGGTGGCCGGACCGTGGCCTTCCAGGAATCCCGCAGATTCCCGCTGAAGACGAATATAACCCAGATGTGGGAGAACTCCTCGAGCCCCCGCACGGCGTTGGGCTGGTTGTACGGGGGCAAGAGCTCCAAATATCCCATGGCCTCCGAAATCAGCCCGCTCTGCCGCGGAATCCCGAATTTCGTGCGGTAGCAGCTGTGGACGGTGGCGATGGGGGAGAGGTCCATGGACCGAAATGGGGAATGAGGAGTGGTGGACGCCCTGCGGCACCGCTTTGGCACTGCGGGCCTTTTGCGCCTGCGGAGGGAGGCGGTTGGCGGCGGCCTGCCGTCTTTTCGGTTTTTCCCCCCCCCTTGCTGCGGGCGGATTGCCGGCCGGCCAGCTGTTACAGCAGGCGTTCGACGAGTTCCTGGAGTGCGGGTTCCATGAGGGCGACGCACTGCCGGAAGGATTCCAGGGGTTGTTTGTTGGGATCGAAGACATCCCTGTCCTGCCGGAGGATGGACATGAGGGTCTTGGTCTTGTTTCGTGCGGAGACGAAGTTCGAGGTGAGCTCCTTTTCCTGGTCCCTGGTCATGCAGAGGACGAGTTCCGCGGATTTGATGAGTTTCGGGGAGAGGAGTTGCACGCCCAGGCGGAGGGGTTCGATGCCGCGTTCCTTGAGGACGGTGGCCACGTGGTCGGCGATATGCTGTCCGTGGAAGGCCCGGATGCCGGCGGAGTCGCAGGAGCAGTCCTGGAGTCCGGCCTGTTTTGCGAGCTGTTGGAAGATCGCGGCGGCGAGTGGTGCGCGTGTCCTGTCGGAGCTGCAGACGAAGAGGATTCGGGGCATGGGCGTGTGTGGTCGTATGGGAGGGGGCCGCTACTTCTGGAGGGAGCGGAAGTACGCGATGGTGGCGGCGAGCCCCTCCTCGAAGTTGGAGCAGGGCCGGAAGCCGGTGGCCTTGAGCTTGTCGATGGCGGCGTAGGAGTGCTTCACGTCGCCGGCGCGGACGGCCTGGTGGACGATTTCGGAGCGGGAGCCGGTGATCTCGACGATCTTCCTGGCCAGGTCGTTGATGGTGATGACGCCGCCGTAGGCGATGTTGTGGACGCCGGTGGCGTCGGACTCGGTGGCGAAGAAGGCGTTGGCGCGCGCGATGTCCTTCACGTAGATGAAATCGCGGGTCTGCTCGCCGTCGCCGAAGATGGTGAGGGGCTCGTTGGCCAGTGCCTTGGCCACGAAGATGGGCACAGCGGCCGCATACTGGCTGTGGGGGTTCTGGCGGGGTCCGAAGACATTGAAGTACCGGAGGCAGGCGGTGGGCAGATTGCGCTCGTGGGTGTACATCGCGCAGTAGTATTCGTCGTCTAGCTTGGTGACGGCGTAGGGGCTCTTGGGCTCGGGGCACATGGTCTCGCGCTTGGGGACCTCGGGGTTGTCGCCGTAGATTGCGGCGGAGGTGGAGAGGCAGAGCTTCCTGGCGCCGGCCTGGGCGGCTGCCTCCAGGACATTCAAGGTGCCCTGGGTGTTGATCTCCACGCACTCCTGGGGCTTTGCCATGGATTCGGGGACGGAGATCATGGCGGCCAGGTGGAAGACGTAGTCGACGCCCTCCATGGCCTTGGCCAGGAAGGGCTTGTCGAGGATGGAGCCCTCGCGGAAGTCCACCTGGAAGCCCTCCAGGTTCTTCTTGAATCCGGTGCGGAGGTTGTCCAGGACGCGGACCTCGGCCTTCCCCTGGAACATTTCAACAATGTGGCTGCCGATGAATCCGGCGCCGCCAGTGACGAGAATGCGCATCATCGCGGGAATTTCCCCTGTGGAAACTTGGTGCTTTGTTGAGGATGGGTGGATTTCATGCCTGCCCGGAGAGGGACTTCGCGTCCTTTCCCAGGCGGAAGGCGGCGAGGGCTGCCTGGACCACGGCGTCGCCCTTGCGGGCGAAGTGCTGTTCTATGGCCTTTTCGAGGAAGCCGGGATCCAGTCCCAGGAAGTTCGCGATGGCCCCCAGGAGCACGATGTTGGTGTTGCGGGGGTTTCCGGACTTCCTGGCCAGGTCGGCGGTGTCCAGGAGGACCAGTCCGGGGAGCTTGTGGAGTTCGCGGAGGACCTCTTCCTCGGCGGGGTAGTCGCCGATGTTGACCACGGGGGTGCGGTCGGTGATGACGGTGCCGGCGGGCGCGAGGCTCTGTGCGTGCCGGAGGGCCTCCATGGGCTCCATGGCGACCACCAGGTCGGCCGCGCCGGCGGTGATCTGGTCGGCAAGGATGGGCTGGCTGGAGAGCCGGAGGTGCGCGAAGACGGAGCCGCCGCGCTGGCTCATGCCGTGGATTTCGGATTGCTTCACGTGGAGGTTCTCCGCCACGGCCATCTTGCCCAGGATTGCGGCGATGGTGAGGATTCCCTGTCCGCCCACGCCGGCGAGGACGATGTCGCATTTCATAATGGTTTCTTCTCCTGTTTTGGAGGGAATGGAAGGTGGTGTTTTCCGGAGTGCGGCGCGCTACTTCTTGGCGACTTTCCGGCGGAGGGTCTGGATGCACTCGCGGCGGGCGATGACGACGGAGACTCCCGGGTAGTTGAGCTCTTCCTCGAAGATCGCCTCGTTCTCCAGGTGTTTGGCGGGGAGGGGGGTGATGACGCGGACGTGCCCGGGGGCCACGCCCAGTCCTTTCACCAGATCCTCCAGGCGTCCCAGGGCGGCGGAGTCCTGTCCGCCGGTCATGCCCACGGTGAGGTTGTCGAGGATGACGACGGTGAGGGGGGTGTTTTCCCAGATGGCGTCCAGCAGCCCGGTCATCCCGGAGTGTGTGAAGGTGGAGTCGCCGATGACGGCGACGGCGTGTTTCATGCCATTGTCGGCGGCGCCCTTCGCCAGAGTGATGGAGGCGCCCATGTCGACGCAGGAGGTGATGGCGTTGTAGGGGGGCAGGGCGCCGAGGGTGTAGCAGCCGATGTCACCGAAGATCTTGGAGTCTCCGACCTTCTGGGCGGCCTCGGTGAGGGCGCGGTAGGTGTCGGCGTGGGGGCATCCGTCGCAGAGGCGCGGGGGTCTCTGGCGGAGGAGCGGGCTGGGCTCCCGGAGTCCGGGGGCGGGCAGTCCGCAGGCCAGCTGGACGGCGCGGGTGGAGAGTTCCCCTGTGCGGGGGAGGGCGCCGGTGAGGCGTCCGAGGATGCGGGGGTCGCCGAAGAGCCCGCGGAGGATGTCTTCGACGACGGGCATGCCCTCCTCGACCACCAGGATCTTTTCGCACTCGTCGAGGAGCCGGCGGATCTTCTTGCGGGGGAGGGGATACTGGGAGAGTTTCAGGACGGGGTGGGGGCACTTTCCCTGATAGGCCTCCATGAGGTAGTTGTAGCCGATGCCGCAGGCCAGGATGCCCAGGGACTTGTCGGCGCCGTCCTGGTAGGCGTTGAAGGGCGACTCCTCGCTTTCCTGGCGGAAGGCGTCCTGCTTGGCGAGAAGCGCGTTGTAGTTCGCCTTGGCGATGGCCGGCAGCAGGACGAATTTCCTGGGGTTCTCGGGGAAGCGGATCTCGTTCTGGGGACGGGCGGATCCGGCCACCTGCACGTCGGCGCGGGAGTGTGAGAGCCTGGTGGTGAAGCGGACCAGGACGGGGGTCTGGTATTTTTCGGAGAGTCCGAAGGCGTATGCGGGAAGGTCGTAGGCTTCCTGCTGGGTGGCGGGCTCCATGACGGGGATCATGGCGAACTTTCCATAGAAGCGGCTGTCCTGCTCGTTCTGGGAGGAGTGCATGGAGGGGTCGTCCGCCACGGTGACCAGGAGTCCGCCGTTGGCGCCGGTGATGGCGGAGTTCATGAAGCCGTCGGCGCAGGCATTGAGGCCCACGTGTTTCATGCAGGCGATGGCGCGGCGGCCCATGTAGCTGGCGCCGATGGCTTCCTCCATGGCGGCCTTTTCGTTGCAGGACCACTGGCGGTGGATGTTCCGCTCGGCGGCCTGGGGGGACGCCTGGAAGTACTCCATGATTTCGGTGGAGGGGGTCCCGGGGTATGCGTAGCAGGCGGAGATGCCGGCGTCAATGGCGCCTTGTGCGTAGGCTTCGTCGCCCAGAAGGAGTCTGGTGGTTGTCATGGTTGCCGTGTGGGGAATGGTGTGTGCTTGTCAGGAGAACGGGTGTCTGGCGCTGAGGGCCTGTGCCAGGGTGGGGGCGTCGGCATACGCGAGGTCGGCGCCGGTGGGCACGCCGATTGCCAGGCGGGTGATGGTGAGCCCCTCGCGCTGGAAGTCGTCCATGAGGAGTTTTGCGGTGGCCTGTCCCTCCACGTCGGTGCTGGTGGCCAGAATGAGCTCCTTGACCCCGGGATCCTGGAGGCGCTCCCCGAGGGCGTGCCAATGGAGGTGTTCCGGGGTGATTCCGGAGAGGGGCGAGAAGCGCCCCCCCAGGACGTGGTAGAGGCCCTTGTAGCAGCCGGTGCGCTCCAGGACGGGGACCTGCGGGGCGGTCTCCACCACGCAGATCTTGGTGCGGTCGCGGTGTTCGGATGCGCAGATCTGGCAGAGTTCGCCGTCCTCGGTGTAGAAGCCGCAGACGGGGCAGGGGGCCACCCGCTGTTTGAGTGTGGCGAGCTCCTGTGCCAGCGCCGCCAGGTCGGACTCCTTCCAGCGCAGGAGCTCCCAGACGTGCCGGAGCGCCGTCTGGGGGCCCACGCCGGGGAGCTTTCGCAGGCGGGCCACCAGCTGTTCAATGGGAGTCGGGAGCTTGATTTCCATGGCGGAAGGGTGGGAAAGGGAAGCGGGCTAGAGGGGGATGACGCCGTCGTAGGGCTGGGTGCCCAGGGAGGCGGCCACCTGCTTTGCCGCGGGGTGTCCTGAGAGGGCCTTGAGCTCCTCCCGGGTGGCCCGTCGGTAGTTGGTGCCTGCGATGGCCTGGCATTCCTTCCGGGGGGGATCCTGGGAGAGAAGCGCTTGGACGCCGTCGGAGACACCCTCCGCGGAATCCTTCCCATTTTGCCAGCCGTCCTCCGCGGAAGCCTCGCAATTCTCCGTCTCCTCGCCATTCAACAATGGGGCAGGAGGCTCCAGGGGGGGCTCCTCCTCCATGGCAACGAGTGCGGGCGCAGGTTCCGCCTTTGTGGCCGCGGCGGCTGGCTTTGGCGTCTCCGCCACAACAGGCGTCGGGGCTTCTGCCACGGGCGCCGGTGCGGGAGCCTCGGCTGTGGCGGCCGCGGGTGTGGGCTTGGGCTTGGGCGTCTCCGCCGCGGCGGGCCCTGGCGCGGGGGGCGCCGCGGGTGCCTGGAGGTTTGGCGGAGGGGCGAGAGTCGGGGGGATTCTCGGAGTGACTTTTTCCTTGGGGATGAGCCCGCTGATGACATTCAGGTGCGTGAGGATGTCGTCGAGGGAGGTGCTGTGGACCTCGTTTGCGAGCTGCGCCACCAGGACCTCCAGGGCCATGCGCTTGTTGAGGCACTGTTTGAAGGAGCGTTCCTGGGGGATGATGGCGGCCAGGAGCCGCCGGGGCAGCGCGGGGTCGACGCTGCGCGCAAGCTGTTGGAAATACTGGATCTCCTCGGGGACCAGTTCCAGGTACTTTGCGACGTTCTGGCAGGATCCGCACAGCATGAGATTCCGCAGGAATTCCGTCAGGGCGTCGTAGACCTGTTCCAGATCGCGTCCGGAGTCGGCCAGTGCGCCGATCATTTCCAGGGAGCGGGAGAGGTCATGGAAGAGGATCCCCTGGCCGATTTCGTGGATTTCGCTTCCGGAGGCCAGTCCGAAGATATGGATCACGTCGCTTTCGCGGATGGTCTCTTCGGGTGTGGTTCCGCCGCAGAAGGAGATGACCTGGTCCAGGGTGGAGAGGGCGTCGCGCATTCCGCCGTTGGCGGCGCGGGCCACGGCGGCGAGTGCCTTGTCCTCCACGTGGAGCTTCTCGGCATTGGCAATCTCGCGAAGTCGATTGACGATGAGCGGGACGGGGATCCGCCGCAGGTCGAAGCGCTGGCAGCGGGAGATCACGGTGGGGAGGACCTTGTGGATCTCGGTGGTGGCGAAGATGAACTTTATGTAGGGCGGGGGCTCCTCCAAGGTCTTCAGCAATGCATTCCAGGCGTTTCCGGAGAGCATGTGGACCTCGTCCATGATGAAGATCTTGAAGGGGCTCTTCACGGGTGGGAAGGCCATCTGGTCGCGGATGGGCTGGATATCGTCCACCCCGGTGTGGCTGGCGGCATCGATCTCGATGACATCCAGGGAGGACCCCTCGGCGATTTCGCGGCAGGATTCGCACTGGCAGCAGGGCTCTCCGTCCACGCGGTGTCGGCAGTTGAGGGCCTTTGCGAAGATGCGCGCGGAGGTGGTTTTTCCGATTCCGCGGGAGCCCACGAAGAGATAGGCGTGTCCGGTGCGTCCGGTGTTGATGGCGTTTTTCAGGGTGCGTGCGATGTGTTCTTGCCCCACGACCTCCGCAAAGGTCTGGGGACGCCACTTCCTGGCCAATACTTGATACGACATCTGACCTCCGCCCGCGCGCTAGCTAGGGATTCCGAATCGGGACGATACAAAAAAAGCCATGCCGCGCATTCCGGAGTTGCTGGCACCCAAGCTGTATGCTTAGGGCTGCTTGGTTCCCCATCTGACCCGGTTCACAGACACCTTGCCGCACAGGTTCCGAAATACGCGACATGACGGCGCTTAATATAAGGCCTCCCCCCGTGTTTTGCAGTGGGGCGGCCTCTGGAAACGGAAAAATCCCGCGGCGTTTCCGCCGGGGGCGTTTTGGAGGGGCTATCCCCGTTTGAGGAGTTCCATGAACTCGTTGCGGGTGGCCTGGGAGCGCCGGAAGGATCCCAGGACGGCGCTGGTGACCATGAGGGAGTTCTGCTTTTGGACGCCGCGCATCATCATGCAGAGGTGGTGGCACTCCATGACCACACCCACGCCCTCGGCGTCGATTTTCTCGCGGACGTAGGAGGCGATCTGCTGGGTGAGCCGTTCCTGGAGCTGGAGGCGCCGCGCGAAGCAGTCCACGATGCGGGCCAGTTTGGAGACGCCGTAGACCCGTCCGCAGGGGATGTATCCGATGTGGCATTTCCCGTAGAAAGGGAGCAGATGGTGTTCGCAGAGGGAGTAGACCTCGATGTCCTTGACCACCACCATGTGGTTGCACTCCTCGCTGAAGATGGCGTCCCCCACGATGTCGTCCGGATTCTGGGTGTAGCCGCCCAGCAGGAATTGGAACGACTTCTCCACGCGGTCCGGCGTCTTCACAAGGCCCTCCCGGGCGGGATCCTCGCCGCAGAGGCGAAGGATCTCCCGGACGTGGCCGGCGATGGTGGATTCGCGGGATGGGGTTTCGGAGTCGGACATGGGACGGTGTGTCGTGTGGGGAGTCGCGGGGGGGGCGGCCGGCGTGCGGGGCTTTTTTATTCGAAGCGTCCGCAGCAGGCCTTGTATTTCTTTCCGGAGCCGCAGGGGCAGGGGTCGTTGCGCCCCACCTTGGGCTGCTGGCGGCGGATGGTGGATGGCTGCTGCCGCTTGCGGGGGGCGTCGTCGCCGTGCCCCTCGAACTGTCCCAGGGACTGGTGGAGGGTCTGGATGTTTCCGGCGGGCCTCCTGGGGGCGGCGGGGGGCAGGGCGTTCTTCTTCTTTTGCGCGTCCTGGGACTCCTCGCCGTCGCCCTCCTCCTGGCCGCGCCCGCGGCTGGCGGGCTGCTGGCGGACCACCATGCGGTATCGGAAGATGTTCATGGAGACGGAGTCCTTGATGGTGTTCAGCAGATTGGAGTAGAGGTTGTAGGCCTCCTGCTTGTATTCCACCAGGGGGTCCCGCTGGCCGTAGGAGCGCAGCTGGACGCTCTGCCGGAGGTCGTCCATGTCGTAGAGGTGCGCCTGGTAGAGGTTGTCCAGGGCGTCGAGCATGATGAAGCGCTCCAGCCAGCGGCTGGCCTCGGGGCCCTCCACCTTTTCCTTGAGGGAGTAGACCTGATCGATGCCGTCCATGATGGCCTGGACGAGGGTCTCGGCGTCCTTCTGGTTTTCGGGTTTGGTGAAGGTCTCGGGGGGGAAGGAGAAGGGGATGGTGCGCCCCAGCCACTCCTGGAGTTCGGTGGTGTCCAGGTCGGAGTTGCGGGAGCGTGCCGCGAAGGCGGCGTCGACGCGTTCGCCGACGGCGGTGCGGATGAAGTCCATGAGGAGCTTCCGGGAGTCCTCGGTGGTGAGGATTTCGTGGCGCAGGCCGTAGATTGCGGCGCGCTGCTTGTTCATCACGTCGTCGTATTCCAGGGTGCGCTTGCGGATGCTGAAGTGCTGTTGCTCCACGCGGCGCTGCGCCTTTTCCACGGCGCGGGTGAGCATTCCGTGGGAGAGTTCCTGTCCGTCTTCCAGGCCCAGGCGTCCCATGATGGCGGCGAGGCGGTCGGATGCGAAGAGGCGCATGAGGTTGTCTTCCAGGGAGATGTAGAATCTGCTGGAACCGGGGTCGCCCTGCCGGGAGCAGCGTCCGCGAAGCTGGAGGTCGATGCGCCGGGCGTCATGGCGTTCGGATCCGATGACGTGGAGCCCGCCCAGTTCCTTGACGCCGGGGCCCAGCTTGATGTCGGTGCCTCGGCCGGCCATGTTGGTGGCAATGGTGACCGCCCCGCGTTGCCCGGCGCGGGCCACGATCTCGGCCTCGCTTTGGTTGTGCTTGGCGTTCAGGACATTGTGGATGATCTTCTCGCGGGTGAGCAGACGGCTGAGCAGCTCGGAGACCTCCACGGAGATGGTGCCCACCAGCACGGGCTGCCCCTTCTTGTTGCACTCTTTGATCTCCTCGATGATGGCGCGGTATTTTTCGCGCTGGGTCTTGTAGATCCGGTCGTCGTAGTCGATGCGCTGGCAGGGGCGGTTGGTGGGGATGGTGACCACGTCCAGGTTGTAGATGGACTTGAATTCTGTGGCCTCGGTGGCGGCGGTGCCGGTCATGCCCCCCAGCTTCTCGTACATGCGGAAGTAGTTCTGGATGGTGATGGAGGCGAGGGTCTGGGTCTCCCGCTCGATCTTCACATTCTCCTTGGCCTCCAGGGCCTGGTGGAGACCCTCGGAGAAGCGCCGCCCCGGCTGGGGGCGCCCGGTGAATTCGTCGACGATGATGACCTTGTTGTCCTGGACGACATACTGGACATCCTTTTCGAAGAGGCAGTATGCGCGGAGGAGCTGGGAGATGTTGTGGAGCAGCTCGGCCTTGGTGTCGTATTCCACCTGGACGGCCTTGCGGCGCTCCAGCTTTTCCTCGGGGGAGAGGCTGTCGTCGCCGTCCAGTTCGCTGAAGATGGTGGGGAGGTCGGGGATCACGAACGCCTGGGGGTCGGAGGGCATGAGTTCACGGCGCCCCTTTTCGGAGAGCTCGGATTCACCGCCCTTCTCGTCCACGGAGAAGTAGAGCTCCTGCTTGATCTCCTGGAGCAGTCCGCGGTTCACGTCGGAGTGCCACTCCGCATCCACCTTCTCCAGGCCCTTGCGGACGCCCGGGTCTTCCATGAAGCGCCGCAGGAGCTTGTGCCGGGGCATGCCCATCTGGACCTTCGCCAGCAGGTGGTAGGCGTCGTCCTTGTCCTGGGCGGTGGCGTCGGGTTTGTCGAGGAGGGCCTTGGCGTCCTGGAGGAGTCCGGCGACCAGGCGGAACTGCTTTGTGTAGAGGGATTCCACCATGGGCTTCACCTTGTCATACATGTGGGTGGAGACCTTGGCGGGCCCTGCGATGATCAGGGGGGTGCGGGCCTCGTCGATGAGGATGGAGTCGATTTCGTCCACGATGGCGTAGTAGTAGTCCCGCTGGACCAGCTCCTCCTTCGAGTGGGCCATGCCCATGTCGCGGAGGTAGTCGAAACCGAATTCGGAGTTCGTGCCGTAGGTGATGTCGCAGGCGTATTGTTCGCGGCGGACCTGGGGGGACTGGTTGTTCTGGATGCATCCCACGGTGAGGCCCAGCCAGCGAAGGACGTGTCCCATCCACTCGGAGTCGCGGCGGGCCAGGTAGTCGTTGACGGTGACCAGCTGGACATTCCTGCCGGTGAGGGCGTTGAGGTAGAGGGGCATGGTGGCCACCAGGGTCTTGCCTTCGCCGGTGGCCATCTCCGCGATCTTGGACTGGTTCAGGACGATGCCGCCCATGATCTGGACGTCGAAGGGGACCATGTCCCACTCCAGACGGTGCCCGGTGACCTCCACGAAGTGCTCCTCTTCCTTGGTGGACTCCTTCAGGCGCCGGCAGGCGTCCTTCACCACGGCGTAGGCCTCGCACAGGATCTGGTCGACGGTCTCGCCGTTCTTGAGGCGTTCCTTGAATTCCGGCGTCTTGGCGCGCAGCTCGTCGTCGGAGAGGGACCGATATTGCTCCGCCAGCTGGTTCACCTTCTGGACGAGGGGCCAGAGTTTGTTGACCACGCGCTTGTTGCGGCTGCTGAAGAGCTTTTTGATAATCCAGTCGAGAAGCATCGTTCTAGGGGACAGTGGGGGCTGGGGGAATCGGGGAGGCGGTCTCCGGGGGAGTTTCGGGACGCGTTATTTGGAACCGGGGTGTTCCAGGGGCTTTCCCTGTGCGCAGATGGGGCATTCGGCGGGGTTGAAGGTGCGCAGGGAGAGCTTGATGAGCTTGTGGAAGGGGATGCCGAAGTCCACGTCGCCGTGGCTGCGGTCCACCATGACGGTGACGCCCACGGGGATGGCGCCGAAGGAGCGTGCCAGGTCGATGGTCTGCAGGACGCGGCCGCCCTTGGTGACCACATCTTCGGCGACGAGGACGCGCTCGCCGGGCTTCAGGGTGAATCCGCGGCGGAGGATGAGGTTCGACTGGTCGTCCTTTTCGGCGAAGATGGCGCGGGTCTGGAGGGCCTTGGCCACTTCCTGCCCAACCACGATTCCGCCGATGGCGGGGGAGAGGACCACGTCGATGTGTTCGCCTGCCCAGGGCTTGGCCATCTCGGCGCAGAGCTTGCTGGCGATGTCCGCGTACTGCAGGAGGAGCGCGGCCTGGAAATACTGGTCGCTGTGGAGTCCGCTGCGCAGGAGGAAGTGTCCGTTGAGCAGGGCGCCGGTGTCGGACATGTACTTCAGAATTTCGGTTTCGTTCATGATGGGGTGTCCTCGGTGGGATTGTCAGGGGAAGGATTTGCGGGGGAAGGCGGGGATGCCGTCCCCTTCGGAGAGCCGCGGGGGCAGGGGGTGTGCGCGGGCCGTTCCCGCGCCATGCGCATGCGTCTTTCTGGAAAGGGGTGCGGGCGCTACTTGGCCTTCTGGGGCTTCACGGCGTTCCGGAGCTGGTCGATGCCGTCGCAGATGGCCACGGCCAGGCTGTCCTGGTAGTCGGCCCTCTGGAGTTTTGCGCGCTCCTTTTCGTTGGAGAGGTACCCGATTTCCACCAGCATGGCGGGGGCCGGGGTGTCGATGATGACCTTGAACTGTTTGCGCCGCAGCCCCCGGTCCAGGGCGCCGGTGGCCTTGATGAGCGCCCGTTGGGTGAAGAATCCCCAGAGGGCGCTGGTGCGCTGGAAGGGCGTGGCCTTCCCCTGCTTGCCGATGTTCTTGGTGCCCACGGAGGGGACGCCGGGGGGGTTGGCCACGTAGACCTCGATGCCGTTTCCGTCGGCGCTTTCCATGGCATTGGTATGGATGGAGAGGAAGAGGTCCGCCTTCTTGGCCTCGGCGAAGGAACAGCGCTGGTCCAGGGTGAGGGTCGTGTCGTCGTTGCGGGTCATGCTGACCTTGTATCCGCGTTTTCGGAGGATGGAGGCCACCTTCCGGGCCATGAGCAGGTTCAGGTCCTTCTCCAGGAATTTCCCCCGTGCCGCGCCCTGGTCTTTGCCGCCGTGCCCGGGGTCCACGACGATGTGCTGGATGGTGCGCCGGGGGAGTTTGGCGGTCTGGAGGAGGGGTTCCAGAAGTTCGGTGAAATCCGTCTTTTCCAGGTAGAAGCGCCCGTGGTTCACGATGACGGGGAAGCTGAGGCTGGCCTGGATGCCGGCGATCTGGCAGAAGGCCAGGTGTTCGGTGAAGACCAGGGTTTCCTTCCGGGGGGTGGTGAGGGTCAGGATGAAGTCCTTGCCGCTCTTTTTCGTGGAGCTCTTGAAGCCGTAGCGCGCCCCCATGTCCAGCAGATCCACGTAGGCGCGCTTCAGGTGGGTGATCTCCCGGAGGTTTTTCCTGGGCTGGGGGACCGGCCAGCCGGCGGCGGTGGTGGCCGGCGCCTTGGGGACCGCGGGCATGGGGCGGCTGGCCGCGGGGTGCGTGGGCTTCGCCGGTGCGGCGGGCTTCACGGGCTGGGAGGTCAGCAGGGGCTTTTTGCGGGCGGGGGCCTTGTCGGCGGCGCACAGGGTGCCTGCCGCCGCCAGCAGGAGTGTGGCGGCGGCCAGTAGGAGTGCGATGGCGGCGAGGCGGTTCATGCGGGGAAGGGGAGTTCGGAGGGGGCTTTCTTGTGCATGACAAGGGCGGCGGGCTTCTCGCCGCGGATCACGCCGGCATCCACGGTGCATTCGCCAGACATTCCCTCGGAGGCCTTGGGGATCTCGAACATGACATCCAGCATCCGCTTCTCCAGGATGGCGCGCAGGCCGCGGGCGCCGGTGCCCTTGGTGTGGGCGATGGCGGCGACGGCCTCCAGGGCGTCCTGGGTGATGGTCAGCTTGATTCCGGAGAGCCTCATGAGCTCCTGATACTGCTTCACCAGGGAGTTCCGGGGCTCGGTGAGGATGTGGAGGAGGTCATCCTGGGAGAGCTCCTTGAGGGAGGCGATGATGGGGAGCCGTCCCACGAATTCGGGGATGAGTCCGAACTGCACAAGGTCCTCTGGCTCCACGTGGCTCAGGGGGTTCTTCGCCAGATCCTCCTGCTCCCGGCTGGCAACGGCCTCGTCGGCGTTTTCGTTGTCGCCGTGGAGGAATCCCAGCTGGCGGGAGCCGCCGCGGCGGGAGACGATCTTGTCAAGTCCCACGAAGGCGCCGCCGCAGATGAAGAGGATGTTCTTGGTGTTCAGGTGGATGTATTCCTGGTCGGGGTGCTTGCGGCCGCCCTTGGGGGGAATGTTCGCCACCGTGTTCTCCACGATCTTCAGCAACGCCTGCTGCACGCCCTCGCCGGAGACGTCGCGGGTGATGGAGACGTTCTGGGTCTTGCGGGCGACCTTGTCGATTTCGTCCACGTAGACGATGCCCACCTCGGCCTTTTCCAGATTGTAGTCGGCGGCCTGGACCAGCCGCAGCAGGATGTTCTCCACGTCCTCGCCCACGTAACCGGCTTCGGTGAGGGTGGTGGCGTCGGAGATTGCGAAGGGGACCTTCAGCAGCCGTGCCAGGGCCTGGGCCAGGAGGGTCTTTCCGGAGCCGGTGGGTCCGATCATGAGCACGTTGCTCTTGGCCAGCTCCACGGCGTCCTGGGGGGTGGCGCCGGCTGCCTTCTGCTGGCGTTCGAAGAGGACGCGCTTGTAGTGGTTGAAGACGGCCACGGAGAGGGTGCGCTTGGCCTCCTCCTGTCCGTAGCAATACTGGCTCAGGTAGTCGTAGATCTCCTTCGGGGTCTGGAGGGAGTCCCAGGAGAGTGCCTGCTCCCTCTTCCGGGGGGAGGTCTCCGCGCCGGCCGGGAGGCCTGCGGATTGGGAAGCTTGCCTTCCGGCGGCGGCGCCCGGGGCCACGGCCTCGGGGTTGATGCCGCAGCGCTCCACGATGTCGTCCTGCCCCATGATCACCAGGTTTCGCATGAAATCGACCAGGGAGGTCCAGCAGGCGGGGGCGGGGATCCCGCGCTCGTAGCAGAGCCCCAGCGCCTGGAGGTGCGCCATGGTCTCGGGGTCATGGCAGGCGTAGACGGCCTCCAGGAAGGTGTGGGCGCAGTGCCGGCAGATGACGGGGAGGCCGGAATTCAGGGAGGAGAGATCGACGGCGAGCTCCTCGTGGGGATAGCATTCGCCGCACATGATGCACCGTTCCTCGTTCTTCCGGGAGGTGCGCCTGGTCTTGGGGGTGGTGGCTGCCATGGACGCTAGTTCTTGGCGGTGGCCTTCGGCTGGGGCTCGATGATGGCGTCCACCACGTGGTAGTCGCGGGCCTCCTGGGCGGACATGAAGAAGTCGCGTTCGGAGTCCTTGGCGATCTGTTCGGCGGTCTTCCCGATGTGCTTGGCGAGGATGTCGTAGAGCACGGCCTTGGTCTTCAGAATCTCCTGGGCCTGGATGTGGATGTCGGCGGCGGTGCCCTGGCAGCCGCCGGAGGGCTGGTGGATCATGATGCGGGAGTGGGGCAGCGCGAAGCGTTTTCCGGCGGCGCCGGCGGCCAGCAGGACGGCGCCCATGGAGGCGGCCTGCCCGATGCAATAGGTGCGCACGTCGCAGGAGAGCATCTGCATGGTGTCGTAGATGGCCAGGCCGGCGGAGACCACGCCGCCGGGGGAATTGATGTAGAAGTGGATGTCCTTCTTGGGATCCTCGCTCTGCAGGAAGAGGAACTGGGCCATGATGCAGTTGGCCACCGCGTCGTCCACTTCGCTGCCCAGCATGACAATGCGGTCTTTCAGCAGGCGGGAATAGATGTCATACTGCCGCTCGCCGTTGCCGGTCTGCTCGATGACGTAGGGTGCGTAGAAACTCATGGTTTTCCTCCGGGAATAGGGTTTTGGAGCATTGGTCTGCAGGTCCTCCGGTCCGCCGAATAGGAGGCGGAGGGGGACGGAAAGGGGTGGGCGTCCGGCGGCGCCGCGTCGTGCAACCGTGGGGGGCGTCGCATACGCGCAGGCGTACGCGTACAAAGAGTGCCGCCGGGGCATGGGGTGCCCGGGTCGGCGGCGTGTCGGACGCACGCAGGGGGGCGTCGCGGCCCTGTATGCTACGGCGTGCTTGCGTGCGTGATGGGTGTGCCGTGCAGGGGCGGGAGGGAGCGGGGCGGCGTGCCGCCGGAGCTTCTTCCCTTCCCTGCGCGGACGATGCTGCGGGGGGAGGGGGGTTAGGCCTCCACCTCGGTGATGTCGGCCTTGTCCAGGAGGACGCGGAGGCTCTTCTGGCGCATGAGGGTGGAGTACATGTTCTGGAGCATGCCCTCCTGCTTCTGGACGGCGCCCAGGAAGGCGTCCAGGTCCATGCCCATGCTCTGGGCGCGGCCGGCGCAGTAGTTCAGCAACTCCTGCTGGCTCACCTCGACCTTCTCCTTCTGGGCGATCTCGTCCAGGGCGAGGACCATGCGCATGGACTCGGGGACCTCCTTGTCGGCCTTCTCGCACTCTTCCTGGAACTTCTTGTCGAACTCCTCGCCCTTCAGGCCCTGCTTCTCAAGGTGCTCCTTGGCGCGGTCCTTGGCCTCCTGGAGGTTCTCGGCCAGCAGATTGGGAGGCAGGGGGAAGTCCAGGAGGGCGCTGTAGGCCTTCTGGAGCTGGGTCATGACATCCACCTCGGCGGCGGCCTTGGCGTTGGACTCCATCTGCTCGCGGAGCTTCGCCTTCACCTCGTCCAGGCTGTGGGCGCCGGTGCGCTCGGCGAAGGCCTCGTCGAACTTGGGGGGGGTGAAACCGTGGATTTCACGGATGGTGAAGTGGTAGGGGATGGTCTTTCCGGCCAGTTCCTTCACGCGGAAGTCCCCGGGGAAGTGGACCTCCACGTCCTTGGTGGATTCGAGGGTGGTTCCGACGAGGGCGTCGATGACGCCGGGGATGCTCTCGGGCTCCCGGAGGATCTGCCAGGAGTTGGTGCCGGAGAGGAGGTACTTTGCCTGGGGCACGTCCTTCAGGGCGTCGTCGGCGTCGGTGGTGAAGTCCACGCGGAGCATGTCGCCGGCCTCGGCGGGGCGGGTGACCTTCTCGTAGTTGCCGTGCATGCGGACGAAGGTCTCGGCGGCCTCGTCAACCTTCTTGTCCTCGATGGCGGCCTTCTTGCGGGTGGCCTTGAGGCCCTGGTAGGCGGGCAGCTCGATTTCGGGGAAGACCTCGAAGGTGGCCTTCAGGGAGAAGTCCTGGTCGGGGGTGTACTCGGGGAGCTTGTCGTTTTCCAGGGAGATTTTGCCGGCGAGGCGGACCTTCTTCTCCGGCAGCACCTCGTCCAGGGCGCGGTTCAGCAGGGTCTGCGCAGTCTCCTCGCAGATGTCCTTCCCGAACTGGGAGAGGACGTAGGACATGGGGACATGGCCCGCACGGAAGCCGGGACGCTGAATCTTGCTGGTGTACTTGGTCAGCACATCCTTGTACGTCTTCTTGCCGTCCTTGGCGGGCACCACGGCAGTCAACTGCATGGAGCACGGAGCGAGGCTGGCCAAGTCGGCCTGCAGACCACTTTTGTAGGTTTCCACGGTGAAAAACTCCTTCAGTAAGGAAAAAGAGCTTGCTGCTATAGAAATGCACTCCGCCGATCGTTCGGCAGGAGGCCGGGCGGAGAGTGGCATACTATAACCTCCCCAAAGCCCCTCGCATTCCCTTCCCCATGCTTTCCGCATTTCTCACACCGCCTTGTATAGTTAGCGAAAAGCCGACTGGCATTCCTCCCCCTTGGTGAACGACCGCACTCCTTTCTCACGCCTTCCTTCTGCCCTATGCGCATCGCGTCTTGTCTTCTTCTGGGTTTGTGTGCATCTTGCTTCGTGCTGACGGGATGCCGGAGTACCAACGCCAATCTGCTGGGCTACGAGCTTCAGATGAAGGCGGGGCGGTATGGCGGCGCGGCGTCGATGATGGAGCGCGAGGCGTCCCGCGGCAACCGCGACCAGTTGCTGTGGCGGTTGCTGGCGGGCAACGCGTACATGGCGGCGGGGGCGTCGGAGAGCGCGGTGTCGCAGCTGGATTTGGCGGAGGATGTCTTCCTGGCCAACGATGGGGCGTCGGCGGCGTCCCGCGGGGTGCAGGGGGCCCGGGGGATGCTGGGCAACGACCTGTCGCTCCCCTACCGGGGATATGGCCAGGACCGGATCTTCTGCTGCCTCTACAAGGCGCTGGAGTATTCCGCGCTGGGGAATTTCGCGGCCACCCGCACGGAGTTGAACCGTGCGGCGGAGCACCAGGAGAATTGGCTCTTTGAGCGCCGGAAGGCTTTGTCGGAGGCGGAGGAGCAGTTGTCGCGGGAGTTGTCGGAGGTCCCCGAGAAGGAGCGTGTGGCGGGCCTGGACGCCCGGCAGAGCGCCCAGACGGTGCTTTCCGACGGCGCCTTCCTCTCCACGGTCCGCACGGAGCTGTCCTACGATCCCGGTGCGGTGGATCTCTCCCGGCTGGCGCCCGCCGACTACGCGAATGCCTACCTCGCGCATTTCTGCGGGGTCTTCCGCTGGATCCAGGGGGATGGCGGACGGGACTACCTGCGCGATGCCGCGGGATTGCGCCCCGACAACCCCGTCTTGAAGCGGGACTTCCAGGATGCGGACCACGGCTTGCGCCCCCGCGGCCAGGTGTGGATCTATGTGGAGGACGGATTGTGCCCCGACCGCGTGGAACGCCGCATTGACCTGCCGCTGGGATTGCTGCCCGGCGTCGGGGCGTATGCCGTCTATGCCGGGATGGCCTTCCCCCTTCTGCGGGAAAATGCTTCCGCCGCAGTCTATTCCGTGGTCTGCCAGGAACAGAGGAGGCTGCCTATGACACTCCTTCAGGATGTGGATCGACTGATTCGGACGGAGTACAATGTCTATATGAAAGGCGCACTTCCCCGGGAGATCGCCCGCGCAACGACGAAGGTGGCCGCACAGGTCGCCCTGGGCATTGCGGCGAATTCCAACCGCGACAACTATTCCGCGATGGTGGCCGCCCGCGCCGCGCAGGCCGCCGCCGCCGCGTGGGCCATCTCCACCACCGCCGCCGACCTGCGGTCCTGGACCACGCTCCCAAAGTATGTCTGGATGCAGAGGGTGGACCGGCCCGCCGACGGAAAACTGGCCGTGCTGGCCGAGAACAACGGCGTCCAGGAAGTCCTCCATCTCGATCTCCCACAGGGAAACACCGTCGTCTGGATCCGGAAGTTCACACCCGGGACAACCATGGTGGCAAAGGTGATCACCTATTAGGGGAGGCGCACAGGAGACGCGATGCCGGAAGCTACAAGACGTTGAATGAAAGCATGACAAAACATGACAATGCTGCGCAAATTTATGTAAAATTGTCATGAATTGTCGTGGTGGGGGGGTATAATTGTCCTGTTTTTTGTGCTTGTCTTCCGGGGAAGTTTTGGTTACCTTATTGAGTAGTCCGGGTGGACAGAATCAATCCCTTTTCTACAACAGGAGAACATACGATGCGGAAATCCTTCACATTGATCGAGCTGCTGGTCGTGATCGCGATCATCGCCATTCTGGCGGCCATGTTGCTGCCGGCGCTCTCCAAGGCCCGCGAGAAGGCCCGTTCCATCAGCTGTGTGAACAACATGAAGCAGATTGCGCTTTTTGGCGCGTTGTACCAGACCGACTATGATGACTACATCGTCGGTTCCGTTCCCTGGAGCCCCAAGTACGCGGAGTTTACCGGCGGTTATGCCAGTGTCGGCTGGCAGGCGATGATGATGTTGGACTATGGCATGGACCCCAAGGCGCTGGAGTGCCCCGCCTCCCCTATTTCCGTGCTTCCCGAGATGCGGTCGATTCAGGGGGATCTCAGCAAGGCCTCGAGTCTCGCCTACTATGGCAAGAATGTCTCCTACGGCATCAATTGTGCCACCTTCGGCATGTACATGAAGCCTGTTGGTGACGGGAAATACCTCCCCGTGACCATGAGCAAGTTCTCCAACACCGGCGGAATGCCCTCCGTGGCCATCTGGGCGGCGGACGCCACGCCCGTGGACACGGATCCCACCACGCTGAACCACGACGTGAGTATCCATATCTTCCATTACCGCGTCTATCCGGACAACCTGGGCGGCGTCTACAATTGGGCCTATCCCGTCGCCGTGCGCCACTCCAATATGGCGAATGTCGCCATGGTGGACGGACATGTGGAGTCGCTCCCCGCCACCCAAATCGTCTGGAACGGCTCTTCCACCGGCGACAATGTCCACCGCTGGAATCCCCGCTACAACGACCAGATCAACTACAAGGATGTCACGAAATAGTCCTTCCGGTCCATAGCGCAGAAGGGGTCCTTCGGCACGCGCGCCGAGGGGCCCCTTTTTTTGTGTGGGGATTCCGCCTCCGATTCCCCGTCTTCCAGGAATGGCGCGGGGGCGGTGGCGTCGATATGGAGTCTTGGGAGAGAGAGTTTCCAGGCGTGGAGTGCCTGTGTGGGGAGGACGAGCCGTTTCCAGTCTTCGGGGGTGAGGGTGCTGGTCGCGAAACGGAGGAAGATCGTGTCGTCTACCCCGTAGAGTTTGTCTCCCACGATCGGGAACCCGAGGGAGCGGAGGGTGGCCCGGATTTGGTGTGTGCGTCCGGTGTGGAGTCCGGCCTCCAGGAGGGTGAAGGGACCGTCGGAATCGGGCTGGAAGCGGGGCATTCCGCCGTTGTTCTGTGGCGCGAGGCTGTAGGCGCCGCGGACCGTGAATTCGGTTTGCGCGGTGACGGCCTCGGGGTCTTCGGGGAGTTCCACGAGGTCGGAGTCGCCGTCGTTCAGGATGGGCCGGAAGCACTTTTTCTTCTCCACGGGGGAGTGTGGGTCTTTCATGAGCCAGCCGTTGGCGAAGAGGGTCTTCCAGGCGGGGCGTCCGTGGACCATGCAGAGATACCTCTTGTGGGCCTCGATGCCCAGGGAGTGCAGGAGTTTCGCAGCCGTGGCGGCGAAGCGCGGGGTTTTCCCCACCAGGACGATGCCGGAAGTCTCGCGGTCCAGTCGATTGACGAAGTGGATTCCCTGCTGGCCCTTCGCCTGCCGGAGCCAGGCCCAGAGGGTGTGGTTGAAGAAGCGTCCCGCGGGATGGCAGGGGAGGTTCCCGGGTTTGTTGACCAGGAGGAAGTCGTCGGTCTCCTGGAGGACGTGGACATCGAAGGAGACATCCTGTTCCGGGAGGTCACCCGCCTGGAAGAAGAGGCGCTCCCCGCCTCGGAGGGGAGTCTCGTCGGAGGCGACGGCGCCGTCCAGAAACAGATTCCCCCGGCCGATCTCCCCATGCCACTGCCCCCGGTCCAGATAGTTGTAGCGCCTCTCCAGAAAATCCAGAAGAGAGTTCCCCGACTCCTCGGCGGGAATCTGGACCTCCACGGTCCGCTCCATGGGAAGAAATGGGAGAAGCATGGGAAAAGGAGGGGTGGTGAATGGGTGGTTTCGGGCGCTCTTCCGGGACCCTGGGGCCCTGCGTGGGAATGGAAAACGGGGTACTGTAAATTCCCGTGCGGGGGTTTATCTTATGCCGTTTGTTTTTCGTGGGGGGGAGTCTAGGTTGTTTCCCGGCGGGCGGCGCGTGTCCTCCCGCTGCGCACTTTGAAAGGAATTCCATGAGCATCATCACCATAGTGGGCGCCGGCATGATGGGGTCGGCCATGTGCTTCCCCGCCTCGGACAACGGCCACGAGATCCGCTTGGTGGGCACTCCCTATGACAAGGAGACCATCGCGCGCATCCGCCAGGACAACTTCCATCCCCGCCTGGGCATGGAGCTCCCGCCCCGGGTGACGGCGTATTTCTTCGAGGAACTGGACCAGGCGCTTTCGGGCGCGCAGGTGCTGGTGGCGGGCGTGCCCTCCTTCGGCATCGACTGGTTCGCCAAGGAGGTGCTCTCCCGGATTCCGGAAGAGCAGGTGGTGCTCTCGGTGACGAAGGGCCTGGAGGACGAGCCGGACGGCAGCCTGATTCCCATCTCCGTGGCGTACAATCGCCATCCCGCGCTGCGGGGCCGCCGCCTCTGCATCAACTCCATTGGCGGCCCCTGCATCAGCCAGGAGCTCTGCCAGCGGATGCACACCTCCGTGGCGCTGTGCGGCGAGAACCAGGACACTCTCTACTGGCTGAAGAACCAGTTCATCACGACGTACTACCACATCCAGCCCTCCCAGGACGTGGTTGGCATCGAGTGCTCCGTGGCCATGAAGAACGCCTACGCCGTGGGCGTGGCGCTGGCCATTGGCCTGGCGAAGCGCCAGGGCGTGTCGTTGAGCAATCCGCAGGCGTCGCTCTTTGGACAGGCGGTGCGGGAGATGCTCCGGCTGGTTCATCTGCTGGGCGGCCAGACCGACAGCGTGATCTACGCCACCAGCGATCTGTATGTGACCATCAATTCCGGCCGCAACCGGAAGCTGGGGGAGGCATTGGGCGAAGGACTCTCCGTGCGGGAGGCCCTGGACAAGTTCCCCGGCATGACCCTGGAGTCCATCCCCATCATCACCCGGGCGGCCCGTGCGTTGCGCCGCCGCCACGAGCTGGGCACCGCCAACTTCAACAAATTCCCGCTGCTGCGGCACCTGGACGAGATCATCAACCGGGATGCACCCGTCCGGATTCCCTGGAACGAGTTCGGCTGAGGGCGCCCGCGGGCTTTGCGCAAGGAGGAGTTTCCCCGTGAAGAAGATCGGCATTCTGGTTCCCACCCGTGAGGAGGCCGCGGGGCTGCCCGCCGGGATCCCCTGCGCCACCGGCTTCGGCCCCGGAAAGACGGCCGCCTGCGCCGCCGTGGCGAAGTTGCTCTTCCAGGATGGCTGCGACGCCATCTTGGTGTGGGGCACTGCGGGTGCCCTGCGCAGGGAACAGCCTTTGGGCGGCATGATGGTGGTGGACCAGGTGGCCTACAGCGACTATGATGTCTCCCCGCTCTATGGCTCCGATGGCCTGGGGTTCGTGCCGGAAATCGCGGAGAAGTGCTGGATGGACTGCCATCCCGGATTCATCCGCGCCCTGCGCGGGAATGTCCCGGCCTTTTTCCCAAATCATCCGCTGCTGCGGGGGCGCATTGCGGCGGGGGATGTCTTTGACAACGCCAAGTATTACCGCGCCGACAACCGGATCGAGAACGCCGCCGACGCCGTGGACATGGAGAGTCCCGCCGTGGTGCACTTCTGCCGGCTGGCCGAACGCATCCTGGGGCGCGCCATCCCCGTGGGAGTCCTCCGGCTCCTCTCAAATTATATCGGAGGATCCGCCGGCGACGAATTCCTGGAGACCCTGAAGAAGATTGCCGCCGTGAACGCCAGGATGGGCGAGTTCCTGCCGGCATTGGCGGCGTCCCTGGACGAGGGCTGAGGCCCGGGCGCTCCTCCCCATGCTGGCCTTCGCGCATCCCGCGTTCCTGTGGCTGCTGCCTCTGGCGGCCGCGCCCCTGCTGATCCACTTGCTGGGACGGGACCGGCCGCCCCGCCTCGTGTTTCCCACTCTGCGCTTCCTGCGGCCCACCCCCGCCTCCGTGCAGGGACGCCGACGCTGGCAAGACATCCTCCTCATGGCCGTCCGGATGGCGCTTCTGTCCACGCTGTGTTTTCTGGCGGCGGACCCCTTCCTGTCTGCAAAGCCCCCCGTGAAGGAAGCCGCGGATGGTGGTGGACGTCGAGACGTTGCCATTCTCCTGGATGATTCCGCCTCCATGCGGGGGAATCGCGGGACGCTGCCGGAGGAATACCGCGGGCTTCGGGAGCGTGGGGGGGAGGGCGGTTGCATGGCCTGGCGCATCGGGGTGCGTCCGGAGGAGTTTTCTGGAGACGGCGAGTGGCGGGGCGGCTGGTGCGCCGGCCGTCCTGGCCTGGCGTTGGAGGCGGCTTCGGCGTGGCTCGCCCGATATCCGCCGGAGGGGCGGGAGCTGCACGTATTTAGCGATTTTCAAGAGAGCGACTGGGATGCCGTGGAGGGCGCGCTGCCTCCGGGGACTCGTCTGCTCCTGCATGCCTCACCGGCGCCGGTGCCGGAGAATTGTGGCATCCTGCGCGTGGAGGTTCGCGGCGCGGCGGGTGGCCGCCTGCGGATCCAGGCGCGTTTGCGCCATTGGGGGGCGGAGGCCGCGACCCGGGAGGTCGTGTTGTCCTTGGGTGGCCGTGAACTGCGTCAGACGGTGGAATTGCCTGCCGGGGGCGAGGCGGTGGTGGTCTTTTTCGCGGAGCCCGGAGAGAATTCCCGTGGCGAGTTGCGCCTGGAGCCCGGCGATGGCTTCGACTTTGATGACCGGCGGCCCTTCTGGGCACGGATTCCGGCGCCCCGGCAGTTGGCGGCGGTGGTGCCCGGTCCGGAGGATGGGACGATAGGGGAGGAGCTGGACTTCTTCTGCACGCCGGCCTTCACTGCGGAGCCCCCGGAGGGTATTCCGCGGTTTGCCATGGAGACCATGGGCGTGGAATCCCTCCCTCTGCTGGATCTGGAACAGTTCTCCGCCGTGCTGCTGCTGGGCACCGCCGAACGGCTGCTTCCCGAAGAGCTGTCGCGCCTTCGGGAATGGGTGGAATCCGGTGGCGTGCTGGTTTCGGTGCCTGGCGCGGCGCCGTTGCTTGGCTGGCGTCATCTGCAGGATGCGGGGCTGGCACCGGCGGGGCTGGGCGAGGTGCTGACGCGGCGGACGGGCATCGGCGACCTGCCTTCGGGAAGCCCCCTGGCGGGGCTCTTCCCGCCCCGCGAACCCTCGGACCTCCATCTCTTCGCCATTCACCGGCATCTGAAGATCTCCCTGGCACCGGGAGACGGACAGGTCGTCCTCTCAACCCTGGAGGGTGATCCCGCCTTGGTGAAACGGGTGGTCGGACGGGGACAGTGCCTCCTCTTTGCCTTCGGGTTCCATTCCGCGGACTCCAATTTCCCTCTCTCGCGCTCTTTCCTCCCGATATGCCGGGAACTCCTGGAGGATGCGGTGGCGGAGGATGCCGGGCGGCTGCGGCTGGACTGCGGGGGGATCCCCACGGGCTGGGACGACGTTTCCCCCGATGCCTTCCGGGAGCCCGGGGTGCTGGAACACGGCGGCCGCCTGGCGGAGGTCTGGACCCCCGCCGGGGAATCCATCCCCCGATACCTCCCCGCTGAGGATGTCCGCCGGGCGCTCCTGATGCACCAGGACGATGGGACGGACGCCGGTTTGGCGGCAGGCGGACCCCCGCCACGGGGACGGAGCCTCCGGGGACATTTCCTGGCGGCGCTGATTGCATTCCTTCTGCTGGAGGCGCTCCTGGCGGACGGAACCCGTGCACGCTCCCATTCGGCGGGGCCGTGATTTTGCGGAACGGGGACGGCCGCGCCATCGTCCGAAATTATGTTACGGCGTTTTTCTTTTTTCACTCTTTTCAACACTCCTCAAAATACCTTTCTGACTGCCATGAGACTCGCATCCATCTGGTCCGACCATGCCGTGATCCAGCGCAACAAGCCCGTCGTCGTATGGGGCTGGTGTGACGCCAAGCGTACTGTTGTCCGGGGAACTCTGGGCGCCGACCGTGTGGCGCAGGGGCTCTCCTCCTGGGATGGCCGCTTTGAGCTGCGTTTCCCGGCCTTGGAGTCCGGCGGCCCCCTGGAGATGCGGATCACCTGCGGCGGCGAGGAGTGTGTGGTGCGGGATTTGGTGGTGGGCGAGGTGTGGCTGGTCTCCGGCCAGTCCAATGCGGAGTTCCCCCTGATGACCTACAGCCCCGGCGACCCGCTGGACCAGACCAGGGACTACTTGAAAGAGGGCGGCGAGGATCCCCTGCTGCGCTGCTTCACCACCATGAACGACGGCGTCTACAATCCCGGCGGTGAGCTGGCCCCCGGCGCCGTGTGGAAGCTTTCCGATGCGGATACCGCACCGAAGTTCACCGCCATCGGCGCCTGGTTCGCCCTGAATCTGCGCAGGCGCTTCCCGGAGGTGCCCGTGGGCATTGTGCACTCTTCCTGGGGCGGCACCATGGTCTCCGCCTGGCTGAGCCGGGAGGCCCTGGCCGCGCGCCCCGAGAACCGCGCCGCCCTGCGCTACTCCGAGGAGTCGGGGAATGTCCCCGAACGCTGGGCTTCCTTCTTGAAGGGGAGGGAGAGCCTCGAAGTCTGTGCGGCGAACGAGGCATGCGTCGATTTTGAGAAGGTCACCGAGAAGGACCGTGGCAACCAGGGCTTCGCCAAGGGCTACGCCTCTCCCGATTTGGACGACTCCCAGTGGGGGACCTTGGCGGTGCCCGGCTCCTGGATGGTCCAGAAGTTCTCCACCCACGGCGCCATCTGGGTGCGGAAGGCGGTGGAATTGCCGGCCAGCTGGGCGGGGCAGCCTCTGGAACTCCATCTCGGCCCCGTGGACAAGCACGACGTCACCTATTTCAACGGCGTCCAGGTGGGCGCCACGGGAAAGGACTTCGAGACCCAATACTGGTGCGAACCGCGCGTCTACCCCGTGCCTGGCGAGCTGGTGAAGGCAGGCCGGAACCTGGTGGCCATCCGCGCCTTCTGCTTCTACTTTGACGGGAGCTTTGGCGGCTCCAAGGACTTCTACTTCCTGAAGAATGCGGCCACCGGCGAAACCATCCCCCTCTGCGGGAAGGAGCGGCAGTGGAAGGCCATCGTCGAGTACGCCTTCAAACCCTCTAGCCTCACTCCCCAGGACTACACTGCGCCCAACGATCAGAACGCCCCCCACCGGCTCTTCGACAACAAGATCCGACCCCTCATCCCCTTCCCCATCCGCGGCGTCCTCTGGTACCAGGGGGAGAGCGACACCGACACGGAGGAGCGCACCGCGCTCTACTGCACCCGTTTCTGCGACATGATCCACGACTGGCGGCGCGCCTGGGGGCAGGGGGACGAATTCCCCTTCTTCTTCGTCCAGCTGGCAAACTATGAGTCTCCCGTGGCGGACCGCTGGCTCCGCCTCCAGGATGCACAACGCCGAGCGTATCTCGCGGTGCCCAACACCGGCGTGATCACCGCCAGCGACCTGGCGCTCTTCGAACCCCAGGACATCCATCCCCACGACAAGCGCTCCTTCGGATATCGGCTCTTCCTCCAGGCCATGGCGAGGGTCTACGGCGACGCCACGGTGGTCCCCCAGGGACCCACCCTGGATTCCATCTGGCATCAGGGAACGCAGAAGCTCTGCCTGCATTTCCGGTACGCCGCGGGCCTCCATGCCGAGGGCGCGGAGGAGCTCAAGGGCTTCGAGGTGGCGGGCGCGGACGGCGTCTTCCATCCCGCGGAGGCGGAGATCCAGGGCGACTGCGTGGTGCTGAGCTCCCCGGAGGTCTCCGAGGCCTTCTCGGTCCGCTACAATGCTGATGTAGCCCATCCCGCGGGAAATCTCCGCAACGGCGCGGGGCTGCCCGCGCTCTCCTTCCTCCAGAAAGCGTAGTCACGGAAACCATAGACTCCCTATTTTCTCTGCCATGAGACTCGCATCGATTTGGTGTGACCACGCCGTGATCCAGCGCGGCAAGCCCGTCGTCGTCTGGGGATGGTGTGACGCCAGGCGCGCCGTGGTCCGGGGGACACTGGGCGCCGGCCGTGTGGCGCAGGGGCTCTCCTCCTGGGATGGTCGCTTCGAACTGCGCTTCCCGGCATTGGCGTCGGGCGGACCCCTGGAGATGCGGATTTCCTGCGGGGACGAGACGTGCGTGGTGCGGGACCTCGTGGTTGGCGAGGTGTGGCTGGTCTCCGGCCAGTCCAATGCGGAGTTCCCTCTGAAGACCTTCAGCCCCGGCGATGCCCTGGAGCAGACCGCGGACTTCTTGAAGGAGGGCGGCGTGGATCCCCTGCTGCGCTGTTTCACAACGGTCAGCGACAGCGTTTGCGCCCCCGGGATGGAGTCGCCGCCCGGAGGCGAGTGGCGGCTCTCTGACGCAAAGAGCGCACGGGATTTCACCGCCATAGGCGCCTGGTTCGCCCTGAATCTGCGCAGGCGCTTCCCGGAGGTGCCCGTGGGCATTGTCAACTCCTCCTGGGGTGGAACGGTGGTCTCCGCTTGGATGAGCCGGGAGGCCCTGGCCGCGCGTCCCGAGAACCTGGACGATTTGCGCCGCGCCGACGAGGCGGCCAACGACCCCGGCCGCTGGAGCATTCTGGAGGGCCGGGAGGGCATCTCCGGCTGTGTGGCGGACGAGATCTTTGATGATTTCAGCAAGGTCACCGAGAGGGACCGCGGCAATCAGGGCTTCGCCAAGGGCTACGCCTCCCCCGAACTGGACGATTCCCAGTGGGGGACCCTGCAGATTCCCGGCTCCTGGATGGCCCAGAAGTTCTCCACCCACGGCGCCATCTGGGTGCGCAGGGAGGTGGAGGTCCCCGGAAGTTGGGCGGGACAGCCCCTGGAACTCCATCTCGGCCCCGTGGACAAGCACGATGTCACCTATTTCAACGGCGTCCAGGTGGGCGCCACCGGCAAGGACTTCGAGACGCAGCACTGGAGCGTGCCCCGTGTCTATCCCGTGCCTGGCGGACTGGTGAGGCCCGGCCGCAATCTGGTGGCGGTCCGCGCCTTCTGCTTCTATTTTGACGGGAGCCTGGGCGGCTCCGAACGGTTTTATTTCCTGAAGAACACGGTCACCGGAGAGGCCATCCCCCTGTGCGACGGCACCCCCTGGAAGGCCTGCGTGGAGTACGCCTTCCAGACCGCCGTCATTACATCCCGGGTCCACGACGCCCCCAGCGACAAGAACCAGCCCCACCGGCTCTTCGACAACAAGATCCGTCCCATCGTCCCCTTCGCCATCCGCGGAGTGCTCTGGTATCAGGGCGAGGAGGACGCGGACGATGAGGAGCGCACACGGCTCTATTTCTTGCGATTCTGTGATCTGATCCGGGATTGGCGGCGGAGCTGGGGGCAGGGAGACGAATTCCCCTTCCTCTTCGTCCAGCTGGCAAACTACGAGTCGAAACATCCCGGGCTCTGGCTCCGCGTCCAGGACGCACAGCGCCGCGCTTATCTCGCGGTGCCAAACACCGGCGTGATCACCGCCAGCGACCTGGCGCTCTTCGAGGCCAGCGACATCCATCCCCACGACAAGCGCTCCTTCGGACACCGGCTCTTCCTCCAGGCCATGGCGCGGGTCTACGGTGACACCGCCGTGGTGCCCCAGGGACCCACCCTGGATGCCATCAGCCGCCAGGGAATCGATGCGCTCTGCCTGCATTTCCAATACGCCGAGGGCCTCCATGCCGGGGACGGCGGGGGGCTCAAGGGTTTCGAGATGGCGGGCGCGGACGGCGTCTTTCATCCCGCGGCGGCGGAGATCCAGGGCGCCTGCGTGGTGCTGCGCTCCCCGATGGTCTCCGAGGCCTTCGCGGCCCGCTACAATTCCGATGTGGGCCGGCCTGCGGGAAATCTCCGCAACGGCGCGGGGCTGCCCGCGCTCTCCTTCCTCCAGACGGCATGACTGCGTGCCCGGGGGGCGTCTGCAGGGAGGGGGATATGGGCAGTTTATGGGACGCGGGCTAAATTATAGCGTTTCTTTTTTCGGGGGAAAGTCTTGTGCCCTCTCCGCCTGCCCCCCTCCCTGAGTTCCCGGCGCGGAGGGCGTGTCCGTTTTTGCAGAGGGGAGGGGGTTGACCATGATTGTCATTCTGAAGGAGAATCCCGAGTCCGGCCAGTTGAAGGACCTGACGGCGTGGCTGAAGAGCCAGGGGCTGGAAATCCACGTCTCCCGCGGCGCGCGGCAGATGATCCTGGGGCTGGTGGGGGACACCTCCCGGGTGGACATGGACCTGCTCAACGCCCTGGACATCGTGGACGAGGTGAAGCGGGTCCAGGACCCCTACAAGGCCGCCAACCGGAAATTCCATCCGGAAGACACCGTCGTCGAGCTGTCCAACGGGGTGAAGATCGGCGGCGGGCACCTCGCGCTGATCGCAGGCCCCTGTTCCGTTGAGAGCGAAGAGCAGATTTGCACCGTGGCGAAGGCGGTGAAGGCGGCGGGCGCCAATGTCCTGCGGGGCGGCGCCTTCAAGCCCCGCACTTCCCCGTACACCTTCCAGGGAATGCGGGAGCGCGGCATCAAGCTGCTTCTGGAGGCCAAGAAAGAGACCGGGCTGCCCGTGGTCTCCGAAATCATGGACGCCTCGCAGCTGCCCCTCTTTGACGAAGTGGATGTCATCCAGGTGGGCGCCCGCAACATGCAGAATTTCGAGCTGCTCCACGCACTGGGGCACATTCAGAAGCCCATTTTGCTGAAGCGGGGGCTGGCGAACACCTACGAGGAGCTCCTCATGAGCGCCGAACACATCATGAGTGGCGGAAACACCCAGGTCATGCTCTGCGAACGGGGCATCCGCACCTTCGAGACCTATACCCGGAACGTGCTGGACCTCACCGCGGTACCCGTGCTCCACAAGCTCTCGCACCTCCCCGTCGTCGTGGATCCCAGCCACGCCTCCGGACGCTCCTGGCTGGTCCCACCCATGGCGGTGGCCGCCGCCGCCACCGGCGCCGACGGCTTGATCGTGGAGGTCCACAACGACCCCGAACACGCCTGGTGCGACGGCCCGCAGTCCATCACCCCCGCCATCTTCCAGGAGTTGGTCCCCAAGATCCGCGCGGTGCGCGGGACTCTTGGCATGAAGGAGGGCCAATAGCCATGGAGACCATTGGCGTCGTGGGGTTGGGCCTCATCGGCGGCTCCTTGGCGCGCGCAGTCAAGGCGCGCGGCGGCTGCCGGGTGCTGGGCGCGGACATCCAGGAGTCCGTACGGCTCCGCGCGAAACTGGTCGGCGCGGTGGACGGCATCCTGGAGGACGAGAATCTTGGCGATGTGGACATGCTGTTTTTGTCCCTGTATCCCCAGGGCACCATCCAGTGGATGAAGGAGCATGTGTCGAAGCTGCGTACCGGAACGCTGGTGGTGGATTGCTGCGGCGTGAAGCGCGTGGTCTGCAAGGCGCTGGGGGGGCTTTGCCGGGACCACGGGCTGGTCTTCCTCGGCGGCCATCCCATGGCGGGCATCGAGCGTTCGGGGTTTGAGGCGTCCATGGGGAACCTCTTCAACCAGGCCTCCATGATTCTGGTGCCCCATGGGGCGCTGCCCATTGAGACTCTGGAGCGGGTGAAGGCCTTCTTCCTGGAGCTTGGCTTCGGCAGCGTGAAGTTCACCACCGCGGAGGAGCACGACCGGATCATCGCGTATACCAGCCAGCTGCCGCACATCCTGGCAAGCTCCTACGTGCAGTCCCCGGCCGCCCTCCAGCATAGCGGGTTCTCCGCGGGGTCCTTCCGTGACATGAGCCGGGTGGCCACCATGCAGGAGGCCCTCTGGAGCGAGCTCTTCCTGGCAAACCGGGACGATCTGCTGAGGGAGCTGGACCACGTCATTGGGAATCTCCAGGCATTCCGGACGGCGCTGGCCGACGGCGACGAGGCGGCGCTCCAGAAGCTGATCCGGACGGGGCGCGAGACCAAGGAAAAGGTCGACGCCCTCCCCAAGACCCCCTATTCCCTCTTCTGACGCAGGCGGACCACCATGGAAACCCTCTCTCGGATTCCCGTCCACTGCTCCGGCGGCGACTACCAGGTCGCCATCGGCCGGGGGGCATTGTCCCTCCTGCCGGAGCTGGCGGCGCGCCTGGGCGCCCCGCGCGTCGCGGTGATCACGGACAGCAATGTGGCGCCTTTGCATCTGCAGCGGGTCATGGGGCTCCTGCCACGGGGCGCCGCATCGTACGTCTTCCCCGCCGGGGAGGCAAGCAAGAACCTCTCCTCCATCGCGGGAATGCTGGACTTCCTGGCGAATGCGCAGCTGACCCGGAGCGACCTTGTGGTGGCGCTGGGCGGCGGCGTGGCAGGCGACATGGCGGGCTTCACCGCCGCCATCTACCTGCGCGGCATCCGTGTGGTGCAGATCCCCACCACCCTTTTGGCGGCCATCGATTCCTCCGTAGGCGGCAAGACGGGCGTGGATCTCCCCCAGGGGAAAAACCTGGCCGGCGCCTTCTGGCAGCCCAGCGGGGTCCTCTGCGACACCGGACTGTTGGAGACGCTCCCCCGCCGCATCCTCTTCGACGGCGTGGCGGAGGCCGTCAAATACGGCGTCATCCGCGACGCGGAGCTTTTCCGGACTCTGTCGACTCCCAATGGCCTCCAGGAACATCTGCGCGAGATCATCGCCCGCTGCGTGGAGATCAAGGCGGAGATTGTCGCCGGCGACGAATTCGACCGGGGCGACCGCGCATTGCTGAATTTCGGGCATACCATCGGCCATGCCGTGGAGCGCCGCAGCCACTTTGGAATCTCCCATGGCCAGGCTGTGGCCATCGGCATGGCGGCCATCACCCGGATGTCGGAGCGCCTGGGCTGGTGCCGCGAGCCGGAGTTGCACCTTGCGCTGGAGAAGACCCTCCGGCAGTACGAGCTCCCCGTGGCGCTTCCCTATCCCTGGGAGGAGCTGGTGGAGGCCATGCTCCACGACAAGAAGCGCAGCGGCGATTCCCTGTCGCTGGTGGTGCCGGAGACTCTGGGGCGTTGCGTCTTGCGCCGCGTGCCGGTCTCTCAAATCCGTGAAGGATGGGAGAACGCATGAGCCGCGTCGCGCTGACTCCTCGTCCTTGGCGGGGCGAGGTGGAGATCCCCTCCTCCAAATCCGTGGCCCATCGGCAGATGATCTGCGCCGCCCTGGCGGGCGTGTCGCCGTCATCCGTGGAACTGCATGGCCCCGCATCCGCGGATCTTCTGGCCACCCGGCGTTGTCTGGAGGCATTGCTGGATCCCGTGTCCGCGGAGCCGGCGCTGGACTGCGGCGAATCCGGCAGCACGCTCCGTTTCCTCATGCCCGTGGCCGCCGCGCTGGGGCGCCCCGCCCGGTTCACCGGACAGGGTCGCCTGCCGGAACGCCCCGTGGACACCCTTCTGGCGGAACTGCGACGCCACCGCGTCCGCTGCGACGGGGAACACCTTCCCCTGACCCTGGAAGGGCCCATGGCCGGCGGCGAATTTGCGCTTCCCGGGAACATTTCCTCCCAGTTCGTCACGGGAATCCTCCTGGCGCTGCCTCTGACTGGACAGGAGGGCGTGGTGCGGCTCACCACTTCCCTGGAGTCCCGGGACTACGTGGCTTTGACCCTGGATGCCATGGGGCGTTTTGGCGTGTCGGTGGAGGAATCCCCCGGCGCCTTCCGCGTCTCCGGCGGGCAGCGATACCACGCCTGCGCCGCCCTGCCGCCCGTGGAGGGGGATTGGTCCGCCGCCGCCTTCCCCATGGTGGCCGCCGCCCTGGGGCACGGCAATCCCGAGGGGCTTTTGTTGAAGAATCTGGCCGCCGATTCCGCCCAGGGAGACCGCCGGGTGGTGGAGCTCCTCCGGGCCTTCGGCGCACACGTGGAGTTTGTTGGCGCGGATCTCCGGGTGCGTCCCGGGGAGCTCCACGCGGTGGAGGAGATTGATGTCCGGTCCATTCCGGACATGGTCCCCGCGCTGGCGGTGTTGGCGGGACTTTCCCGGGGCGTCACCCGTTTCGTTCACGCGGAGCGTCTCCGCTGGAAGGAGTCCGACCGCCTGGAGGCCGTCCGGCGGCTGCTGCTGGCCTTGGGCGGCGTGGCGGAGACCACTCGGGACACCCTGACGGTCACCGGCCAGGAACGCTACCATGGCGGCGTGGTGGACGGCGTCAACGACCACCGCATCGTCATGGCGGCCGCCGCAGCGGCCTGCGCCGCGGACGGCGCCGTGGAGATCCTGGATGCCCAGGCGGTCTCCAAGTCCTGGCCGGCCTTCTGGCATGCCTATTCTCTTTGCACAGGAGAGGAGATCTCGTTGTGAATTCCTTCGGCAAGAACATTCGGCTTACCATCTTCGGCGAATCCCACGGCCCCGCCATCGGCTGCACCCTGGAGGGACTCCCCGCCGGATTCCCCGTGGATCTGGATTCCCTCCAGGAGTTCCTGGACCGCCGCGCACCAGGGCGCGGACCCCTGGCAACCCCGCGGAAGGAGGCCGACCGCCCCGAGTTCCTCGCCGGACTCCAGGACGGCGTCACCACCGGCGCCACCCTCTGCGCGGTCATCCGGAACTCCGACCAGCGCTCCCGGGACTACGGCGACCTGAAGGATTGCCCGCGCCCCGGGCACGCCGATTACCCCGCAGCCGTGAAATTCCGTGGATTCAACGACATCCGCGGTGGCGGAATCTTCTCCGGACGCCTGACGGCGCCCCTGTGCATCGCCGGCGGAATCCTTCTGCAGATCCTGGAAAAGAAGGGCGTCACTGTCGGCGCCCACATTGCCCAGATCGGCAATGTCGGCGACGAGGTCTTCGATCCCGTGCTGGTGGGCCGCGCCGAATTGCGGCGGGTCTCCCGGAAGCCCTTTCCTGTCCTGGACGACGAGGCCGGCGCATACATGCGGGAGCTTGTGGAGGCCGCGCGCAAAGAGCGTGACTCCGTGGGCGGCGTGGTGGAGGCCGCGGTGGTGGGCCTCCCCGCCGGCGTGGGCGATCCCATGTTCGACGGCCTGGAAAACCGCCTCTCCCAGGCACTCTTCGCCATCCCCGCTGTGAAGGGCGTCTCCTTTGGCGACGGATTCTACAGCAGCTGCGTGCGCGGAAGCGAGAACAACGACCCGTATGTGGTTGACGCCAAGGGGCGCGTGCGCACGGAGACAAACCACTGCGGCGGCATCCTGGGCGGCATCTCCACGGGCATGCCGCTGGTCTTCCGGGCGGCCTTCAAGCCCACTCCCTCCATTGGACAAGCCCAGAAAAGCGTCTCACTCTCCAAGCACGAGCCCAGGGAGCTCGCCATCTCCGGACGGCACGATCCCTGCATCGTCGTGCGCGCAGTGCCGGTGGTCATGGCGGCCGCCGCCCTGGCGGTCTACGACGCCCTCCGGGAACCCCGGCCGTAGCAGGGAACCGGTTTCTTCTTATCCCAGCGAACAATTCACAACGAAGCGAGGCATTTTCATGGAACATGACGGATGGATTTTGGTGACGGGTGGCGCGGGTCTCATTGGCAGCGCCGTCGTCCACCGCCTGAACCAGATGGGGCACGAGAACATCGTGGTCGTGGACTCCCTGAAGGACGGCGAAAAGTGGCAGAATCTGCGGGCGCTTCGCTTCGCCGACTACTTCGAGAAGGACGATGGCTTCTACGAGGAGCTCTCCTCCGGACTCCTGGACAGGAAGTATCCCTTCCAGACGATTTTTCATCTGGGGAATTGCTCCGACACCACCGAGGCCGACGCCTCCTATCTCATCGAGAACAACTTCGCCTGCGGAAAACTCCTGGCGGACTATTGCGTCCGCCGCGGCGTCCGAATGGTCTACGCCTCCAGCGCCGCCACCTACGGCGACGGCGAACAGGGGTTCAAGGACGACGAGAAGACCATCCACCTCCTGCGCCCCCTGAACAAATACGGATACTCCAAGCAGCTCTTCGACCAGTATCTCCTCCAACGGGGCTGGCTGACCAACCCCGTGGAAGGCGGCGCCTCCTTCGTGGGCGTGAAATACTCCAATGTCTTTGGCCCCAACGAATACCACAAGGGCAAGATGCGCAGCATGCTCCTGCGTTGCTATGAGCAGATCTCCAAGGACGGCGAGGTGAAGCTCTTCAAGAGCTACCGTCCCGAATACGCCGACGGCGAGCAGGTGCGGGACTTCCTCTATGTGACCGACGCCGCCAACATGACCATTTTCTTCATGGACAAGGGCGCAAAATGCCGCGGTCTCTACAACATCGGCTACGGCTCCACTCGCTCCTGGAACGACCTTGCGCACGCCATGTTCCAGGCCATGGGGCGGGAACCCCGCATCCAGTATATCGAGATGCCGGAGGAGTTGAAGGCGCGCTACCAATACTACACTTGCCTGGAGATGGACAAAATCCGGAAGGCGGGGTATGCCGGAAAGCCCCTCACCCTGGAGGAGGCCGCCCGGGAATACGTCCGCTATCTGGACAAGGGCGCCCATCTGGGAGATCTCTAGAACGCCGGACTCCATGACGCGATTCCCACCCATCCTGCTGGCGCTCCTCTTGGCATGGACCCTCTGTGCCCAGGAGGACCCCGTTCCCGCCGAGGTGCTGCGCATACGGCTGGAGGAGAGCCGGCAGGCCCTGGCGCAGTGCCAGGCGGAACGGCAGCAACTCCAGGAGACCCTCAAACTCCGGGAACAGGAATTGGCAGGACTCCGGCGGGATTACGCCACGGTCCTCATGGACTCCGACCGGCTGGCGCGGACGCTTGTGGCACAGGACCTGAAGGCCGCGCACCTCCTCCGGGAAGCCGGGAATGCCCAGGCCCAGGCCCCCGATGCCGTGGAGATGCTGGCCGTCCTGGGGGACTGCCGGCGGCTCCTCCTGGAACTCCAGGAGGCCTGGAACAAAAGCCGCGACGCGGCTTCCGCCGCCCTGGAGGCCGCCCAAGCCTCCCAGGTCCTCAGGGACCAAGTGGGAGACGGCGCGGAAGAGGTCCGGAAACGACTGGAAGAGTGCCTCGCCGTTGTCGGATTGGCCGCCCAGGGCCAGACCCTCGCCATCGGCAGCAGCGCGGTTCTTCAAGTGGAGCCCGGGACCCGCCTGGTCCTCCTGGACCAAGGGAGCCTCCATGGGCTCCGCGAAGGCTCCCTCCTGCAATGGAAGAGGGGAGGGGAGACACTGGCGACCCTGGAAGTGGTCTTGGTTCGCCCCACCCGTGCCGTCGCCGTTCCAAAGGAGGGCGACATCCGGGCCCTCCCCCCGGGATCGCTCCTCCACCGCGTCGCGCCATCACAACCATAACGGCCGTCGCCCAATCTGGAATGGTTGCGGTGCCGCGGAGCAATGGCCAGGATGAGCCGCATTCCCCCTCCTTCCTTTTGCCTTTTTAGGGGAGGGGATTGGAAATTTTCCGAGGCGCTGTTACATTAGGCGTCCTTGCACACGACCTGGGACGGGGTGCGCCCCGCGGCCTTCGCGCCTTTTTCCCTCCGTCGAATCCATTTTTCCCAGCCGAATCCGAGCCGGGCGGGGTTTCTCGCCACGGCAAGACAGGCTCCGCCGGTGGCTTATTGCCCGCCATACCCCGGAGCATGGCCGGGAGGCGGCGAGCAGGACGCCGCGCACGGGGATCTCCGAAAACGCCCTCGAACAAAAGAGGATTGCGTCCCCTTGCGCCCCGCCCCAAAAATGCCCGCCGCGCCTGAAAACGCTCTTTTTTTCGTTCGTTCATCCCAAACAAGGAACCCTAAACACAGCAAAGATGGAAAAAATCGCCATTTCCAAGTATGTGCGGATTTCTCCGTTCAAGGCGCGTGAGGTCACGCGTCTGATCCAGGGGAAGCCCGCCATCACGGCGTTGAACACCGTGGCGCTGATTCCGCGCAAGGCGGCCCGCCTGGTGGAGGCAACGCTGAAGTCTGCCGTGGCCAATGCCGAGAACGCAGAGGTCGGCGCCGTCAACCGGAGCCAGCTGATCGTCAAGGAGGCCGTCGTCGGCGAGGGCCCCACCATGCGCCGCTTCTGGCCGCGCAGCCGTGGCTCCGCCGGACGCATCCTTAAGCGCACCAGCCACATCCGCATCACCGTATCGGACCAGGCATAATCAGGAGGAATCACTGTGGGTCAAAAAGTTAATCCGATTGGCTTCCGCCTCCCTCTCCGCAAGGACTGGAAATCCCGCTGGTTCGCCCGGAGCCACGAGAAGGTCGGCAGCATCAACAAGTCCTTCGGAGAACTCCTCCAGGAGGATCTGAAAATCCGTAGGAAGCTGGATGTTCTCCTGAAGAACGCCAGCGTCTCAAAGGTGCTCATCGAGCGCTTCGGACGCCGTCTGCGCCTCACGATCTTCACCGCGCGCCCCGGCATCATCATCACCGGCCACTTCGAGGACCGCAACGACCGCAAGGGCGCCCGCGGACCCGCGGCCCCCGCCGCCGACGCCAAGAACGAGAAGAAGGGCGCCGGCCTCGACAAAATCAAGGAAGCGCTCCAGGATATCGCCAAGGACGAGGAGATCCTCGTCGACGTCAAGGAAATCCGGGTGCCCGAGGTGGACGCCACCCTGGTGGCCGAGTCCATCGCCCAGCAGCTGGAGCGCCGCGTGGCCTTCCGCCGCGCCATGAAGCGCGCCATCCAGACCGCCATGGAGCGCGGCGCCGAGGGCGTCCGCATCCGCATCAGCGGCCGTCTGGGAGGCGCCGAGCTGGCCCGTGTCGAACAGTACAAGGAGGGCAAGGTGCCCCTGCACACCCTCTCCGCCAATATCGACTACGGCTTTGTGGAAGCCCACACCCTGGCCGGCCTGATTGGAATCAAAGTCTGGATCTGCAAACCCGAAAACTGGGAGGAAATCAACAATGCCATTAATGCCAAAACGCGCAGAGCACCGAAAGGTGCAACGCGGAACGCGCGCGGGCCTCGCAACGCGCAATAACAAGCTGGACTTCGGCGACTACGGCCTCCAGGTCCTGGAGCGCGCCTGGCTGACTGGTGCCCAGATTGAGGCGGCCCGTGTGGCGGCAACCCGCCGCATGGAGCGCAAGGGCCAGATCTGGATCCGGGTCTTCCCCGACAAGCCCGTCTCCAAGAAGCCCCTGGAAACCCGTATGGGCAAGGGAAAGGGCGCTCCCGAGTTCTGGGTTGCCGTCATCCGTCCCGGCAACATGCTCATCGAGCTCTCCGGATGCTCCGAGACCGTTGCCAAGGAAGCCCTGGCGCTGGCGTCCAGCAAGCTGCCCGTCCGCTGCCGCTTCCTCTCCCGTTACGTCGCCGAATAGTCAGAATGGCGGGAGACTCCCGGGGAGGGCGGGTCCCAACCCGATTCGCCCCACCCCCAAAAAAGCCCCCCGCCAAGAGACCAAGGAGATTTTCAAAATGAAAGCATCCGAGATCCGTCAGAAGACCGACGACGAGATTCTGCAGCTGCTCACCGAGAATCGCCGGGAGATCTTCCAGCTCCGTCTGAAGTTCCAGACCAGCGAGCTGAAGGACACCGCCCGCATCGGCAAGCTCCGCAAGGACATCGCCCGTCTGCACACCGAGATGACCGCCCGCAAGGCGGCGAAGGCCTAAACACGAAGGGGTACAACAAGATGTCAGAAGATACTCAGAATGTCGCCACCCCCGCCGCCGCGGAGGTCCGCGAAAACCACCGCAAGGTGCGCGTGGGCACCGTCGTCAGCGACAAGCAGGACAAGACCCGCGTCGTCGCCGTGGCCCGCACCGCTCCCGATCCCCTCTACAAGAAGGTGATCAAGCACACCACTAAGTTCTACGTCCACGACGAGAACAACGAGTCCAAGATCGGCGATGTCGTCCGAATCATGGAGACTCGCCCCCTCTCCAAGATGAAGCGCTGGCGCCTGGTTGAGATCCAGAAGCACGCGGACACCGACTAACCCACCAAGCCCTAGGAGAATACCAACATGATTCAGATGCAGACCACACTTGAGGTGGCTGACAACACCGGCGCCAAGGAGATCATGGCCATCCGGTGCATCGGACAGGGCAAGGGATACGCCGAAATCGGCGATATCATCAAGGCCAGTGTCAAAGAGGCCCAGCCCCGCGGCGTCGTCAAGAAGGGCGACGTGGTCAAGGCCGTTGTCGTGCGCACCGCAAAGAACATCCGCCGTCCCGATGGCAGCTGCCTCCGCTTCGACCGCGACGCGGCCGTCATCATCGACGACTCCAACAACCCCCGTGGCACCCGTATCTTCGGACCGGTTGCCCGCGAACTGCGAGACAAGAATTTCACCAAGATCATCTCGCTGGCCCCGGAGGTGCTGTAAATGTCCAAAGCCAACATCAAGAAAGGCGACGTCGTCGTCGTCCTCGCCGGTTCCGACAAGGGCAAGAAGGGCAAGGTCCTGCGGGTTGACCGCAAGGCCGGCCGGGTCACCGTGGAAGGCGTGAACGTGCAGAAGAAGACCATGCGCCGCAGCCAGGAGCGTCCCCAGGGCGGCATCATGGACGTCGAGGGTCCTGTCGACATCAGCAACGTGATGGAAGAGACCCGCTACAACGCGCGTCCCCAGATCGCCAAGGCCAGGCAGTCCTAGACGGCAGGAGGAGACCAATGAACACCAATCCGCTCTACAAGAAATACCAGGACGAGGTGATTCCTGCGCTGAAGAGCAACCGCGGCTATTCGAATCCCATGGAGATTCCGAAGCTGGTGAAGGTTGTGCTCAACAGCGGAGTCTCTCCTGAAAAGGACCGCGAGACCCTGAACGAGGTGGTTGACACCTTGAGCAGGATCACCGGCCAGAAGGCAGTCATCACCAAGACCACGAAGAACATCAGCCAGTTCAAGCTGCGTGCCGGCATGAACGTGGGCGCTTCCGTGACCCTGCGCCGCGAGAAGATGTACAACTTCCTCTACCGCCTGGTGAACATCGTCCTGCCCCGCGTCCGCGACTTCCGCGGCATCCCCGCCAAGTCCTTCGACGGCGCCGGCAACTACACCTTCGGCCTCACCGACCAGTCGGTCTTCACCGAGATCGACATGGACAAGGCGAAGCACACGGTGGGTATGAACATCACCATCGTCACCACTGCAAAGACGGATGACGAGGCCCGGGAACTGCTGCAGCTCCTGGGAATGCCTTTCGCCAAGAACTGAGGAGGATACCGCCGTGGCCAAGAAAAGTCTGATCGTGAAGTCCCAGAGGACCCCGAAGTTCAGCAGCCGGGCCTACACCCGCTGCGAGCGCTGCGGTCGTGTCCGGGCCGTGTACCGCAAGTTCCACCTCTGCCGCATCTGCCTGCGGGAGCTGGCCAGCAATGGCATGATCCCCGGCGTGACCAAGGCGAGCTGGTAAGCCAAGGAGGCAAACAACCATGAGCATGAGCGATCCAATTGCAGATATGCTGACTCGGGTGCGCAACGCCTCGAACGCGAAGCTGCCCACCGTTTCCATGCCTTCCAGCAAGCTGAAGGCCTCCCTGGCCCAGACGCTGCAGGAGACTGGATTCATTGACAGCTACGAGGTGACGGACCTGGGCAACAACAAGAAGGCCCTGAACATCGTGCTGAAGTACAAGGGCAAGAACTCCACCCCTGTCATCGAGGGAATCAAGCGCATCAGCCGTCCCTCCTGCCGGGTGTACGTGAACAGCTCCGAGGTCCCCCGGGTTCTCGGCGGCCTGGGCGTGGCCATCCTGACCACCTCCCAGGGCCTGATGACCGACCGCGTGGCGCGCAAGCGCAACATCGGCGGCGAGCTGCTCTGCTATGTCTGGTAGTGTCAAACGGAGGAAGAGCTAATGTCTAGAATGGGTAACAAGCCGATCGCACTGGATCCTTCGGTGAAGGTGGAGATCAAGGACGGTGTGGCAACCGTCAAGGGTCCCAAGGGCACCCTGAGCCAGGCCATTCCCTCCGACGTGACCGTCACGGTGGCGGAGGACGGAAAGGCGATCCACGTGTCCCGCGCCAGCGAAGAGCGCCAGACAAAGATGAACCACGGTCTGATCCGCAGCCTTGTGAACAACATGGTGACCGGTGTCAGCAAGGGTTTCACGATTGAGCTGGAGCTGGTGGGCGTTGGTTATCGTGCCGCGCTGAAGGGCCAGGAGCTGACCCTGAACCTGGGTTACAGCAACCCCCGCGTCTACATGGTCCCCGAGAATGTGAAGTGCTCCCTGAAGGACCAGACCCACATTCTTCTGGAGTCCATTGACAAGCAGGCTGTCGGCCAGGTGGCCGCCAGCATCCGCAGCAACCGCGTGCCCGATGCCTACCATGGCAAGGGCGTGCGCTACGCCGGCGAGCAGCTTTCCCTCAAGGAAGGCAAGAAGGTGTAGCGATTTGTCCCGGGCGGCCTTGGTCGAGCCACGGCGCCCGCCGGAACTCCCCCCCGTTTCCGCGGAGGGGATGCCCGGGGGCATCCCGCGGCCAGGCCGGTCGTTCCAGGCGTGTCTCCCTGGCGAGGGCGTCGAATCTCTCGGCGTGGTTCGCCCCGGGGAAGAGAAGGGCACGCTGCGAACTGCCCCGTGCATTTTGGCGCCTCCGGGCGCGGAAGGCGGGGATGGTTTGTGGCGGCCGCCGTACCAAGCCGGCGGCGAGTTGAAGAGGACAGAAAGAAACAATGAGCAAGCTCAGCAAGAAGGAACAGCGGATCCGCCGTCATCGCCATATCCGCAACAAGGTGTCTGGCACTGCCCAGAAGCCCCGTCTGTGCGTCTGCCGCACCGGCGCCCACATCTACGCCCAGATCATCGACGACGAGGCTGGCGTGACCCTGGTGTCCGCTGCCACCGTGGAGAAGATCTTCCGGGATCAGAAGCTGGCCGCCAACGTGAAGAGCGCACAGGCCATCGGTGCCGCCATCGCCCAGCGGGCGCTGGAGAAGGAGATCAAGACCGTGGTCTTCGATCGTGGTGGATTCCCCTATCATGGCTGCGTGAAGGCCCTGGCCGACGCCGCCCGTGAGGCCGGTCTCCAGTTCTAGTAATCACGACACCAAAGGGAGATTACATCCGTGGCAACTGCAATTGAAGAAAATGTGACCGTGGCCGAGGCCCCCGAGGCCGCCGCCCCGGCCGCCCCCCGGAAGTCCGAGGGACGTCCCCAGCGCCGTGAAGGCCGCCGCGACCAGCGTCGTGAGCGGGAGGTTGAGCAGGACGAGTTCGAGGAGCGCACCATCGTTGTGAACCGTTCCACGAAGGTCGTGAAGGGAGGCAAGAACTTCTCCTTCAGCGCCCTCATCGTGGTTGGTGACAAGAAGGGCCGCGTCGGCATGGGCTTCGGCAAGGCCAACGAGGTCTCCGACGCCATCCGCAAGGGCGGTGAGCAGGCCCGTCGGCACCTGATGGCGGTCCCCACCAATGGCGGCACCATCACCCACGCCGTGGAGGCCCGCTTCTGCGCCGCGAAGGTGCTTGTGAAGCCCGCCAGCCAGGGTACCGGTGTCATTGCCGGCGGCGGCATGCGTGCCGTCCTGGAGCTGGCCGGAATCCAGGACGTCCTCGCGAAGTCCCTTGGCAGCAGCAACCAGGCGAATGTGGTGAAGGCCACCTTCGAGGCCTTGAAGAAGCTGCGCACCAAGGCCGAGATGTTGGAGAAGCGCGACCTGAAGGCGCTCTAAGGAGGAACTTTCCATGAAGCTTCATGAACTGAAGAATACCTTCAACCGCCAGGCCCGCAAGCGCGTCGGCCGTGGCGATGGTTCCGGCAACGGTCGCACGGCCGGCCGTGGTGACAAGGGCGCCGGCGCCCGCGCGGGCGCCAAGCGCCGTCCCTACTTCGAGGGTGGCCAGATTCCCCTGATCCGCCGTCTGCCCAAGCGTGGCTTCAACCACGCCACCCACGTGGAGTTCGAGGTCGTGAACCTGGACACCCTGGAGGCGCACTTTGAGGCTGGCGAGGAGGTGACCCGCGAGATCCTGGAGCAGAAGAGCCTTCTTTCCAAGAAGACGCTTCCTCTGAAGGTCCTGTGCCGCGGCGAGCTGACAAAGGCCCTGAAGGTCACTGCCGACAAGTTCAGCGTCCAGGCCAAGGCCAAGATCGAGGCCGTTGGCGGCACCGTGAATCAGCTGATGGCCTCCCACGAGGAGGACAAGGCCGCCAAGCACGCCGCCCACGTTGCCTGCAAGAACAAGAAGAAGGCTCTCAAGGCCCAGGCCGAGGAGCTGAGGGGCTAGCGAGGCCCCGGCCGCGAATCGTCTTCCGGGGCTTTCCCCGGAGGAGGGTCCGCGGCTTCTTCTTGCGGGGGAGGGGCCCTGGCATTGCCGGCGGTCCCTCTCCGCTTCCGCCTTCTCTTTTGGCTGGCTCCCCGGACGGCTCCCGTTCCCGGGTGATGTCGCGGGAGGCGGCGCGAAGACCGGTACGACAAGCATTGCGGTCTTTCGCGGATTCTCGCTGTTCCAGATGAATTTCCACCGTCCCCGCCCTTGCGGCGGGTGGTGATGAGGGTATATTGATTCCCTGCTGTTTTCCGTGGCTGCAACCGCCCCTCCAAGGGCGGAAATTGCCGCCGGCCCCCCTTTCGTAAACTACACGTTCCCCTGACCCATACCGCCTATGTTTTCCGCCTATCTGAACTGCTTTAAGATTCCGGAATTGAGAAAGCGTCTCCTCTTCACCTTCGCCATGATCGCGCTGGTGCAGTTGACGGCGGCCATTCCCTGCCCTGGCATTGATCCGGCCCGTCTGAAGGAGCTCTTCGGCAACCTGAACTCCGACGCAGGCGCCTCCGGCATCATGGGCATGCTGAATCTCTTCAGCGGCGGCGCCATGGAAAAGTTCGCCATTGGCGCCCTGGGAATCATGCCCTACATCTCCGCGTCCATCATTCTGCAGCTGATGACCCCCGTGATCCCCGCGCTGAGCAAGATGACCCGCGAGGGCGAGAGCGGCATGCAGCAGTACAACTTCATCATGCGGTCGCTGACCGTTGTCGTGGCCATCGTGCAGGGCATCATGTTCTCCATGGCCATGATGGAGCCCGGCAGCGTTGGCCTGGGCGGCGCCTCCGTGGTGCTGAATCCCGGCATGGGATTCATGGTCCAGACCATCATCATCCTGGTGGGTGGCTCCATGTTCATCACCTGGCTGGGCGAGATGGTGACCGAGCGCGGCGTGGGCAATGGCGCGTCCCTCATCATCACCGTGAACATCGTGGCGCGCATCCCCCAGGCTCTCGTGAGCCTCTACCAGATGGTCTTCATCGGCAGCGCCACTGGCGAGAACCAGCTGACTTTCGTCCACCTGCTCATCCTCATTGCCCTCTTCGTGGCGGTGACCGTGGGTGCCATCATCCTGACCGAGGGCATGCGCAAGATTCCCGTCCGCTATGCCCAGCAGCGCTCCGTGGGCGGTTTCGGACGCTCCGCCGGTGTGCAGACCACCTATCTGCCTCTCCGTGTCAACTACGCCAACGTGATGCCGATCATCTTCGCGGGCGCCATCCTCTCCTTCCTGGAGATGCTCCTGCGCTACCTCCCCCAGGGGGCTGTCACCCAGTGGCTCGTGATCCACTTCCAGTATGGTAGCAACGGCTATATGGTCGTCTACGCGCTGCTGCTCCTCCTCTTCGCTTTCTTCTGGGTTGCCAACCAGTTCAATCCCATCCAGATCGCCGACGACTTCCAGAAGAACAACGGATACATCCCCGGCATCCGCCCGGGCAAGCCCACCAGTGACTTCCTGGACCACGCCATGACCCGCATCACCCTGGCCGGCGCGCTGGGACTTCTTGTGCTGGCAATCCTGCCCATGATCCTTGCCACCTCCTTCCTGAAGATCCCCCACACCATCGCGCAGTTCTTCGGCGGCACCAGCCTGCTGATCATCGTCGGTGTGATGCTGGACACCATGCGGCAGATCCAGACCTACCTTATCAGCCGCAACTACGATGGTTTCCTCTCCAAGGGAATCCTCCGCAACGGCCGCGTGATGTAGGAAGCTCGGGAGTCGATGCGACAAAAAAGGCGGGGCGCCACGGCGCCTCGCCTTTTTTTTGTGCATCGGGGTTTTTCTTCCATCGGGGCGAGCGTTAGGCCGGCAGACGGAAAACGCCAGCCGGGAGAGGGGATGCGTGTGGTGCCTTTGGCTGAAGGCACGTTGCCGGGAGGCAGGAATGTCCAGAGGACAGGGGGAAGTCCTCCCCCATGTTGGTCTTGAAAGATCCCAAGTCCCGCGGCAGGGGAGTGGGTGCGGCAACTTCTGTCCTTCCGGATTATCCCCTACGCCGGTATCTTCCGGCGAATGTGCAAAAATGCAAAAAGGCGGGGCGCCGTGGTGGCGTCCCGCCTTTTTTGTGTTGTTTGAGCCTTTTTTCCGGGGGTACTTATTGGATCAAGGAGTCCTGTGGGATCCAGGCGGTTTGCCCGTCATGGAGAGTGATCATGGTCCATTTGCCGTGGGAGCGGATGGCGGCCAGCTCAGTTCCGACAGGCTGGGCGAGATGGTGACCGAGCGCGGCGTGGGCAATGGCGCGTCCCTCATCATCACCGTGAACATCGTGGCGCGCATCCCCCAGGCTCTCGTGAGCCTCTACCAGATGGTCTTCATCGGCAGCGCCACTGGCGAGAACCAGCTGACTTTCGTCCACCTGCTCATCCTCATTGCCCTCTTCGTGGCGGTGACCGTGGGTGCCATCATCCTGACCGAGGGCATGCGCAAGATTCCCGTCCGCTATGCCCAGCAGCGCTCCGTGGGCGGTTTCGGACGCTCCGCCGGTGTGCAGACCACCTATCTGCCTCTCCGTGTCAACTACGCCAACGTGATGCCGATCATCTTCGCGGGCGCCATCCTCTCCTTCCTGGAGATGCTCCTGCGCTACCTCCCCCAGGGGGCTGTCACCCAGTGGCTCGTGATCCACTTCCAGTATGGTAGCAACGGCTATATGGTCGTCTACGCGCTGCTGCTCCTCCTCTTCGCTTTCTTCTGGGTTGCCAACCAGTTCAATCCCATCCAGATCGCCGACGACTTCCAGAAGAACAACGGATACATCCCCGGCATCCGCCCGGGCAAGCCCACCAGTGACTTCCTGGACCACGCCATGACCCGCATCACCCTGGCCGGCGCGCTGGGACTTCTTGTGCTGGCAATCCTGCCCATGATCCTTGCCACCTCCTTCCTGAAGATCCCCCACACCATCGCGCAGTTCTTCGGCGGCACCAGCCTGCTGATCATCGTCGGTGTGATGCTGGACACCATGCGGCAGATCCAGACCTACCTTATCAGCCGCAACTACGATGGTTTCCTCTCCAAGGGAATCCTCCGCAACGGCCGCGTGATGTAGGAAGCTCGGGAGTCGATGCGACAAAAAAGGCGGGGCGCCACGGCGCCTCGCCTTTTTTTTGTGCATCGGGGTTTTTCTTCCATCGGGGCGAGCGTTAGGCCGGCAGACGGAAAACGCCAGCCGGGAGAGGGGATGCGTGTGGTGCCTTTGGCTGAAGGCACGTTGCCGGGAGGCAGGAATGTCCAGAGGACAGGGGGAAGTCCTCCCCCATGTTGGTCTTGAAAGATCCCAAGTCCCGCGGCAGGGGAGTGGGTGCGGCAACTTCTGTCCTTCCGGATTATCCCCTACGCCGGTATCTTCCGGCGAATGTGCAAAAATGCAAAAAGGCGGGGCGCCGTGGTGGCGTCCCGCCTTTTTTGTGTTGTTTGAGCCTTTTTTCCGGGGGTACTTATTGGATCAAGGAGTCCTGTGGGATCCAGGCGGTTTGCCCGTCATGGAGAGTGATCATGGTCCATTTGCCGTGGGAGCGGATGGCGGCCAGCTCAGTTCCGACAGGGAGGGGGTTCCCCTGGAGGAGCTGGTATGCCTCTCCGGGGCCCTTCCGGGGGACTGCGTCCTGGGTGGCGACGACCGCGGGGGTGTGCGTTTGTCCCTGGTGGTAGTCGTAAAGGAGTGTGATTGTGAGGAGTGTGGCCAGGGCGAAGGCGAGGATGGACAGATTCCGTGTGGGCTTTTGAGCGATTCCAGTGTGTCGTGCCAGGAGTCCCAGGAGGAGTGCAGCCCAGGCAAGGGCGATGGCGACTGTTGTGCGCTGGGAGAATCCCAGGAAGCGTTTGAGGGGATTGGGGGAGGGGCCGGGGATGTCCGTGACATTGCAGGCTCTTCGGGCGTAGGCAAGATTGTCTCGAAGGGAGGGGCTTCGGGGGTTGAAGAGCAACGCCTTGTCAAGGGCGAGGATCGCCTGGGGGAATTCCCCCTGGAGCAGATGGAGCTCGCCGAGTTTTTCCAGGACGGGGCCGTTGATGAAGCCCTGTTCCAATAGGGCTTCGTATTTTTCAATGGCCTCCTTCCGGGCGTCGGAGGACTCCTGGGGATCCCGGGACTCCATGGCGCGGGCCTCCGCCTGCGCGGCCTCCTGCAGGAGGAATTCGGGGGAGGGGGTCTGGGCTGCTGGAAGGAGGAGCGCCAGCAGAAGAAGGAGAATGGTGAGTTGTTTCAACATGGGAATGGGAATGGCGTTTGCCGACGTGTTGTCAGAGGCACCGTGTGGCCTGGCGGATTTCTTCTGCGAGGGCATTGGGTTCCGCTGCCTGGTTGCCATAGAGGATCGCCTGGCAGCGCTCCTGCAGGGCAAGGAGGACGGCGGTGGACTCCGCCGCAACGCCGTTTTTGACAAGTGCGGCTTTGAGCTCCGCGAGGGAGAAGGGGGTGTTGAGGGCGAGGCGTGTCTTGAGGAATTCCTCCATGGCCACGGCAAGCTTTCGGGACGCTTGTGCATCCGTGGAAGCGGTGTGTTCCAGCGCGTCGTCCAGCTTGCGCCGGGCGGCCTGCCAGGGGAATTTTCGTTGCCGTGCCTGGAGGATCCGTTTGCGGATGGTGGGCTGGAGCAGATCCGCTGCGAGGAGGAGAATCGGCAGGAGAATCAGGAGGAGCCAGGGCGCGCGCCGGGCTCCGGGGAGGGGCGCCCAGGGCCGGGAGAGAAATGCGTCGTCTTCGCAGTTGACGGAGGCGGGGCCCTCGCCGGCGGGCTTGGATTGTGCGGTTTTCGCGGGGGCGGGGGTGTTTCCGGAGACAGCGGATGCGTTGCCGAGGACGGCCTTTTCCGCGCTTTGGACGGTGACGGTCAGGGGCTTGGTGGAGGTGGTCTCGTATGCCTGGTCCTTGGGATCGTAGTAGGAGAGAGTCAGGGCCGGCAGAGTGAAGACGCCGGGCTTCAGGGGGCGCAGTGTGCGGCTGACCTTCAGGGTGTTGGGGGAATCGGGGTCGACAGCGGGAGGGGTGTCGCCGGAGATCCGGAAAGCGCCGTCGGCCTCCAGGGCCTCCTCCCATTTTGGGAGAGTGGTCTCGTCGGAGAAGGATTCTCCGGTGAGGGTGAGGGTCAGGGGGATGGGGTCACCTACGAAGCAGTCGGTCATCTCCAGGGAGAGATCTGCCTGGAGGGGTCCCAGCAAGCCGGAGAAGTCATGGGGTTTCCCTTCCTCAGGGAAGTCCTGGATGTCCAGGGTGATTTCGTCGGCGTAGAGGGGCTCTGTGAGGTATGACTGCCGTGTGAAGAAGGGATTTTCGAATATGTCCTCGAAGAATCCGCCGCGTCGGCTGGCACGGCCGCCGTTGGCCTGTGGCGCACTGGATGCGTATGTGAAATCGGTGCACAGGGGAGGGATATGGATGGATCCCTGGCGTTTCGGGGTGAGTTTCCTTTTGAATGTGATGGTGTAGCAGGGGATCCCGTCCACGGTTTCTGTCTTCTCCCAGTAGTCGTTGCCGGTCTGGGGATTGGGAATTGTCTCCACTGTGAAGTCATTGGTGAGCTGGTAGTCTCCGCTGTAGACGAATTGGAAGGACCCCGTGGTCTTCAGGGCGATGGGGGACCGGAGGGAGATGGAGTAGACGGTCTTTCCACCTGGGAGCAGGTGGGCGGGGGAGACCTCCTGTTTCAGGGAGACTGCGCCCAGAAGGGCGTCCTCGGGGGAGGTGCCTTTCGCCAGGACATTCACGGTGACCGGCGTGGTTTGCATCTGCTTGCCGTTGCATTCCACTGAAAAGGCGGGGATGGTCAGGGTGCCGTCCTGAAGGGGATTCAACAGGAACTGGTAGACGGAGGTGATGGTGCGGGACTGCGTGGTCTTTCCGTTGATGATCTGCAGAGAGCTCTGCTGCTGGACGTTGGGACCCTGCCGCCGCAATACCTGGAAAGGGATGCCCCTGGGGAAGTCCACGGGTTTGGTGAAGGTGGCTTTCTGACCGTCGTCGGAGACGAGCGCCATGGTCAGGTAGGCGAGCTCGCCGTGGGCGAGGGGCGATTTCTGGAAGGACATTTCCAGGGTGACTTTCCCCTGGAGGGAGCCCCCCCAGAGGAGCACCCCCAGAAGGAGGCCGGGGAGGGCGATGTTTCGGGATGGGCGAGGGTATTTCATGAAGTGGTTCGTTTCGGAATGGGCCAGGCGCCCGATTGCGGGCGCCGGAAAGGGGGATAGGGCTACCAGTCCTTGTCAACGGGAGAGGTCTGGGGCGCCATCTGGCGTTTGCGGAGTCTTCGGACACGCTCCTGGTCGAGGAGTTTCTGCAGATCCGCGGGAAGGGGCTCCTTCACTTCCTGGAAACGGACTTCCGGGGACTCGGGCTCCTCGGATTCCTTGCCCTCTAACTCCTCGACCGAAACCGCAACGGCACTCTCCTGTTTGGACTTCGCTTCATCGCGCTTCACAGGCTCCTCACGCCCCAAAAACTCTTGCTTCTGCTCCTCCTTGGACTGTTCTTTTGCCTTGGACTGTTTCTGCTCCTGGGATTGGTCTTGCTCTTGTGGCTGTTCCTGCTGCTGTGGCTGTTCCTGCTGCTGTGGCTGTTCCTGCTGCTGTGGCTGTTCCTGCTGTTGTGGCTGTTCCTGCTGTTGTGGCTGTTCCTGCTGTTTCAGCTGTTCCAGGAGTCGTTCAATCTGGGACTTGAGGGACTTTGCGCATTTCAGGTTTTGGCGGACGGGTGTCTTGTCCTCGATGGCGGGGTCTTCCAGGGCGGTTTCATATTCCTGGATGGCCTCCGTGGTTTGTTTCAGGGCGTCTTCCAGGGCTTTTTTGTCGGGGGGCTGAGTCCCGGCTTTCTGTTCGGCGGAGCGCACGAGGACATTCGCGAGGGCGAGATGCGCCTTTCTTTCCAAAGGGGAGGGCTCCTCCTGTTCGCCCAGTTTCTCCAGCATGGCGCGGAGGGCGCTTTCGGCGCGGCCGCATTCCCCCGCGCGGTAGTCCAGGAGCGCCTGGTTGAACTGCAGGGACCGCGGCGTGGGGCGGTCAGGGGGGAGGGCGTCCTTGCATTCCTGGTAGGCCTTCCGGGCCTCCTCGAGATTTCCGGCCTGGAGGGCCTGGGTGCCTTTTTGGAAGATGGCGCGCGGGGAGGCGGCCGGGGAGGTCTGTGGGAGCAGCAGGAATGCCAGGAGGAGCGCCAGGCGCCCTGGCTTGGGCGGGCGTTTGCCGGCAGGCAGGACGACGCCCAGTGCCAGCAGAATCATTGCAGGCAGAAGGAAGAGGGGATAGCGCTTCTCCTTCTGAACCAGGGATTCCTCCTCGAAGGTCTGTTGCTTGGCGGTGGAGACCGTCTGTCGGTAGAAGTCCCGGAGATCGAAGTCGCGGGTGCCAACGGCCAGATAGACTCCGCCGGGGGTGGCGTCGGCCATCGCCTGGAGAGTCTCGGAATCCAGCCGGGAGCGCACGGGCTGTCCATGGTACTTCAGAAGCGTTTCCTGTCCTTGTTCGTCGGGGATGGTAAGGAGGGTGCCTGCCTTGTCGTCACCCAGTCCCACGATGAGCAGGCGGACCTGGAGGGCCCCCAGGGCCTTCGCGGCCTCCACAGGAAGGGAGTCGTGGTCCTCGCCGTCGGTGATGAGGATTACATCGCGGCCCTCGCCGGTGGTGTCGTCGAAGATCTCGTTGCGGACCATCCGGAGGGCGTCCCCCAGGTTCGTGCCGCCCCGCGCCAGGGCGCTGGGGGACATCTCGTCCAGGGCCATCTGGAAGAATGCGTAGTCCAGGGTGGGCGGACAGAGGACGGCGGCGGTCCCGGCAAAGCCAACCAGCGCCACGCGGTCACCCTGCAGCACTTCCAGGCACTGCGCGATCTCCGCCTTGGCGCGCTCCAGTCGGTTGGGGCGCAGATCCTTGGCAAGCATGCTCCGGGAGAGGTCCACAAGGAAGACCACTTGCCGGCCCTGCCGCTGGACCTTCTTGCTGATGAGGCCCCAGGCGGGATCCGCCAGGGCGAGGAGGCATCCGGCCGCCGCCAGGAGGAGCAGCGCGTCCTTTGCCACGCGCAGTGTGGGGTGGCGGGCGGCCTGCCAGGCGCTCAGGGATGGAGAATTTAGGAGGGGATCCAGGCGCCCCATGTGGTGGCGGCGGCACAGGCAGAGCACCAGTGCCAGCAGGGGTATCAGGGCGAGCCACGGGAGGATTTGCGGTTGGAGGAACATTCTTTGGTTCGGCGGCGGTGCGGAGGCCGTCGCCGGTTTCGTTGTTTGGAAAGGGGGTGCTGGGTTATTCCAGCGGGGCGAGGCCGATGCCCTTCAGGGCGATGGCCAGGAGGAGTAGGATGGTGCCGGCCAGGAGGAAGGGCTGGTAGTGGTCTTCGCTGACGGCATAGTAGGGCGTTTCGAAGTCGCTGCGCTCCAGGGAGTCGATGGCGCGGCAGACCTGCGCCAGCCCCTTGGCGTCCCAGCAGGGGAAGAACTGTCCGCCGGTGGTCTCGGCCAGCTTCCGGATGTCGGAGGTGTCGTAGGGGAGACTGAAGGGGGAATTGTCCAGAATGGCGATGGCATAGACCTTCACCCCGTGCTTGAGGGCCAGTTGCCCGGCGTCGGCGATGGAGAGGTCGTGTTCGCCCTCGTCCTGCCCGTCGGTGAGGAGGATGATGACCTTTGATTGGAGGGAGAACTCTTTTTTGCCCTGCTTCTCCCGGGCGGCCAGGGATTTCTCTTCGTCCACGAGACGCGCCACACCCATGGCCACGGCGTCACCGATGGCGGTGCTGTTTTCGGGGGAGTCGGGAGGCACCAGCTGGATGCCCCGGAGAGCGAAGTCCAGGGCGTCGTGGTCCAAGGTGAGGGGGCAGGCGGTGTAGGGATAGCGGGCGAATCCCACGAGACCCACCAGGTCGCTGGAGCGGCCCTTCATGGACTCCCCGCCGTCGCCGTCTTCGCCGAAGATGAATGCGCGGAAGACGTCCTTCACGGTCTCCAGGCGGTTTTGGCTGCGACCGCGGTAGCCCATGACATTCCTCATGGAGCCGGATCGGTCCAGGATCATCTCTATGGCGATGCCGCGGGTGCTCTGGGAGACCAGCTTCTTCTCTGTCTGGGGGCGCGCCAGCGCCAGGACCAGCGCGCACCAGGCCAGCATGAGGAGGAATCCTGGGAGGCGTGTGAGGGCGTCGCGGTGTGCGCCGGGGAGACCATGCAGGAGTGTGGAGGCGCCCGGGAGGGGAGTGGCGGGCGTGGGGGGCAGGAGGTCCTTGAGGAGGGGTGCCAGCAGGGCGGCCAGTCCGATCAGCGCCCGGGGATGGGCGAAGTGCGCGTCGGGGAGGACTTTCCAGAGAAGGAGGAACGCCGCCGGGAGCAGCGCGATCCAGAGGAGTGTGGCGAGTCGTCGCGAGGTCATTTTTTTGCCTCCTGGCTTTCGCCGTCTGCCGGGAGCTCGGCTTCCTGGAGGAGTTCCCGACATTGCGTTTCCAGGGCGGCGAGGACGTCGGCGGAGGGCTTGTCGTTGGCGTAACGCACACGGTCGCAGGTCTGGAGGAGCTTCTGGAGAAAGAGGCTGTGCTTCCGCAGGAGCGTGGTGTCGGGAAGCTGCGCCAGGAACTCCTGTGTGGTGAGTTTGGTGGCGCGGAAATGGAAGCGGCTCTCCAGGTATTCCCGGAGGAGGAAGGAGAGCTCCTGGCAGTATTCCTTGTATTGCATGGTGGAGAGGAGGTCCCGGTCCTTCAGTTGCCGGAGCCGGAGCTCGGCCCGCTGGATGGGTGTCAGCGCGGGGGCCTCGGATGCGCGGTGGGCACGAAATGTCAGGAAGAGGCGTGTGGCCATGTACAGCAGGAACAGGAGTGCCAGGGCGGCGAGGGCGTAGTGCCAGAGGGGGCGGGGCATGAGGGTCTCCTCAGGCAGGAGGAGGCTGTCGTCCAGGGGGAGTCCCGTTGCGGCCAGGGGCGTCGCGCTCGAGGCACAGAGTAGGATTGCGAAGGTTTTTCGGGTCATGGGAAAGAGTCGCTCCCGTTGTCTAGCGGAGCCGTGCCCGTCGTTTCAGGAAGCCGGAGAGTTTTCTGGCGCACTCCTCTCCTGCCTCCAGGGGGAGGGTGTCGGCGCCGCACCGCCTGAGCGTCTGGAGGGTCTGCTCCTGGATTTGGTCAAACCGGCGCGTGTATTCTTTGCGCGCGGGGCCGTAACCGGTGTCCAGGAGGAAGCTTTCGCCGGTTTCCGGGTCTCGGAGCTGGGCGAATCCCATGTTTGGCAGGGCGCGCATGGCGGGGTCCCGGAGGGGGAGCGCCACCACGTCGTGCCGTCGTGCCAGCAACTGCAGTGGCTGCTGGTAGTCGGGGCGCTGCAGGAAATCGGAGAGGAGGAAGAGGATGGCGCGGCGTTTCAGGACGCGCCCCAGATATTCCAGGGCGCCCTTCAGGTCTGTGCCGCCACCCTGGCTCTGGCAGGCCAGCAGCTCCCGGAGAAGACGCATGGCGTGGGCTGCGCCTTTGGCAGGCGGCAGGAATTTCTTCACGGTGTCGGCGAAGAGGAGCAATCCCACCTTGTCGTTGTTCTTCACCGCGGAGAAGGCCAGATTGGCGCAGATCTGCGCAGAGAGCTCCTGGAGGGATTCCCGGGAGAAGCCGAAGGCGCCGGAGGCGGAGCAGTCCACCAGGAAGAGGATCGTGAGTTCCCGCTCTTCCCGGAAGCGCTTCACGAAGGGGCGTCCCTGGCGGGCGGTGACATTCCAGTCGATGGAGCGGATGTCGTCGCCGGGCTGATACTCCCGGACCTCCTCGAATTCAATGCCCGAGCCGCGGAAGGCGGAGCGGTATTGTCCGGCCAGGAGGGTGGTGACGTCCTTGCGGGAGCGGATCTCCAGCAGGCGCAGTCGTTGGGATAGGGTGTTCAGATCCATAAATAGTCGGATCCCTCCTCACCGGTGGTCATGGCACGGGCACGGCGTCCAGGAATTTCTGGACGATTTCCTCCGCGGAGACCTCCCGGGCCTCCGCCTCGTAGGTGAGCAGCACGCGGTGCCGGAGGACATCCATGGCCACGTCTTTCACGTCCTGGGGAGTGGCGTATCCACGACTCTGGAGGAATGCCTGTGCGCGGGCGGCCTGCGCCAGGAAGATGGTGGCGCGGGGGGAGGCCCCGAAACGGATGAGGGGCTTCAGGTCGGCAAGATGATGCGCCTCTGGCTTGCGGGTCGCCTCCACCAGGGAGACGATGTATTTCTCCACGCGGGTGTCCATGAAGACCTGGTCCAGGAGCTGCCGGATGCGGAGGATGTCCTCCGGAGCCATGACGGGCTGGATCTGGGGACGGTCCGCAGTTGACGCATGGCTGCGGAGAATCTGGAGCTCCTGGTCGACTGTGGGGTAGGTGACCACCACCTTGAAGAGGAAACGGTCTACCTGCGCCTCGGGCAGGGGGTAGGTGCCCTCCTGCTCCACGGGATTCTGGGTGGCCAGGACCATGAAGGGCGCGGGGAGGGCGAAGGTGGTGTCGCCCAGGGTGACCTGACGTTCCTGCATGGCCTCCAGCAATGCGCTCTGGACCTTCGCCGGCGCACGGTTGATTTCATCGGCCAGGATCAGGTTGGCGAAGAGCGGCCCCTGCTTGGTGGTGAAGTCGCCTTCCCTGGGGTTGTAGATGAGGGTGCCGATGAGGTCGGCGGGCAGCAGGTCGGGAGTGAACTGGATGCGGTGGAAGGATGCCTGGATGGCCTTCGCCAGGGTGGTGACGGTGAGGGTCTTGGCCAATCCCGGCACTCCCTCCAGCAATACATGCTGGTTCGTGATCAAGGCCATGAGAAGACGGTCAATGAGACGGTCCTGGCCCACGATGACTTTCTGGATTTCGGAACGGAGGGCCTGCAGAAGCGCGGCCTCCCGCGAAATCTGGCTGGCAATCAGGTTGACGTTGGTGTCGGCAGTCATAAGGCAAAATGCTCCTCGGGATATCAGGATGTTCGGATGGCGGAAAAGGAAATGGAAAGTTGCCGGAATGAAAAAAGGGACGCCGCGCGGCACGAACGAATCCCCCTGCGTAACGCCCCCCTTTTTTCGCGCAACGCCACCATAGACAAACCACCCGGCACGCGGTTCCCGAATTCGGAATCAGGAGGCGCTAATGGCCCAAGAAAGTTCTTGGCAGGTCTTAAATGTCTCTAAGATGCAAGAGATTAACACCAATTCTTAATGCGCTTGTTTGAATCGTGTGTCTTTGTAGTCAAATCGGAGGCTGCACGGGAACTGGGCTACTTCGGGATGCCCCACATCATTATCCGGTTCATCGCCATCAAGTCC
>CAVFEH010000011.1:0-8379 GCA_963621575.1 Bacteroidaceae bacterium
GCCCCGCTATGCCCGCTTCCACAAGGAATACCACAATGTCCTGGAGGAAGAGGGCCTCGTGACCTTCTGCAAGACCGAATGCCTGAACCCCAGCCGCATCCCCGCCATGATGGTGGGATACCAGGACGAAAACGGCAAGCCGAACTTCCTCCCCAACCCCGCCCCCGACGCCGCCGACCCCGTCTGCAAACACTCCAGACTCTACCAGTGCCTGGGTGTCCAAACCGACTACTCCGACGAGGGGAAGGGCATCATCTCCCCCGAAATGATCCAGACAATCCTGGACGAGGCCCTGAAAATTGCCTGATCCCCAGGAAAACTCCGTCATCGCCGCGTTCATGAGACGCCCTACCCTGGTGGACTACCCGGGTCACCTGGGCGTCCTCATGTTCACGAGCGGATGCAATTTCCGGTGTGGTTTTTGCCATAATCCGGACCTCATCGGCGCCACCGGCGCCAAGACCTTCTCCTTCGCCACGCTGAAAGAGCGGCTGGACAAATATCGGGAGGAATGGGTCAAGGCCGTCACCGTCTCCGGAGGAGAGCCCACCATCCACGCCGGCCTTCCAAAGACCCTTGCGTTTCTGAAGGAACAGGGATTCCTCCTGAAGCTGGATACCAACGGCTCCAATCCCGCCATGCTCCGCGATGTCCTGCCACTGCTGGACTACGTGGCCATGGACATCAAGTGCTCCCTCCCAAAATATCCGGAGTTCGTCCGCTATGGCAACCTGGACAACATCCGGGGGTCCATCCACCTCATCATGGAACAGGCCCGGGACTACGAATTCCGCACCACCGTCCTGGAAACCATCCACACCCCGGACGAAATCATCGCCGCCGCACAGGACATCAAAGGCGCGAAACGCTGGATCTTCCAGCCATTCGTCCCCCACGAAAACCTCCCCCAGGAAAGCCTCCGCGCCACCCCACGCACAAAACCCTCCATCCTCCAGGACTGCGCCAACGCAGCAAGACCATTCGTCCTGGAAGCACTCGTGCGATGAGCCTCACACCACATCATCAAGGAGACTACGAGAAAAAGCTGTGGTCCCTTCTTCTGAAGGAAGCCGCCTCATGGTGTTTTTAGGGGCGCGTCATACGCGGCGCGGGAATCCGTGTTATTGTACGCACGTTGCCGGCAAGATATGATGCCAGGCCCCTATGTTTTCCCCGATCTGAAGCCGTTTCCCCTGTAAAGTCCTGCCGTGGCGGCGTTGTTCCGGAGCAAGGATCTCCGTATCCGGACCCCGTCATGCGGCGCCTTCTCTTCCCCCCGTTCCACACGACGCAGCCCCTCGCGGGTCTGCCGTAGCTGCGGGGGGGGGCTCTCCCTCCCCCGTTCATTCCTCCTGTGAAGAATCCCCATCTATCCTGCACTTCGCTGTTTGGCTGGCCAGGCGTCTGCGCCCTGCTGGTATTGCTCCTGGACCAGCTGACGAAATACGTGGTCTGCAGCGTCTGGCCTGTGCCCGGCGCGGGGGAGCTGGTGGTGATTCCGGGGTTCTTCAGGCTCGTGCACTGGCGGAATACGGGGGCGGCGTGGGGCATCCTGGAGGGCCGCAGCTGGCTCCTGGGACTCTTCTCTTTCGTAGTGGCGGCGGCACTGGCCCTCCTCTGGCGCCGCATCGTGGAAAAAAATTCCCTCTACGCCATTCCCTGCGGCGTACTGCTGGGCGGCGTGCTGGGAAACATGATCGACCGACTCTTCTTCCCGGATGGCGTGGTGGACTTCCTGCGCTTCGAATTCTGGCCCGCCTTCAACGTGGCGGACAGCGCCATCTGCCTCTCCGTCTGCTTCCTGGCGGGATACGAGTTCTACCGTGGCTGGCGGGACCGCGGAAAGACGCCCCGCGGGGAATCCTGACCATCATGGGGGCCGCCATCGTCATCCTGGGCCCCACCTGCTCCGGAAAGAGCGCGGTGGCCGCCCGGCTTGCGCATCATCTGCCGGGGGAGGTGATCTCCTTTGACTCCATGCAGGTCTACCGGGACCTGCCCATTGGCACCGCGCAGCCCACCGCAGAGGAGCTCTCCCTGGCACCCCATCATCTGGTGGGGTTCCTGCCATTGGAGGCCACCTGGAATGTGAATCTCTTCCTGCCAAAGGCGCAGGAGCTGCTGGACAGCCTGGCGGCGCAAAAGCGCACTGCGGTGCTGGCGGGGGGCACGGGACTGTATGCCCGGGCGCTGGTCTACGGTTTCTCCCTCATGCCCAGCGAGCCAGAGCTCTCGGGACGCCTCCGCCAGGAGGCCGAAACGCCGGAGGGACTCCAGGCGCTGCGGGAGGAGCTCAAGAAGGCGGGGGATCCCCCGGTGGACCTCCTCCAGAACCCCCGGCATCTCCTGAGGGCCGTGGAAGTCCTGCGGCTTACCGGCACCCCGCCATGGCTCCTGAAGAAGCGCCACGAATGGCCAAAAGAGGGCTTCCGGCAATTCTGCCTCCTCCCCGTCTTTCCTGCGCTCAAGGAGCGCATCCGGCGCCGCACGGCGGGAATGCTGGATGCCAACTGGATCGAAGAGTGCGAGCGGGCGTTGTCCCTGGGGCTGGAGAGCGCCCCCACGGCCTGGCAGGCGCTGGGCTACCGCGACATCGCCGCCTGGCTGAAAGCGGGCCGTCCCGGGGGACGCGCCGCACTCCAGGAAATCCTGGCGAACCGCACCATCCAGTATGCCCGGCGGCAACTTGCCTGGTTCCGGCACCAGCACCCTGGCGCCGAATTCCTGGGCTTCGGGGAATATCGCGAGGACACGGTCCCGACGCTGGTGGAGGAGATCCTCCGCCGGATGCAGACGCGCCCGACGGGCCATCCCCGCACAGAAAAAAACGCACAAGCGTAGAAAACCATGTCTCTCATTGTCATCACCGGCGGCATTGGCGCCGGCAAGAGCACCGTCCTCAAATGTCTGGAAAAACTCGGGGCGCAGTGCGTGGACGCCGACGTGCTTGCCCACCGGCTCTATGAGCCAGGCACGCCTCTCCTGGCGGAGATCCTGGAGCATTTCGGCAGCGGTCTGAAGAAGGAGGATGGTTCCCTGGACCGGCGGATGCTGGGCCAGAAGATCTTCGCGGATCCCCGGGAGCGCCAATGGCTGGAGCAGCGCATGCATCCCGCCATCCGCGAGAGTCTGGACCGCCTGGAGAAGGCCGCCGCCCCCCGGCCGCTCTTCGCCGCCATCCCCCTCTGGTATGAAAGCGGATGGCACCGCATGCGCCCCGCCCAGGCGGTGGTGGCCGTCTGCTGCCCCCCCGAGATCCAGCGGCACCGGCTCCTCCAACGTGGCTGGACCCAGAAGGAAATCCAACACCGCCTCGATGCACAACTCCCCATGGAGGAAAAACGCCGCCGCGCCGACGTGGTCATCGACACCACCGGTTCCCTGGACGAACTCCAGGAAAGGTGCTCGAAACTCCTCCTGCGCTGGCTCCCCTAGCGGAACTCCCGGCATCTTCCCCCAACACCCACAAACACCCACAAATCCACCTCATGGCCTATCCCGAAGAAAACCCCAACGACGAGACGAAGAGCTATACCTTCTCCCCGCAGGATTCCTCGCCCGATAACGACCAGGATCAACACGGCCAGGATAAGGAGGAGCACGATGACTTCGCCTCCTCCTCCGAGACGCCACTCTTCAGCTCCCTGATCCCAAATCTGGGAACAGGACTGGTCACCCTCTCGAAAACCGGCAACACCGCAGCCACCGTCACCCTGCCCCCGCCACGGCGCACCCCCACGAAGGCGGAAAAGAAACGCATCTCCGACACCCCCAGGAAAAACCGGGAACAGGGAAATGCCGGCGGCGGCCTCCCGCCGCAGTCCGCAGGCCAGTCCCGGAAGCAGAAGCCGTCCCCGAAATCCCAGGGTCCGAAGGGCCGTTTCGTGCGCGACGACGCGGCCATCCCCGGCGAATTGCTCGCGGACTTCCCGGAAGACGAGGTGATCCAGCCCGCCTACGTGGACAAGGAGCCGGAGAAGACGGCCGGACGCCCCCGTCTCTGCCGTCCCCACCTGCTGGGCACCGACACCGAAATCCTCGTCACCCTCGCCGAACAACTGGGAATCACCATCAAGGACTACCCCACCGCCGGCGACCTCGTGGACCGGATCATTGAGGTCAACGCCCTCCGCGATTGCCTTTCAGAACAGACCACCTACGGCGAGGGCGTCCTGGAGATCAGCCGCGACGGCTACGGTCATCTGCGCGCCGCGGAACTCAACTACCAGGAATCCCCCGAGGACATCTACCTCACTCCCATCTACGTCAAACGCTATGGCCTCCGGGTGGGCGACTGCGTGCTGGGAACCATCCGGCGCCCCCGGGAGAACGACCCCCGCTGCGCCATGGTCCAGATCCTGGCGGTCAACGGAGTCCCCCTGTCCCAACGGCACGGCCTGCACTCCTTCGAGACCCTCACGCCCTTTTATCCCACCCAACGGCTCCTCATGGAACGCGGACGCGACGAGATCTCCATGCGGGTCACCGACCTGGTCACCCCCATCGGACGCGGACAACGCGGCCTCATCGTGGCGCAGCCCCGCACCGGAAAGACCATCATCCTCCAGAAACTGGCAAACTCCATCCTAGAAAACAACGACGACATCACCCTCATCGTCCTGCTCATTGACGAGCGCCCCGAGGAGGTCACCGACATGAAACGCCTGGTGGACGCCGAAGTGGTCGCATCCACCTTCGACGAGCCCCCCGAACACCACGCCGCTCTCTGCGACCTGGTCTCCGAGCGCGCCAAACGCCTGGTGGAGAACGGAAAACACGTGGTCATCCTCCTGGACTCCATCACCCGGCTGGCCCGCGCCTACAATACGCTGGCCCCCAAATCCGGACGAATCCTCTCCGGCGGACTGGACGCCAACGCCCTCCATAAGCCGAAGCGCTTCTTCGGATCCGCCCGAAACATCGAGGGCGGCGGTTCCCTCACCATCCTGGCCACCGCACTCATCGACACCGGCAGCCGCATGGACGAACTCATCTTCGAGGAGTTCAAAGGCACCGGCAACATGGAACTGCACCTGGATCGCCAGATGGCCGACCGGCGCGTCTTCCCCGCCATCGACATCACGAAATCCGGCACCCGCCGCGAGGAACTCCTGGTGGACCCCGCCGAACTGGAGATCCTGTGGCAGCTCCGAAAGGGCCTCTGCTCCATCGGAGACCCCGCAAACGCCATGGAACGGCTCATCCTCAACCTGCGCAAATACGGCTCAAACACCGAATTCCTGCTGGCGATCCGGCAGCGCAGCACACGGAACCAGGGCGAATGACCCCCACCCCCTGCGGGAAAAACGGCGGCACATGGTTGCAAATGCGCTTGACCGCTTAAATTACGCCCCGTTTTCCCCGCAGAACAGACCCCTTCCCGAGCAAACAACAAGGAGAACAAGAACCTATGGCTGGTGACACCATCAAATGCCCGCACTGCGAATGCAAAGTGCGGCTTTCCGAAGTGGAGAAGGAAGACGGCTTCTGCCCCGAGTGCGGACAGCTGGTCATGGCCTCCTCCCTCCAAAACAACTTCGACAACGACATCGACGACGACGAGAACATGGATCTCGACGGCGAATACGAAAACGAGGACACCTGGGACGACGAGAACGAAGAGCGCGACATCCTGGAAGAGCTCAACGAGGACGAAGACGCCCTCGACGAGAACGGCATGCCCCGGAAGCGCCGCCGCGGCGGAGCCCGCGGCTTCAGCGCCCCCAAGAGCAATCCCTCCGGGAAGAAGGGGCGCAAGAAGGCATAGCCGCACACCGCCCCCCCCACCGCCGCATGGCCGAATCCCCCAACAATCCCCCGCCCCCAGACATGCCCGGGCTGCCCGCCGGGTCCACGGACGACGTCGCCTACGATGAAGACGCCATCCAGAGCGTGGACCCCGTGACGCACATGCGCCACCGGCCCGGCATGTACATCGGCGCACTGGGAAACGGCGACCACACCGACGACGGCGTCTACGTGCTCTTCAAGGAGGTGGTGGACAACTGCATTGACGAATTCCTCATGGGCATGGGGCGCCGCGTGGTGGTGGCGCTCTCCCCCGACAAGATGCTCTCCGTCCGCGACTTCGGCCGCGGCATCCCCCAGGGGAAACTGGCGGACTGCGTCTCCAGAATCAACACCGGGGGAAAGTTCGGCCTCGGAAAAGACGGCAAGCCCATGGCCTTCTCGGCCTCCATCGGCATGAACGGCGTGGGTTTGAAGGCAGTGAACTTCCTCTCGGAGACCTTCGAGGCCGTCAGCTACCGCGACGGGAAGCTCTCCCGGGTCCTCTTCCATGAGGGACACTTGGAGGAAAAACAGGAGAACGTCCCCACCACGGAGTCCAATGGCACCTACATCGCCTTCCGTCCCTCCACAGAAGTCTTCGGCGAATTCCACTTCGAGACGAAGTTCCTGGAGCGGCGGCTCCTGCACTACGCGTGGCTGAACCCGGGGCTCTCCCTGGAATTCAACGGGAAGAAATTCTATTCCCGGCGGGGGCTCCTGGACCTCCTGGAGAGCAAGATGGAGGCGGAGCCCCTCTACCAGATCATCCACCACCGCACCGAACGGCTGGAATTCGCATTCTGCCACACCGGCTCCGCCAACGAAAACTACTACTCCTTCGCAAACACGCAGTTCACCAACGACGGCGGAACCCACCTGGCCGCCTTCAAGGAGGGCGTGGTGAAGGCCATCAACGAACTGGCCCCAAAGGACAAGCAGTTCGACCCCGACGACGCCCGCGGCGGCCTCTTCGGCGCCATCGCCATCCGGCTCCAGAACCCGGTCTTCGAATCCCAGACCAAACACAAGCTCTACAATCCGGAGATCCGCGCGGGGCTGGTGGCCGACATCAAGGCGGCCATTGTCCAATTCCTCTACAAGAATCCGGAGGTCAAGGAGGCCATCTTCGAGAAGATCTCCCGCAACGAGGCCCTCCGCAAACAGATCCAGAGCATCCGGAAAGGCGCCAAGGAGCTGGCCTCCAAAAGCACCCTGAAGATCCCCAAGCTGCGGGACTGCAAGTTCCACCTCAACGAAACCGACTCCCGCCGCAAGCCGGAGGACAAGGGACACTGCCAGAACTCCATGATCTTCCTCACCGAGGGAGACTCCGCTGCGGGAAGCATCATGCAGACCCGCGACGCACAGTACCAAGCTGTCTTCGCCCTGAAGGGGAAGGTCCTCAACTGCGTCAACGCCACCCGTGAAATCCTTTACTCCAACGAGGAACTCTACGGCGTCATGCGCGCCCTGGGCACCGAAGACACCATGGAAAACCTCCGGTACGCAAAGGTGGTCATCGCCACGGACGCCGACCCCGATGGATACCACATCCGGAATCTCCTTATCGTCTTCTTCCTCAAATTCTTCCCGCAGCTCCTCTCCGCCGAGCACCTCTATATCCTGGACACCCCTCTCTTCAGCGTCCGCTCAAAATCCAAGAAGCCCGTCTACTGCTATTCCGAACAGGAACGGGACGCCGCCGTCAAGACCATGGGACGCGACGTGGAGATCACCCGGTTCAAGGGACTCGGGGAAATCAGCCCCGGGGAATTCGGACAGTTCATCCGCGGAACCACCATGCGACTCCAGCTGGTCACCGTCGACAACGCACGGAAACTGGACAGCTTCGTGGATTTCCTCATGGGCACCAAAAATACCACCGCCCGGATCAACTACATCCTCGACCGGCTCATCTAGACGGTCACACGCGATATCCCCCCATGCCGGAACGCCTGCCACAGGACTGGGACGAAGCCATGCCCGGCAATGACGCCGACTCACTGGTCCAAAAGGTAGACGCCCTCCGGCTCCAGGGGCACGAAATCCATCCGCGGGAAGGCTGCCTCTTCACCGCACTCCGGCTCACGCCGCGGCATGCCCTCCGCGCCGTCATCCTGGGGCAAGACCCCTACCACACTCCAGGCGCGGCCATGGGGCTGGCCTTCGCCGTCCCACGAGGGCAGAAACTGCCGCCCTCCCTCAAAAACATCCGACGGGAATACGCCAGCGACCTGGGCCTCCCTGAACCCTGCTATCCGGATCTGACCGCCTGGGCCGCGCACGGAGTGCTCCTCCTCAACACCATCCTCTCCGTGGAAGACGGGAAGCCCCTCTCCCACAAAAACCTGGGCTGGCAGAAGCTCACCGACCAGATCCTCCAGGCCTGCAACGCACTTCCGTACCCCGTCGCCTTCCTCCTCTGGGGCACACCCGCACAGGAAAAACGACGACTCCTGGATGAAACCCGGCACGTCATAGTCACCGGCGTGCACCCATCCCCCCTCTCCGCATACCGCGGATTCTTCGGCTCCCGCCCATTCACCACCATAAACCAACTTCTGGCACAACGCAACGCCCCCCCCATCG
>CAVFEH010000011.1:8408-69477 GCA_963621575.1 Bacteroidaceae bacterium
ACTGGAGCCTCCCCCAGGATACGCTCTTGTAAAACCCCGTGCCCCCAAATCCTGAACCGCAATCGCCCCATCAAGAAGCAAAGCTCTTGGTCTCCTGCTGCTACGACGGCGAATCTTTACACACAAAAAAGGAGGCGAATGACGATGGACGAGAAGGAGCTTTCGGCACAGTGCTGGCAATTGCCGGGCTTTGATTACCGCTCCTTCTACTACATCGAATTTTTCGGGCACAAATGGCACGGCTACGGCAATCCCGCACTCCTGCAACTGCCCGTGCGTGATCCCATGCTCGTTGCAGAGTTCGCTGATCTTGACGTTCGGATTGGCACCGAGCATCACGATCTTGAACTTTTCCTGAGGTGTCCATTGTTTCCTGTTGTTCATGAGGTCTCCTTGTGGATTGACTGGAAAACCTCCTTAATTTACTGATTGCCTTAACGGGGGTCGGTATACACCCCCCCCAAAAAAACTACGTGGCAATCTAAAATTTCTTCCGCATGCGGACCTCTTTTGAAATTCCCCCAGGAAACCTTTTGGCCCCCCCGCTCCCCCCGGATCTCCCATCCAGGCACAAAAAAAGACCGCGGCTTTCGTCGTGGTCTTTTTTCGTGGAAATTGGAGCGGGTGATGGGAATCGGACCCACGTGGTCGGCTTGGAGGGCCGAAGCATTACCATTATGCTACACCCGCATTCTCGAGGGAACGGCGGTTACTATATACGCGGCAAGGCTGTTTTCCAATCCCCCGCCACAAAAAACGCTCGGCTAGACTTGCTTTGCAACGTGCCATCGGAATTGCCCGGTGAAAGTTGGAAAAGGAGACACAAGTCTGGCAAACCTAGGGGGGATATGGACACCAATCCAACTTGGCTCAGACGCGGGCTATTCTTAGACAATGCCGTGACACTTTCAGGGGCATATGATCTTTTGGCGCGGAGACTTTGCGAACCAACGTTTCTCTCCCGCCTGCTTGTGGACGGTCGAAGGCTCGATGTTATCGAGTCAACCTAGAATCTGCACAACCGGAGGGAGGGGCGACAAAACATGGTTGCTGTCCTTGTTCGCCCGGAATAAAATTTATGTCTGTCTTTTTTTGCCAATCTCCTTCTACTTTTGAGAAAGGGGGAGAGCCTGGAGTTTTTCGCGGGTGATGGGTGGGAGGATGCGTGCAAGTTCCTGGTCGGCGGCGGAAAAGAGGATGGCCACGGGGAATTCCGTCTGTTCCTTCGGGATGCTGAAAGAGGCCTTGAGGATTTCGAGGTCCTCGGGGGCGTCACCCGCCATCTTGACCACCTCAATTCCACGGTCCTTCAACATCTCCTTGGCGAGTTTCCCCACCTCTCCCAACGCATCGCCGGACTCCCCCAGGAGCACCAACATGGGACCACGGACCGTGGAGTCCGCAGACCGTATCGCCTCCGTTTCGGAACCCCCGGCCATTGCAGGCGTGGTTGTCTTCTGTTGGCGGGCGGCTTGTTCCTGCTGCACATTCTTGTCATAGCGCCAAAGGACCCACGCCACAGAAAGAAGAAGAATGAGATAGACGACTGCCCGGGGGGGGAGGAGGGAACGCCGTTTCTGGGGGATCTGGAAGGCCATGTCGCGCTACTCCTGGGTGGCTGGAAAGAATTCCTTGACAGCGGCGCGGAGGGCGTTTCCGCGGTGGCTCAGCTGATTCTTGACCTCCTGGGGCAATTCGCCGAAGGTCTGGTCGTATCCCAGGGGAAGGAAGGCGGGATCATATCCGAAGCCGCCCTGCCCGCGGATTTCCCGCGCCATGGTCCCCTGGACCTCCCCCCGCACCACACCTCGAAGGGTGCCGTCGGCCTCGGACAAGGCGATGGCACAGACGAAGCGCGCGCGGCGGTCCTCCACATCCTGAAGCTTCCCCAGCAGTTTCGCCAGATTCCGGCCGTCGTTGCCCCCCTCCCCCGCGTAGCGCGCAGAACGGACGCCGGGCTCGCCATTCAATGCCAGGACCTCCAGTCCGGAGTCATCGGCCATGACGGCGCAACCGAAGTGCCGCGCTGCCTCCGTGGCCTTCTTGGCGGCGTTGGCCTCGAAGGTCTCGCCGTCCTCATCCACCTCCGGCATTCCGCCCATCTGGGCGGCGCTGACCACCGTCACCCCAAGAGGCTCCAGCATCTGCGCATACTCCCGAACCTTGTGCTCGTTGGATGTGGCTAGAACAATCTTCATGGAAAAATGTCTCCTTGCTTTTGCAGCAAATTACGGTCGCCGCGGCCGCGCCTCGCCGGAGGCCCGGCGCAGATGCACCTGAAGAATCCCAATCTCCGCGGGGGTGACGCCGTCAATGCGTGCGGCCTGTCCCAGGTTCCCGGGCTGCCGCCGCTTCAACTTCTGCCGCGCCTCCGGGGAGATGCCGGGGATATCGTAGTCGAAGTCCCGCGGCAGGGGCCACTTCTCCAGTTCCCGCATGCCGCGGGCCTGGTTCTCCTGCTGGGCCAGATAGCCCGCATAGCGGGCGTCCACGGTCAGTTGCTGGAGCACCCGCGCGGGCAGCTTCGGCAGCTCCGGGTGTTCCTCGTAATGGAAATCCGGGCGCGCCAGGAGCTCCACCACACTTTTGCCATCCAGACGAATGCGCGCCAACTCCCCTTTCGCCTGGGCCAGCTCCGCCTCCAGGGAGCGCACACGCTCGTATGCGGCGTCAGTGGCCAGGCCGACTTCGTGTCCAAGCGCCGTCAGACGCCGGTCGGCGTTGTCCTGCCGCAGGGCCAACCGGTATTCGGCGCGGGAGGTAAAGAGCCGGTAGGGCTCCACAATCTCCTTGGTGACGAGGTCATCCACCATGACGCCCAAATAGGCCTGGTCCCGTCGCAGCCGGAGTGCCTCGCCCTTCTGGAGGGCGCGCCGGGCGGCGTTGACTCCGGCCAGCAGTCCCTGTCCGGCGGCCTCCTCGTATCCAGAGGTGCCGTTGATTTGTCCGGCCAGGAAAAGGCTTGGGTATCTCCGTAGGGCCAGCGAGGTGTCCAGCTGGGAGGGCATCACCATGTCATACTCGATGGCGTAGGCGTATCGGGAGATGAAGGCGTTTTCGCAACCGGGGAGAGAGCGGACCATCTGCCATTGGATCTCCACGGGCATGGAGGTGGAGAGGCCGTTGAGGTAGTATTCGTCAGTGGAATCGCCCTCCGGCTCCACAAAAACATGGTGGCAGGGATGGTCGGTGAAACGAACCACCTTGTCCTCGAAAGAGGGGCAGTACCGTGTGCCGATGCCATGTATGGCGCCGGAGTACATGGCGGAACGCTGCAGATTGTCCAGGATCAGCTGCCGGGTCTTCTCGGTGGAGTGGGTCAGATAGCAGCGTCGCCGTTCCAGACGGAGTTCGCCAAAGAAGGGGACGCGCCCGCGATCCCCGGGGCCGAAGGAGAAGCAAGCGCCGGAGTGGTCGGCCTCCTGGGGCTCCATGGAATGGAAATCCAGAGTCCGCCCAAGCACGCGCACGGGTGTGCCCGTCTTCAGGCGCCCCATTTCCAGCCCCATCTCCTCCCCCAGAAAACGGGAGAGCGCCAGCGAAGCAGCGTCGCCGGCGCGACCGCCGGCGGACTGGCAAAGCCCATAATGGAGGGTGCCGCCCAGGAAGGTTCCCGTGGAAAGCACGACGCAGCGTGCGCGCCACTCTTCTCCGAAAGCGGTACGCACTCCGCAGACCTGCCGGTCGCCATCCAGGAGAAGCCCCACCACCTCGCCCTGGAGGAGATCCAGATTTTCCTGGAGCTCCAGCACGAATTTCATCCGGCGCTGGTAGAGTGCCTTGTCACATTGGGCCCGCGGAGAGTACGCGGCTGCGCCCATGGACTGATTGAGCATTCGGAACTGGATGGTGGTGGCGTCGGCGTTCCGCCCCATCTCGCCGCCCAGGGCGTCGATTTCCCGGACCAGCTGGCCCTTCGCCACCCCGCCGATGCAGGGATTGCAGGACATTTGCGCCAGGTGGTCCTGGTTCAGGGTGAAGAGCAGCGTCCTGGCGCCCAGGCGCGCGGAGGCCAGCGCGGCCTCGCAGCCGGCGTGCCCACCGCCCACTACAATCACGTCATAGATGGTGTCCATGGGGGAACCCATGAAAAAACTCTCGCCTCCCGTAAAACCGTCGAACGCCGAAAGAGCCCCCCCCCGCCAGGAACAGCGTCGTCTCTCTTTCGTGAAAACAAAAAATCCCGGCCACCACAAGGGTAGCCGGGACTGAAATGGTGCTCGGAGCGGGACTTGAACCCGCACGGATGTTACTCCATTAGGCCCTCAACCTAACGCGTCTGCCAATTCCGCCACCCGGGCATGAAAAAGTCGCTGTACAAACCCTCTCGGGCCGACAACACGGGTACTGTATCCGTTTCCGAAGCGTTTGCAAGTGTTCCCCGCCCCAAAAGGGACATTTTCTCGGGACGTTTCGAACGCTAGATATTCAGGTTCAGCTTCACGTTGGGGAAGGCCACGAGGCGCAGAAGGATGACGGCCTCGAACTCGTGGTCGTCCCAGCCCACGCCGCCCACCAGGGTCCAGCAGTGGAGCTGCCGGGTGATGTAGTAGTGGTGTTCCTCCAGGTTGTTCTTTTCGAAATCGTATTCCGCGCCAATCTCCAGGCTCGTGATGGAGTTCAGGGGGACGTTGACCTGTGCGGTGATGGTGTCGGCGGTCTGGAAGTACCGCTTCAGATAACTGGACTCGCCAGTGAAGTCCGCCAGGGAGGATCCCATGGAGTATACGGAACGAGAGAGATGGTCGTTCCGGTAGGTGTATTTCAAGCTGAAGGAGCCGGTCTCCTCCTCGCCAAAGCGGACGCCCACTTCGCCGCGCTGGATCTCGCCGGCGCCCACGTCGTGGAGGAGGGTCCCCCAGATGCGCAGGTCCGTGCGGGGCTGGAGGACCAGCCGGGTGCCGAAATCGCCCCAATGGCGGCCCGTCTCGTCGCCGACGCGATGGTGGATGTCCAGGTAGTTCTCCAGTGAGAGGAGCGTGCGGGCGTGCCCGCCGTCGTCGCGGGTGAGCCAGCGCTGTTCCAATCCCAGCCGCAGGAAATTCTGTCGCTGGAGGCGGTCGACTTCATCAAAGAAGTAGAGCTTCTCGCGGTCCACGGAGGGGGCGCCCGCGTAAGTGTAATTGAAGTATGGCTCCACCACATGTCGGAGGCCGTCCATCTCCAGCCAATCGCACTTGGCGTCCATCCAGTCGCTGGTGAAGGCGGAGCGGCCCTCCAGGCCCAGCTCGGTGGCGATGCGGAGACGGCTGCCGCCGCGGTCGTCATATCCGCCGTCCACGGGCCAGGAATTGCCGGGGGCGTCGGGGTTGTCAGCCTCAATCCACTCGGCAAGCTGCCTCTGGGTGACGCGGCTCTTGCTGGTGCGGGAATACGCGGTGGCTCGGACGCAGGCGCGGGGAGTCAAAGTGATGGCGTCGAAGAATTCCAGGGGGGCCTGGAGGGTGTGCAGGGTATCGGCGCGGAAGCTCCGGTAATCCTCGGGATCGCCATGGCGGCGGGGATCGTATTCGCTGGCGGGGATGAGGACCTTACGGTCCACCTCGCTGTCACGCCACTTCATGGTGTAGAAGCCGGCGCTGGAGCGGGAGGAGTAGACCAGCGGCACGCCCAGATCCAGCAGCGTATTCCGGGGGATGTCCAGGGACCACTCGGGCAGCTGTTCGCCCACGGTGTAGAACTGGTTCAGGCGAGGACGCGCGGTGATGGCGGAGTGGAGCCATCCGTTGTCATAGGAGAGGGTGGCAAAGGAACGGGGCTGTCCCCAGTGCCGCCAATCGTGGCGGAACCAGTCGTCCAGCATGGAGATGTCGGAGATGTAGTCCACGTTGAGGCGGAGGCTCCAGTTTTCGGCGAGCTCCTCCCGCAGATAGAGTTTCAGGCGGAAGCGGTCGTCCTGGGAGCGGAAGCGCCGGTCATATCCGGGGCGGGTCTCGGCGGGATCCAGGTCATGGATGGCGTAGAGAGTGGTCTGGACATCGCGGTCCCCGGATCGGTAGTCGGTCTCCTGCCCCACGCCGACGCCACGCCGGGTCATGCCGTCCACATAGACCTGACTGCTGCCCTGGGCGCCGTGTTTCCAGAGGCGTCCCAGGCGGAGATACGCGCCGCGCTTGCCGGAATATCCGGGACGGAAGACCATGCCCGCCATGTCGTCGGCGGTGCCGAAGAGCCAAGGGAGATAGAAAACCGGGAGATCGCCCACCCGGAGGGTGGCGTGTTTTGCGACCACGGTGTTTCCGGCCCGGTCGTAGCGGATCTCGGCGGCCTGGATGCGGTAGTGCGGACGTTCGCAATCACAGGTGCTCATCCAGCCATTTTGAATCACCTGCTCCTCGTCGGCGCCAAGGCTCTCGCCGGAATCACCGCCCAGATGCCAGACCTCGGTGTCCATGCGGAAGGGGCCGAAGGAAACCGTGGCGTCGTCCAGATTTCCGCGGAGAGAGGGCGCCCGCCAGCTGCCCTGCCCCTCCATCGCAACCACCACGTCGCCGCTGGCGGAGAAGTCCTTCGTCTTCTGGTTGACAAAGGCCTGCTGGCAGGTCATGCGGATCTGCCCGTAGTCCACCACGACATTCCCGGAGGCTTGTGCCACCGCGCTGTCCACGCCGTAGCTCAACTCGTCCGCCTGGATCTGGAGCGTCGCCGTCCCGGTGGCTTGCTGTGCGTCGAAGCGGGAAGTGGCGCAGAGGAGGAGCGCCAGGGCGCAAAGGAGGCTGAGGAATCGGCGCATGGGGAGAATTCCTTCGTGGGGTGTTATTCAGTGAAGAAGCGGTTTTCCACGCAGCGGCAGATCGCGTGGTAGACGGGCAAGTGGTACTCCTGGATCTGGTAGGTCTCCCGCGCGGGGACCCGGATGGCCACGTCGGCCTCCCGTCCCAGACGCCCGCCGTCCTCGCCGGTGAGCCCCAGCACCTTCATGCCCAGGGAACGGGCCACCACCACCGCCAGATGCACATTCCGGGAATTGCCACTGGTGGAGATCCCCAAAAGCACATCGCCGGGACGCCCCAGGGCAAACAGCGCCTGCGCATAGTCCAGCTGTCCGTCCAGGTCGTTCCGGGCGGCGGAGAGCGCCGCGCACAAGCTCGTCAGGGGAATGCAGGGAAGGCCCGTCTGGAGCTTCCCGGCCAGCAGTTCCCCCTCCTCCGCATCCTCGGCATTGTGGCGCAACGCCAGCGACAGCTCGGTGGAGACAGGGCGGCACTTGCAGAAGCCCTTCAGGAATTCTCCGGAGATATGCTCGGCGTCTGCGCAGGATCCACCGTTGCCGCAGACATAGAGGCGTCCTCCCTGCTGGAAGGCATCGCCCGCCACACGGATGGCATGACGGATGGCGTCTTCACAGACAGAGAGTGCGGGATGGCGCTCCAGGAGCTCGTCCAGGGGCGCGAAAATAGTCATGGAGTGTCCGTCGAAGGTCATTGGCGTTTCTTGAGTTCCTGGGAGGCCTTCCGCAGCACCGCCTGCTCCCGGGGGGTCAGCTGGCCGAAGCCCTGCCGGGAGACCTTGTCCAGAATGCGGTCCAGCTCTGCCTGATCGTATGTGACGTCACCAAAATCCTGTTTCGGAGGCGCGGAGGGTCCGGCGGGGGAATTCCGGGAGGCTCGTCCGCCGGCGAAGGGATTTCCACTGCGGCCGCGGGAGTTCCTCCGCCCGCCGTGCACCAGGAGCCGGTGCATATAGATCAATCCGCCCAGGGCGCCGCCCAGGTGGGCCATGTGCGCCACGCCATCCAGGGGTCCGCCCAGGGAGAGGACCTCAATGGCACAGTAGACCAGCGCCAGGACCCACAGCCGCACAGGGAGGGGTGGGAAAAGCAGAAAGAACTGCATCTTGGGGAAGGCGATTGCCGCAGCCACCATGACGCCGAACTCCGCGCCGGAGGCGCCAACGCACCCTGCGTCCGTTCCGGAATTCGCCAGAAGGAAGAAGACGCCGCCCAGAATGCCGGAGAATAGATAGAGGGACAGGAAACGCATCTTGCCCAACGCCATCTCCACCCACCGGCCGAAAAGCCACACGCCATACATGTTCAGGAGGATATGGGTGAAGTTGCCATGCAGAAACTGATACCCCACCAGGCGCCACACCTGCAGCGGACGACTGGCGTCCAACGCAAAAATGCTCTCCAGGAAGCCATTCCCAAGGCACTGGAGGAGGAAGAAAAAGACATTCGCCAGAATGATCAAAGACACTCCGGAAAAGCCGCGGGGATTCCTGGGGTCCAGGGGATTGCCGTTATTGCGATAGTAGTCTCGGTCGCTGAACATGAAGGCAGGTTCTCCGTGCCCCCGGCAAGGAATAAACTCCTGGCGGGGAATGGGGGATGAAGACAAAACAAAAACCGCCACGCACAAAAAAGGGCCCTTCACGGTCCCCACAGGCGCAACGGGGTAAATATAACAGGCGCATGCAGGCGCAGGCGCCCTGCCGTCCGGCTCTGCGACGCCACGCCATCCGCCGGGGCGCCCCCGGCACCTCCCTCCTTCTCCCTTGCGTCCCGTGCGTCTCCCCAGGGAAAACAAAAATCCCCCGGACGCCCTGTTGGCAACCGGGGGATTTTGGGTGTCAAAGGCCTAGCGGCCGCGGGCCTCGCGGGCCTTCTTGCGGGCGGCGAGGACCTCCTCGGCCACGCTGGCGGGCACGGGAGCGTCGTGAGAGAACTCCATGTTGAATCCCGCGCGTCCCTGGGTCATGTTGCGCAGAGTGCTGGTGTATCCGAAGAGGTTGGAGAGGGGCACCAGAGCATGGATCTGCTGGTTCTTTCCGACCATCTCCATGCCCTGGACCTGCCCGCGGAGACCGCAGAGGTTGCCGGTGATGGAGCCGGAGTACTCGTCGGGAGTGGAGATCGTCAGCTTCATGATGGGCTCCAGCAGGACGGGGGACGCCTTGGAGAACGCCGCCTTGAAGCCGGTCGACGCGCAGGTGCGGAAGGCCATGTCGGAGGAGTCCACGGTGTGGTAGGATCCGTCCACCAGGGTAATCTTGAAGTCCACGCAGGGGCATCCGGACATGGGGCCCGTCTCCATGGCGTCCTTGAAGCCCTTCTCGATGGCGGGGATGAAGTCCTTGGGGATGTCTCCGCCCTTGACCTCGTTGACGAACTCGTAGCCCTTTCCGGGCTCCTGCGGCTCGATGTCGAAGATGATATGGGCGAACTGTCCGTGGCCGCCGGTCTGCTTCTTGAGGCGCTCCTCGTGGGTGACCTTCTTGGAGATGGTCTCGCGATAGGCGACCTCGGGGGCGCCGGCGGCGACATCCACCTTGAACTCGCGGCGGAGTCGCTCCATGATGATGTCCAGATGGAGCTCGCCCATGCCGGAGATCACGGTGTCCTCGGTCTCGGGATCCACGCGGACGGTGAAGGTGGGGTCTTCCTCCGCCAGCTTGCCCAGGGCGATCATGAGCTTGTCACGGTCGGCGTGGGACTTGGGGGTCACGGCGATGGAGATCACGGGGGCGGGGAAGGTAATGCTCTCCAGGGTCACCTGGGAATCCTCGTTGCAGAGGGTGTCGCCGGTGACGGTGTCGGAGAGCCCCACCAGCGCGCCGATCTCGCCGGCATAGAGGACATCAATGTTCTCGCGGTGGTTGGCGTGCATCCGGAAGATTCGTCCGATGCGCTGCTGGCGGCCCTTGGTGGTGTTGGTCACGTAGGTGCCGCAGGTCAGGGCGCCAGAGTAGACGCGGACATAGACCAGCTTGCCCACCTCGCGGTCGCTGACGACCTTGAAAGCCAGGGCGGCGGTGTTCTGCTCGTCGTCGGCGCGGCGCTCCACCTCTTCGCCCTCCAGGGTGTGGGCCTTGCAGGAAGGCAGATCCAGGGGGCTGGGCAGGTAGCTGATGATGCTGTTGAGCAGACGGCGGATTCCCTTGTTGCGGAAGGCGGTTCCGCAGAGAACGGGGAAGACCTCCTGGCGGTGGGTGCCCAGGCGGATGGCGTCCACGATCTCCTCTTCGGTGGGATCCTCGCCGCCAAGATACTTGTCCATCAGGGTGTCATCCAGCTCGGCGGCGGCCTCAATCAGGTTCTTGCGCCACTTCTCGGCGTACTCCTTCAGGTCCTCATCAATGGGGCCGTCCACAGGGACGGTGCCGGTCTTCTCCTCCTTGTAGGTCACCTGGCACATCTTCACCAAGTCGATGATGCCACGGAAATCCGGCCCCTCGCCAATGGGGATGCAAACAGGCACCGCGTTGGCGCCCAGGACCTCGCGGATCTGCTCCACCACGGAGAAGAAGTTGGCGCCGGTACGGTCCATCTTGTTCACGAAGCAGATGCGGGGGACATTGTACTTGGTGGCCTGGTGCCACACCGTCTCGGACTGGGGCTCCACACCGCCCACGGCGCAGAAGAGGCCAATGGCGCCGTCCAAAATACGCAGGGAACGCTCGACCTCCACCGTGAAGTCCACGTGTCCGGGAGTGTCGATGATGTTGATCATGTGGTCGTTCCAGATACACGTGGTGGCCGCGCTCATGATCGTAATGCCACGCTCCTTCTCCTCTTCCATGAAGTCCATGGTGGCGGAGCCATCGTGGGTCTCACCCAGTTTGTGGGTGCGGCCAGTGTAATACAAAATACGCTCGGTACAAGTGGTCTTGCCGGCATCAATATGAGCCATGATGCCAATGTTCCGAACGTGGTCTAGAGGATAGCTGCGAGACATAGACGAAAAAGGTGAAGTTGAAAATCTGACAAAACAGGACAGGATACGGAAATTCGTTTAATATACACCAACTTTAAGACAACACCCACCCACAGTTGCCTATTTTTCGCCAAATTGTCAAAAGTTGTCATCTTTACAAAAAAAAGAGGGGCGAAAGGGAAGAAGGCCCCTTTTCCAGGGGGTTCGGGAGCCCCCCAGCGCCGGAATTTCCGTGTTCCCACCGAATAATTGCCCCCCCCGACCTGCCAAATCCTAATCCTGTGGCGTGGCCTGCAGCCATTTTTCCAGGAAGCGCGCGGCGACGGGGACGGCGGTTTTCCCGCCGGAGTCACCGTGTTCCACGAGGCAAGCCAAGGCATACTTTGGCTGGTCTGCGGGAAAAAATGCGATGCACCAGGCGTTCTTGTGGCGGTTTTCTCCGCTCCCTACTTCGGCGGTGCCAGTCTTTGCCGCAACGGGGAGATTCGGGAGCCGGAGCCGATTTGCACCGCCCTCGTGGTCCTCCACGGCCTGAACCATCGCTTCCTGCACCAGCTGGAGGTTCTCCGGTTCCAGAAGCAGCCGTTTCCGGACTTGTGGCGCGGTATTCCGAAGGACCTTTCCGTCCTGGGTCTGGACCCGCTGAACCAGATACGGCCGATAGAGCTTTCCGCCGTTGGCGAGGGCTGCGGCATAGAGGGCAGCCTGAAGGGGCGTGACCGTGATGGCGCCCTGTCCAATGGAGGCGTAGGCGGTATCGATGGCCAGCCAATTCCGTTTCCAGAGCTTCTGGGCCAGGGGCCGTTCCGGGGAGATTCCGGCGGCGTCCCGCAACTCCAGTCCCGTGCGCTCGCCAAACCCCGCCTCATGGTAGTATCCGCCCAGGACATCGATGCCCATCTCCACCCCCAAATGAAGAAAGAAGGGATTGCAGGAAACCATGATGGCGCGGGAGAGATCCAGGGGGCCGTGGCCATAGCGTCGTGCGCAGCGAATGACGGTCTTCCCCATGGTGAAGCGTCCGTCGCAGAAGGACTCCTCGTGGGCGGTCCCGGGGATTTCCTCCAGTGCGGCCAGGGCGACCAGGGGCTTCACGATGGAGCCAGGGGTATAGGTCCCCTGGGTGGCCCGGTTGAACATGGGACGGGCCTCGTTGTCGTTGAGCATCCGGGAGAGAGCCGCGGAGTCCAGTGCGTCCAAGGAGAAGGTGGGGGCGGAAGCCATGGCCACCACGGCGCCTGTCTCCACATCCACGGCCACCAGGGCGCCGGCGTGCCCCGCCAGCGCCTCCTCGGCGGCGGACTGCGCGTGAATGTCGATCGTGAGCACCAGATCCTGGCCGTCCTCCGCGTCCTGTCCTTCATCCAGGGTCCTCCGGGCATATCCCACGGGGTCCACCAAGAGGAGCTTCACGCCGGGACGGCCCGCCAATTCCTGGTCGAAGGCCTGCTCCAAGCCGCTGCGTCCCCGCAGTTCCGGCGTGGTATAAAGGCGCGGGAGGTCCTCCAGCACATCGTCGCCGGCGGGTTGCATGCGCCCGGTGTATCCCAGCACCTGGCTGAGGACCCCCGGGAAGGGATAGCATCGCCGGGCCACGGGCATGACCTCCACACCCTGTGGCATGGGCAGATACTCGCTGAAGGCCACCACCTCCGCCGGCGTCAAATCCTCGAAGACCGCAAGCGGCAGGACAGGACGGCGGGTGAGCTGCCGCCGGACGGTCTCCCGGTCCAGATGCGAAGGCCGTCCCAGGTAGCCGGCCAGCGCCCGTTCCGTGGCGAGGACGTAATCCAGAGTGCGGGCCTGCCGTCCGGGCTGCCGCATTTCGGAGACATAGAAGACCAAGTCATAGCTATCCTGATTCTCCACCAGGGTCTTGCCGGTGGCATCGAAGATGCGGCCACGAACGCTGTTGACGCGGACAGGCCGCAGGGCCTGCCGCCGGGCGCGCCGCTGATGTTCGGAGCCAGAAAGAATCTGCACCTGCCAGAGCCGGAAAAGCACCAACAGCAGAAGCAGCAGGATCACGCCGCCGCAGAAAAGCGCCCTCCCCCGCATGACCTCCTGCGGCACCGGACCCGCCATCCCCGGCGCACCATTGCCCCGATTGCGACGCTCCTCCGACATCCCGTGCGACAGCTCCGGCAGGGGAGGACTACTCCCCCCGGGCGTCCTCCTCCTCCAGGGCGCTGGAGATCCGCCGGGCCAGCAGACAGTTTTGCAACCAGGAAAGCGCCATCAGATATACGACGGAAAAGACAAGGAGGCACCAGCCACCCCGTCCCAGGAAGTCCCAGCGGCCGCCCTGGCCTGTCAGAATGAAGATGCCTTCGGCCGCGCGCACGATGAGGGTGCCCACGACCACGGCGCCGGCGATGGTGCACCAGGAGTCGGTGTCACCCCACTTGCGCCAATAATGCGCCAGAATCAAAAGCAGGATGGTAGCTATGCACTGTCCTGGAATCTGCCGCAGCCAGAGGGCGTCCAGGATGGCGGCGGCGGGCAGTGCCAGGAAGGCGGTGCGGAGGGCGCCGCCCCGCATGGCGAAGGAGAAGGCGCACAACGGCACGGCGGGCAGCCCAAGGCCGATGTTTCCCGCCAGGACGCTGATCCCCAGGGACAGGAAGAGACAGAGGATGGTGAGAAGCCAGAACATTCGGGAATTCAGAGGGGATGCCAGTGGATGCGACGCTGTTCAAACCGGGGAATCCGGCTCACACCCAAAGTCTTCAGCATGGGATAGAGCTCCCCGAAGTGCCGGACGACCTGGGATTCCGCATGGGCGTCGGCAGTCACCAGAATGCCCACCCCGCGCGCAACGGCCTCCTTCAACAAGGACTCCTCGGGATAGAAGGCGCCGCAGAATTTATCCAGTCCGGCTGCATTGACCTCTATGCAGACGCCGCGGCGGGCGCAATGTTCCAGTACCTGGGACAGGAGCTCCCTGGCGTGCGCCGTGGGGGCCACGCCGTAGATCTTCGCCAGATCCAAGTGCGCCAACCACTGGCAGGGGAGGTCCCGGGCACACCCCAAGACCCGCCGGGCGTACTCCTCCCAGACTGCGCCCTGCTCCCCGGGAGAGAGTCGCCGCCAGTAGCCGGCGGAAGCGTCGACGGGGAAGTCGGCGGCGAAATGCACGGCGCCGATGACGTAGTCCAGGGGCAGACGGGCGAGTCGTGCGGCCACGGCCTCCCAGGTCTCCGGAAAGTAGTCCACCTCCATGCCAATGCGAACCTGAAATGCGGGTGTGGAGAGTTCCTCCTTCACACGGAGGGCCTCTGCCGCGTAGTCGTCCAGGAGGGTCAGCGCCATGGACCACCCGCGGGCGTCCAGAAAGAATCCCCGGGGGGCCGCCACCAGGTGGTCGCTGATGCCGAATTCGCGGGCTCCTGCTGCGCGTGCGGCCAGTGCCATCTGCCGGATGGAGGCGGTGCCGTCGCTCCAGACGCTGTGATTGTGGTAAGTCGTAAGGAACATGGCCTCAGAATCCGGAGGCGTTCTCCCGTTGTGCGCCCAGGGAGAGCGTGTGTGCGCCGGCCAATCGGCATTCCTCCAGGAGTCGGACGGCATCGCCGGTCGGAGCGTCCCGGTGTGCCAGGACGGTAACGGGCCGGTCGGGGGTTTCCTGGAGCAGGGACTCAACCCAGGGGCGTACTTCCGCCAGGGAGAGGATGCGGTCTTGCCAGAGGATCTCGCCCTCGGGCGTCAGAGTCAAAAAAATGGCTGGCTCCTCGGCGACGGAGGCGGAGGCGGCCTCGGGGAGGGAGACCTCCACTCTGCCAGTGCGGGTGAAGACGCTGGTGACCATGAAGAAGATCAGCAGCAGGAAGACCATGTCCACCAGCGGGGAAATGTTGATCCGCGCCGACTCCTCGTCGTCCTCGCGTTCCAGACGGAAGATGGCTCCGCCACGATTCATGGACGGCCCTCCCGGGGAGTGGCGCAGGCCTCTTCAAGGTGAGCGGCCAGGCGGCGGTTGCGGCGGACACACCAGGCATGGAAGAGCAGCGCGGGAATGGCCAGGAGAAGTCCCGCTTCGGTGGTGATGAGGGCCTCGGAGATGCCGCCTGCCAGCAACCGCGCGTCACCGGTGCCCACACGGGTAATGACCTCGAAGGTGTGGATCATTCCGGTCACAGTCCCCAGAAGCCCCAGCAGGGGCGCCACGGAGGCGGTGACCGCCAGCAGGGTGAGCCCCCGCCGGGAGCCCTCCAGGGCCCGGCGCGCAGAGTGGAGACGCTCCCCGGAACCAGGCGCACCGCTGGCACACACGCCTCGAAGGACTCTCTCCTGGGAATTCCGGAGGTAATACCAGCAACGCTCGCAGACCAGTCCCAGGCAGAGCCATGCCAGGATGCCCAGGGGGATCATGACCACGCCGCCCTGCCGGAAATGTCCCCAGAGCGTCTGACGGGCGGGGGGGCGCCACTGGAAGCCCGCCAGCCCCTCAAAGGAGACAGGCAGGGGAGCAAGCCCGTCCGAAGAGGGCGTCAGCCGTGCGCGGATCTTCGCCGCGTCTTCGCCCTCCAGGGGCAGCACGGCGGGAAGGGACGCGCCATTTTCCTGGAAAGCGGGTCCTGCGATGTCGTCGTTGGCAAAATAGAGGAAGGCCCCCAGACGCAACAGCCGTCCCCGGGCCTCCACGCCCTCCGGCGTCAAGGCCACGCCCTCCACAGACCGTCCGCTCCGGAGAACGCGCACCTGCGCGGATTGCTTGTCGAGGAGCGCCTCCCCGGAGAGCCCCTCGGAGAATCCCCACTCCTGAGCCCGCTGATCCAGAAGCCGCCGCGCCTCCCCGACGTCCTGGCGAACCCGGGAAAGCCCCCCGGAGAGTTCCTGCACACGGGTCTCCAGGAGGGCATGGTTCTTCCGCGCCTCAGAGAGGGCGGCCTCCAGGGAAGCGATCTCCAATTGAAGAAGTCCACAGGCCTCTTCGGAGGCGCGCGAGGATTCCAGGCGACGGGACTCCTGGTCCACCAAACGCTGTCGGAGCTCCTCCACGCTTTGACGCAAACCATTGTCCTCCACCTGGGAGACAACAGGAGGGACAGGCTGCGTTTCCGCAACGAAAACCGGAGCAAAAAGAAACGCCAGGACACAGAAAAACGCCTGCAGGAGAGTCTTCTTCACAATGGCACCTCCCGGACGCCGCGATCCTCTGGATTCCGGCTTCCCTCTGCCTGGCGGAAGAGGCATTCCAGGGGCTCCGCCAAGGTGGAGTCCCAGCAGTCCTCCCAGGTCCCGGAATCCTCCTTCCAGACCCCCACCCCGGACAGCCCCGCCGTGGCGTTCAGAATCCAACGGCGGCTCTCGCCCAGAATCAAAATGCGGAACTCCCGGCGGACGCCATCCGGCCCCTCCAGAAATTGCCGCTCCATCCGCCAGGAGCGTGCCCGACGCCATTGCGCACCCAGGGCATTCAGCTCATCACGCAGCGCAGAAAGCCCCTTCGGCGCCAGAGCAGAGAGCTCGGAGGCCGCCACCGCGGACTCCTTTTCCAGGGAAGAGACTCTCTCCTCCAGAGCTGCATTCCCCGTCTGGAGACCCGCGAGTTCCCCGGAGAGCGCCTCTTTCCGCTGACGGAGCTGTTCCTCCACACGGGTGGCCTCCTGGGACTCCATGGCACTCTGCCACTGCAGCGCGGAGAGCTGACCGCCCAGGGATTCGTATTCCATCAAAAGGCGCTGATACTCCGTCAGGGGCATGGCCTCGCCGCAAAGCAATGGAACCACGCCTGCAACCAGGGCGAAGAGCACAAAAAAGATTGCCTGCCGCAAAATCATTGAGGATTCTCCTTTTCCCGCATGGGCATTCCGGGAAGATGCATTCCTCCATCCAAATAGAGGATCTCGCCAGTCACCGAAGGGGATTCCATCAGGAACAGCGCCGCCTTCGCCAGCTCCTCCTCCGAAGTCCCATGAGAGAGAGGAAGACTGGCCAGCAAAGGCTCCATGGCCGCCGGCGGAACGCCCTCCGGGGGATAAACCAGCCCCGGCGCCAAAGCATTGACGCGGATGCCAAGCTTCCCCCAGGCGTGGGCGCACAACAGCGTGGCATCCCGGAGGGCCTTCTTGGAAAGCAGATAAGGCGCGCTTCCCGTGTCCTGGAGGTCCATGCGGGCATCCAGGAGATTCAGAATCACGCCGGGCTGTCCACGCCGGGCAAAGGCCCGCATGAGCGCGAAGGGCGCCTCATAGTTGACGCGGAAGACTTCCTCGTATTCTGCCTGGGAACTGGAGAGCAGTCCCGTCCGAGTGTAACAAGACGCATTGTTCACCAGGGCATCCAGGCGGCCGAAGGCTTCCACCGCCGCACCCAGAATGGCCTCGCAGTCCACCTCCCGCAAATCCGCCGCCAGCACAGAGGCGACCTCGCCACCCGCGCTCCCGCAGAGCTCGTCACGCAACCCCTCCGCCTCGACAACGGAGCGCCGTGCATGAATGACCACCCGCCAGCCGTGTGCCACGAGGGCACGGCATAACGCCGCCCCCACACGGCGCGCGCCCCCCGTGATCAAGGCGACAGGATCGTTGGAACAAGGAAAAGACATCAATACCCCAGAAAAAAGCAAGTGCCGCAGGTGGGCGGAGGAGCGCAGGCAGGGATACGGGGCGGCAGCCCCCCGTCCTCAGGGTCCCTTGCAAAGGATGGAACGCCTTTATTCTGGAAGCGATGCCCGTGCCTGGCATATCGGCGACTGCTGCCCCAAAGAACGCACCGGAATCCACCGGCGCTGGCGCCCCATGCCTCGAAATCCGAAACCATCATAAAATATCCATTCACGGATTCCCCGGAGGCTCGCTCCGACACAAGAATTCAGACGATGCGGCGCATTGCAGGCGCCCTCCCCCTCTCCATGCTTCCTGTTTTTGCACCGCATGCGGGGAAAGACAAAAGCCGGGCAGCCCTGCTGGGTTGCCCGGCCCTTGCGTCTAGGGAGTTGGGGTTACTTGCCTGTGGGGATCACGGGAAGTTCCACATCCTCGGTGGCCTTGATCCAGTAGCCAGTGCCCACCTTGAGGGCATACTTGCCATTGACCACGGCCAGGTGGTATCCGCCATCCTCGGGATTGAACTTGTAGATCTCAAGCCCGCCATCGGCGTTCTTGGCGATCTTCTCGTAGACCTTGGGATAAGCGGCCTTGTAGGCGGCCTCGAAGTCATCGATGTCGTAGACAGGTCCGATGATGTTGAAGCCCTTGGAGAGGCTAATCACATCGCTTTCGGCGGTGCCGTAGACATTGATGGTGGCGGCGGTCTTGGCATAGATCCAGTAGCCCTTGGTGGCGACCAGGTTTGTGGCGGCCACGTAGCGTCCGCCCTCATACTGCCAGACGGAGCCCGCGTAGAGCTTGCTGCCGTTGACGGTGAAGACGTCGTTCACATCACCGTTGAGCGGGGTCAGCGGCAGGGCAACCAGGTTCCATCCGGCCTTCAGCGTCACTGTCTGCATGGAGTCGGGAGCGCCAATGGTCACGCGGAAGACCGCGAACTTCTGGCCATTCTCATCCCGCTGCAGGTTGTTCAGCTGGTCGGTGGAGAGGACGATCTCGCCGGCCTGTCCGGCCTCGATGGAGGTGGCGGTGCCCAGCACGGACTCGTAGTAGCCGTCAACGCGCTTGCGCATCTGCGTGATGGTCAAGCCGCTGGCAGTGGAGGCGGGCAGCGCCGTGGCATCCCAGCTGAGGGCGAACTCCTGGATGCTGTCGCTGGCGGGATCGCCCATCTCCGCGACGATGAACCAGCTGGCGGTGTTGCCGTAGGGCCGGATGTCAGTGGAGAGGGTGGCGAACTCGTTGGAGAGCCCCAGAGAGTAGAGGGCGCCCTGCGCCAGAGGCTGGCGGACGTAGGTGCCGTCGCCCTTGGGGACCGTCAGGACCGGGAAGGCCACGTCGTAGGTGGGATCGAAGCCGTAGGTGGCGAACTCCTCCCAGCCAAGGGTCACGACCTCATCGCCGGCAACCACTTCGGCGCCGCTCTTGAAGGTCTTGCGGCTGGTCAGGTTCATTCTCCAGCTGGAGGCGCCGATGGTCACCGTGTTGGAATAAAGGGCGCTGCCATAGCCGTAGGTGGAGGAGTAGGGATACACCACGCACTGCCACACATCGCCTTCCGCCAGCATGTCGGACGGGATGGTGTCATAGCCCTTCACCGCCTGGTCGAGGATGTAGCGGCTCGTGGCATAGCTCTCCACGCTGGAGACACCCTTCAGAGGCACCACGATTCCGTTGCGATACCACAGATAGCGGTAGTCGGTCACGCGGGTATCCTCAGGAGTGTAGGCGGAGACATTCAGCTTGGCCACCAGGTCGTCGGAGGCGCCGGGCGCGGCGGGGGTGAGCTCCAGGGAGCTCACGCCACCCTCGGGATCATCCCAAACCAGGGATTCGCCCGTCCAGGGCTCGCGCTCCATGTAGAGGTGCATGTAGTAGGTCACGCCCACATCATTGGAGCTGCGATACTGGCTGTAGACGTTGACGTAGTAGATGCCGGCGTCCAGGGCCAGGTTCTCGAAGCGCGCGTAGCTGGTGCTGATGCCCAGGTTGTTGTCGGAGCTGAAGTCGCGCACGGTCTTGATGTGCTTGAGATTGCCGTTCACCAGCTTATAGAGCTCCAGGACGGTGTCGGGAATGCTGGTGGACGCCATGGTGCTGCCGTAGGCATACATGGTGCCGAGATTCGTCTCGAAGGAAACCAGCATCTTGCGGTTGTCGGTGCCAGCGGGGACCGTGAACCACACCCAATCCTGATCGTCCACGGACTTGAAGGTATGGGCCTGGATGTTGGCGTCGCTGGTGGAGAGCCAAGCCGTCTTGGGGTAGATGGGATTGGCGTAGTCGTAGTGATCGTTGGGCTCGTACATGGCGCCCACGGCCTGGATGGCCACCACGTTGGAAACCGCGGAGCGGGACTTCTCGCCGTAGACATTCATGGCGTAGACGGCGCAGTAGACCTGGTCGCCCTCGTCCAGAGAGTAGGTGGAGAAGCCGGCCTGGGTGGTGCCGATGTCGTCGGTGATGTCGGTGACCGCGGGCTGCCAGTAGGGCAGATCCTGCCTGGGGGCAAGCACATACTGGCTACTATCAACCGCCTTGTAGTACCACTGGTAGTAGTAGTTGAAGGCGTACTTGCACTTGGAGCCAGAGGCGGTGGCGATGAGGAGGGACTTGGTATCGGGATCCTCGGGAGTCACCTTCACGCTTTCAGGCTTGGTGGGCGCGCCGTAGACACGCTTGCCGCTGTCTGCGATCTCTTCGTCGAAGCCGGTGCCGATCTGGAGATAGACCCACTCGCCGGTCACCTGGCCGTCAACGGTCTTGGCAGGCGGGATGGCCTGACTGCGGGCAGTGCTGCCCTCGCGCTCGAACCAGATCTTGAAGGACCACACATCGCCCTTCTTGACCTTGCTCGTGTCGTTCATCTCCAGAGTGACCGTGGCATTGGCGCCGATCTCGGCGGAGCCGCTCTTGACCAGATTCATGTTCCGGTACCAGGAAATGTGGGCCACGCCACCGAAGTCGTTCTCGTTGCGGACCTTCACCTGCAGAGCCTTGCCGTCAGGCAGACCCGTCTGATCCTCCACAGGGGAGACCAGAACCAGCTTGGCGGGAATGCCGTGGTTCTCATCGGACGCCTTCAACTCGATGAGCTTGGAGACGCTCAGAATGCTGGTGACGCCATCCGAGTTGACGGCGGCCACAACAAGCTGGATGAAGTCACCCACAGCCACATCGACCTCGTCCAGGGACAGCTCAGTGCTGGTTCCCAGGACCACGCTGTCGCTCAGCACATTGCCGGTGGCGACCTCGTAGAGGCTGTCGGAGGAGTAGGTCAGATCATCCGCGATGTATCCACTCGCGTCGGTCTTGAGCCAGAAGTACTTGTAGATGATGTTCTCGGTAGCCGCGGTGGCGGGGTAGGAGAGGATCACGCCCTGGAGGATGTCGGAAGTGCCTTCGCCGCTGGTGGAGACGTAGGCGAATCCGGGATCCTCGTTGCCTTCCTCAATGCCGCTGGAGTAGGCGTAGATGCCCACCTCGAAGGAACTGGAGCGCCCGGGATCCTCAACCACCGTGGCAGTGCCGTGGAGGACAGCCGCATTGGCCCAGTTGTTGCGCCAATCGAAGGCGTTGAGGACATTGCTGTCGGCGCAGTAGAGATAGGTGGGGCAGAGGCTGGTGTCCTCGCGGAGCTCCTCGTCGGTGTATCCCGCCAGGGCGGCGCGCTTGGTCAGGTTGGCGTCGTCGAAGCGGTAGTAGGCGACCATGCCCTCTTCCTTGCCGGTGAGGGAGACGTCCATGTTCTCCTGGATCTGGGCCGCCGTGCGGACGACATTCCAGATGCGGATCTCATCGATGCCGCCCTTGAACCCGGCGCCGGCGCGAGTGTAGATCAGCGCGGGCCCATTGGTGATGGGCTGGCTTGCGGTCATGCCGTTGGCGACCTGGACACCGTCCACGAAGAGGGTGACGATGTTGGTGCTGGCGTCGAAGGTGGCGGCCAGGTGCGTCCAGGTGTCAGCGTCGAGGGCGTCGGGGGCGGTGAGAGTGCGGCTGGCGGTGCTGCCCTCCTTGTCGGAGAAGGATATGTAGGGCTTGCCGCTCTCGTTGAGGCCCAGCTCGTAGTTGATCAGGGGCTTGGACTCATCGACAGTGCCCACCACGCGCTGGAGGATCAGACCTCCGTTGGCGGGGTTCTCGGCGGAGACCATGGCCTCCAGAGTGAAGGTGTCCAGGGCGAAGCGGCTCTGGAGAGGCATCTGGAGGTAGCTGTCCTCGGTGCCGTCGGTCAGCAGATACAGGTAGTTGACGGGGCTGTTCCAGTCGGTGGGATCGCTGGCGCTGGCCCGTTCGGCGGCGTCGGAAACGCCGTCGTTGTCGGTATCCTTGCTGAGAGGATCGGTCTTGAGGGTATTGATCTCAACGGAGTTGACGAGACCGTCCCCGTCGTAGTCCTCCTTGCCGTCGGCGATGCCGTTGTTGTCGGAGTCCCGGCTGGCGGGGTTGGAACCGATGAGGTACTCGTTGTAGAGGTCGATGCCATCATTGTCCATGTCGTTGAGGGCGCCGTACTGGTGTGCGTAGGGGTCGAGGCTGGTTCCGGTGATGCCGTAGTTCAAGATGTAGCCATTGAGGTCGCTACCCACGTTGCCAAAGGAGGTGCCCATGGAGTCCACATCGTAGTCGGCGGTGGTGGCGCGGTAGTACCAGGCTGCTCTGGGATCGTAGCGGTAGTCGTGTCCGCGGGCGATGACCAACTTGCCGTCGACGGTCAGGTCGGCATCCACGCTGCCGATGTAGAACTTCCGGTCGTACTCATCCTCCCCGATCTCGTAGGTGACGGTGTGGAAGTTGTGGCGGGACCAGACGATGACCACCTGGTTGCGACCGGCCTGGAAGTACTCCGCCAGGTTGGTGTTGCCGGACAGCTCCTCACTGGAGAGCAGATGCTTATTGACGAGGACACCGGTGATGGTGGCGCCGTTGCCGGTGCGCGTAGTCAGGTAGGCCTCGGTGGGGGCCACGGCCAGGTTCACGTACTTGTGCATGGTCACGTAGGCCATGTCAATGCTCAGCTGCTTGTTGGAGGTGATGTATCCACCCTCGGGGTTGCCGCCGCCCACGGTGCCGTAGGAGGCATTGGTGGCGTCCACTCCGACCAGCTTGCCATTGCGCCAGGTGGTGGAGTAGTGCATGGCACCGCCCAGGCTGGAGTAAGCCACGCCATACTGGTATCCGTAGAGACCGATGATGTTGCCATCGTCGTCATACATGAGCATGGAGGACCAGGTGCTGGTGCCATTGAGCTTCCACTGGTGCCCGGGCACTTGCAGCCATCCCTTGGAAGGCTCGTTGTCGTTGGCGTTCCGGAAGGTGTTGAGGTTCCAGGTCTTCATCCACCACTCGGGGATGCCGTCGCCGTCCACGTCGTCCACGCCGCCAATCTGCTTGGCGCCGTCGGCGAAGTCAATGATGGAGCCGTCAGCCACAGTGAGGGCGTAGCCATCCTCGCGGAAGTGTGCGAAATCCTCGACGGTCTTGCCGCCGTCATCGAAGCGGTAGTTGGCGCGCAGCTGGTAGTCGCGCTCCATGTAGCGGTCCTCGACGTCGGTTCCGGAGGCGTCGGTGTAGGCGTCGTAGGAGATCACGGCGTTGAGAGGGCTGGGAATGATCTGCTCGCCCCAGTACTCGATCTGCTCAGGCGTGCGGGCCTCGCCCCAGAAGCGGAACTCATCGATGGCCACGCCGTCGATCTTCTCGATTCGTGCGTATTCGGAGGCTGCGCCGAAGTCGACATCGTATGCCACGGGGAAGGAGGAGATCTCAGCGATCTTGTCCCGGTAGATGGTCAGGGTATGGGCCTGGGTGCTCCAGCAGAGCGCCAGGTAGGTCCAGACTCCCTCCTGCAGGGCGGGGGTGGATCCCTCGCCACCCACGACGGCGATCACTTCGTCATTGGAGGTGAAGATTTCGCCGCGGGGGATGCCGTTCTCCAGCAGGAATCTCCATCCCCAGCCGGTATCAGAGGCGCGGGTCTCGAAGAGGACGCCGGAGGCGGCGTTCTCGGCCTTGACCCACAATTCCAGGGTGAAGTCGCCGGAGTAGACGTCGTTGTAGGCGCCCAGCACCTGGGTGCCTACCGCGAAGCGGTCGGGATAAGGCAGCTCCAGATCCCCGTCCAGGGCACCCAGATCCAGGGAGCGGCTGGGAGCCTCGGTGGCGCGGTACAGAGTCCAATCTGTATCCTTCACGTCATTCCAGGAATCCTCCACGGGCATGCCAGTGGACTTGAGGACCACCACGGACATGGGATGCAGCGGATTGGAGTTGAAGGCAACCTCGATCTTGTCGGAGACGCCGTCGTCATCGGTGTCCCCGTTGAGAGGATCGGTGCCGTAGTTCATCTCCTCGGCATTGGTGAGACCGTCGCCATCGGAGTCGACGTCGCCGTCCAGAGTCTTGCCATCGCCAGCCAGGGAGTAGGGGTCGTTGGGATCCGCACCCTGTTTGCGGAGCAGGTACTCATAGTAGTCGGAGAGCTTGTCGTCATCCGCATCGGAGTCGCCGTCGGCGGTGTCCAGATCTCCGAAGTTGGAGTACTCCCACCAATCGGCAATGCCGTCGTTGTCGGAGTCGCCATCCTGATACTCCTCGGAGTCGGTGATGGAGAGGCGGGCGTCACCCTTGAAGGTGGCAGCCAGACCATCGGAGGCCATCTCCTTGGCGTAGGCGTCGTAGACCTGGTTGTAAACGCTCCGGGCGCTCTCCAGGGCGGCCTCGGCATTGGCCAGCGCGGTCTTCTCCTCGTCGGAGGGGCTGCTGCTGGCGTCGTAGGCGGACTTGGCGGCGCCGTAGGCAGTCTGGGCGCTTTCCAGATTGCTCTTGGCCTGGGTCAAAGCCTCGGAGAGGGCGGAACGGGTCTTGTAGGTGACGGCGGGGAACTTCTTGCCGGAGGCCACCGTGTAGTTGCAGGCGAAGTAGGCAGCCATATTCGCAGTGTCGGCAGTGAGGAAGACATTGCGGTTGGCGGCGATCTCGTCCTGGGTCAGGACCTTGTTCCAGATGCGGACCTCGTCCAGGAGGACGGAGAGACGCTCGGTGGCGGTGGAGCCGTCGCCGAAGTAGAGCTTGCCGTCCACGGAGTCATCGGTGGAGCGCAGGCGTGCCGCGATCTTGCCGGAGTCGTAGAGGTGCTCCTCGCCGTCCGCGTAGGCCAGGATGGTGATCTGGGCGCGTGCGGCGGCGACCTGCTCCACCGTGAAGGCGGCGTGGACCCAGGTTCCGGTGGGCACCGTCCAGTCGAGAGTGGCGGTCGTAAGTCTGGTGGCGGAGAAGAGGTTGGGCAGCGTCAGGGCGAGCTTGCCGTCCTTCAGACCGAACCAGAAGTCCCCGCGGGCGCCTTCGCGGTCGGCGCTCTTCTGCAACAGGGTTCCGCTGGCGACAGAGCTGTCGGAGAGCTTGAACCAGAGTTCGCCGGACCACTTGGAGAGGTCGTCGATCATTCCATTGAAGTCGGGCACCACGGCGTAGGGCGCGGTGCGCGCCGCAATGGTGGAGGTGTGCCTCTTGATGGTGTTGGTGGCCTCGTCGTAGACCAGGTCGATGACCTCGTGGGCCTCCAGAATCAGATCCAGTGCCTTGTTGCTCCAGGGATCGGAGGCGTCGGTGGGATCGGTCTCGGCCATGATTTCGTCACGGTCGTTGAGGCCGTCACCATCGGTGTCGCGGCGGGTGGGATCGGTGCCGAAGACCTTGTTCTCGGCCTCATTGGCCAGGCCGTCACCGTCGAAGTCCACCTCGCCGTCCGTGGCGTTGAGGTAGAACTTCGCGTCGACGACAAGATCCGTGACATCGGAGGTGGTTCCATAGAGGAGGAACTTGCCTTCAGCAGTCTGGGTGACACGCAGATACTTCCCGTTGGAGAGCTCGGCGTAGAAGCTGCGTCCGGGAGTCTGGGTCTTGATGGGATCATACCCCATCTTGTACTCCTGGAGGTCGGTGACGCCGTCGCCGTCGAAGTCGGTGGTGTCGTCCGCAGTCGTCAGGTCGCCGAAGTACTTCATCTCCCATTCGTCGGGGATGCCGTCATTGTCGGTATCCACGAAGTCGGGATCATCATCGTCATCAGGATCATCGGGATCCACGGGAGTGGGGCCGGGGCCGGGATCGGGGCCGGGGCCGGGATCGGGATCGATCTCCTGTCCGTCAACATCGACCGCCACCAGCTCGGCGGGATTGCCGGCGTAGTCGGTGAGGGCGGTATCGGCGGTGAAGGAGGCGCTGACCTTCAACTTAGTGTTGTCGTAGTCAGCGGCAGTCTTGCCCTCGGGCAGTCCAAGAGTCAGGGTCACGATCTTGCCAGAGGTGGAGAGGGTGCAGCCGGTGACCTCGAAGGCGTTTCCAGTCTCCACATCGATGACCGTCCAGACGGAGAGATCGGTGCCGGAGAGGCGCTTCATGCCCTCATCGAAGGTCAGAATGACCATATCGACGTACTCGCCGCTCTCGCTGGCAGAGGCGGTGGACTCCAGCTGGGGAGGCTTGGAGTCAATTGTGATGACGCCAGTGACCACAGAGGGGCTCTTGGTGAGGGTCTTGTTGAGGACCACGTCGCTGTTGTTGATGGTGGCGGTGAACTGGTCGCCGGCATCCACCAGGTTGGTGTTGTTGGCGGTGGTGCTGGGGATGACCACGACGAAGAAGTCGAAGAGTCCGTCCTGCGTCTCGCTGGTGATGGCGTTGTTGGAGGCGGGGGCCAGAGTCACGATCTGGGTATTGCCCTCCTGGCTCCAGGAAGGAGCGCCGGAGAGGGGCACGAAGGCGTCGATGGCGGGATCGAAGGCGCCATTGCCATCCAGATCGCGCCACAGCTGGACGCCGGAGGTCTCGTCCGCCGTCAGCTTGCAGAAGTCGCTGGTGTTCCAGCCCTTCACGTTGTCGAAGCGGACGGTGATGCTGGTGAGGACCACGTCGGAGGCGCCGCTGTTTGCGATATCCAGTCCGATGATGCCGCTGGCCGCGCTCAGGGCGGTGGCGAATTCGGCGTTGGAGTTGTCGGGAGTGATGCGGCGGATGGAGCGGGCGGAGTTCGCCAGGAATTCCCAGGCCATCTCCATGTCATCCCAGTTCTCGTCAACGGAGAGGATGATGGCATTGTCCAGGGAGTATCCGTCAGCGGGGGTGCTGAGCTTCACATAGTCGGTATCCGCGAAGGCGCGGAGGGCCTCGCCCAGGTGGTCGGCCACCACGAAGTCGCCGTCTTCCGCGGCGGGATTGAGGATTACCTGGTCGTCTGCGGCCAGGGTCCAGGCGCCCATGGCGGTGCCCGCGCAAGTGCGCAGGATGATCACGTCATGGAGAGGATCGTAGTTGCGGTTGGCGTCGCCGTCGGCATCCAGATAGAAGAGTACGAGCTCGCCATCGGCCACAGCGGCGCCCTCGGCGGGCGTCTCAGGCAGAATGGCCAGGGCGTTGTCCTGGAGGGAGACGGTCTTGGTGCCGACGCCCTGGGTCGCCACGGAGTCGGTGTCGATGACGACGTCCATCCAGGGCAGGCTGTAGACCAGATCGGTGTCGAAGAAGACAGGCTCGTTCTCGGACCATTCGCCGTCTCCGTCCACGTCGTAGAAGGAGAGATGGTCGGCGGCGGTGAAGACCTTGTCGGAGTCAGCCTGGTTGATGCGGTCGGTGCCCAGGGTGAACTTGCCATCCATGTCCACATCCGTGTAGAGGCAGGTCGTGGAGCCGGCCAGGCTGGTCAGCTTGGAGCCCAGGGCGACGGCGGTGCCGTCATTCGCATCCACGGGGGCGCCTGCGAGGCTGTAAGCCAGGACGTCTTCCTGGAAGAAGCGCTGAGGATCAAAGGTGACCACGATGGCGCTGTCGCCGGAGCCCAGAGTGAGAGTGACGGGCTTGGTGAGGTCGGTGATGACCGCGCTGTTGCCATTCCAGTTCAGAGTGTAGGCGCCGTTGAGGCCGCGCTTCAGCGTCACGGTCTGGTAGCCGTTGACTGCAGATCCCGCGGAGCGGACCAGCAGTCCGCCAGTGGCGGTGGCAGGCTCAACGCCCACCACGTCGGCGAAGTCGGCGTTGATGCTGGTGGAGAGGATATCTGTCTTCACGCCGCTGGCCACGCTGGCCGCGCCGGTGCTGTAGGCGATGTCATCCACATCCATGGCGGCGTAGAAGCGGATGCCGTAGGGCAGTTCGTCGCTCATGCGGGCCACCACGAAGAGGTCGGCGGTCTTGTCCTGGTCGGCGGGAACCACGCAGGATTCGTCTGCCAGCAGGAAGTCGTAGTGGGTGGTGCCGGTGGCCTCGTCATAAGTGGCAAGGATGGTGCACTCCACTGCGGTGTCGACGGAAGGATCCAGCTTTCCGTCGCCATTGGCGTCGCGGTAGAGGATCAGTCCGCGCTTGGCGGAGTCGGTGGCCTTCAGGGAAGCCAGGGCGGTCTCGGGGTCGAAGCCCTCCACATTCACCAGGTCAATGCCGACGCTGGTGACATAAGGAGTGGCGCCGGTGGCGGTCTTGATGAAGTGGTTGACGCTGATGAGAGAAACCAGCTCGCCGGCATCCACGGTCTGGCCATAGGTGGTCTCCTTGGCGAAGAGAGTATTGGTGACGGTGGTACAGGTGATGGTCTGGCTGACAGCCTCCGCGAAGCTGACCACGGCACCGCGGGTCAGCTGGTTGTCAATTCCCTTGAGTTCCGTGCCGAAGGAGATGGACTGGTCGCGGTTCTTGTAGTCGGCGTAGGTATAGTCCGGCTCGGAGGGTTCCAGGAAGCTTGCGCTCATCCGGAAGCTGTCGCCGAAGGACATGTCCTGGGTGGTCTTCACGCAGACGAAGAAGTTCTGGTTGTCTTGGAGCGTGCCGTTCACGGGGGTGTTGAGCCACGCGGTGACGAAGTCGGGGTCGGGGACCAGCGAGCAGGTCCAGGTGTCGCCTCCGCCCACGAAGACGGGGGTCTCCTTGAGAGGCACGAACATGTCGGAGGCGGAGAAGGTTCCGGAACCATCCATGTCCCACCACAGGGAGACACCGCTGTTCTGATCGGCAGTGAGGTCGTTGAAGTGACTGGGAGTGACGCCAGAGACGCTGTGGAGGGTGACATCCACCCAGTAGAGGCTGTTCTGGTTCACGAAGACGCGGTCCGTGACAGCCGCGTTGGGCAGGCTGGCGCCATTTCGGCGGACCACCAGGAAGGGCCGGCTGTAGTCATCGGCGACGCCGTCGCCATAGACGATGGCGAACTGGCCGGCCGCGGGCAGCTTCACGGAGCCACCGTTGCCGAAGGCGATGGTGCCATTGTCATAGGAGATGGTGTACCATCCCTGCTTCAGCATGTCACCCACTGCCATGATCTCCACGCCGGAGATGTTCCGCAGAGGAGTCACCACGCGGCCATTGGCGCAGTAGACAGGCAGAGTCTCGGAGGTGGCGCCGCCCAGGACACTGGTCTGCACCACGATGTAGTCGGCCTTGCTGCCGGAGGCGCCCTTCAGGACGTAGATGCCGGCCTGGCTGGCGTCCACGGCGGCGCCGCCATTCCAGGCGAGCTTGGTGCCATTGCGGGTCAGAGTGGAATCGCCCACGGTGGCGTCGATGCCCACGGAGAGGACGCGCACGCCGCTGATGGCGGAGGGCTGCTGGATGTCGCGGGCGGTGTCGTTGCCCACCGTCAGGGCGACAGTCTGGTCGGCTTCGGGCAGAGCCACGATGGATCCGGTGGTCACGCCGTCGCCATCAAAATCAGCCACGTCGGCCAGGCGGCGGACCACCAGGAAGGCGGTGCCGGACTCGTCGGCCACCACGAAGCGCTGGTTGGCGACATCGGAGAGTACCACGGCGGCGCCATTATCCAGGGTCAGGGAGCTGTCAGCGGCCTTGAAGACAAGGTTGTGCTTGCCGGCGGAGAGATTCTTGGAGATGGTCTCCACCAGGATGGAACCATCCAGGACATAGCGGGGACCGAAACCGCGGGAGGCGTCCTGCAGATTGACGGCCAGCACGGGGATGGGCTCCTGGCTGGGGGCAGAGACATTGCCATTGGAGACATCCGCGGTCACTGCGGGAGCGGCGGCGCGCAGCTGGATGCCGCGGGCGCCGAACTCCTGGACCGCCCAGGGCAGCGCGAAGAAATCCGCATTGCCGAAGATGGGAATGTCAATGCCTTCATCGTAGACGCCCAGGGTGCCGCCCACATCATACCAAAGGTCGTCGCCCGGCTCGTAGGAAACGTTGTACTCCAGGTCGTAGCTGCTGCCAGAGGTGGACGTGCCGGCGATGGTGCCGAACTGTCCGAAGAGTCCCTTCCAGGGATCGGTCTCGGGATTCAAGGCGCCGTTCTTCTTGGCGTAGTAGATCTCACGGGTATTGATGCCGTTCTCCTGGAGATCCAGCTTGCTAGCACAGGTCTTGGACATGTCCAGAGCCGTGCCGCCATCATAGTAGGGAACGAAGGTGGTGTAGTTCAAATTGGATGCCGCGGAATCCTCGCCATTGGCCAGGGATTCGCCGGCGTTCCAGCGATCGTCCCCATTGGCGTCGTAAAAACGGGTGTCGGTAAGACGATAGCCCTTCGTGCCATCGGGGGTGCCCCAGGTATCGGCCACGCTGTCGCCAGACTGGTAGGCGCCCATTTTGAGACCATCATCGGGGATCTGGGCGTAGAAGGACTCGCCGAAGCGGAAGGAATCGCTGGGGACCACGCGGATCTCGAAATCCGCGGAGCCAGGCTCGCCGCCCACGGTGGGCACTGCCACACCGTTCAGGGGCTTCAGGGTCACTTCACGGTAAAGGAGACCCTCCGCCGTGGTGCCAAGCTCGCTCCAAGTGAGGTTGTCGGCGGAGAGCTTCACGGGCTTCCCGGTGCTCAGATCATAGAGGAGGACGCCGCTGGTGCCGTCATCGGCCAGGGGTTTCAGGGAGACTGCGGGATCGAAGGCGCCATAGGAGGCGTCCACCAGACGGACCTTCACTGCAGTCAACTTGTAGCTCGCGGGGGCGGCCAGGTCCAAACTGGCAACCGCTGTTTCCTTGCCGACATTGATGCGGCTGGTCTTGGACTGCATGGCAGGCTGCGCCTTGCCATAGATGTAGATAGGACCAGACAGCAAGGTGTTTGCAGGAGTCTTTTCAGTGCTGTAGGCGGCGGTGATATAGCTGGTGGCAGCAGGTGCCGCGAAAGCGTGGTACGCGCAGGTATTGCCAACGGAAGGCTTGGACCAATCCTTGTTTCCAGCGAGATTGCCCTCGATCTTTCCATTTGTCACGGAGACATTCTTCAAGGTGGCGTAGAAGGAAGAGCCGGGATGCATGCTGGTGTCCTTCGCCTTGACTGTAATGGAACCATCGTTGGTTGTGATCTCCACATCGCCGGAAGAGAACTCCCCGCCCTGGACAGCGATGGAATAAGCAGCGACATCACCGCGGTCGCCATTGCGGCTAGTTGTGCTGACTTGGGGCGTCGCACTGAGCACGCCGGCAACGCCCGCCTTGCAATTGGGCTGGATGTTGCTGCCGGAAGAGAATGTCAAGCCGCTGGCGTAGTTGGTCATGGTTCCGCCATTGGCATTCTCGATGCGGAAGACTTCCAGGGGCTCCTCGGCGGAGCCGCCCAAAACCTGGTAGGCAGACTGGACGGGATGGACGCCGGGAGCGGTGACATCAAACTGCGCCCACTCGCCCATGACGGTACCGGGTCCGAAGGCGTGCTCGATGGGATTCGCGGAGAAGAGGGTGCCGCGATAGGCGAAAGAAAGGTCGTCGATAGACGCACCTGCCTGGAAACGGAAGCGAATGGTGCTGTCACTGACGAAAGTGGCGCCGACAGCACCCTTGGACAGATCGGTGTAACTCTGCTCGCTGGCGTTGTAGCCGGAGACGACGTTCTCACCCTGCCGGATGCCCAAGTCATCGGCGCCCAGGATGGGCTCGGAGAAACGGACATCCAGGAATTCGTAGGTGTCCAAGGAGTCCCCGGAGTTTGCCTTCAAATAGGGAGTCGCTCTCCAAGCGACGGCGGAAACTGCCTGGGGGGCGACACCATCCCAGGCGCAGGCGGGACCGAAGGAATCGCAAATCCAGATGGCATCCAGGGCACCGGCATCCTCGGCCTCGAGCGCAGTCTGGTCAACCGTGCGGATCCAGTAGATGCCGGCAGTCTCGTCATCGGAAGAGAAGTCCACATTCTTCAGGCCGGCATTCACATGCTCATAGGTATAATCGACGGTCGCTTCCTTGCCTTCCTTGTCGATGTAGGGAATTTTCACCGTCACATCACTATCGGCAGCGATGATATCAACGCCATAACCGGAATTGATGCGCTTGTCGTAGATCTGTTCATCCTCGAAACGGGGATTCACGTAGGTGACCATCACCTGGCGGTCACCGTATGTGCGGGGCGCAACATTGGTCTGGTCAAAGGTGACCCGGATGGTGGAGTAGATGTAGTTGGCGTCGTCCAGATTCCAGCCAGCAGCGTCGGTGGCCAGGCCATGGTTGGCATTCTGCTGAATGACGCTGACGCCCGTGACCGCGGCCCTCTGCCAGCCCGTTGGAGTCCTGCCCTCGGTTATGAGATTATAGAGGGCGCTGTCCTTGTCAACGGTGTTCAGAGGATATTTATCCAGACCGGGGAAGGCGCCCCAGCTCGTCTCCGAGGCAATCTTGTTCTCCACGTTGTCGGCGTCATCGGAGTGGACCCACACGATGAAATTGGACATGGCGGAGGAACCCACCATCAACTGGGCGGGATTCTTCGCATCATGGCCCCAGGGATTGAAGAAGTTCATGTCAACGGCGTCCACACGGCCGTCGGCATCCAAGTCACGGTAGTACATGCCGAAGCACATCTCACCGGCATCCACGCCATCCTGCTTGGTGATGTCAATGGAGTCATGCTGGAAGGTATAGATGTTGTTGGTGGTATCTGCGGAGGTCCAGACATACCCGGGGTCGCCCAGGATGCCGGGGGTCACCACGACGTCTTCGCCAACCAGGACCGCAGTTCCGATGATCTCCTCAGTCGTGTAATTGGCGTTGTCCCCCAGTGCGCTGACGAAGGTATAGCTGCCCTTCTTGTTGGTGAACATGGGAGGCAGCAGTCCGGCGTAGCCAGGCTTGTAGGCGGACTTCGCAGTGAGAGTGATGGAGCTGTCGCTCAGTGCATCCCCCTCGTAGTCGTAGATGCCATTGAACTCCACGCGAATGGACGCCAGGGTCTTGCCGGCGGGGGCCAGGAGCGGCGCGTTGGCCGCGAGGTTAGCACCCAACAGGTCGATGATCACATAATTGGATCCCTCACGGTGATGGATGCCGGGATTGTAGACATGGGCGTCCGTGCTGCTGTACAGGGTCAGCGCCTCCTCGGTGCTGTCACCATACACCGCGTAGACCTTGAAGTGGGAGGCGGTGATGGTAGAGGTGTAGGTGTCGCCCTCGTTGGCATAATAATGCGGGGTGTCCTCAGCGATCTTGATAAGATTCGAACTGCCAAGTTTGCGGTTGTTTCCCACGACGCGCTTGGAGAACCGAAGGGCGATGGAACCATTGTCCGCTCCAAGGGTGGCCTTCGACACATAGAGTCCACCAATAGCGGAGAGAGGCAGCTCTCCGGAGGTGGAGGTCTCGGAAGCCACATTGCCATTGGCGTCGTAAATGGCGTCGGCGTAAGGCCGGATCTCGATGGTCTCCACGCCGCTGGGGATGGGTTCCGTGCTGGAGCTCGTCATCTTGGGAGAGATGCTCAGGCGGCAGCGAATCACAGAGGCAGCGCCGGTGAGGGCAACGCCATTGGCGTCGGTGACCTCGTCCACTCGAACGGAGGTGGCAGTCCCTCCATTCGCCTTGAGGATGACCTTGAAGTCACCGGCTGCGACGGGGTCGCGCCAGTTGAGCTGGCTGGGGAGTGCCTTGCCCAGATTGACGTCATCGTCAGCCTTGGGGTCGGTCCATGCGCCGTCGCCATCGCCGTCCTTCCAGATGAAGTCTGCGGAGGAGACGCTGTTGCTCTGGTCCAAGTCGATGTAGTAGAGGTTGCTCCCGGTGGTGACAGCCTCTCCGGTGAAACCGTCGGCCACGCCGTTGCCCATCAAGAGTGTATCCTGTCCCGCCACGTATGTGAGGGAGCCATCCACGGAATTGTCGATCCAGGCGCCACTGCCCTCGGAGGTCCAGGAGGTGAAGAACTCCATGAGCTGGGTCTTCTTGGTGTTGTCAATACTGGTACCGCTGTTGATCTGGAAATTCTGGGGGAATGCGATGCCGGTGGAGCTGTAGTATGCGATCCGCTCCAAGGTATCGGAGTCGATGTCGTTGATGAACTTCAGTTCATGGGTGCCGGTGGGATAGGAGCCGGGTCCCAGCCAGACGAGGTTGTAGACCTCTGGGCCGGTCTGGTCGGTGAAGGTCACCTCGGTGACTCCCGCCGCCGAGGAGTAGGTCCCATCCTCCTTCTTCACTCCGTAAGTGGGGGCGTTGATGACGATGGAAGGGATGAGCCCCGACCTGTCAATGGTATACAGGTCGCTGGTCGAGCGGCCATTCTTGCCATAGATCTCGTTGCAGTACTGGAGGGCGAAGGCGTCGGTGCCCAGATCAAAGGTTCCGTTGCCATCCACATCAATCCAGCGTAGGTAGCCGACCTCGATATCGTCTTTCGAAATAATCGAAACCTGGATTTTCACGGAGACCTTTCCATTGTCCCCGATCTCGTCAAAGTGTCCCTTTGCGGTCTGTCCATCCAATCCGGATCCCCAGAGATAGGAGTCCACATCAGAGGAGAAGACGCCATCGGGAATTTCGCTGGCGCCCTTCCGGAAGAGGACATTGCCGTTATCGATGGTTTCGGCGTAGCGGTAGACGTTTCCGTCGGAGCCCAGGTTGGTGCCGTAGATTCTGGCGACAGTGCCCTCGCCGCCCACGGGCTTGTTGAAGGTAAGGGTGACGTATTGATTGCCGTCCTTCTTCTCGATCTTGGACGCGATGATGGCGGGCGCGGCGTTGTCCACCATATAGGTCTCGCCGCCCAGGAAGGCGTCGCCCTCGGCGGGCAGGTAGTCCAGACGCACGAAGCCATATCCCTCGCCCACATTGACGGTGAGAATATCACCTTCCAGGGAGCCGATGGCGGCGGCGGGGGCGGAAGTGCCGCGGACCTCGGCGTAGGAGCCCTCGCCACCCTGGTAGCTACGGGTGACGGTCACACGGAAGTCCTCCGCCTTCACATCGCCGGTGGCATCGACCTTGAAGGAGAGGATGTTGCCGGAAGCCAGGAATTCGTTTCCATTTCGGGTAATGGCGGTAACCACGGCGGACTGTGTCACGGTGGAGGCCGGCTGGTTGACGATCGCGGGTCCCACATTGATGACGGGGACATTGTAGATGTCGGTGTGGTCGCCGGTGCCGTCCACATCGTAGTAGAGGAAGCTGCTCTTGAGGGTCAGGGTGGCGTCGGTCAGCTCGCCCAGGGAGGAGACATCAACCAGGATGGTGTCGCTCTCGGCGGCGGAGGCAAACGCGAAGCCCTTTAGGGAGTAGTTCCTGCCGCCGGCGGTGAGGGTGGCGGCGGATCCATCGATCTTCACGCCGCCGATGGCGCGGTTGAACTGCAGGACCAGGACGCCGTTCTCCAGGCTCCAGCCCTTCAGGGCCAGCTCGCCCACTTCCTCGGGCACGGCGATGAAATTCAGACCCCACTTGTTTGAGGAGAGGTTATTGATCTCCTTGTCTCCCAGGAAGATGTATCCGTCCTTCTCCAGGACGATCTCGTAGGAGTTGCCCTTGGCCACCTTGTCGATGGCCCAGATGCCCTTCCCGTCGGTGCCATTGCGGTAGTACTCGGCGCCATAGCCAGCCTCGCCTTCCTTCACCTGGGCATGGCAATCACCGCCGTCCACGCGGTCGTACCAGGCAAGCATGGTCTGCCAGGTCGCATCCTCGCCCTGCTTCTTGATACTGGCTTTCACTCCCGCCACGGGGACACCATTGGCGTCGGTCACACGACCAGAAATGATGTAGCCATTCAGGTCCTCGTTGGCCTGAAGCTTCATGTTCCGATAAATGTTGATGGCGTTGATCCCGACAGTGGATTTGCCCCAGGCGGAAGCAAAATGCTCGTCCAGATTGTACCAACCATTGGAGCCGCTGTCGCCCCAGCCCATGTTGAAGTGGTAGAACCAGCGGCCGTTGTGGGTGCCATAGCCATCCGCATAGATGCTGTGGCCGGCGGAAGCATCAGAGAGATTGATTGCGGCATAAATACTGACCGGCACAGGACGGTGGGCATCCAAGGAGGCGCGGATGGCGTCATACATGCTGCCTGCGTTGTTTGTGGCAAAATAATCAAACTGCTTGAAAGTGCCGGAGGACACATTGCCACCGGTCTCCCCTGCATTGGTATGGTAGTAAGCCACTCCGATGGCGATGCCTGCATCGCGGCACAGGCGGCCAATCTCCTTGTAGTTGTCTTCGTTTGCCTCGGAGTAATCCGCTGCCGTGAAGCGGGCGCCCGGATTGAGGGTCATGAGGGACCAATTGTAGGCGCCACCCTTTCCCGTGCCACCCATGGTGGTCATTGTATAAGGCCAGGCCTTCATCATCATGTTTTCGCTGCTGCCGACACTCAGCGTCTTCGTGATGGGGGTCAGCCTCTTCTGGGGCCACTCGTAGTAGCGAAGAATCTGAGACGTGGTGGTGGCGGTACAGCCAACCACGGCGTTGTTCGGGTTGCCCTCTTCCTCTTTGGGACCGTCCACGGTGGGAGTGGGGGTGTAGTAGTTGTAGCATGCGTATTTCGTGCCACTGTTGCGGTCGTCAATGGCGCCCTGGCTCCACTTGGTCTTGGTGAAGTAGTCGACCCAGATATCGTCGATGGTGGCGGCCTGCCAGGAACGGGTCTTCCTGGTGGAGGTGTACTGGTTCCACTCCTCCTGGTTCTTCTGGTAGTACTGTGCGGTGGCGTCGTCGGAGGCGCCGCGGGTCTTGCGGGCGCTCTCGTCGTACTCCTGGTCTGCCACAGCCAGGCGGTTGGACATGTCGGCAACGATCAGCCAGCGGAGGGGATTTCCGGCGGCATTATCGAAAGCGCCCTCGTTGTTATAGAAGAGGACGGGCGCCACGCGGGTGTCGTTGGAGACCACCAGGAATCCCTGGGGGGCGAAGGAGACGGCGTATCCGTAGACGGCGCCACCTTCCTCAACGGCCACGGCGTCCCCGACCTCGCGGGCAATGCCGTCGGCAGCGACGGGGTTCCCCTGGCTGGCAAGCCAGCCCTTGGCGAAGGCGATGGCCTGCTCCTGGGTGACGGTGGCAGCCTGGATGTTCACGCCAAGAATCAGCGCAAAGACCGCAATACCAAGACGAACGAGTCGTTTCAGCATCTTCGTTTCTCCTAGTGTGGATGAGTGTTGCATGATTTTTATTTAAGAATTGTTTGATGATTCAGAAATCGTTGCCGCACAGTCTCTTCCATCACAGGAAGAGTCGCCTCCCACACACGGCCGGCAGGCCGCGGGGAGACTCTGCGCCACCCTGGAAATGAGCAAGAAACATGCCACCGTAGGCACAATCTGCCCCCAGGGTACAGCTAGGCTAGTAAGCCACAAAATAACCCCATTTCTAAATTTTGCGAATCCGTGCCGGAATTTTTCCGTCCCTGCCGACCGCGCCTACGCCCTGGGGTGGAAGCGTTGGAAGGCGTCTTTGAGCCGGGAGGCCTCGGCGGAGAGATAGACTTGCGTGGTGGCGACGGAGGCGTGTCCCAGAAGTTCCTGGATGGAGCGGATATCTGCGCCGTGTGCCAGGAGGTGTGTGGCGAAGGAGTGCCGGAGGAGGTGTGGATGGACCTGCTGGCGGATGCCGGCCAGGCGCCCTGCCTCGTCGGTGACCTGCCAGACGGAGCGTCGATTCATCGCCTTTCCCTCTAGATTCAATAAAATAAAGGGCGCCCGTCCCGTGCGGTCCAGAGCAGGCCGGCCGTCCTTCAAGTATTCCTGGAGGGTGTGGTTTGCACGCTGGTCAAAGGGGACGACTCGTTCCTTTCCGCCCTTCCCCTGGACCCGCAGGACGCCCCGTTCGGAATCCAGGGAGGTCATCCGGAGAGCGCAGAGCTCGCTGACACGCAGTCCTGTGGCATAGAGGAATGCCAGGATGCAGCGGTTCCGCAGATAGCGCGGGCGGTCTTTTTCCGCGGGGGGGGCATCATAGACGGCCAAAAGCCGCCGGGTCTCCTCCTCGGAGAGTGCCTGTGGGACCATCTTGGGGAGTCGCGGGGCGCCCATGAGCTCGGTGACATCCAGAGGGAGGAGCTTCTTTGAACGGAGGAAATGGAAGAATGCCTTCACCGAGACCAGCTCTCTTGCGCGGGTGCGGGGGCCCATTCCCTGTGCGGCCTCCCGCTCCAAAAAGTCCCGCAGATCCTCCCGGGTGACCGCCTCCAGTGAGACTACCCCCTGTGCCCGGAGAAACCCCCAGAGTTTGTCCAGATCCGTGCGATAAGCGCGGATGGTGAGTCGTGCCAGTCCCCGTTCCAGCAGGAGGAAATCCAGGAACTCCTTCCGGCATGGAAGGATTTCAGGCGTGGGTTGTTTCTCTTCGTCGACCATGGGAGCTCTTGGAGAGTGCGCCAGCGCGGCGGGTTCCCGTTAGAATGCGCGGACCTCGGCGATATCACTGGCGTCGGTGAGGACCATTGCCAGTCGATCCAGACCAATGGCGGTGCCGGCGCAGAGCGGAAATCCCTCCCACAGGGCATTCATGTATTCCTGGTCCATGGGATAGACCGGCCTGCCCTCCCGTTCCCGGAGCTCCGCGGTCTTCTGGAAGCGACGTTCCTGCTCCGGGGCATCCGTCAGCTCGGTGCAGGCATTGCCGATCTCCAGTCCAGCCACGTAGAGCTCCCAGCGGGCCACCTTCCCGGGCTTTCCCGGAAGGAGGGCGGAGAGCCCGCTGCATTCCAGGGGGTATTCCGTCAAGAAGAGCGGTCGCTCTGTGCCCATATGAGGCTCCACCTGCGTGCAGAGCACCTCCTCAAAACGCCCCTGGTCCAGGGCCTCCCGAAGGGAGCACTCCGCGTATTGCCGGAAGGCATCCTCCACTGTCAGGCGGTCCCATTCACTGGCGAAATCGATGGCATGCCCCCGGAAAGGGGCCGTGGCCATTCCGGGACGGACGGCCTCCAAGGCGGCGCGGATCATCCCCTGTGCGTCCTCCATGAGCTGCAGCCAGGTTCCGCCAATGCGGTACCACTCCAGCATGGTGAACTCCTCCCGGTGGTGGTCCCCACTCTCGCCCAGGCGGAAGCAGGGACCAATCTCGAAGAGCCGCGGCACCCCCGCCGCCAGCAACCGCTTCAAATGCAGTTCCGGGGAGGTCCGCAGCCATTTTCCCTCCCCCGCCTCCACGGCATCGATGTAATCCTCCAGCGCCGGATCCCCCAGACGCACCGGCGACTCCACCTCCAAAAAGTCCTCCCCGCGAAACCACCCCCGCAGGGCATCCAGCATCCGCTGACGCCCGCGAAGACGCTCCACCTTTCCCCAAAGCTCCCGACGGTCCCGGCGGGCAGACTCGCGGTCCCGCTCAAAAAACAGCTGCCCCATCCCTATGCTCCTCCTTACAAAACCACTGCGCCCCAAACAACAAGAGATGCCGTACAACGAAAAACGCCTCATTCCGCGAGGACTGAGGCGTGAAGATGGTGCCTTCGCGGAGATTCGAACTCCGGACCAATTGATTAAGAGTCAACTGCTCTACCAGCTGAGCTACGAAGGCTTGATTTTGGGAACGGGGTAGAAGATAACGCCATTTCCCTGTTTTGCAAGCGGGGAACCGCAAAAACGCGAAAAAAGAAAGGCGGTGGAGGTTTGACAGGAGGCCGTGGCGGCAACCGCACGCCGGAATTACCGATATGTCCGCCACGCCGCGCCAAAAGTTCCTGGCCGTGGGTCTATGCGTTTCCCGTCTAGGGGATACGGGAGAGGAAAAATGGGAATGGCGGCCTTTTCCATGGGGAGAGGCGTCCCGGGGGCTGTGAAGAGGAAGACAGTATGCGGGAACTTTCCGACGGCGTCGAGGAGTCTTTGGAGTTCCTCTTCACAGGGCGCATAAAGAGCCAGGCTGACATCGTCCTCTGGTGACATGGCGGAGGCGGCGGCCAGGAGTTGCGGGCTGTTCTCCGCGTCTCCCAAGAGAATCAAGGGAAGATCGCGCGCCTTGGGAAAGTTTTCCTGTAGTTGGCGACATAAGGCGACCATCCGGCTCTCCCAGTCTTCTCCCAGAGACAGATGGAGAATCGTGGCGTTGAAGTGGTGGAAGAGTGCGGGACGCAAACGGTGGCGAACCACAGGCGTCCAGTCGCGAAGAGAGAACTCCGGGCCATGCAGTCGTGCCGCGCGTTCCTCGGAGACGGTCTGAAAGAAGACCGCCGTCGCAATGGCGTCTTCCCGCGTCAACAGCAGAGTCTCCCCCAGGGAATCCAAGGAGAGCGAGAGCGCCTCATAGCCCCGCCCCTGTCGTTCCATTCGCCCCACGCCGTAGATCGCCAGCATAACGCAGAGCGAACACAGCGCCGCTGCGGAGCACAGGGTCCCGAAACCATTCAGAACTTCTGAACGGAATCGGAGTAGAAACAGCAAGAGCAGAATCGGCAGGAGATACCCGCCCGCAACAACCAACGGGCTCGTGAGGAAGGTGCTGAAACATCCCGCCAGAGCGCAGAGGACTCCCGTGGACACCACTGCCGCCAGAAAATGCCCCTCCAACGAATCCCGGCTCTTCCGAGCCTGCCGCCCCTCCACGAACAGCGCGCAGAGAAAGAGTGCCAGAAGCGTCCCCGCCAGGGGGAGTCCATGGATGCTGGCGCAATTCAGCAAATCGTTAAGAAAGTGATGGTAGTGTGCGTCGATGGAGAGAGGCTGATACCAAGCGCCATAGCGATACCCCGCCTCCTCTGCAGGCACGCCCGCCAAGGGAGCCTCGGCAATGACTGCGCAGGTGCCTTCCCAAAGACGGAGGCGATTGTAGACCGACCCCTCATCTAGATCCCCCGCGCTGGCCACCCGCGCCGCCGTGCCCGGCAATGCCGTCAGCATCAAGCAAAAGAGTGCCAACCAAACCAACGGACGGAGCCGGCGCAGCACACCTGACAGCACCAACAACGACACCGTCAACGCAAGGTAACTCCCCCGGGAATAGGTCAGAGATACCCCCAGAAGCGAAAGCACCAGCCCTCCACGCACACACCACAGCGCAGGACGGCGACACCCCCGCGCGCCGTCCTCTCCCGTTTCCCCACGACTCAGCCAACACTCCGCCACACAGAGCGCCACCACCACCCACGACAGAAAAAGCCCGCAAATGTTTGGCGTCTGAAACCAAAACCGCAATCTGTGATGGCCAAGAAAGGTGTACCGCATTTCACAAGCGGAAAGCCCTGCTGCCTTGTGGCGCTCCGACGTCGATCCTTACCCTTTACGCCCCGCTCTCCACACCAGCATCGTCACACCTGTATCGAAGGAAGAGTGCCACGGCGAGGAACAGGATTCCCAGTGCGCCAAGCGGAACATAAAGGACCAGATTCCCGTGAGCGGCGTACATCCGCCGGAACCACCCCTCCAGCGCCGACGGACGATGGTACGCGCGGTCGTTGAGATTCCGCACTGTCCTATGCTTTGGATCTCCAAAATGCTGATACAGAAACTGTTCATTCAGCAACAGGCATTCCCTCTGGACCTTCCCAGAAGGCGCAAAATCCTTTTCGGAGATCTCTGGATTCAAAACCAGGTGGCGCATCGTCCGACCATAGACCTTCTGCTTCCGGTAGTTAAAATGAAAACGGGAAACAACGACTCCCGTAGTGGTGTCGATCGTAAAGATCCTATGCATGGGACGCCTGGCGTAATATCGCGATCCGAGATCCGTGACCTGCTCTTTTCTGCCGCCCAGCAAAAGTTGAAGGCTTCCTCCACGAAGCTTTTTCGTATCCTCCAAGGTATCCATGCGCACATGGATTTGCTCCCTTCCGCCATAACTTCTCGTCTGCTGGGAAAAGACAGCGATGCTCTTCTCATAGTCGTCCAAGCCACTGAAAATGTGATCGAAATAATGCAATGGAAGAATCTCCATGACCTTCGCCCATTCGCCCTTGGCGTAGGCAAAGCTCCCATCGCGATTCTGGGTAAAAACCAGCACCGTCTGCCCCCGGGCATCCCGCAGTTCCAGCTTTCGGCAGACGAATCCGTCCTTCAGCACAAACCGCCAGAAGGTGCCCTCTTTGGCCTCTGCCAAGCGCATCAACGATGCATCCTCCACATCGCAACGGTAGGACGCTGACCGGGAGCGCTCCATTGCCTTTTGCAACACCTCCCGCGCACCAGGATCGTCCGCCTCCACAGCGACTTCTTCCACTGCGGCATCCACGGATGCCACGCCCTCTGTCGGCGCAGGTTCCTGTGCTTGGGCAGCACCCACAAGCAGCAAAGCTGCCAGCAAACAGAAAAGCGTCCCGGGAAACCCCGCAAATTGAGTTTTTCTGTGCATGCTCTTTTCGCCTCCTGTTCTTTTGCTTAATACCACTTCGTGAAGGCGACATACCAGTTTTCCCCGTATGCAATGGGCTGATACTCTCCACCGCCATAATGCGCCACCGTCTCCGTAAACTTCACCAAGTTCTCGGCTATGTTCACACGATAGGAATCCTTGGCCGTCTTCAGAAACGAATACTGAAGCAAACGCTCTTCCTTTCCATCCGGACGAACTAGGCGGATACAGTGTTGTTCAGGCAACGCCCTGCTCTGGGGATTTACAGGCGCATAGTCCGCCTCATTCTGGATCTCCGACAACGGGGTGACAAAAACCTCCTCCGTGGAAATGCAGTCCCCTTCCTCTAAATAATAGCATACCAGCATCAGACTCGGCGGACGCAGTTGCAGCGTATACTCCTCTGGCGTCCGCCCCCTAAGCCCCCAGAACACACCACCCGCACACACCAGAACCACCACAAAAAACGTGCAAAACAGCACACTCTTCTTTCTCTGCCGTAAGCTCACAGGCATTCCTCCCGTGTTCAGACATTCGTTATCCCATCCATGCCTTTCCTTATCCTTCATCTAAGCCCCCCCTCGCCAACATCAGGATTCCTAAAGAAGCTGAGATTGATGGACAACACATGGATTATTTATGATAATGGGATCTACATGCATTGCGTAGTAATACTCGTCATTCACCTCATTGTAATACTGAATCACGGATAGTTCACGTCCACGGCGATTGTACCCTCCCCCTGTTCCGTCATGAGAGCCCCCATTAAGACCTGGAACAGTGACAGTATCCAAATAGCACCAACACCTCAAGTTATCGTTTGTCACCCTCCATCCAAGCGCCACCGCCCAATCGTCATTCAAACCTGCTTCACAAACAATCGTAACAATGCCAGTATAGCCAGCCCGGCCACATTTACACTCCAAAAGATTACTCGTGTAAACCTCAATAACAACTCCTTCCGGTTCCGCCAGGATCTCATCACTCCACACTTGCAAGCCGAATCCCGACACAAAGACGGCGAAAAACAGACAAATCCAATAATGGCGCATAGCGACCTCCTGTTCTGAGTGACATGTTGCAACGCATAACACAACGAAAACACAGGGACCGAAGGCGGAAATACTATACCCCGCACACCTGCTTTTTTCTATCACTGGGAAAAAAGCAGGGGTGCGGCAGCCACCGTCCTTTGGATTTCCCCACGCCGCACTTCCTCCTTTTTGGATCTTCCCCGCCGCCTTACATTATGTGCCTTGTCGACTGTAGTAGCCTTCCCCTCCCCTTTTGTTGTTCCGAGGTCCCCCATGTTCCGCGACCGTGCCTTTTTGCGAAAGCTGTTGTTTCTCGCCTTTCCGCTGACCTTGCAGAATCTGATGCTGGCGTTGGTGGCGGCGGGGGACGCTCTGATGCTGGGGAAGTTGCACCAGAATGCGATGGCGGCGGTTTCGCTGGCCAGCCAGATTCAGTTCGTGCAGAACACGCTGTTGGGCGGCATTGCGGCAGGCATGGGGGTCCTGGGGGCGCAGTACTGGGGCAAGGGCGACAAACAGGTGCTGGGCCGTCTCCTGGGACTGGGCGTGACCCAAGCCACGGCGGTGAGCGTGTTTTTCTTCCTGGGATGCTACTTCCTGCCAGAGCTCCTGATGCGGCTCTTCGCGGGGGACGCGGAGTTGATCGCCCTGGGAGCCGAATACCTCCGGATGGCGGCCTGGAGCTATCTTCTCACGGGGGTCTCCCAGTGCTACCTGGCCATTCTGCGCGTCAGCGGCCACGCCACGCACTCCGCCTGGATCAGCGCCACCACGGTGGTGCTCAATATCGTGCTGAACGCGGTCTTCATCTTCGGACTGGCGGGGGCGCCGGCGTTGGGAGTGAAGGGCGCGGCGCTGGCCACGGTCCTGGCGCGCATCGTGGAGCTCTCCTGGTGCATCCTCATTAGCCTTCGTCCAAACTACATCCGGCTGAAGCCGAAGGCCCTGGTGGTCTTTCCGAAATTCCTCTTCCTGGACTTCTGGAAATACACCCTGCCCCTCCTGGGGGCCTTCACCCTCTGGGGTGTCGGCTTCACGACCTACACCGCCATCCTGGGGCACATGGGACCCGACGCCGCGGCCGCCAACGCCATCGCCGCCGTGATCCGGGATCTGCTCTGCTGCATGGCATCCGGCTTCGCCATGGCCGCCGGCATCGTCATCGGAAACGAACTGGGAGCGGGACGTCTGGAGACGGGAAAGCTCTATGGCGACCGCATGGTGGGACTCTCCTTCCTCATGGGACTCCTCTGCACCGCCTGCTCCCTTGCCTGCATCCCCTTGGCGAACCACTTCCTGCCCCTCACCGACACCGCGCGGCACTACACGGCCGGAATGCTGGTCATCCTCTCCGTCTACATGATCGGACGGACCGTGTGCACAGTGGTGATCAACGGAATCTTCGATGCCGGCGGAGACACCCTGTTCGACATCGTCTCCCTCGTCGTCTTCATGTGGTGCTTCGCCCTACCCTGCGCCTTCCTGGGCGCGTTCCTCCTTCACCTGCCTGTCCTCGCCGTCTATGCCTGCACCTGCCTGGATGAAGTGGGCAAGGTCCCATGGGTCATTATGCACCATAGAAAATACCGATGGGTCAAGAACATCACGCGAGAGGGCGCAGGATGCCCCTGAAAAAGCGGAAAGGAGAAGTTTTGCGCATACGGCAGGGATACGGGGCGACACAGCCCCGGTGCCCTTGAATATCATGCAACCCCCGCGCAGATCATCCCCAGTGGCGGTTTTCCGCGCCAGGGGGAATGCGCGCCCGCTACGCCGCGCCCCATCGGCCGCGAAGGAATTCCCGGTTGTCGAGGACGAGCCATAGGAAATCGAGTTCCTGGAGGATCATCTCCCGGTCTTTGCGTGCGACCCACTCGCGCATCCAGGCGAAACGGAGCGCGGCGACGAGGTCGGGGAGGAACCGCCAGTCCTGGGGGGAAAGATAATTGTCCTTGCGGAGCGTATGGACCAGTGCAAGCGCCATGGGGCCGGTTAGATAAGCGGGGTCATCCACTCCCAGGCATCCCAGGAGATTCGCCAGATCATAGGCGGGGGCCTTCGGCCCGCAGAACTCCCAGTCTATGACGCCACGGATGCCGGAGGCTGCCCAGAGGATGTTTCCTGGATGGAAGTCCCCGTGGCAGAAGGCGGCGGGGGCCTTCTTTTCGTATTCTTCAAAGGCCTTCAATTCCTCCACCATGGGGGACATGTCCTTGACGAGGGCCGGCATGAGCCTCTGGAAGTGTTCCATGAGGTGTTCGATGTAGTGTCCCAGGCGGAAGGGTATTGTCTGCGCGGCGGGGAGGGAGTCCTTCTGTTCTTGCGAGACTCGCCGGAGTCCCAGGAGGAATTGCGCCGCCGCTTTTCCGCGCCAGGCGTCCAGCGCGTAGGTCTCTCTGGGGAGGGGTTCCCCATGGATCCAATGACGCAGCTGCCAGAAGAATCCCTCCTCCTCCACGCCGAATTCCCCGGTACAGGGCGAAAGCCAGGGCGCCACGCCCTCCAGGCCTCCGGTAACCAGGGACCGCAGCGTCTTCGCCTGACGAACGCGGGACTCCTTCGCCCCAAGAGGAAGGCGCTCCAGGACGAACTTCCGGCCATCCTCGGCTTCCAGGAGCTCCCGCCCCATCGCGCGCTCCGGACTCCCCGCTATGGTGAGCTCGGGGTATGCCCGCCGCAGAGCGAACCCCCAGCGTCCGAAGACCCGCGTCAGCAAATCCAGCGTTTCCATTTCGTGCGTACCCTATCGAGTTTCCGGGGCCTGCTCCAAACCCGAAGACGTCCGGAAGAAAGTCCTGCAGAGGAATGGCAGGGGGAACAGTGCCAGAAGTGCCATGACGCGGAGGATTCCCATGGGCGAAAGCGGGATGGCGCCCAGCGCGCCCAGAGCCAGGCTCCCCAGAATCATTCCCACGCAGTCCATCGCGGAGGAGGCCCCCAGGTAGCGCCCCCGTTCCCTGGGGGGGGACAACCGTTGGATGGCGGTCGTGAGGGGGAGCATATAGAATCCGCTGAAGAATCCGGCGGCGGTGACCATCGTGAAGGCCCAGGGAGTGCGGTCTCCCAGGAATCCCAGCGCCATGAGTGCGGCGGCCATGAGGATTCCGCCCACGGGCACCAGCAGGAACGGATGTCGGCGGCTCCCCAGCAGTCCAGCCAGGAAGCAACCCGCGCCGATGCCCACGCCCAGGGCGGCCTGGAGGAGCCCCATGACCTGGTCGTTGGCCTGCAGGGAATTCTTGGCCAGGAGCACCAGGATCAGCTGCGCCATGGCGCCCACGCACCAGAAGACGGAATTCCCCAGGATGGAAGCCAGCAACACGGGATTCTTGCGGCACTGCAGGAGCGTGCGGACGTGCGGAGTGACGGGATCGGGGACGCGGAGAGGTCCCGTGCGATGGCCCTCGGGAGTGCGTGTGATCGCGAAACTGGTCAGGGTTCCCAGGACGGCGATTCCCACGCAGAAGAGCATTGCCACGGGGAGATTCCCCGCTCCCGTAAGATGGGAGATTGCGCCGCCGGCCCATCCGCCGAAGATGATGGCCAGGAAGGTCCACATCTGGGTGGCGCCGTTGGCGCGGGGGAGCTCCTCCGGCGTGCTGGTCTCGGGCAGGAAGCCGTATTTTGCGGGGGAGAAGAAGGCACTCTGGGCCCCCATGCAGAAGAGGACCACCAGCATCAGGTAGGCGTTGTGGAGATATGCCACAAAGAAGCCCAGGACCATTGCCACGATCTCCCAGGCCTTCATCCACACCATCAGACGCTTCTTGGAACAGCGGTCCGCCAGCACGCCGGCCAGGGAGGAGAAAAGGAGATAGGGCAGGATGAAGACCATCCCGCCCAGGGAGAGGAAGGCGGAGGCGCGGGAGGAATCCGAGGCCAGGGCGCTGGTGCCGAAGGCCATGACCAGCAGCTTCGACACGTTGTCGTTGAAGGCGCCCAAAAAGAGCGTGGCCAGGAACGCCAGGAATCCCAGGCGTTTCGAGGATCCGTTATGGGAGGATGAGGTCATGGGGGAAGGTGATCTTGGGATTGGGTCGGGAATTCTCGCAGAAGAGAATCCGTGCCCCGGGAAGCATGGCGCGCACGAGAGAGGCGTCGTCGCTGAAAACGCCCTGTCCGGCCTCCGGGAGTGCCGTCCAGCGTCGATGGGCCTCCAGGAGGGCCTGTGCGCGGAAGAGCTGCGGAGTCTCCGCCGCCCGAAGAAGGACCCGCGCGGGCGTTTGGAAGAGAGCGCCGGAATCAGGATCCGCGACATGGATGGTGTCCGTCACCCGGTGGAAAGGAACCACCCCGCAGGCATCGGAATCCCGCCGGAGGAGCTCCCAGCACTCCTGGAGGAGCGCGTACGTGGCCTGTGGGCGGGCGGCATCGTGGACCGCAATGGCGTCGGGCAGAACGCCCTGCCCGGCCAGGAGTTCCAGGGCCTTCCCCACGGAATGCGCTCGGGTGGCGCCGCCGGGAACCCAGTGCACTCGTGCCTCCAGCTCTTGTGGAAGAGTCTTCCGGAGGGCATCGGGATCGCGGGATGGCACCAGGAAGGAGACGCCGGGTCCCTGGAGATTGCGCAGGCAGCGGACGAAGACCGTCTCGCCGTTTTCCAGAGGCGCCAGGAGCTTGTCGCCGCCAAAGCGGGCGCCGACGCCGCCAGCGGCCACGACCACGACGATCGAGGAGATGTGGGATTTGGAGTTCACAGGATGGTCCCCCGTGTCATGCGTCCGTGGATGTGGTCCAGCAGCCCGGTGGCGAACTCTCCGTCGGGAGCCGTGAGGTTCCTGTCGTTTCGGGAGGCGGCGTGGATGCGCGCCAGGAGGACGGCGGTCTTCCAAGTATCCACGAGCGCCTCCAGTCCGGCGAAGAAGGGCCGTCCGTAGTAGGCGGAGCCAAAGAATTGCCGGCTCTCCAGGCGCACGGCAAGGCATCGACGGTAGCACTCCCAGGCGCCGGGGGCGGTCTTCCAGCCTTCGTTGTCGAAGAGCCCTGCACGGCGGAGGGGCCTGTCGGGGAGATCGGGCCCCAAGTCGCGGGGGTTTCCGAAGCCCCAGAGGAAGCGTCCGTTCTGGAGGCACTGCCGCAATCGTGCGTCCAGGGAGAAATCGGGGAGTTGACGATCAAAGCGGAGACAATCCAGCATCCGCTGGCGCAGCCGGACCCGTTCCGGCCAGAGGATTCCCAGGACGGGCTCCTCCTGCGGATGCTCCGCCATGGCCTTCCGGAGCATGGAGGGCAGGACTGTCTCCAGCGTGTCCCCGTCATTGAGGAAAGACGCGCCCAGGGCGCGGAGTCGCCGGACAAGCGTCTGGAGCGCGGGCAGGGAGGGTTGTCCAGGTCCCCCGGGGAGCCGCAGAAGCCCCGCCAGAAAATCCGCGGTCCGCTGGATGGCCTGCCGGGAGAGTCCCTCCTTTTGCGCCTCCGTGAAGGGCGGCGGAAGAGGAGGCATCAGGGGATCCTCCAGAAGAGTCTCCAGCTCCACGCGGTAATGGGTCAGCGGAAAGCCCTGGTTCTGCTGGACGGCAGGACAATCGAAGCGGGGCGCGGCAGTGATTTCATCGTCGAACGTCCGCTGGAACGCGAAGGGATATGCCTGGCAGGAGATGGGTTTGCATCGTCTGCCGAAGGCGGCGTGCATCCGGCAGAGATCCCCCTCCCCCAGAAACACGCAACGCGCCGTGGCGGCATCGGCCATGAGATAGGACCGTCCGCCCAGCACGCGATAGGAATGGATTCGACGCAGTTCCGGGTCCTCCCAGGGGAGGCGGGAGATGGCCTCCACTTCCCGGGAAGAGAGCTGAATGAGAAAGCGCCGGCAGCACCGGCCGCATCGCCGGCAGGCATACTGTTGACCGGTGGCCAGGCGCAGGCTCATGCGAAAGGGAGAAATCATCCGCGGCGGCCACCCGGACGACGGGAAGCGCTCCACGCTCCCCGCCCCGTCCAAGGCGTCACGCCGCGTGGGATGGAACTACTTCGCGGGCTCGATGACGTCGAAGCCGGTATAAGGACGCAGGACCTCGGGAACCACCACGGAGCCGTCCTCGCGCTGGTTGTTCTCCAGGATCGCGCAGACCACCCGGTCGGTGAGGCCGGTGGCGCTGATGGTGTGGACAAAGCCCTTCCCGCCGTCGGCGTCCTTGTAGCGGATGTTCAGGCGGCGGCTCTGGAAGTCGGTGAGGTTGGAGTTGCTGGTGACCTCACGGTAGCCGTTGTAGCCAGGGAACCAGGCCTCGCAGTCATACTTCTTGTAGGCGGGTGCGCCCAGGTCACCGATGCAGACGTTCACCACGTGGTAGGGAACGCCCAGCTGCTGGAGAAGATGCTCCTCGTTGGCCAGGCACTCCTCATGGCACTTGGGGGAGTCCTCGGGACGGCAGAGGATGATCTGCTCCACCTTGTGGAACTGGTGGACGCGGAAGATGCCGCGGGCCTCTTTTCCGTAGGAGCCGGCCTCGGTGCGGAAGCAGGGGGTGTAGGCGGTGAGTCGCTCGGGCAGCCTGGCGCCATCCATGATCTCGTCTGCGTGGAAGCCCACCAGGGTCTGCTCTGCGGTTCCGATGAGGCAGAGGTCCTCGCCGCCGATGGAATAGATCTGGTCCTTGAAGAAGGGCAGGTATCCCGTGCCGAAGAGAGTGCGGGCCTTGGCGGCGCAGGGGGACATCATCATGGTGAACCCACGCTTCACCAGCTCCTTCTGGGCCCAGAAATACATGGCCTGGGTGAGCATGGCGCCCTTTCCGACCCAGTAGTAAAAGCCGCTCTGGGCCACTTTGGAGCCGCGCTGGGTGTCGATGATGCCCAGGATTTCGCCGATGGCCTGGTGGTCACGGGGCGGGAAGGAGAAGGAGGGCTTCGCGCCCACCACCTTCACCTCCACGTTGTCCGCGTCGCTCTCGCCATCGGGAGTGTCCGGCGACTGGAAATTGGGCAGCCAGGTCAGCTTCTCCTCCACCTGCGCCTTCAGGGACTCCTGGAGGCTCTCCTTCTCCGCCAGAAGGCCCTTCATCGCCTTCACCTGCTCACGGGCCGCCGGGTTGCCCTGGCACTCCTTGGAAAGGCGGTTGCGCTCGGCGCGCAGGTCCTCCGTCTCACGCATCAGCTTCAAATACTCCTGGTCCAGGGCGCGCAGGGCGTCCACGTCCACGTCGTACTTGCGCTTGGCGCAATTCTGCTTGATCAGGTCGGGGTTTTCGCGGAGAATTTTGATGTCTATCATGGAATGCTTCGGGCCTCCTTGGCCCGGGATGGGGTCTTGTGCAATCGGGGAAACTCTATACGTGTCGCGTCCGCACGCTACGCGTGGATGCGCGCTGCCACGGCCTTCTCGTAGGCATCCAGGTCGCTGATGGCGACCTGCGCCACGCCCTCCTCCATGGCGGCCTTGGCGACCATGCGGGCCACGTGGGGGACGACACGGGGGTCGAAGGGCTTGGGAATCACGTAGGACTCCTTCAGGGGGTTGGCGCCGTCGAAGACGCCCGCGGCGGCATCCTGGGGATATGCGGCCTCCAGGATTCTGCGGACCTCGCCCTCCACGGGCATGCGGGCGATCTCCGCCAGCGCATGGGAGGCGGCCAGCTGCATGCCGGCGGTGATGTCCTTCGCGCGGACATCCAGGGCGCCGCGGAAGATTCCGGGGAATCCCAGGACGTTGTTGATCTGGTTGGGGAAGTCGGTGCGGCCGGTGCCCACCACGGCGGCGCCGGCCGCCTTGGCCAGTTCGGGCATGATCTCGGGCACGGGATTGGCCATGGCGAAAACCACGGCGCCAGGGGCCATGGAGCGGACCATCTCCGGGGTCACGCAGGCGGCCACGGAACAGCCCAGGAAGACGTCGGCGCCCTTCATGGCGTCTGCCAGGCACTTCACATCCGTGCGCCCGGTGCCCAGGGCGCGTTTGGCCTCGTTGGAGGCATTCTGGCGAGTCACCACGCCGCGGGAGTCGCAGACCACCACGTTCTCCCGGCGGACGCCTGCGCGGATGTAGAACTCCAGGCAGGAGAGGCCGGCGGCGCCGGCGCCATTGCCCACCACCTTCAGGGACTCCAGGGGCTTGCCGGTGAGCTGGGCGGCGTTGAGCAGCGCGGCCAGCGAGATGATGGCGGTGCCGTGCTGGTCATCATGGAAGACGGGGATGCCCATGCGCCCCTTCAGAGTGGTCTCCACCTCAAAACAGGCGGGGGCGGCGATGTCCTCCAGATTGATGCCGCCGAAGGAGGGCTCCAGGGTCTCCACGGCGTCGATGAGCTTCTTCGCATCCGTCTTGCCATCGGCGCCGTGGACTTTCCCGAGGCACAGGGGCACCGCGTCGATGCCGGCGAAGCGCTTGAAGAGGACGCACTTGCCCTCCATCACGGGGAGTCCCGCCTCGGGACCGATGTTCCCCAGGCCCAGCACCGCGGTGCCGTCAGAAACCACGGCCACCGTATTGCCCTTGCCCGTGTAGCGGTAGACGTCCTCGATCCGGTCGTGAATCTCCAGGCAGGGCTTCGCCACGCCGGGGGTATACGCCAGAGCCAGGTCGTGCTGGGTGAGACAGGGTTTGGAGGGCTGCACGGCCAGCTTGCCGGGAACGGGCTCGCTGTGGTACGCCAGGGCTTCGGTGTTCAGGTCCATGGAAAGCGAAAAAGAAGGAATGAAAAGCGCGGGGAAAAGGCGTTTTTGCCATCCGGAATCCCCCTGCCCGGCGGCGGTCTGGTTACTATAAGGCCCGTTGCCAACATTGCATACGGAGTTATATTACGAGGATTGCCCGAATTCCGGTGGAAACCGGCAATCCGGGAACCCCTTTTCGATTGACAAGAAGACACCCCCGAGGCCCCACGTTTTTGGGCGGAGGGGCAACCAGTGGAGCAAACCATCCCATGAACGAAGAATATCTGCGTCAGGCAGTGGCCAAGGCGAAGGAAATGTGTGCCGAGCGGGGAGAGGCCTTTGACCTGCGACTCTTCATCACCGGCGTCTCCAAGCGCGCCAGCCAGCTGGCCAAGGGATACCGCCGGCTCATCCCACTCACCCCCGGAGACAACACCCCGCTGCTGGACCTGGCCCTGCGTGAAGTCGCCGCCGGAAAGATCCTCATCGAGCGCGGGGACTACCACGCCATCGAACAGGCCGAACGCGACAACATGGAGATCGCTTCCGTCAACGACTAGCGCTTCCCCGAAAACCCGCTCTCCCAAGGCGGCGACTCCCCTCCCGGGCGCCGCCGCCTTTTTTTCGTCGACGCATCCGCGCCAAAGCCACCATACCCTCCGCAGGAAGGGACGCTCTCCCCTCCGGCGGCCAGGGGCAGGCGGGGCAATCCTCGGGCTCCGCGCATTCATGACAACCGACAACCAACGCCCCACGCTCCGGCAGTGGGGATGCCTCCTGGGGCTCACGGCAGCCGCCACCGTCTACAACACCTCCGAATTCCTGCCCACCGCGCTTTTGACCAACATCGGCGGGAGCCTGGCGGTCTCGGAGAGCCGCGTAGGATTGGTCATCTCCGTCTACGCGTGGGTGGTGACCCTCCTCTCCCTCCCCCTCATGGTCCTGGCCAGCCGCTTCTCCATGCGGCGGATCCTCTTCTGGGTGCTGGGACTCTTCGCCCTGCTGCAGCTGGCCACCGGACTCTCCCAGGGATACTGGGCGCTGATGGCCAGCCGCATGGGCGTGGCATGCGTCCACGCGCTCTTCTGGGCCATCGTGGCGCCCCTGGCGGTGCGGCAGATGCCAGAAGCCTGGCATGGCATGGCCCTGGGAACCCTCTCCGTGGGCTCCTCCGTGGCAATGGTCCTGGGAATCCCCCTGGGACGCGCGCTGGGACTCCACGTGGGCTGGCGCGGCGCCTTCCTGACCCTGGGCGCCCTGGCCGCCGCGCTCTTCCTGGCACTCCTCCCCACCCTGCCCCCCGCCCCGAAGGAAAAAGCCTTCACATTCCGGGAAATCCCCGGACTGCTGAAGAACCGGACTCTCCTAAAAATCTACGGCGCAACCATCCTGGCGCTGGGCGGATACTACTGCTGGAACAGCTACCTGGACGCCTTCCTCCTGAAGACCGCCGGGCTCACCCCCAACGCCATCACCGGCATCTTCACCGTCCTGGGAATCGCCAGCGTGGGAGGCGGAGTCCTCTACACACTGGTCTCCCGGCGCTGCAACCGCCTCCTGGAGCTGGGCGTCCTGACCATGGGAATCCCGCTGCTGGCACTCCTGCCGGCAACGCGCTTCCTGGCGGCCACCGCCCTCCTCTGCGCCATCCCCGCCATCGGCTTCACCCTCTTCAATGTGGCCTGCCAGTCCGACGTCGTCAGCTCCACCCGGGGAAATGCCTCCGCAGTGGCCATGGCAATCTTCTCTGCACTCTTCAATCTGGGCGTGGCGGCTGGGACCCTCCTGGGCGCCGGCGTCTGCAACATCGCTTCCCTGGGATGGACCGCACCCGTAGGCGGACTCCTGGCGCTCCTGGCACTGTCCACCACCTTCTTCGGACGCTCCCAAAAAACATAAAAAACACCATGCGAACCACCCTCCAGAAAACGCTGTCGGCATCCTGCCTGCTCCTCCTGGCCATGGTCCTCCCCGCACAGGCATATCCGCGGGCGCAGTGGCTCTACTACCCGGAGCCCGTGGAGGCGAGCCAGAATGTCCCCCGGTACTACTGGACGGATCTGGAGATCCCCGCCGATGTGAAGGCCGTGCGCATCAACGCCCTGTTGGATGACGGCGGCGACGTGCTCGTGGACGGACGGGCGACCCGGTCATTCCATGAGGTCCCCGCCAAAGGCGTCTTCCCCTCCCAGGAGGGCGACCTGACGGAGTTCCTCACCCCCGGAAGGCACCGCGTGGAGTTGGAGAACACGAATGTCGCCGGCGTGGGCGGCGTTGTCTGCAAGATCACCGTGGAGCGCGCCGACGGCACCCTGGACGAATCCTTCTCCGATCCGGCAACCTGGAAAAGCGCGAAGGCGCCCTCCCTGTCGGGCGGCGAAGCGGCCTCTGAGACGCCAATGACCTACGGCGACATGTGGGCCGCGCCTTGGTCCGGACTCTTCCATGTGGAGCCCCTGGCCTGCCAGGAGGAGATCCAGGCACGCCGGGAGAAGGCCCGCCTCCGGATGGCGGACCTGACCGACCGCGCCGAGATCGCGAGGCGCCTGGAGTCCGAGGAGAATCCCGAGGCCCGCGTGGAATACCAGGACGGAAAGGCCATGATCCGCATCGGCGATGCCCTCTATCCCGCCGTCATCTACAGCGCCCACCGCTACCAGAACTTCGCCAACGACACCTTCACCGACAGCGTGCGGAACTTCCGCGACGCGGAGCTGGATCTGCAGGTCATGGGCGCCAGCCTCCGGGACATCTGGAAGGGCGACGGCCAATACGACTTCTCCGCCCTGGACGAATGGCCCTGGGAGGCGCTCTCCCTGGAGCCCGATCTCCGGATCCTCTTCAACATCGATTGCCGGGAACCGCCCGTCTGGTGGATGGAGCAGCACCCGGAAGAACTCATCGTCTATCTCTCCCCCCTGGGAAAGACCTCCACGGACGACGACTGCAACAAGATCCCCGCTCCCTCCTTCGCCAGCGATCTGTACCGAACACAGGTCTGCGACTATCTGAAGGCCCTGGTGGAATACATCGAGGCGCAGCCCTGGGGAAAGCGGGTCTTCGGATACCGCTTCGACATGGGCGTCTACATGGAGTGGCACTACTACGGAATGTTCTACGCACCCGACGACTCCGCCCCCATGCGCCGGCGCTTCCGGAAATACGTGCAGGAGAAATACGGCACTGACGAGGCGCTTCAGAAGGCCTGGAGGAATCCCTCGGCCACCCTGGCCTCCGCCACCATGTCACCCCTCCGGGAACGCCAGAATCCCAAGGGCGGCGACCTCTGCGACCCCGTCCAGGACGCACGGCTCCTGGATACCATGCACTGCATCACCGAGGCCGTCTTCCAGACCATGATCGAGGGCGACCGCACCATCAAGGAAGCCTGCGGATGGCGGAAGCTGGTGGGGAATTTCTACGGATACTTCTTCAACATGCCCTTCCCAGGCCCCGGACAACACCCGCTCCTCCTGCAGGCCCTGGAAAGCCCCTGCGTGGACTTCCATTCCATGCCGCCGCCCTACAAGACCCCGAACCGGGAATTCGGCCACCCGCAACTCTCCCGCGGAGTCCCCGAGAGCTACCGCATCCGAAACAAGCTCCACATCGTGGAGGCCGACACGCGCACCCACACCGTCACCTACGGCGATGACAACAACTGCTACGTGCGGACCCCGCAGGAGACGGTCCAGCAGCTCGCCCGCGACTTCGTCAACGCGCTGTGCACCGGATGCGGCTTCTGGTATTTCGACTTCGGGCAGGGATGGTACGGCGATCCGCTGGTGGGCGAATACCTGAAGAAGCTCCGCCCCATCTGGGAGACCTGGGCGCCCTGCCAGAGCGCCGCGGAGGTGGCTGTGGTGGTCGACATGGATTCCGTCCTCTACCAGTGCACCGACAAGACCTCCGCCGACAACGCCGCCGCCGACCGCGTGCGATACGCCCTGTCCCTGGCCGGGGTCCCCTGCGACACCATCCTCTCCAGCGACCTGGAGGACCCCCGGCTCCCCCAATACAAGGCATACGTCTTCATCAACCAAGTCCGCCACAACGCCGCACTGGTCGCCCAGGCGCGAAAGCTACGGGAAATGGGCCGGAGCCTCATCTGGCTCCACCACGCCGGCTATATTGACGAAGCGCAAGGCGAAGGCATCGCCTTCATGGAGGAACTCACCGGCGTCCCCGGCATTCGCGAGAGTGACTGGACCCTGGATGACCTGGCGCAGATCCTCCAGGAGGACCGCCTGGACGGCACCCGCGCCGTGCGGGAACTCGTCGACATCCGCCCCGCCCTGGAGATCCAGGCGCCCGCGGGCACCGCCCTGACGGCCACCCAGAGCATCCCCGCCTCCACGCCCGGCGGCGCCCCCCGCGTCACCCAGGCGGTCCTGCGGCATCCCGCCGGCGGCGCCACGCTGCTGGCCCTGGTGCCCGTAATCGACCCGGCGCTCCTGCGGGGCTTCCTGGAGGCCGCCGGCGTCCACATCTACTACCGGGAAACCGACGGAATCCTCTATGCCAACCAGAGCTACGTGGGGCTCCATCTGGGTCCCAATGGCGGTGGAGTGCGCGCCATCGAACTTCCCCGGACGGTCCGGAGGGTCGTCCAGGTGCTTCCCGAAGAGAGACTCCTCTCCGAGGAGGAGACCGACGTCATCCGCCTGGAGACTTCTCCCAACACCACCTACCTTCTCCGGATGGAATGACCGCCCCCCGGTCCAGGCTCCAAACCGCTTCTTTCTGTTCTCCCCACCCACCAAAAACAAAAACTTCCTTTTTTCTTAAGGAGAAACCACTCATGAAGAAATTCTTCGCACTGTCCCTGTCCGCGTTGCTCTGCTGCGCGTTCTTCGCCGGATGCTCCAAGAAGGCCCCCCAGAGCAAGCTGGACGCCATCAAGGCCGCCGGAAAGATCGTGGTGTACACCAATCCCGAGTTCCCCCCCTATGAGTATCTGGGCGAGAACGGCGTGATCACCGGCAGCGAGATCGAGCTGGTCCACGCCATCGCCGCTGAATTGGGTGTGAAGGCCGAGGTCGTCTCCGCCGAATTCGACTCCATCATCGGCACCGTGGTCACGGGAAAGGCCGACATGGGCGCCTCCGGCTTCACCATCACCGAGGAACGCAAGCAGACCGTGGACTTCTCCATCCCCTTCGTCCGCTCCACCCAGTATCTCATCCTCCCCGAGGACAGCCCCATCAAGACGGTTGAGGATCTGGCGGGCAAGAAAGTCGGCGGACAGCAGGGAACCACCGGCCTCATGATGATCGAGAACACCATCCGCGACGGCATCCTCAAGGACACCGGCTGCGAGTCCAAGCCCTACAACAACGCCCCCGACGCCACCGTCGCCATGGTCGCCGGCCAGATTGACGCCGTGGTCATTGACGAGCTGGTCGCCATCTCCCTGGCCAAGAAGAACCCCGGGTTCAAGGCCATCCCCATGGTGAAGGCCGACGGCAACGGCCTGGAGGAGCCCGAGGAATTCGGAATCATCATCCACAAGGGCAACGAGGACCTGCTGGAGGTCATCAACTCCGTCATCGCCCAGTGCCGCATTGACGGCAGAATGGCGATGTGGCAGTCCGAGCACACCGAGAAGTCCGCCCAGTAAACAACCACACAGCCGAATCCGCCGGACGACACCTCCACGCAGGGAGGCGCGCCTGGCGGTGACGCAGCCGGACGGGGCCCGCCCGCGGAGGAGGAAAAGAAAAGCCCCCCCTCCCCCGGAGCCCCGCCTCTCTTTTTTTCCACCGGAACCCACAGGGGACCCAAGATTCCCCGGAACCGCATCCCGACACCCCCATGTCACCCGACTCGCCAGCCTTCCTCCGCTACCTGCATGACGCCGTCAACCGGACCTTCCTCGTGGATGATCGATACAAGATCTTCCTGGACGGCTTCCTCAACACCATGCAGATCACCGTGGGAGCCCTGCTCCTGGGAATCTTCATCGGCGTCAGCGTGGCCGTCATCCGGGTGTATGTATACCAGGCGCAGCCGAAGCCATTCTGGAAGTCCGCATGGGGATTCCTGCGCTCCGGAAAAAGCTATCACCTCCGCAGCGTGCTCCTCCAGATCATGGACCGGCTGGCGGAACTCTATCTGACTGTCTTCCGCGGGACCCCCGTTGTGGTCCAGCTGATGATCTGGGCATTCGTCATCCTCTCCCAGACAAACCCCATCCTTGTCGCCATGATCGGCTTCGGGGTCAACTCCGGAGCCTACGTGGCCGAGATCGCCCGCGCCGGCATCATGGCGGTGGACAAGGGCCAGACCGAGGCCGGGCGCTCCCTGGGACTCTCCGCATGGACCACCATGCGGCTCATCGTACTGCCGCAAGCCTTCAAGAATGTCCTGCCGGCCCTGGGCAACGAATTCATCTCCCTGCTGAAGGAGACCTCCATCGTGGGATACATCGCCATCGTGGACCTCACCAAGGCGGCCGGATTGGTCCGCGCCAGGACCTTCGACGCCTTCTTCCCCCTGATCTGCGTGGCCCTGGTCTACCTCTTCCTGGTGCTGCTGCTCAGCGCCGCCCAGAAGAGACTGGAAAAACATCTTCGCGAAAGCGAACGCAAGTAGACCCCGGCGCGAAGGAGACCGTATTCTATGGCAAACGAAACGAACATGGCGAATCAGAAGCAGGATCCGTGCGCCGTCATTGAAGTGAAGGGCCTTACAAAGGCCTTTGGCGACCACATGGTGCTCAAGGGCATCACGGATGTCGTGAAGCGCGGGGAGAAGGTCGTGGTCATCGGGCCCTCCGGCTCCGGAAAATCCACCTACCTGCGGTGTCTCAACCTCCTGGAGTCCCCCACCAGCGGCGAAATCACCGTCCACGGCGAGGAGATCACCAGCCCCAAGTGCAAGGTGGATAAACTCCGGCGTCGCATGGGAATGGTCTTCCAGCACTTCAATCTGTTCCCCCACAAGACCATCCTGGAAAACATCACCCTGGCGCCCGTCCAGACCGGCCTCATGAAGAAGGCCGAAGCGAAGGAAGTGGCCATGGGACTCCTCAAGCGAATCGGTCTCCCCGAAAAGGCCACGGAATACCCCGGCATGCTCTCCGGTGGCCAAAAGCAACGCGTCGCGATCGTCCGCGCGCTGGCCATGCGCCCCGAGGTCATGCTCTTCGATGAACCCACCAGCGCCCTGGACCCCGAAATGGTCGGGGAAGTCCTCGCCCTCATGAAGGAATTGGCACAGGCCGGAATGACCATGGTCGTCGTCACCCACGAAATGGGCTTCGCACGGGAGGTCGGAACCCGCGTCTGCTTCATGGACGACGGGCTCATCAAAGAACAGAACGCCCCACAGGAATTCTTCGCGAATCCCCAGAACCCCCGCCTCAAGGACTTCCTGGCAAAGGTGCTGTAGGCACTCCCAGAACCAGAAAACCGAAAAGCCCCGGAAGACCACTCTGTCTCCCGGGGCTTTTTCATTGTGCCCCCCTCCCCCCAAAAAACAAAACCCGCAGACAAGCATATCATCTGCGGGTCTTGGAAATTGCTGGTGCGCGCAACAGGACTCGGACCTGTGACCTCCACCGTGTGAAAGTGGCGCTCTAACCAACTGAGCTATGCGCGCTTTGTTCGGAAAGCGGGGTTACTATAGACACTGCCCACGGTTTTTCAAGCACGCCAACTGCAAAAAGGCGTTTTTGAAACTGGAAAAGGTAAACGCCCGCATTTCGTGCATTGAATTATACAAACCCGGGGGTGTGCGTTTAATCTCACAACAATGTGCCTCTAGGAAGGTGGAGTATCTCGAGCCTCAATTTTTGCGGAAGAATGCATAGTCTGGAACCTTCCGGCTATCCCCCCTCCCCCGGGGGAGGGGGGCGTTTAATCGCGCAATAAAACCGGGCAAGCCACCATGAGATAAGAGGACAATGCCATGTCACATCTGACCTTGGCGGACCGTTCCGAGATAGAGAACGGCCTACGTTCGAACCGAGGGTTTAGCGCAATCGCCCGATCCCTGAAGAAGGCGAGAAGCACCATCATGCGGGAGATCCTGTCCCACCGCGTCCCCAGTGACAAGGGCGCAAAGGGGCGTGTCACGAACCGTTGCATCAACCGCTGCAAGTGTGACAGGAAATACCTGTGCGCGCAGTGCGTCCATCCCCTGAGCAGGATGAAATGCAGCTCATGCTCGAAATGCAACTCCGTCTGCCACGATTTCGTGGAGTTATCCTGCGACAGACTCGACAAGCCTCCCCATGTGTGCAATGGCTGCAACAGGGAGGGGATCTGCGTACTTCACAAATGGTTCTACACAGCGTCCGAAGCACAGAAGGCTTACGAACGCACCCTTTCGTCATGCAGGCAGGGCGCGGCCATCACCGAGGAGGAGCGAAAGCAACTGACGTCCCTGCTTGCTGGGGGGATGAACAACGGCCAATCGCTACACCACATCGTCTCCGCACACCCCGACAGCTTCGCTGTTTGCGAGAGGACACTGTACGACTACATAAACTCGGGCATCCTCCAGCCACTCGGTCCGCTGGACTTGCCCGACGCGCCGAAGATGAAGCCCCGTAGGAAAAAGGGCGTCACCCATAAGGGGAAACCGGGGTGCGCCGTGGGGCGGGGACGAGAGGAGTTTTTGAAATTCATGCGCGACAACCCGGAAGTGCAGGTGGTTGAGATGGATAGTGTATACGGCATGAGAGGCGGGAAACTGCTACTTACGTTGCAGTTTGACGCATGCGCCGCCATGCTGGCCTTCTTGCGGGACGCCAACACATCCCAGTCAGTCATTGACATATTCGACGGGCTTGAGCGGCTTCTCGGCCTCGATCTGTTCCAAAACCTGTTCCCGGTCCTCCTGACGGACAACGGGACGGAGTTCTCGAACCCCGAAGCCATTGAAAGAAGCGTCGACGGCGAGAACACCAGGACGCGAGTCTTCTACTGCGACCCGTACGCAGCCTGGCAGAAACCAAACGTGGAGAACAACCATCGCAACCTTCGAAGGATATTCCCAAAGGGCGAAAGCATGGACTTTCTCACGCAGGAGAAGGTGAACCTAGCCCTGTCCCACATGAACAGCGTGATCAGGGCGTCGCTGGGGAACGCCACCGCCGCCAGAAGGTTCGCCCAATGCTACGGAGAGGATGTCCTTAAAAAGCTCGGCATTGAGGAAATCGCCCCCGACCAAGTCCAAATGACGCCGAAACTAGTCAGGGACTAGGACAAGCTTATACATCGAGGTTTACTTCAACCGTCCCGTGCGTTTAATTCCTCCGAAAAAGGCCCCGCGCAGGACGGACGGGGGAATTGCGTCTCAAAAGGAGGCGATTTTGCAGAATCTAATGCAACACCTTCCCTGGGGAGAACGGCGTGAAGAAAAAATTGCGGAATAGAATGCACGACTTTGCAGAAATAAACGCACGCTTTTTCATCTTAAAGTGCGTTTACTCCTGCGAAGGTGCGTTTACTTTTTCAAGTTTCCAAAAGGCGTTTTCTACGCCGATTTCACAGCCCCCAATTGTTGCCGGCCTAGATCACCAGCCTGCCTGGTGCCAAAGCAGGGACGCAGGGGCGCGGGAAGAACGGAGGGTACGGGGGGCTTCGCCCCCCCGTCCTTTGGACATTCCGCCCCGCCGAAGACACAGTGCCCCCCATGGGCGCAAAAAAAGGCCCGCCTCCCTTGGACGGGAGGCGGGCCTGGAAAAAAAGGTTCGCGCCGCGCTGCTTTCGCACGCTCTTGAACGCACTATCATCGC
>CAVFEH010000012.1:0-65166 GCA_963621575.1 Bacteroidaceae bacterium
CCTGATCACCATCCTCATCGGAATCCTGGCCCTCTACCATTTCTGCGCCATCGAAAAAGTTGCCACCTTCCCCCCCCTGACACAACTCAACCAGGAGGCCACCGACTACATCATGGGCGCCTGTGTCATCATGGCATTCCTCTCCCTCTACTGCAAGGTCATCCCCAGCCACTTCTACGCAAACTCCCTCACGCTCCTGAATTTCCTCTGCGGAATCATCGCCGCCTGCATCGCCTGGAATGCCGACTCCACCCGCGGCACGCTCCTGGCCTTCCTCCTCATCTTCCTGGGGCAGTTCTTCGACCTCTTCGACGGGAAGATGGCAAAGAAATTCGGCTCCACCCCCAGAGGGGCCCTCTATGACGATATCGCCGACGGCACCAGCTTCGGAATCGCCTGCGGAATCATCCTCTACAAGAGCCTCGCGTCCGCCACCTGCCACTCCCTGGCCGTGGCCGCACCCCTCTTGGCCGTCATCTACGTGTACAGCGTATTCTTCCGGCTCAAGCGCTTCCTCCACCCAAAGACCCGCATGCCCGAGGGAATCTTCCAGGGGCTGCCCTCACCCGCCGGGGCGCTCCTGGCCGGAGCCGGCGCACTCATCCTCCGGATCTACCCCTGCGCCACCACACAATGGGCCTGCGCCGCGCTGGCGTTGCTGGCCTGCGTCCTCATGATCTCGCACATCCCCTACCGACACTTCGGGCGGGATCTCTGGCCATCCCTCCCCACCGGATTGCGCGTCTTCTTCCTACTGGCCATCATCCTGGTCTCCTGCTTCGCCCTGGTCCAGAAGGGATGGTCCCACGCATTGCTCCAGCTCACCATCCTCCTCACCATCACCTACGCCCTGGGCGCCATCGCCCCAAAGGGCTATGTAAAACAGCGCCTCGAGGAGGCCGCGCGGGAGGCCGAAGAAGCCGAAAACGCCGACGACTCCGACAAGTAACACATCCTTTCCATTTCACCGCACCCGCCCTCCACGGCCATTCCCATGAGAACCCTCCCCGCCTCCCTCGCACTGCTGGCCTCCACCCTGCTTCTCCAGGCACAAGACGCCGCACCACAGGCCTCCATCACGCTCAAAGACCTCCTGGTGAAGGGCGGCCCAATCATGTACATCCTGGTGGTCCTCTCCTTTGTGGCAGTGGGGCTCATCCTCTACTACTGCTTCTCCCTCCGGCGGGCCGTCCTTGCCCCCGTGAAATACCTCCGAAAGGCACAGGACGCCGCCGAATCCGGCGACCTCGACGCCCTGGAAGAACTCTCCAGGAAGGACGGCTCCATGGCTGCGAAGGTCGTGCTGGCCAGTCTCCAGGCGCGCGCTGACGGCGGCGAGGATGCGGTTGCCCCCGCCATGGAAGAAGAGGGCTCCCGGCAGTTCTCCCTGCTCTGGAACCGTGTGCAGTATCTCCTGGATGTCTCAAGCATCGCCCCCATGGTGGGGCTGCTGGGAACCGTCTGGGGAATGATGGTCTCCTTCCTGGCCCTGGACACCGAGCTGGCAATGGCAAACAAGGTCAGCTCCCTCACCAGCGGCCTTTCCCAGGCAATGTTCACCACCTTCGGCGGACTCATCATCGGAATCGTCGCCCTGGCGGCATACTCCGTCTTCCGCGGACGGCTCAACACCCTGGCCACCCAGCTGGAAGAGGATTGCAAGAGCGTGCTCAGGAGATTCAAGAAAGCATGAACTTCCGCAGAAGACTCCAGGAGCGCGGGCCCTCCTTCCCCATGGCACCCCTCCTCGACATCGTGTTCCTCCTCCTCATCCACTTCATGGCCGCCACAGTGTTCGCCCAGTGGGAGAAGCAGGTCAACATCGCCGTGCCCACCGCATCCACCGCGCAGGAACAACGCCGGCAGCTCGGGGAGCTGATCCTCAACGTGGACAAGGCCGGACAACTCTATATCAACGGACAGCCCTATTCCCCCGAAACCGCCCTGGAACTCCTGAAGCAGATCGCGGACGCCTTCCGCGACCAGCCAATCATTCTTCGGGCGGACAAGGACACCAGCGTCCAGACTCTCCTCCAGGTCATGGACCTCTGCCGCGAGGCCGACATCTGGAACGTCTCCCTGGCAACCGTTGATCCCCAAAAATGATCCCGGACAACCGCGAAGACGCCCCATGAGCCCACGCGCAAAAACACTGTTCACCGTCCTCGCGCTCCTGGCGACACTGGCCACCGCCATCCCCGCACAGGAGGAGCCACGCCCCCGGAACGGGCTGCTCTCCCCACAGGAGTCCCTGGCGTTCATCCAGGGACTGGCCGAACGGGATCTCCACCAGGAATGCCTCCGGCAATGCCAGGAGTTCCTCCAGCGCTACCCGAAACACGAATACCAGGAGCGCGTGGAGCTCACCCGCATCCGGAGCCTCTGCGCCCTGTCACGCACTCAGGACGCCGCCCGCGACATCCGGAGCCACCTGGAGGCCTTCCCGAATTCCCCCCACCGCGCGGAACTCCTCCAGATTCTGGGAAACTGCCTGCAGGAGCTTCACCAGGAGGAGCAGGCGGTGGAGGTCTACCGGCAGCTCCTCGCCCAGGCAGATGGCACTCGTGAGACCGAGGAGGCCCGCTATCGCCTGGCCGTCTGCCTGGCCAGTCTGAACCGGATTGACGAGGCGAAAAAGGAGCTCCTGCCGCTGGTGGGCAAGACCGCCGACGCGCGGCATCTGCCCAGGGTCCACGCAAAATACTACATGGCGGTGCTCCGGCAAAACCAGGGTGACAACGCCGCCGCGCTCCTGATTCTGGAACCGTTGTTGCAGATCCAGGGCCTCCCCGGCGAAACCCGCAAAAACCTCCTCCTCACGGCGGGGTATCTCGCCTTCGCGCCACCCGTCCGCGACTACCCAAAAGCCGCACAGGCATACGGTGCATTCCTCTCCGAATTCCCCCAGGACGCCCGCCGGCAGGAGATCCAGCGGAATCTCCTCTCCTGCCTCTACGCCCAGAGGGACTTTCCGCGCTTCCTGGAGGTATTCCGGCAATTCCGCCAGGAGCACCCGCAGGACGCCGCACAGGACCAGGAACTCACTTGGCTGGCGGCACAGGCGAATCTCCCCCTGGAAAAATGGGAGGACGCCCGCACACTCCTCCAGGAACTCCTGAACAGCCCCAGGACCACTCCCGCTCTCCGCCAAAAGGCTGCCGCAACCCGGCTCCTCTGCCTGGAAAACCTCCAGCTCCCCGAAGAAACCCTTCAGGCCGCACGGCAATTCCTGGAGGAATTCCCCAATTCCGACGAGACTGCGGAAGTCCTCCTGCGCCTTGCCGCAGCACAACTGAAGCTGAAGCAACCCGAGGACGCCATCCGGAGCTACCAGAAGGCCATGCCGCTGCTGGCCGCCAACGCCTCCCCGCTCTACCAGAACACCGGCGTCGTCCTGGCACGGCTCCTCACCGCACAGAAACACCCCGCCGAGGCAGCCACACTCTACCTCGATTTGGCACAGCGGGTCCCGGGGCCCCTCCCCGAGGGCATGACATCCGCCGACGACCTCCGGAAGGCCGCCCTGGCCTCCCTGTCCCGCGCACCCGGAGACTCCCGCGCAATCCCCCTGGCCACACAACTCCTGGAAAACACCCCCGCCACCGAGGAACGGCTCCCCTTGCTCCAATTGCAACTGCACTTCCAAACCAGCCAGGGACGTCTCGCCGATGCCGAAAAGACCGCCACCGAACTCCTCTCCCTGGCTACTCCCGCAGCACATCCGCAATGGCTCCTGAAACGCGCCGCCCTTCGACGCGCCCAGAAAAACTACCAGGGCACCCTGGAGGACTACCAGACACTTCTCCAGGATCCCAACGCCACCAGCGACGCCCGCGCGCAGGTCCTTCCCGACCTCCTCACGCTTCTATACTATCTGAAACATGGCGACCGCTCCCAGCCCTATCTGGAGGAGTTCTTCGCCACACAGCCGGCACTCCCCCTCTCCACTCCCATCCTGGCACATATTGCACGGGAACGCCGAGAAGCCCGCGACCTGGTCAACGCCGCGCGATGCTATCAACGAATCCTGGAATCCACCACACTCTCCACCACCGAGCGCTCGCAGCTCCTGATCCTGCAGGCGGAGGTCTGTTTCCAGGAAGGCGACGCCGCGCAATGCAAAAAGCTCCTGACGGAATCTGAAAATCTCCTCCAGGAACAGGGACTGCCTCCCGCAAGCGACGCGCTGGCGCTGCTTGCCGAACTGGCACTCCGCCAGGATGACTCCGACATCGCCCTCACCTACGCGCGTCAGGCCCTGGAAGGAAAGGACACCCCGTTCCTCAAGGAGACCCTCCCACGCGCACGATGGGCACAGGCACAGGCACTCCTCAACCTCAAAGACTACACTGGCGCCTTCTCCGCGGCCGCACAGGGGTTCATCCTTGAAAAAGACCCCACGTACACCCCGAAGTGCTACCTCATCGCCGCATCCGCAAAAGAAGCCCAAGGCGATGCTAAAACCGCCAGGGAACTGCGCAATGCGGCGGAAGCCGCCGCCTCGGAACAGTAGCTAGCAATTCAACGCAAATTCCAAACGCTGACCTTCCTCCTTCATCCTTCCACCCAACCACCTCCTCTTCACAATGCCTATGAACCGCACCCTTTCCGCCCTCCTGCTTGCCGCAATGACGCTCTCGTTCTTCGCATTCGAGATCCGTCTCCCCAAGACGCCAGACGCCCCTGAGAAGAACGCGGGGAAGGAACTGCAGAAGTACCTGCAGGTGTTAAGTGGCGAGCCCATCCGGGTGAGCCTCCGCCAAAGTGGCCATGGCCATGCCATCGAGGGTGACATCTGCATCGGCAAGACCCCGGAATCGTTGAAGGCGCTGGGGCTTTCCGACTGGAAGTCCCTGCGTCCCGATGAAGTCCTCTACAAGGTGGATGCCGACGGCGTGCTCTGGATTGCCGGCGAGGGCAGCCGTGGCACCCTCTATGCCGTCTACGAGTTCCTGGAGCGGGAATACGGCGTGCGCTTCTTCACCAGCGACTGCGAGCTGCTCCCCAAGACCACCGGGGCCCTGGCCCTGCCCGCAAAGGGCACCGCCCATCAGTATGCGCCGCCCTTCATCTCCCGCGTGGCATTCTTCCAGAGCATCCTGGAGGGTTCCCCGGAATTCCTCACCAAGACCCGCAACAACTTCCTGGGGAACTTCCGCGCCATGCCCGAGGAATTCGGAAGCTTCGACAGCATCCTCGGATTCGTCCATACCATGGGCACACTCCTTCCCGAAGATAATTTCGCCGAACATCCCGAGTGGTTCGCCCTCCGCGACGGCGTCCGCTATCCCGGCAGCGCCATTGGACAGCCCTGCCTCTCCAACCAGGGCGCCCGGCAGGAAATCATCCGCAATGCACTGGCCGCCCTCCGCAAAGACGGCGGAAAGAGCCGCTACATCTCCGTCTCCCAAAACGACAACCAGCGGTACTGCCAGTGCGATGACTGCAATGCCTTCGTCGCTGAGCACGGCAACCAGACCGACCTCCTCATTGACTGCGTCAACCAGGTGGCCGACGCCGTGGCGAAGGAGTTCCCCGGCGTCTACGTGGACACCCTGGCCTACAACTACACCAGGCAGCCACCGAAGACCATCATGCCCCGGGACAACGTGGCCATCCGCTACTGCACCATCGAGGCGCACGCCTTCTTCCCCCTGGAATCCCCCCAGAACAACGAACTCTTCCAGGAACTGCTCCAGTGGAAGCCCGTGGCCAAGCACATGCTCATCTGGAACTACGTCACCGACTTCGCAAAATACTACCTGCCACACCCGGACTTCCACGCCTTCGCCCAGGACACCCGGTTATTCCAGGAGTGCAACGCCATCAATATCTTCCAGCAGGGCGCCTACGAGGCCTGCGGTGTCGCCGCCGACCTGGCGGATCTCCGCGTATACATGCTCTCACGGCTCCTCTGGAATCCCCAGGAGGACGAATACCTCCTCCTGGATGAATTCCTCCAGAATTTCTACGGCCCCGCAGAGCCCTACGTGCGCGACTACCTGGAAACCATCACAAACCTGGTCCGCAACAACCCCGAGGCCCTGGACAACTGCTACCCCCAGGACACCAACAGCTGGCTCTCCGAACCCCAGCTGGCCGCCCTCTGGAAGCGCGTCTACGACGGCGCGCAGGCCCTCAAGGAGGATCCCGTCTACGGCCCCCGCATGGCCGTGGCCGCACTCCCCATCACCATGGATCTCATGGAACACCCGGATCTCTTCCTCAAGGCCCCCGAAAAGCGCCTCCCAGAACTCCGCGATGTGGATCCCATGGAGGTCATTGACTTCTGCGAAAAGACCCTGAAGGCCAATGGCATCACCTCCCTCTGCGAACAGCAGCGCACCACTTCCGAGGAGTGGGTCGCCAAGCGCCGCTCTCCCTTCGACACCACTCTCCGCCTCCCCAAGGCCGTCCCCATCCCCGAAAAGGACATCCCCGCAGAACTCCAGGGCATGACTGAGGTCCACGGCTGGAATGTGGAGAACCTGGGATACCAGACAACCAACTACAGCCCCACCACCATTGACCTGGTCAGCGATCCCAATGCCTACGGCGGAAAGGCCTTGACAATGCCCAACACACACTTCGAGTGGTATATCCAGCTCAACGACCTCCCCAACGGCATCTGGGATGTCTATCTCACTCTCCGCTGCGATGTGAAGCCCGGAAAGCCTGCAGAGGGACCCGTCATCATGTTCGGAAACTACCCCGCAGGACCCGATGTGCGGGATCTCACTGCCAAAGAACTCACCGGCCGGCAATACAAACTCTTCCACGCCTGCCGCACAAACCTGGGACGCTGCACGAACTTCTACATCTCCCCCCTCATTAACTCCAACGTGGAACGCATCTACATCGACCGGATCTTCATCGCCAACCCCACCAGCGAAACCGGCGGCACACTGCAATAAGCGCTTGACGCGGCTGTCGAAAACAGACAGTCAATGGTCCGCAATCCGCAAGGAAAGCGGACGCCCCGCAGGACTTCCTCCGCTCTTGCGGGCCGCGCCAGGCGCACGCCGGACGCCTGAAACAAAAAAACCTTGATTCCCGCCTTGCGGCGCACGTTTGCGCCGCAGGGCGGACTGGCGACGCGGAGCGCGACGGCAAGGCCCGCTGCAGAGTAGCCGAATCTCCTCATTCTACTTTCCTCTTTTTATGCGCCCACTTCTCCTGTTGCTCGCAGCTGTCGCGCTCCCCGCATTCGCCTTCGAGCTCCGTGTGGCACGGAGCGCGGAAGCCTCGGAGAAGATGGCGGCGCGGGAGCTTGGGCGGTATCTGCAGTTGTTGAGTGGAGCGCCCCTCCGGACGGAGATCCGGGAGAGTGGCCATGGCCACGCCATCGAGGGAGAGATCTGCATTGGGCGCACCCGGGAATCCCTGTCGGCCTTCGGCCTCTCCGCCTGGGATGAACTGCATCCCGACGAGGTCCTCTATTTCGTGGACGACACCGGCGTGCTGTGGATTGCCGGCGAGGGTCCCCGCGGAACCCTCTATGCCGTCTACGAATTCCTGGAACGGGAATATGGCGCACGCTTTTTTGCCCCGGACTGCGAATATCTCCCCAGGACCGAGGGCGTCCTGGCGTTGCCGCCGAAAGGCACAAAGCATCGTTATGCGTCGCCTTTCCTCTCACGGGTCGCCTTCTACCAGGGGCTCATCGAGTGCCCGCCGGAATTCCTCCCCAAGACCCGCAGCAACTTCCTGGGAAACTTCCGGTCCGTTCCCCAGGAATGGGGCGGCGCCGAAAGCATCATCGGCTTCGCCCACACCATGTACCAGCTGGTCCCCGAGACACATTTCGCCCGGCATCCGGAGTGGTTCGCCCTCCATGACGGCAAACGCGTGGCCGGCCCCCGCGGGCAACTCTGCCTCACAAACCGGCAAATGCGCCGTGAGCTCATCGAAAACACCCTGGAAGAGCTCCGCAAGGACGGCGGAAAGAACCACTTCATCTCCGTCTCCCAAAATGACAATCACGGCTTCTGCAAGTGCAAAGACTGCGCGGCATTCGTCCAGGCACACGGAAACCAGACCGATCTGCTCCTGGACTGCGTCAACCAAGTGGCCGACGCCGTGGCGGAGGAGTTCCCTGGCGTCTACGTGGAGACCCTGGCGTATCTCTACACCCGGAAGCCCCCAGAATCCGTCATGCCACGCCCCAATGTGGCCATCCGCTACTGCACCATCGAAGCGAAGTCCCTCCAGCCCCTGGAATCCCCAAGGAACGCCAGCCTGTCCAGGGAACTCCAGGAATGGACGAAAGTCACCCAGAATATCCTCGTCTGGAACTACGTCACCGACTTCGCGAAATACTACCTGCCACACCCGAATCTCCACCGCATCGCCGAAGACACCCGGTTCTTCCAGCGCAACCACGTGATCCATCTTTTCCAACAGGGCGCCTACAACGGCCCGGGCGCCACAGCCGATCTGGCAGACCTCCGGATCTACCTCATCGCACGACTCCTGTGGAATCCCCAGGAAGACCCCAAAACCCTCATTGACGAATTCCTGAAACACTACTACGGCCCTGCGGAAACCTACGTGAGGGACTACGTTGAGACCATCACCCGGCTCGCCCGGGAACACCCCGACGCCAACGACGACTGCTTCACAATCCGCACCGGGGAATGGCTCTCCGACCAGGAGCTGGCCGCCCTTTGGAAACGACTCTTCTCCGGAGTGAAAGCACTCAAGGACACCCCTGTCTACGGGCTCCGCATGAAGACCGCCGCCCTGCCCATCACCATGAATCTCCTGGATCGCACAAAACTCCTCCGCTTGACTCCAAAACACCGACTCCCTGAACTCAAAAACGCAGACCCCATGCGCCTCATCGACTGGTGCGTCGAAGTCCTCCAGCAAAACCACGCAACCACGGTCCGCGAATTCGGCGAAAACTCCGTCGAGCACTGGCGCACCCAACGCCAAGCCGAATACAATCTCGCAAAACTCCTTCGGCACCGCATTCTGCCACGCACGCGGTAGAAGTTTTTCCAACATCTACAACGCCCCTCTCCCCATGAAATCCTCCCTTTCCGCCCTCCTCTTCCTCGCCACCGCGCTCTCCCTCTGCGCCCTGACCATCCACCTGCCCTTGAACCCCGCCGGGCACGAGCGGACTGCCGGCGAACAGCTCCAAAAGTATCTCCCGCTGCTCAGCGGCGAATCCCTGGAGGCCGTCCTCCTGCGGGATGGCCATGCCGCCCCACAGGCCGGCGATGTCTGCGTGGGACGCACCGACGAATCCCTCCAGGCACTGGGCCTGCACGCCTGGACGGACCTCCAGCCTGACGAAGTCCTCTATCAAGTGGATGCCCAAGGCGTCCTCTGGATTGCAGGCGAAGGCCTCCGCGGCGTCCTCTACTGCGTCTTTGAATTCCTGGAGCGGGAATACGGCGCGCGCTTCCTTGCCAAAGACTGCGAATTCCTCCCCAAGACAACCGGCGTCCTCACCCTGCCCGCAAAGGGCACCAGCCACCGCTATGCGCCATCCGTCATCTCCCGCATAGTCCTCGCACAGGATATCGTCAACGCCTCCCCCGACTTCCTCGTCAAAACCCGCAACAACTTCCTGGGCAATTTCCGCTCCCTCTCCGATGACTGGGGCGGCCTCGACGGCATCATCTTCTTCTGCCACAGCTGGACCCAGATGATCTCCGAGGACTACTTCCAGGAGCACCCCGAGTGGTTCGCCCTCCGCGACGGCGTCCGCCTCGCCGGCCAGTACAGCCAGCTCTGCCTCACCAACCAGGAGATGCGCCAGGAGCTCACCCGGCTGGTCCTGGCCGCTCTCCGCAAGGACGGTGGACGAAACCACTTCATCACCGTCTCCCAAAACGACAACCATAGATACTGCCTCTGCGACAACTGCAACTCCTTCGTCGCGGCCCACGGAAACCAGACCGACCTCCTCCTGGACTGCGTCAACCAGGTGGCCGAGGCCGTGGCGAAAGAATTCCCCAACGTCTACGTGGACACCCTGGCCTACCACTACACCCGGCAGCCCCCAAAGACCATCATGCCCCGGGACAACGTGGCCATCCGCTACTGCACCATCGAGGCAAAATCCCTCTACCCCCTGGATTCCCCCCAGAACAATGCCATCTGCCAGGAGCTCCAGGCCTGGAAGGCCGTCGCCCAAAAGATGCTCATCTGGAACTACGTCACTGATTTCTTCAAATACTATCTGCCCCACCCCAACTTCCATAACTTCGCACAGGACGCCCGGCTCTTCCAGAAATGCAACGCCATCAACATCCTCCAGCAGGGCGCCCATGACGCCGGCGGTCCCGCGGCCGATCTGGCGGACCTCCGGAACTATGTGCTCAGCCGGCTCAACTGGGATCCCCAGGCCGACCAGGAGACCCTCGTCGAGGAATTCCTGACGCACTTCTACGGCCCCGCAAAACCCTACGTGCGCGACTATCTCGACACCCTTGCAACGCTGGCGCAGGCCACCGACACCGCCCCCGACACCTGCTACACGCTGGACACCTTCAGCTGGCTCTCCAACGACAATCTGGCGAGCCTCTGGAAGCGTGTCTACGCCGGCGTGGACGCCCTCCAGGACGACACCACCTACGGCCCCCGAATGGCCGTGGCCGCCCTCCCCATCACCATGAATCTCCTGGAACGCCCGGATCTGTTCGGCACCAATCCCTCCACACGCCCCGAGCCCCTGCGGCATGTGGATGCCGGCGCACTCATCGACTGGTGCGAAAAGGTCCTCTCCGACAACGGCGTCACCGCCCTCTCCGAGGGCAGCAAGACCACCGTGAAAGACTGGCTCAAGCGCCGCCGCGCCACCTTCTCCCCAATTCTGGACCTTCCCGAAATCCCCCAGGCCACCACCATCCCCGGCGAACTCCCGGCCAAGGGCAATGTCTGGGGCTGGAATATCGAGGACATGGGTCCCGCCGCCACACAGCCTTACAGCCCCTCCACCGTCGACCTGGCTTCCGACTCCGCTGCCGACGGCGGAAAGGCCTTCACCATGCCCAACACCCACACAGAGTGGTTCATCCAGCCCAAAAAACTCCCCAATGGCATCTGCGATGTCTACCTGACCATCCGCGCTGACGCAAAACCCGGGGAAACGCCCTCCGGCGCGGTCTTCTCCTGCGGAAACTACCCCGATGGCCCGCACTACTCCAGCGAAGATGCCAGCGAATTGGTCGGGAAGGACTACAAGCTCGTCCACGTGGGACGGACCAACCTGAACAAATGCAACTACTTCTACATCTGCCCCGTCATAAACGACACCTTGGAGCGTTTCTGGGTCGACCAATTCTTCATCGTCAACCCCGTTGACGACGCCGGAAACGCCCTGATTCCCGAAGAATAATCCTCCCTTCCTCCCCCCTTCCACCCAAAACCACAGGATCCCACCACCATGGCAGTCACCACCAAAACCACTACCGGCTACGGATCTCGTCTAGGCGGCGCCCTCAAGGGCATCTTCGGCGGAATCCTCATGATCCTCCTGGGCATCGCCCTGCTCTGGTGGAACGAAGGCCGGACCGTCAGACGCTACAAGGCCCTCCAGGAGGGCGCCAAGAATGTGGTCCCCGTCTCCGCCGACACCGTGGATCCCCAGAACGAGGGGAAGCTCATCCACCTCAGCGCAAAGGCCACCACCCAGGAGACTCTCCGGGATCCCGAGTTCGCCATTGAACTCCCCGGCGCTCTCCGACTGGTCCGCCACGTCCAGATGTACCAGTGGCAGGAGACCAAAGAAACCACCGAGGAAGAGAAAATCGGGGGTTCAGTGGAAACCACCACCACCTACGACTACGAAAAGGTCTGGGCCAGCAGGCCAATCGACTCCAAAGACTTCCAGGAAGCCGGACACGGCAACCCAACCCTCTGGCCCCTGAAATCCCGCGAGGCACTCCCCCAAACCGTCAATGTCGGCGCCTTCCGACTCTCCGAAACACAAATCCGCGCCCTGGGACAGGAAAAGGCACTGGAACTGCCCGCCACCTATCAGCTCCCCGAAATCCCTGAGGAACTCCTGGCGTTCTACGACGCACCGGCCGTTCTCAACAACGAAATCTACTTCTCCGTAAAGCCGCAGGACGCCCCAAAAGCCGAGACCGCCACAGAGGCTGCCGAGGCTGTTCCCCCGCAGAAGGAGACCACTGCCGTATCCAATCCCGCCCATCCCCAAATTGGCGATCTGAAGGTCACTTTCCGACTGGTGGAATCCCACGATGTCTCCCTGGTCTATGTCCAGAAGGGGGACTCCTTCGCCCCCTACCAGGCAAAGACCGGCACCGTCGCGCTCCTGGCCGACGGAATCTTCACTGCCGACCAGATGTTCGCCACCGCCCAGAGCGCCAACAGCACCATCGCCTGGATCCTCCGGCTCGTCGGATTTCTCCTGGTCTTCCTCGGATTCCAGGCAATCTTCCGCCCCATCCAGGTCCTCGCGAGCGTCCTGCCCTTCCTGGGTCGGATGGTTGGCACCGGAACCTCCATCATCTCCTTCCTCCTGGCGCTCCCAATCAGCCTCCTCGTCATCGCACTGGCCTGGCTCTTCTACCGCCCCGTCCTCGCCATCCTCCTCATCATCGCCACCATCGCCGCGATCATGCTGCTGAAAAAGGCATACGCGAAACTCCCGGCAAAACAGGCGGATCCTCACTGAGCCCCGAGACACAACCCTCAAAAGCCGGGTTGAAGAATACCAACCCGGCTGATGTGTCCGAAAGACGACGGCTTTCTCCATGGCCGGCAGGCTGTGGCCTCGTGAGAGCCACGTCTGATCCGTTGCGGACCCGTTCGTGCCCGCAGCACGAATCCCGCGGCCACAATCCGCGAAACAGCCACGCAGCGCGCCACCGCCTTTTTTCTCCAAAACCGCAGCGTGGGGTTTGCAAACCGTGGAACCGCGGTTAAAGTAACTGCCGTGTTTTTCAAGGCGCGATAGCCAAGTGGTAAGGCGAAGGTCTGCAAAACCTTTATTCATCGGTCCGAATCCGATTCGCGCCTCCAATTTTCCCCCGAGGTTGACTCGCAACGCTGGCCGGCTGTGTTATGGAGAAAGTTTTCTCTCACGGCCGGCTTCGTCTTATCTGCCCGTCCACCTGCGGATAAAAACCACTATGGGATTGCGCCCCGTGCGGCATGCCCACGGCGATTCCCCGTCCCCCAAAGGTATTCTTCCCCCCCCCCCCCGATCCCTCTCTGCATGAGCAAGAAACGCTTCACCTACGACGACGCCTACGACGAGGATGACGAGCTGTTGCTGGACCGAAAGGCCAAGCGCAAGCGGGAACGGGAACTGGAACGGGAGCGCCAACGCCAAGAGGCCGCAGAACAGGCCCCCGCGCGCCCTCTCGATGAGGCCGTCGCAAAAATCGTGGCCGCATGCCAGGAAAACCAGTGGCGACAGGCCTCCGTCCTCTGCCTCCAGGCAATGGAAAAATTCCGCCAGGAGGGACAGGAGGACGACGCGGACGCCATCGCCGCCATCTATCCCAAGATCGACCGCTCTCTGCGGCGACAGATGATCGCCGCCTTCATTCGCGAATCAGAAGCCCTCTTGATCCATAAGGAGTAATTCCCGCATGCTGGGAAACAACGAGACCATCGAAGGAGTCAGCATCCCTGACCTGTTCTCGGCCATGCTGGCCGAACTGCCCTGGCGCGCCCTCAGCCAGTACATCACGAGCAACGCACAGCTGCTGAAGATCTGCACCATCGGCGGACACCGGGTGGACCCACAGCAACGCCCCCGGCTCATGAAGCAGATCCAAAACGAGGCCGCGAAGGGCAACTACGCCGACTCCACCTGCAACGCACTCTTTGCCGCCTGGTATCCCGTCCACAAGGAACTCCACGAGAAGCTGGAGGACTACTTCAAATCCGAGGAATACAAGGCCTACCGCGCCGAACACAAGCTCAACGAGGAGGACTACGTCCTTTCCGACGAGATGTTCCAGAAATTCTTCCAGGTCTCCGACCTGAAAGTCTGGAAGATCCTCCTTGCCTTCTCTCCCTTGAAATTCTCCAAGGAGCAGGCCGACCAGATCCTGAACCAGCAGGCCGGATCCGCCGAGCTCCTGGAACAGGTCGCCGCCCTGGAGGCGCGGCTGGCCGACTCCCAGAAGAAAGAGGCGGCCGCCACCGCCGAGCTGGAGCGCTCCCGCGCCCAGCAACAGAACCAGGAGAACGAGCTCAAGAACCTGCGTCAGCAGCTCCGCGCCCAGAAGGGCGAGCTGGATTCCGTCAACCAGAAGCTCCAGTCCTCCTCCGCCGAGACCAGGCGACTCTCCGCCCTCCTCTCCTCCCAATCTGAGGAACTCACCAGGAAGGCCGCTTCCGCCTCCGAGAATGCCGACCGCGTCACCACCCGCCTCCAGGCCGAGATGGCCCGCATGAAGGAGGAGGTCAACGAATGGCAGAACAAATTCCAGAGGCAACTCCAGGAAAACCGGCAAATCCAGCACGACTCCCAGGCCGCGGACAATCGCACCCAAAAGGCCGCCGAGGAAAAAGAGGCCGCCCTCAAGAAACTGGCCGAATTCCAGAAATTCGTCGATCTGCTGCTCTCCCGCGTGGAATGGGCGAAGCTGGGCTCCCAGCTCAAGCTTTCCCCCGCTCTCCGCAAGAACTTCAATAGCATGGTCAAGCGACTCAACTACGAGGAGGACCTCTCCCTCACCATCGAGGGGACCCTCCCCCAGTTCTGGGAAAGGCTCCTCAAGGGGGAAACCGCACTCATCCAGAAGATCGCAAAGTCCAGCACCCTCGAGGTCATGAAGGGCGATATGTCCGCCTTCTGGGACGAAGTCAAGGACAGCTTCGCCGAAGTCCAGAGCTCCCTGGAGGCACGCGTCTTCATGGTCGGACTCCTCCACGAACTCCTCTTCACCATCTATACCCCCGAGCAACTGGCCTCACCCACCATCCCCGCGGCTCCCGCGAAGAAGAAATCTGCGGAATAACACCGCCCGGAGTTGTAATCCCCACCTACGGCGCTATAGTAACCCCGCTTTCCAAAATCAAGCGTGCGATTAGCTCAGTTGGTTAGAGCGCTACCCTGACACGGTAGAGGTCGCTGGTCCGAGTCCTGCATCGCACACCATTTCACAAAAAGGCCGCAAGCACGACATGCTTGCGGCCTTTTTTTTGCTTTGTCTGGCACTGCATGGAGTTAGTTGCCGTGCCCCCCCTTTAACAGGGAAACGCATTACAAAGTCGTTCCGCCAATTCACCTGCATATAGATCCAGATAATCCGGAGAGAGTGCGGAGGCGTGTGGGGTGAGCCAGAGATTGGGACATGTGCGCAAGGGGCTGTCGGCGGAAAGAGGTTCGGTCCCCATGACATCCAGGCAGGCGCCAGCCAATCGATGGGCAGACAATGCATCAATGAGTGCGGCTTCGTCCAGGGCGTTTCCGCGTCCTAGATTCGTAAGCGTTGCATGGGAGGGAAGCAGCGCAAGACGGTATGCATCCAGAAAGTGGTTTGTCAGGGAACTTCTCGGAAGGACCAAGAGCACGTGGTCCGTATGCGGGAGGAGTTCATCCAGATGGTCTGCCGTATAGATTTCGTCCCCGGGAGTGAAATAATCTGGGCGTGAGTGTCCTGCGTGGAGAGAGACTCCCCAGATCTTCGCGTCCAGGGCCTTCAAGATCCGTCCCGCATGTCGTCCGATGTTCCCGAATCCGCAGATGGTGACGCGAGAAGCTCGGACAGGGCGGGCGATGGCATCCAGCTGGGGACGCGGCCAGGGATCCTCACGGAAAGTTGTGACAGCGGGGAGGAGTCCACGGGCCATTCCCAGGATCATTGCCACAGCGGACTCCGCCATGATAGTCCCATGGAAGGCGCCATTCCAGTGTTCCACCGTCGACGGCCACTCCACAGAAAGGTAGTCTTCCCCTGCGGCGGGCGTGCTTACCAGCCGGAGCTTTGGCGCCAGAGCGAACCACTCCTGACGGAAAGTCCAGGTGCTGACCACGTCCGCCTGGGGGAGCAACGCCAGAAATTCCTCCTGGCTTCCACACAGGACCACTCGCCAGCCATCCCCCAGCAGGCGTGCCAGACGTCCAGACTGCTCCCGCGACATCGTAAACGAGGAAATTCCCGGAATCCGCAAATGAACCAAGAGAGTATGCATATCAATGAGCAATGTTACAATGAGGGTTTTCGCTGCGCGAGGGCTGGCATGCGCGGGGCAGACAAGAGGGGGCAGAAAGGCAGTCTTCCGTCCTATCGCTCTCGAAATTGCCTGCCGCCAAGCGCTCCTTGCGATCCAGACACGCCGCCACACGCCTGGTCAATTGGCGGAGAGAGTGGGATTCGAACCCACGGGGGGTTCCCCCCCGGCGGTTTTCAAGACCGCTGCCATAGACCACTCAGCCATCTCTCCGGTGAAATACCTCTTTACTGCGCGACGCGGGCCTTCTTGTCCTCTGGTCGTCGAGCTTGGGTAATATGATTTTTCACCAATGATTTTCAAGGCATTTTGAGGGGACAGCTCAAAACGTTTTCCTCCGGGCTATAGTAGGAGGCTCTCCCCGCCAAACACTCGGGGAGTCTTCTCGGGGCATTTTGTTTCTTGTTGATTCACGGGGTATTGGAAGGTCTGATGCGCGTTTCTTCTGCGGAGTATCTGAAGCGGGACGACTTACGGGGGCTGTATCCTGGCCAATTGAATGGCGTAACCGCCCGTTGTCTAGGCCGTGCTGCATGCCGTCTTTTGCGGGAGAAATGCGGTTGTGGGGATAATCCGCTCCTGGGCGTCGGCTATGACTGCCGTCTAGGCAGCCTGGAGCTGGCGCAGGGGCTGATGCTAGGCTTCCAGGAGGCCGGCGGACGCTGCCTTCTGGCCGGGCAAGTCTCCACGGAACACGTCTATTACCTGTGCGGACGGGAGGATCTCTCCCTGGACGCCGGGGTCATGATAACCGCCTCCCACAACCCCAAGGAATACGACGGCATGAAATTCGTCCACGCCGGATGCCTCCCCTTCACCCACGAGGAACTGGCATTCCTGGGGACCGTGGCGGACGAGATGATGGCAAGGGACTTCGCCGTCCCCGCCATGGATTTCGCCCGGTATGCCCGCGACATGTTCGCTCTGGCGAACCTGGACGCCCTGCCCGATGCCAAGGAAACCATGTTGCGACTCCTTGTGCTGGCGGGTGGCGGCATGGGCGGCGTCGCCTTCACGCCTCTGGCGGAGCTTCTAAAGGCCAAGGGCATTGAAACCACCATCCTGGAAGGCGAGCTCGACGGAAACTTCCCCCAAGGCGTTCCGAATCCGCTGTCGCCCGCCTTTATGAAACGCCTGGGCGAAGCCACTCGAAACGTCGGCGCCGACCTGGGAATCGGCTTCGACGGCGACGCAGACCGCGTCGGCTTCGTGGGCGCCAACGGGCAGGAGATCCTCCCCGCGCACGTCTTCGCCCTCATTGCAAGGGAGAAGGTGCGCCGCACGGCCCCCGGCATCCGTCCCGTCGTAATGAAGAACCTGTGCTGTTCCCGGCTGATAGAGGACCTCTTTCCCGCCAACGGTCCAGTGGAGCTCGTGGAGACCTCCGTGGGACATGGCCGCATCAAGCTCCTTATGCGTTCGAAAGAGTACGCCTCCCGGGTGGTCTTCGCCGGGGAACACTCCGGGCACTACTTCTACCCAGAATTCCACTTCATGGACAGCGGGGTGCTCACCTGTCTGAACATGATCGGAATCCTCCGTAATCTGCGCGCAGAGGCCAAACAATCCCTCGCCGGCATCCTCGAAGGTTGGAGGAAAAACTACCACTGGAGCGGCGAGCAGAATTACTCCATGGCCTCGACGGAAGACACAAAGCAGGCCATGGCGCATGTAGCCGAAAAAGCCGCACTCCTCCCCGGGGGGGTGCGCTACGAGGTGCGGCTGGACGCCGACGCCGGAGTCCACCGAGTCCTGCCCGCCCCGCAGGGCGCGCCCTACGCCCCCGCAGCCCTCTCCGCCCCCGATCTGAAATTCCGCTTCGACCAGGGCGGCCACGGCTGGTGGTTCGTCCTGCACCCCTCCGGCAACGAGTCGATACTCCGCTTGAATGTGGAGGGATGGGGCCCCGATTGCGTCGCGCTCTGTCAGAAGGGACAGTCCCTGCTGGCGGGCCTCCTCCGGGAAAGCGGCGCAAACTTCCAAACGTGCGACACTCCCAGGAGCACATAAACCATCCTCCCCCCTCTCGCCAGGACCCACCATGATCGAACTCAATTTCTCAAAAAACACCGACGGATTCATCCCCGCCATCGCACAAGACTACCGGACCGGAACAGTCCTGATGCTGGGATACATGAACCGCGAGGCCTGGGAACAAACCCTCAAGACCGGCATCGCCACCTATTGGAGCCGCAGCCGCAAACGCCTCTGGGTCAAGGGAGAAAGCTCCGGAAATATCCAGAAAATCCACGAAATCCTCGTGGACTGCGACCGCGACACCATCCTCATGAAAGTGGAACAGATCGGCGGCGCCGCCTGCCACGAGGGATATCCTTCCTGCTTCTTCCGGCAAGTCACCCCTGGGGGAGAACTCCGCATAGTCGAAGAACGAGTCTTTGACCCCACCACCGTCTACGGCGCACACTCCTGACGGATCTGACACGCACCGAAGAAAAACAGGAGACAGAAGGGAGGCTATGCCAGGGGGGGGTGCCACCCCTCGCCGGAAATCGACCGGTGCGTGCGCCACGGCGCCCAATGGACGCGCATAGACACCGACGGCGCTATCTCTCCGAGAAATATCCAGGGAGCGAAAGCTCCCCATCGCAAATCGCTTGCCGCTTCCTGGCAATAACATCACAATGCACTGTATTGCACGGCATTGCGATGTTATCCATTTTCGTATATTTTTCTTTCCAGGTCTGCGATTTCCTGTCGGAAGTCTTCGGAGTTTTCGATTTTCTTTTCGACGACGGAGATCGAATGCAGGACTGTGGGATGGCTCTTGTCGAATCCGGCGGCGATTTCAGGGAGAGACTTCTCGGTCATTTTCCGGGAGAGGTACATCGCGATTTGCCGGGGGACGGTGATTTCGCTCTGTCGGCTCTTGCCGCGCATGTCCTGGATACGGACATCGTAACGTCGTGCAACAAACTCCTGGATCCGGCTGACGGTAAGTTGCATGGCGGCGTCGACCTCGAATTTATTTCCGACGACCTTGTCAACCAGCGCCTTGGTGACTTCCTGATAGCGTTGGAGAGGGACCATGTCGAGATAGGCCTGGAGGGTAAGGAGAGAGCTTTCCAGGTTCCGTACATTGCTCTTGATGCGTTGCGCCAGATACTCCAGGATGTCATTGGGGAGTTTCCTGGAGAAGGCATGCTGCTTTTCCTCCAAGATGGCGACGCGGGTCTGAAGATCGGGTGGCGTGATATCCACGGTGAGTCCCCATTCAAATCGGGAAACCAGTCGTTTTTCCAGTCCCGGCATATCCTGCGGTATGCGGTCGGAGGCGCAGACAATCTGCCTGTGTCCGTTGTAAAGTTCATTGAAGGTATGGAAGAACTCCTCCTGCATGCCATCCTTTCCGCAGAAGAACTGCACATCGTCAATGAGGAGCACATCCACATTGCGGAAGCGCTGGCGGAATTCCCGCATGGACTGCTGGGCATTTCCTCCGCGGACAGCCTCCACGTAGAGATTGCCGAACTGCTCGCTGGGCATATAGACTGCCTTTTTGCGGGGATCCCGCTCCACGACCTCACGCGCAATGGCCTGGAGGAGGTGTGTCTTTCCCAGCCCGCTGGGACCGTGGATGAAGAGGGGGTTCTTGGATTCGCCGGGGTGTGCCGCCACTTCCTTGCAGCAGGTGAAGGCGAATTGCGTGTTTTCGCCCACCACGAACGTCTGGAAGGAGAAAAGTCGATTCAGGCTCTTCAGGGTCGTCTCGGCCTGTGCGAGCTCTCGGGAGGAGGGCGCTCCGGAAGCGGCGGCAGATGCCGTCGCCGGCGTCGCTGCATTCCCGACGCCGGCCTGGTCAACGGCCGACTCGTTGTTCTTGGCGTTGTAGGCGCCGGCCTGGAAAAGGACCTCCACGTGACGTCCCAGGACCTTTTCCAGGCAGAACTCCACATCACTGCGGTAGTTTTCGGCCCAATCCAGGAAAGAGTCCGGGGGGAAGCCCAGGACGAACTGGTCGTCGGTGAGGGAGACAGGGGACGCGGCGGCGGGACCGAACCACATATTGACCACCCGAGGGGTGATTCGCTCGTCCAGCAAACGGCAACACTGCTCCCAGAAGAAAGATAGATTTTCGGGCTTTTCCAGCGCCATTACGGTTGAAATTGACTCTTGCGCCATTCCCGGGGCGTTTTCCCTCGAAAATGGAAGGATGTAAGATTTGTGGGTGAGGAGGGATCCGGCTCCCCCGCGAGCCGCAGGCATCCGCACCGGGAAAGTGTGAAGTCCGCCAGGGACAAAAGAGCCGGCCAGATCGTCAACGGGGAATTGCCCCGCTGGCGTCTAGACGGCACACAGGGAAAACAGAAACGCCACGTCGCCTTCAGGGGAAGAGGTGCGCCCCGTCTGACGGAACCACCGGGGGATCCCCCGGGATGCGCTCCGGCGCGATCACGGCATGGGAGGAAAGTAAGCTGTCTTCCGCAGTCTTACAAGCCCCAAACACTCCACAACAGATGAATTTTCTGCCATTTTCCCCGTAAGTCCTTGACCACGCCCAGAGGAAAAATTTTTCTACAATTTTTCCGGGTTCCCGGGGGGGTCTTGGCACGATTCTTCCGGCACAGCGTATTCCTGCGAAAAGACATGCATTTTCACCGTTCATCAAAGTCCCCGAACACCAAAGACATGCAGAGTTCTCTACAACCTTTTTACAAGTTATGTACAGGATTCTTTCAAAATACCGCGAATTTATTAGGCAAAAAAATCACAGATTGATTTTTTTTTAGGTGGGAATGACTCACAGAGGATCTTGCCGTGAGGGCTTTCTTGTGGATTCCGCCTTGAAAGTCAGTGCGAAACGAAGTTGCCGCGAATTTCCTGCGCGACGAGAATGAAGTCCTCCTCACGCCGGAGGCGGCAAACCCTCCCGTCCTTTGAGCGTTCCCCGCGGCGGGTTCAACGTCTGCGGCGTTGAAATTCGTCTTTCAGATCATCGAGGAGGTTTTCGACGGAAATGCCCTCGGCGGCGGCGCGGAAGTTCAGGATGATGCGATGACGAGTCACGGGCAGGAGAAGCGTAAGGAGGTCCTCCTGACAGACATTCCCGCGTCCCCGAAGGAGCGCCCGGGCCTTTCCTGCCTGGATCAGGGCCTGCGCGGCACGACTGCCAGCACCCCATTTGACAAATTTCCGGAAACGGGGGAGGCACTGTTCCGATTGTGGACGAGTAGCGGCGCACAGCCATACGGAGTCCTCCACCAAGGAGGGCGGCACCACGATCTCCTGGCAGAAGGCCTGCAGTCCCAGAAGCTGTCCGACCTCCAGGACAGGCTCCAGCTCAGGAAGGGCGGCGCCAGTGGTGGCGGCGACCATCCGGGCCTCCTCCTGCAGAGGAAGGTAGTCCATAACGATATTGAGGAGGAATCGGTCCAGCTGTGCCTCAGGAAGCGGATAGGTTCCTTCCAACTCCAGCTGGTTCTGGGTAGCCAGCACAAAGAAGGGCCGCGGGAGTGGGCGGGTTGCGCCGCCCACGGTGACCTGCCCCTCTCCCATGGCCTCCAAGAGCGCACTCTGGGTCTTGGGGGGCGTTCGGTTCACCTCGTCCGCCAGCAGAAACTGGGCGAAGACGGGCCCCTCCTGGAAGCGCAGCCGACGGTGTCCGGTCTCCGGGTCCTCCTCCAGAAATTCACCGCCCAGGATATCGGAGGGCATGAGATCGGGAGTGAACTGGATGCGCCGGAAGGAGAGTCCCAAAAGCCGCGAAAGGCTCTTCACCAGCGTGGTCTTGCCAAGCCCGGGCACGCCTGTCAACAACGCATGACCGCCCGCCAACAATGCCGTTAACAGCTGTTCCACCGCTTCCTCCTGGCCAATGAAGACACGACGCAACTGCTCGCGAAGAAGAGGAAGCTGGGGAAAACGGGAATCCATAATTCCGAAGAAAAGAGGGTGGGGATAGAAGGAAGTGGCGAAGTCAGGATTTGGCGCCGAAAGCCCCGCGCAGGAATTTACCGGCGGCCTGCATGGAACGGGCCCGTTATTGGTGCGCGGGAAATGGGCCGTGCAATGGCCGCAGTGGCCGGAACTGTTCTTTCCAGAGAGGGGTGACACCGTGATGCCTCACACCACGGCTCATGCCTGCAGAAAACTTCCAAGGAACGGAAGGCCGTCCCCCGTCCCTCGTCTGGATTCTTCCGCCAAGGCGGCATGGGTGCCGTTTCCTCAGGGGGCCAATCGGTTGCAGGCAGCATGGGGACCTGGCCTGCGGCGCTCCCTCGCGGCAAGGCTACATTACACCGTTTCCCGCCCAGGGAATCGTCTGCGGGATAACCTAATGCCAGCCCACGGGATTTCCTCGTTCGCACCTCATTCCCAAGGGCGTCGCGCATTGGCGGCGCGCACGCCATCACCGGGTTTTTCCCCGGCGACGGATCTGTCGGCAGCCCCCTGGCCAAACTTCCTCCTTTCCCTATTCTTACCACAATGCCTCCCCAATTCGTATTCCAGATGCTCGGCATGTCGAAGTTCTACGGAGACAAGCCTGTGCTGCAGAACTTCAATCTCTCCTTTTACCTGGGCGCCAAGATCGGCATCGTGGGTGACAACGGCGCCGGCAAGTCCACGCTTTTGCGGATCATGGCGGGCGAGGACACGGAAATCCTGGGCACGGCGACGATTACGAAGGGCATGCGTGTCTTGCTGGTGCCCCAGGAGCCGCGGTTGAATCCGGAGAAGACGGTGCGTGGGAATTTGGAGGAGGCAATGGCTCCCATCCAGGGGCTCATTGACCGCTACGACCAGGTCATGGAGAGAATGGGGGATCCGGATCTTTCCCAGAAAGAGACCGACAAGCTCAATGACGAATTCGACTTCCTCCAGAACGAGATCGACCGTCTGGACGGCTGGAATCTGGACCACCTCCTGGATGTCGCCAGCGACGCACTTGTGCTCCCCCCCGATGACGCGGATGTCACCAAGCTCTCCGGCGGCGAGCGTCGGCGGGTGGCCCTCTGCAAAGCGCTGCTGGCAAAGCCGGACCTGTTGCTGCTGGACGAGCCCACCAACCACCTGGACGCCGAGACCATCGCCTGGCTGGAGAAGGCCCTCCGGGAATACCCCGGCACCGTCATCATCGTAACCCACGACCGGTACTTCCTGGACAACATCACCAAGTGGATCCTGGAGATCGAGAACACCCGCGGCATTCCCTTCGAGGGGAACTACTCCTCCTGGCTGAAACAGAAGCAGGAGCTCCTCCGCCAGCAGGAGAAGAAGGAATCCGCCCGCCAGAAGCTGCTGGCCCGGGAGTTGGAGTGGATCTCCGCCACTCCCGCCGCCCGCCAGAAGCAGAACCAGGCCCGCATCACACGCTACAACGAGCTGGCCTCCCAGAACTTCGAGCTGGAGCGCGACGAACTCACCATCCAGATCCCGCCAGGCGCCCGCCTGGGCGACAAGGTCCTCTCCGTGGAACACCTCACCAAAGCCTTCCCCGGGCGAGGCACACTCATCCAGGACGCATCCTTCACCGTGCCGCCTGGCGCCGTGGTGGGCCTCATCGGACCCAACGGCACCGGCAAGACCACCCTCTTCCGCATGATCATGGGACTGGAAAAGCCAGATGCCGGCGAAATCCAAATCGGCTCCACCGTGGAGCTCTCCTACATCGACCAAAACCGCGACGAACTGGTGGATTCCAGGACAGTCTACGAGGAGATCACCGACGACCAGGAAAACCTCCTGGTGGGCGGCAAGAGCATCAATGGCCGCGCATACGTCTCCAAATTCAACTTCCGCGGTCCTGCCCAGCAAAAGCGGGTGGGGCAGCTCTCCGGCGGCGAGCGCAACCGGGTCCACTTGGCGAAGCTCCTGCGTCGCGGGGGGAACCTCATTCTTTTGGATGAACCCACCAACGACCTGGATGTGAATACAATGCGCGTCCTGGAAAACGCCATCCGGGACTTCACAGGCTGCGCCATGGTCATCAGCCACGACCGATACTTCCTTGACCGCATCTGCACCCACCTGCTCCTCTTCGAGGGCGACGGAAAGCTGGTCTGGTTCCCCGGAAACTTCGCCGAATACCAGGAAAAGTATCTTTCCGGAGAGGGCGGCTTCGCACACCGCCGCGAAAAGTATCGAACCTTCTAGAGGTCCCCCGCGGCGCGGAGGAGTCTGCAAACATGTTCTCCAAGGCCAAGACGCGGGAGCTCTTCCGAAGGCTGTCAGAGGTCATCGACCCGAAACCTGAGCTGGAATTCGCAAACGCCTTCCAGCTGCTGGTGGCGGTGGTGCTCTCCGCCCAGGCAACCGACCGCTCCGTAAATCAGTGCACCCGCGCCTTCTTTCCGACAAAAAAGACCCCGCAGGACATCCTGGACTGGGGGCCCGCGGCATTGGAAGAGGCCACGAGGAGCATCGGTCTCTATCATAACAAGTCCCGCGCCATCATCGGATTGTGTGAGAAGATCCTGCGGGACTTCCAAGGGGAGGTCCCGCATACCCGCGAGGAGCTCATGACGCTCCCGGGCGTAGGCTGGAAGACCGCCAGTGTGGTCATGAACATCGCCTTCGGCGCCCCCACGGTCGCCGTGGACACCCATATCTTCCGCGTCGCCAACCGCACCGGACTGGCCCCCGCAAAGACAGCCGAAGCCGTCTCCCGCCTCCTGGAAGCCCGCACCCCGAAAGAATACCTCAAAAACGCGCACCACTACCTCCTCCTCCACGGAAGATACACCTGCACCGCGAGAAACCCGAAGTGTGACGCATGTGCACTTGCGGATCTTTGCGCATTGCGCAACAAGTAAGTTCTTGTCAAGGGGGGGAGGGATGGCGCCCCGTGTCCATGCCGGCGCTGCCTGGGACGCCACGCCGCCGCCCCCTGTTTTTCTGTTTTTTCTCCCCTGAAAGAGGGTGCTGCGGAATTACAGTATGGTCGCTTCTTCACGGAGGGGACTGAGGGGTGTTTCCCCATTGCGTCCCCGAGGGAAGAAGGCTCCCTTGTTGGTGTTTTCCCTGCAGTTCCACGTTCCCCAAAACTTTTTTCATCATGGACAAGAAACCCCTTGGCGTCCAGGTCTATTCCGTCCGCGAGTACTCCATCAAGGATTTCGATGCCACCCTGCGCCGCATCGCCGGCATCGGCTACAAGCTGGTGGAGCCAGCCGGCTGCTTCGACATCCGCCCCAGCGAATTCCGCAAGCGCATCAACGACCTGGGCATGGACATGATCTCCAGCCATTCCCCCTGGTGCCACGGAATCACCAATGTCGGCGAATGCATGGATCTGGCGGATGCACAGGGACTGAAGCGCATCGTCTGCGGATATGGTCCCGACAACTTCAAGGACCTGGACGCCATCAAGCGCAGCGCCGAGAACACCACCCGGATGTACGAGGTCCTCAATCGAAACGGCTTCGAGCTCTTCCAGCACAACCACTGGTTCGAATTCTTCCGCTTCCAGGGACGGCTGGCCTACGAGATCTACCGCGACATGATCCCCGCCGGCGTGAAGTTCGAGCTGGATTGTTTCTGGTCCACCAACTACGGCCAGGAAGACCCCGTCAAGATCCTCAAGGAATTCGGCGACCGGACCATCCTCCTCCACATGAAGGACGGCATCTGCAAGCAGAAGAAGGCCGAGGGCGAGACCGGATACAAGGACGGACTGCTGGACCAGCCCGTCGAACTCATGCCCTTGGGCACCGGCACCCTCCCCATTCCCGAGCTCGTCAAGACCGCCCCTGACCACGTGGAGGCCGTCATCGTCGAGCTGGACTCCTGCAACATCGACATGTGGGAGGGCCTGGAGCAGAGCTATCACTACATGGTCGACAACGGCCTGGCCACCGGAAACAAGTAGCTCCCGCCACCGCGACGCCCTCCCCCATCGCGGCAGCACCTCCGACTCCCTCCTAATCACAAGGAAGTCGTGTTGTTCTCTTTTGGTCCGCACCAAGGGGATGGGGGGGCGCAGCGGCGCAGCGTGCGGTCCAAAATTCCGTTGACATGCTTGAGTCCCTTTACATTCGCAACCTGGTCCTGGTCCCTGAGCTCCAGCTGGAGTTTGGGCCGGGACTGGTGACCATCACGGGCGAAACCGGCGCAGGAAAATCCCTGATTCTGGGGGCATTGCGTCTCCTTTCTGGCGGGCGTGCCGGTGCCGCGTTGATTCGGCGCGGAGCCACCACCTGCGAAGTCTGCGGAAGCTTCCTTTTGACTGACAAGGCCCATCCCGCCGTGGGGGCGTGGGTGGACCAGCACCTGGAGGAGCTCTCCCTGCCTCCCCGGGAAGAAGGGCGGCTCCTCCTGCGACGCGTCCTCACCGAAAGCGGCTCCCGCGCCTTCGTCAATGGCTCCCCCGTCACCGCCGCAATCCTGAAGGAATTCGGCGACGCCCTGGTGGACATCCATGGCCCCAACGAAAGCCACTCCCTCCTGCAGCCAGCCCGACAACTTCGTTTGCTGGACCTCTATTGCGGAGACGCCGCCGAACTCTCCGCAGTCCAGGACGCCTGGAAGGAGCTCTCCCGCCTGAACAAGAGCCGTGAGGCGTTGCTCCAAGAGGGCCTTGCACCAGAGGAGATGGAGCTCCTGGCCCACCAACTCAAGGAGATCCAGTCCGCCGGACTGACTCCCGACGAAGAGGAGGGCCTCCTGGCCCGCCACCGTCTGGTGGAAAATGCGGCGAATCTGCAGTCCATCGCCGGCGGCCTCTCCCAGTGGCTTTCCCAGGGCGAGGACTGCCTTGTGGACCAGCTGGCACCATGGATTCGTCAAGCCGAGGAGCTCTCCCGTCTGGATCCCGGCAAGGGCGCGGAATTCCTCCGTCGCATGGATGCCCTCTCCAACGAGATGAACGACCTGGGCGCTGAATTGGGCGACTATGCGCAGGGGCTGGACTTTGATGGCGAGGCCCTCCAGGAGATGAACGCCCGGCTGGACCGCCTCCAGAAGCTCAAGCGCCGCTACGGCCCCACCCTGGCGGATGTCATTGCCACCGGCGAACGCCTGGCCGCCCGTCTCAAACGCGCCTCCGGGCGCACGCATGAGCTGGAAGAACTCTCCCGGCAATTGGACGAATGCCGGAAGCGCCACCAGGAGTGCTGCGGAAAACTGGGCGCGCTTCGCCGCAAGGGTGCCGCCGCCCTCTCTGGCGCCATCGTGAAAAAGCTCCAGCATCTGGGCTTCCAGAAGGCGCACTTCCAAGTGCAACTCACTCCCTGCCCCTCCAACGGCTCCGGCGCAGAATCCGCGGAATTCCTCTTCGCCCCCAATGCCGGCGAACCCATGGCGCCCCTCCGGCAAGCCGCCTCCTCCGGCGAGGTCGCCCGCGTTATGCTCGCCATCAAAACCGTCCTCTCCCAACAGGACGACATCCCAGTCCTGCTCTTTGATGAAATCGACGCCAACATCGGCGGACGCACTGCTTTTGTGGTGGGACAGGAGCTCCATTCCCTGGGCGAAAAACACCAGGTCTTCTCCATCACGCACCTCCCCGTGGTGGCCGCGGCCGCCGACCGGCAGTATCTCGTGGAAAAACACGAGGAGGCGAATCGCACCATCGCCGGAATGCACCAGCTTACGCCCGACGAAAGGCGGACGGAGCTGGTCCGCATGCTGGGCGCCGAGCACGGTGACGCCGCCGCCCTTGCCCACGCGCGGGAACTCCTCCAGAACGCCCGCGCACCCGAGGCGCAACCCCATTCCCCGAATCCTTCAAACCATCCCCCATGCTCCGGCGATCCCTCCCACAATTCCTTCTGACGGCAGCCCTTGCCTTCAGCCTGGCGATCGGCGCCGCCTCCTGCGGAAATCAGCCCCGTGTGGAGGAGACCCTGCTGCGCGCCGTGGACGCAACCAACCAGGGGCGCTATCTGGAGGCCTCCCAGCTGGCCCTGGAATGCCGTCGATACGCCCCCGAGCTGGCCGACGCCTGGATTCTCCACGGCTTCACCACCTACATGAGCGCCAGCCGGGCCACCGCCCGGGAACAGGCCGTCTATGACCTGGGAAAGGCCACGCGGAGTTTTCCCGACCGCTACGACGCCTGGCTCTTCCACGGATGGGCGCTCCTGGAATCCGGCGAGAGCCGCGACGCCATCCGTTCCCTGGAAGAGGCCCTCAAGCGGGCGCCACAGGATTGTCCCCACAAGGGAAAAATCCAGATGCTCCTGGGGAAATGCTACCTCCAGAACAACCTCCAGGCGGATGCCCTCCGAATCCTCCAGCCCCTCCGCGTCAAGGAACCCTACCGTTCCACCCCCGAACTCTACAACGCCCTGGGACGACTCGCCATCATGCGGCAAAATCCCCAAAGCGCAAAGAAATTTTTCCAAGAGGGACTCCGCTTCGCCCCCCGCGACGAAATCCTCCTCCAGAACCTGGCCGTCACCTGCGACCTCTATCTCGGCGAGACGAAAGAGGCAAAGAAGGCCTACATCCAGTGCCTCCAAGTCAAGCAGCAAGGCCGACAGGATCCCGAGGGCTGCCAGAGAATCACCAATCGTCTGCGCGCATTGACGCGGCGTCCCAATTAGCCACTCGTTTTGCGGATACCCGAACAAACAATTGAAGAAATCCGCCGTCGGACGGACATCCTGGACGTATGCCGCGCGTTCAACATCGAGTTGAAAAAGGCGGGCAGCAACACGTACAAGGCGTGCTGCCCGTTCCACCAGGAGAAGACGCCGTCCTTCAACATCAACCCGGGCAAACAGGTGTATCATTGCTTTGGCTGTGGCGTTGGGGGCGGCGTGTTCCATCTGGTGGAAGCATTGCTGAATTCGGATTTCGTGGGCGCCATGCGCTGGCTGGCGGACCACTACGGCATCCCGATCCTCCAGGAGAGCTACGAGAATTCCCGGGAGGGCGCCCGCCGCCGCGAAACCCATGACAACGGCATGAAGCTCCTGGATGAGTTGGCGGGATTCTACCAAAGCTGCCTCACCTCGCCACAGGGGGGGGAGGCCCGGAGTTATCTCGCCAACCGCGGGCTCGATGAGCAGACCATCCAGAAATACCGGCTTGGATATGCGCCAGTCTCCCGGGAGGCCGCCTGTGGCTGGGCCCTCAAGCAGGGATACTCCGCAGACCTCCTGGTCGCCACCGGCGTGGCACTCCAACGCGACGACGCCTCTCGGCAAATCTTCGACCGCTGGAACAACCGAATCATGTTCCCCATCTGCGACGAACTGGGGCGGGTGGTCGGATTTTCCGGACGTGTCTTCGGCCCCACCCCCCCGCAAAATGTGGGAAAATATGTCAACAGCCCCGAATCCGAGTTCTTCCACAAAGGGCGAATCCTCTATGGCTTCCAGTTTGCACGCACCGCCCTGGGAAAGGCCGGGCGGGGGCTCGTCTGCGAGGGGCAGCTGGATGTGATTGCCTGCCACCGCGCCGGCATCCAGGAGGCTTTCGCCGCCCAAGGAACCGCCTTCACCGAAGACCATGCCAGGATGCTCTCCCGAACCGGCGTCCCGCGGATTGATCTGGCTTTTGACGGCGATGCCGCAGGCATGAAGGCCACCCTCCGCACACTCTCCATTCTGCTTGCCGCCGGACTGGACGTGCAAGTCATCCTCCTCCCGCAAGGGGAAGACCCCGACAGCCTCTTCCAGAAAGGCGGGGCCGCCGCCCTCCAAAACGTCATGGGCGCCCCGCAGCCCGCCATCCCTTATGTCCTGCAAAAATTCACCGAGGCGCACCCCAATGGCACTCCAGAGGACAAAAGCGCCATCGTCACCCAGATGCTGGAAATCCTCGTCGCCATCCCGAACGAGATCACGGCTTATGGATACTGCCAGGAGTTGGCAAAATGCCTGAATGTCCCCGAACAGATCGTGGTGGCGCAATTAAAGCGTCGCAAGGCGGTGCAAGCGCAGGAGGAGGCCCGCCAGCGACAATATGCCTACGGCACACAGCGACGTCCCGTCCCCGCCGACGGTGGCGAGAACGGCGTCCTTTCGCCGGCAGCCATGCCTTCCGGGAATACGGGTGTACGCGAAGGTCCCGGGAGTCTGTTCCATGACCTCCACGGAACCCAGGCCCTGGCGGAGACCATGCTGGATCTCTGCCTGCACTTCCAGGAGGCAGCCGAAACCTGGCAGGATCTCCGCCTGGATGAGTTGCTCTCACCCGAAAACCCCGTGGTGCAAGCCCTGAATTTCATTCTGGCCAGTACCGCCGAACGGGACTGGGAGGGCGCTGTCCGGCAGGTCATGCAGGGCGATTTCGCCTCCGCCCCCGCCGTCAGCAAACTCCTCACAGTCTCCCTTTTTGACGACCAGCCCCTCAATCCCGACGGCACCCTCCCGCCCCGCGTCCTGCAGGCTATGCAGGACTGTCAGAAACGACTGGAAATCCTCCAGCTGGAAGACCGGCAGCGGAAACTCTCCCGAAAGATGGCCGACGCCTCGCCTTTCGTCGACGACCTCCAAATGCTCCGCCAGGCAAAGGAGATGGCGCAACAAAGGGCCACGCTCCGGAAACGCCCCGGCGGACAGTAGGATACATATATCCACAACATACTCTACGGCAACCTATTGCAATATTATTTCCATTTACCATAAAATAGTTCGCGTCAAATCGGTTGGGTATCTGCTGCGCGAACCGCCCCCTTGCTGATTTCATCCGCCGGCGGCGATACGGCCCAGTCGTGCGGGCTACGCCAGGCATCCTGCGGAACTCTCCAATCAGTTGCGTTGATCGAGCGCGCGCAGCTGGTCACGGATCATCGCGGCGCGCTCGAATTCGAGAGCATCGGCGGCGGCGTGCATTTCGGCCTCCATTTGTCGGCGTGCCTCGGCAATATCGTATTCGTATTCGGCAGCGTCCTCGGCGACCATGGAGTCCCTCCCCCTGCCCTTTCCCTTGCCGTTCTTGGCATTTTTTGCATCTTTTCCGGCGAAGGCACGGACGACGATGTCCTTTGCCTCCTGTTCCACGTGAAGGCTTTCCTGGACGGCGCGTCGGATGGTCTTTGGAGTGATATGATTTGCCTTGTTGAAGGCCATCTGCTGTTCACGCCGGAAGTCCGTCTCTTCGACCAACCGTTTCATGGAGTCGGTGATCTTGTCGGCGTAGAGGATGACGCGCCCCTCGGCGTTTCGGGCGGCGCGCCCGGCAGTCTGGATGAGACTGGATGCGCTGCGGAGGAATCCCTCCTTGTCGGCGTCCATGACGATGACCAGTGCGACCTCGGGGAGATCCAGTCCTTCGCGGAGGAGGTTGATTCCGACCAGGCAATCAAAATCCCCGGCGCGGAGGCTCCGTATGATTTCCACGCGTTCCAGGGCGTCCAGTTCCGAGTGGAGATACCGGCTGTTGATGCCGACCTTCCGGAGGTATTCGGAGAGCTCCTCGGCCATGCGCTTGGTGAGGGTGGTGACCAGCACGCGTTCCTTCTTCTCGGCCATGGTGCGGATTTCGTCGATGGCGTCGTCCACCTGTCCCTCCAGAGGGCGGATTTCCACTGCGGGGTCCAGCAAGCCGGTGGGACGGATGATTTGGAGGACGGGTTTTGTGAGCGAGAGCTCGTATGCCCCGGGGGTGGCGGAGACGAAGAGGACATTCTTCTGGAGGGACTTGAATTCATCGTAGGCGAGGGGCCTGTTGTCGAGGGCCGAGGGCAGACGGAAGCCGTTGTCCACGAGGACCTGCTTGCGATTGCGGTCGGCGTTCTGCATTGCGTGGAGCTGGGGGAGCGTCACGTGGGATTCGTCGACGATGGTGAGGAAATCCTTCGGGAAGTAGTCGATGAGTGTGAAGGGACGGCTTCCGGCGGGTCGTCCGGTGAGGTGCCGGGAGTAGTTTTCAATGCCCTTGCAGTATCCGATTTCCTGGAGCATTTCCAGATCGTAGGTGGTCCGCTGATGGATGCGCTGCGCCTCCACCAGGCGATTTTCGGCCTCGAAATCGGCGACCTGCTGCTGGAGTTCCAGCTGGATGGAGCGACGGGCGCGCTCCAGCTTCTCCCGGCTGGTGACAAATAGCTTGCAGGGGAAGACGATGGCCTCCTTGGTTCTCTCCACCACCGTGCGGCTCATGACGTTGCGGTAGGCCATGGACTCGATGGTGTCGCCCCAGAACTGGATTTCCAGGTAATCCTCGCGGTGGGAGAGATAGACCTCCACCGTATCCCCCTTGGCGCGGAATTGCCCGCGCTCCGGCGCGATGTCGTTCCGGGTGTATTGGAGTGCCACCAGCCTGCGAAGAAGTTCCTCGCGGGAGAGCCCCTGGTTGATGACGATTCGCTGCTCCATGGAGGCGAATTCCTCGGGGTCCCCCATTCCGTAGATGCAGGAGACGGATGCCACCACAATGACGTCGTTGCGCTCCAGCAGGGCGCCGGTGGCGGCCAGGCGGAGTCGTTCCAGCTCGTCGTTGATGGCGGAGTCCTTGTCGATATAGGTGTCAGTGGCCGGGATGTAGGCCTCCGGCTGATAGTAGTCGTAATAACTGACGAAGTATTCCACGGCGTTCTCGGGGAAAAACGCCTTGAGTTCGCTATAGAGCTGTGCGGCCAGGGTCTTGTTGTGGGAGATCACCAGCGTCGGCATTTGAAGCCGCTGGATGACGTTTGCCATGGTGAAGGTCTTGCCGCTTCCCGTGACGCCCTGGAGGGTCTGATAATGCAGATGCTTCCCCTGGATGCCCTCAACCAGCTGCTCGATGGCCTGCGGCTGGTCGCCCGCAGGAGAATATTCCGAGTGCAACTGAAAAAGACGGCCCATACAAAGGAGGGAGTAGGGAGTTTGACCAGGATTCCAGGCAGGAACTCCGCGCCGGATTTTTTTTCAGCACGTGCGCCCCCAGACGGGCGTGCGGAAGATGCGCCGGAAACGAAACGGATGCCGGAAGGATTCCGGCATCCGCCAGTCACCGCAATGGGTGACGGTCAAGCTACAGTTTCAAGGCATTTCTGACTTCGTCGACGAGGTCGAGTTTCTCCCAGGGGAATTCGTCCCAGCCGAAGGGGCCGTAAGCGGCGCTTTGCCGGTAGTTCCATCCGACGGGAGTCAGGAGTCCCAATTCGCAGGAGATCTGTGCAGGCCGGAAGTCGAAGGGCTTGCGGCTCTGGAGCATTTCGACCACAGCGTCTTCGGGGACCTTGCCAGTGCCGAAGAAATCCACATGGAAGGAGAGTGGATCGGTGACTCCAATGGCGTAGGCGACCTGCACCTCGCAGCGGCGCGCAACACCGGCGGCGACCAGAGTCTTGGCGACCTTGCGGAGGAGATAGCAGGCGGAGCGGTCCACCTTGCTGGGGTCCTTTCCGCTGAAAGCGCCGCCGCCGTGGCGTCCTGCGCCGCCGTAGGTATCCACGATGATCTTTCGTCCCGTGATGCCGGTATCGCCGTTGGGCCCGCCGGTAACGAAGTTTCCGGTGGGATTGATATAGAGGGAGCCGCCACGGACATTGAGGCGGTCAAAATCCACCTCGTGAAGGAATTCGGCGGGGAGGACCTCGTGGAGGACCCTCTTCACCGCCTGGACGACCTTCTCGCGCTGGCCATCCTCGTGCTGGTGGGAGACGACGATGGAGGTGATGGCGGCGGGGCGGTCGTTCTCGTAGCGGAAAGTGAGCTGGCTCTTGGCGTCGGGGCGCAGGAAAGAATACTGCGGATCCGTGCGCCGTAGCTGCGAGAGTCGCTTGAGAATGACCTTCGCGTAGTAGACAGGCGCGGGCATGTAGGCCGGCGTGTCGTCGCAGGCGTATCCAAACATGATGCCTTGATCGCCGGCGCCCTGCTCTCCGGAGAAGCTGGTCTTCGCGGAGACGCCCATGGCGATGTCGGGGCTCTGCTCGTGGAGGCGATTCACCAGTTTGAGCGTGGACGCCTGGAAGCCCTCCCCCGGGCGGTCGTAGCCGATGCCGGCGACGACATTTCGCACGATGGCATCATAGTCAGGCGTGACGAAGTCCGTGGCTTCTGCACTGGGGCTAATCTCTCCGGCCAGGGTCACAAAATCCGTGGTGGCGAGGGTCTCGCAGGCAACGTGCGCCAGGCAATCCCTCTGGAGGATGGCATCCAGGACAGCGTCGGAAATCTGGTCGCAGACCTTGTCGGGATGTCCCTCGGAGACCGCCTCCGAGGTAAACAGGAAACTCTTGTGTTGCATAAGGAAATAGACTCCCAGTGTGTTGTTAGGAGCGTCCGCCCTTGGAAACGCAGGAAGGACGGAATCTCCCCGGAGACCTTGGAACTCCAGTTCACCCCGCCAACGACCCTAAAACCGTAGGCGCCGCCGTGAAAGCCGGGGCGTCTTGCTAATATACATTTCCCCAACCCCGCAGGCCATTTTTCCACCCTCGAAAACAGGAATAATCCAGGGCGTGGAAGAGAGCCTAAATATTTTTAACAACGCCTTTATCTACAATATGTTATATAATCACAACATCATCGTGCCCATTCATCCAGGCGCCCCTGTGCCGCCGCCAGTGCCAAGACGCGGTGGAAGAAGCAAGGTCGATTCCGGCATTCGCACTTGCCTTTTGGCCCGACATTTCCGCAGGCCCCTTCGGTCAGTCGCTTGGGGCAGCGGTCATTGGGAAGGTATCCCAGATGGACCAGCCGGAAAAGGACATTTGGATTGACGCCGCAGATCTTGCAGAGGGCGTTTCGGAGTGCCTTTGGCTTTGCGGGGTCGTCGGCGGTTCGCAGGAGCCGGGAGACCAACCGATCCCCGAAGGGTGCCTTTCCAGGGTCCAGAGGACTGGTTGGCTCGAACTCCACGCCGGCGGGGTCCCGGTGGTTGAGTTGCATGAGATTTGCGAAAAGGTATCGTGGGCTGGCGACTGGCGGGAGCATGGTCTTTTCCATCTCCTCCTTCCAGCGGTTCCGCCAGGAGTTGTAATCGGGGCATTCCTCCTGTGCCTTTTGAAAGGCGGCGGTCAGCTCCAGGAGATCCATGGGGGAGATGTCACCGTGGAGAAGCGCTCCGCAAAATCCCAGTCGACGGAAGCCGGTCATAAGGAGTGCCAGGCACCGGGCTTGATACGCCCTGCCCTCCCGAAGGCCCTTGGCGTACTCAATCTTCAGGCCCCGCTGGTAGAGTTCGGGGAGGAGCACGCCGTGTGGCAGAACCGCGGGGAGCAGCTCGGTCTCCTCGGAGGAGAACCAGAGGACGCGTGCAATGACGGGCACCGCGGCGTCGCGCATCTGGAGCTCCCACTGCAGCTCTTGGGCCTTTCGGACATCCCAGGTGGCCTGGCAGAACAGGAACCGGGCGCCACAAGCCAGCTTCCGGCCCATCTTTGCGTAGGAGATGGCGATATCCTGGGCGGTGTACTTGCCCACATTGATGGTCGCGCCGCCAGTGAGCCCACCCAGTCCCTCCTCCCGGCAAAGACGGAGGCTCTCCACGGAATCGACGTAGTACTTCTCCAGGGGATTTGCATCCCCGCTGGCGGCGCAGAAAACGCCGTCCGGTTTTTCCTGCGCCATCTTCTGGAGCCAGACCAGACTCTCCCGGGGCGCACGGCCCTTACCTGAGAACATCCGGACCACGGGGCCGGGAAAGTGGCGTGCCAGGAGGGCGGCGAAGTCCTGGACATCCTGTCGTTCCAGGTCATCGGGGTTGTCATCCACCACGAGGGCATAGAAGAGTCCGTCGCGGGCATAGTCCGCGGCGATGCCCTGTGCCAGCGCGTCGGCTTCCTGGAGGGAGTCTTCCATGGCGGTCGGCGCCACCTCTCCCAGGAGATGGAAGGTGCCGTCCAGCAGTCCGGAGACGAAGGGGGATTCCATAGTGCGGATTTCGGGAAAGAAACGAAGGGAAGTCAACCTAGCGCCACCACTTGTAGCCGGCCAGACGGAGGGCCTTCCTGCGGGACTGGTAGTCAGCGAAGGAGGCGGTCTTGGCGGGGCTCCAGGCGCTTTCGGCGGCGGCGACCAGTCGTGGGAAGAGCTTCGCCTCCACGCGCCACTGCGGGACCACTTCAGTCCAGAGGGGGCATTCCAGCCCCAGGAGTCGGTCGCCCAGGATTCCCTCCATGTGCGCGCCGGTGTTGGCGGAGTACACGCCCTCTTCGGAAAGCTGGACCATCCAGGGAAGGCGAGGCTCCTCGAAGGCCTGCGGATAATCCAGGTAATATGCGTTGTCGATGGAGGAAATCACCTGATGTGAGAGATTGTTGTGGGCGGTGCACTCCCGCATGTCGTTGGCGTTCCCCCAGCACTGGAGGACGTTTTGTGGGGTGAGGATGGCTTCGGTGCGCCAGGTGACGGGGATGCGTCCGCTGTCCACGACGAACTGTGAGAGTTCCCGCATGAACCACTCTTCCAGCTTTCGGGCATTCTCCAATTTCAACTCGGCGCACTTTGCCTGGCAGGTTGGACAGCGGTTCCAGAACCAGTCGCCTGCCTCGTCGCCGCCCAAGTGGATGTATGTGCTTTCCGGGAACAGCTCCATGGCCTCCTGGATGCGCGCCTTGGCGAATGCCAGGGAGCCGGGATTTCCCAGGCAGATCTCGGAGGAGAAGTGCTCTTTGTCGCAGCGGAATTCAGGGTGCAGCTCCAGCAGTCCGTGATTATGGCCGGGGAAGTCGATTTCGGGAATGATCTGTATGGCGTTTTCTTTGGCGACCCGTCGGATTTCGGCGATTTCCCCGGGGGTGTAGGCGCCCTTCTGGAGGGCGGCCAGGGCATTGAGCTCCGGGGCGCCCTGGGAGGGCAAGCGCCAGCCCTCGTTGTCAGAGAGATGCCAGTGGAAGCGATTGAGGCGGAGCCGCCCCATGGCCCTCAGGAGTCGCTTGACGGTGTCGGCATTCTGGAAATGCCGGGAGGAATCCAACATGACGCCGCGCCAGACAAGTCGCGGGGCGTCCGCAAGCGTGCCGGCCTCCAGGAAGGCCTGGTCGGCGCCAAAGCGGAATGCCAGATAGAGCTGCTGTTCCAGGGCATTGAGACCATAGACCAATCCGCCTCGATCCCCATATTCCACCAAAATCCGTCCGGAGGAGACCGTGAGGCGGAAGCCCTCCGCAGGGAGGCCCGCGCAGGATGCAAGGGCAACCTGGGGATTCTCGTTGCAGGGGATCGCCTCCACGCCGAAGAGCTGAAGGCACTCGCCCAGGAAAGGCATGGCGTCGGGAGCCACGGTCAACTGCGCGCCAAAGGCGAATTCCCCCTCGCCAAGGCGGCATTCACGGCCGCGGGGAAGAGTTCCGGAAAAGGCAGGGGCAATGGAGGCGTAGCTTTCTGGACGCATACTTGTTTTTGAGATAGGGGGGGGGGGGGAAATTTTGGGCCGGCAATCACACGATCCCGCCAAACATTAAGAAACGCCTGCGCCGTGTTCTTCTTCTCCGGGGAAGAGACTATCGAGGAGGCGGATTCCGGTGGGGGTTCGGAAAAAGTCTTGTTTTGCGGCGGCGCGGGCTTTGGGGGAGAATCCGCTTTCCTCGGCGTTGACGAGATAATCAGCCTCCACGAGGATTTGGTAGTCTCGACCTTGGATGTCCTTGAGGGTATGGTGGTGTCCTACGAGATAGGAGATCCGTTGTTTTTGTTCTTCGGAGAGAGGAGATTCCTGGAGGAATTCCAATGCCATAGGGGCGCCAACCAGTTCCTGCCGCCACCCCTCGGCAACGCCATGCTTTTCACGGCAGAGTGGGCATGCAATGTCATGGAGGATGGCGGCGCACTCCAGAACCAGCTGCTCATCTTCGGGAAGACCCTCGGCCACGCCGATGGTGCGGGCGAAGCCCCAGACCTTCATGAGGTGGGTGATGTCATGGAGATTCCCGTGAGAGAAGGAAATCATTCGTTCCATGATATGAGAGACCACATCGCGCTTTGCAAACCCCAAGCGCGTGGCGTCCTTCCAGAGAGGCTTTTCCATCCAGACCATGTCGTACCAGCGGTCGAACTTCATGGCGCACTGGTGGAAATGTGCGCAGAGGCGATATCCCATGCGATGATGGAAGTGGACGCTGTCCAGAGTGAGCGTGTCGTCCTCCCGTCCATTGGGGGGATAGGCGATGCAGGCCTGGAGAGTATGGATTCCACGGAGGCAGGCATCCGCTTCGACGGCCTCGTAGAGTTTCGCGCCTATGCCGCTGCGGTGGAAAGAGCCATCCACATACACAGAGACCTCCGCGGAGACATCGTAGGCGGCGCGGTTCTTGAAGGGCCCCAGATAAGCATAGCCAACCACGCGTCCGGTGGCACCGTCCGTCGCGACAAGCCAGGGATATCGTCCCAGACGCGCCTCATAGCGTTCGCCGAACTCCTCAAGAGTGGGGACGGTCAGCTCGAAGGAGACTGCGGTCTTCTCCACGTAAGGCGCATAGATGTCCAGCATTGCCTGCAGATCCAGGATCGTTGCGGGCCGGATGGAGATGTCGAGAGGCATGGGAGGGAGATGGTTTCCGGGGGAAAAGTTCTTTGCTACGCCTCGTGGACGCGTTTTCCGGTGACGTGTTCGAGGGTCATGGCGAGGGCCTGTACCCGTGCGCCGGCGCGTCGGAGCTCCTCCTGGATGTCCTGTTCGCTGGGATTGAAGCGCCGGGCCAGCCGCAGGCAGATCTCAAGAGCTTTTTTCTGGTCGGAGACGAGTTCCATGCGACCGAAGGCCACCACGCTGTGAAAGGTATAGGCCCATCCAGGCTCATCCTTGACACCCTCGTCCAGGACAGTGAAGCAGCATCGGGCGTCGCGGCGGACGGCATCGATCTTGTGTCCCTCCTTTGCTCCGTGGAAGTAGATCTTCCTCTCCTCCGGGCAGAAGAAGGGATTGAGATAGACGCCGTAGGGCCATCCATCATCGCCGGTGAGGGAGAGCACACCGCGCTTTGCCTGCGCAAGAATCTCCAGGGCCTCCCCCTCGGGGAGTTGCTGGGCGATGCGCCGCATGGGTCGGAAGGTCATAAAAGCAGCTCCAACTACTTCATGAGGTCTTTTCCGCAGGAGAATGCGGGCGCCACGACATCGGCCATCTTGCGGTAGCAGGCTGCGCAGGTATCGAAGCAGATGGGCTGCATTTTGGCGGCATCGGGTTTCCCGTCGGTGAGGGCGGCTTCCTCCACGGCGCAATTCAGAATGCGCCCCACCACATTGCAGTCCTCGGGATTCTGGGAGAGCCGTTCGCATTCCAGCACCAGGGGAAATTCACGGAAGACAGGTGCGTTGACGAAGGCGCTCTTCTCCGCGGAGAGTCCGGCCACGGAGATCTTTCCGGGGACCTGGTTGCCGCTGACCAGACCGACGTAGTCACAGGCCTTCACAGTATCCGCAGTGCCGAAGGCGACGGTGAAGGCGCCATTGCGGGCGATGTTCGCCCAGGTGCGGTGGCTGGAGTCTATGCAGATGGTGATGCGGTCCTCCAGGGTGACACCGCCCCAGGCGGCGTTCATCAGGTTCGGGGTGCCGTCCTCGTCGTAGGTGCCAATCATGAGAACCGGCATGGGGAGCATCCAGTTTTTGACTCCGAAATTCTTCTTCATTCAAGCTTCCTCCGCGATCGGTTTACAAAGTAAAAAGGGTGCGAAAGCAATATACCTTGCGCGCCCCGCCTCCCCCCAGAAATCCCCCGTCCCGACGAGGATTTTTCCTAGTCCAATCGGAGGGCCGACAGCGAGGTCTTCCGGAGGGGCTCCAGGATGGCGTCCACCCGTCCGTAGTCAATGGGCTTCTGGAGGAGCGCCAGCAGTCCCGCGCAGTCCCCGGCGATGACAATGCGGTCCGAAAGCCCCAGCAGTTCCAGGATATCGGCCAGTCGTTCGAAGCGGTTGTTCTTGCGTGAGGGAACCACGGCGAAGGGGCGGTGGAAGAGAATCGCGAAGAGCGTTGCGTGGTAGCTGTCGCTGATGATCATGGGCGCCTGCCGGATTGCCTGGAGCCACTCCGGGATGGCCGTGCGGAAGGGTCGGTGGATTCCGGGCGTGGGGAAGATCCGCTGTTTCACGGCGATAAGCTGACAGGGCTTTCCCGTGGCCTTGCGGAGTACCAGAAGCATCTCGCGGTGTTCCCGGGTCTCGTCCAAAAGCACCGCGGTGCACATGGGTTCGGGGGAGGAATCCGTCTGCGGGAGCAGAGGCAGGAAGAACTCCGCGCCAGCGACAAGGACGGGATCCAGGGTGTGAATGGCGTCGGGACGCCCCAATTGCCGGCAGCGCTCCAGACCGCTGCGCTCCCGGACGGCGATGCGTCGAAAGGACTTCAGGAGAGTGGCGATCTCCGCCGTGGTCTTTGGGGAACAGAGGGTCTCCTGGAGTCCCACGCCAAAGCTGGAGGAGAAGGAATACCGCGGGAGGTTCTCGGGAAAGCCCGCCAGGAAGTATTCCCGCCAGTGTTCCTTGGTGATGCCCGGATTCCAAATCTGGTCACTTCCGGCCACCACGGCATCCAGTCCACCCTCCGGCACACAGTCCAGCATCCGCTCCGAAGAGACCGGGCTCAAGCGGAGATGCTCCGACACGAAATCCAGGAAGCACTTCCGCTGGGCGCGCTTGCGGGGCTTCCATCTGGGAGCGCGAATGGCCATGAAGGGCGGGACAAAGTCCAGCACGGTGACACGGCTCCCGGGATTCTCACGCTCCAGCAGCTGCTGGGTGGCGTAAGTCTGCAACGCCGCTCCAAAATTGGAGGCGCGATGAAAGGTAATTAGGCCAATGCGAAGCATGCAACGAGGGAGAAGGGAGTAGGGACAGGTGCAAAGGGTGTTTTCGGCCGCTCCGCAGGTGCGCCCCCCAAGATTGGCGCGCAAAACAATTCCGACGACGCGGAAATATAGCTTTCCCCCCTCGGATTCACGCTTTCTACTCCCTCCTTCTTCCCTGCGGTGCAAAGAGGCAGTGGATCAGAGGCAGGGCAAAGATCGTGAGGATTCCGGCGACGGCGACGCCGCCGGTGGAAGCGGCGCCGATGCCGGCGCGCAGTTCACTGCCCACTGCGGTGGAAAGCGCAATGGGGAGCATTCCCAACGCACTGGCGAGAATGACCATGAGGACAGCGCGGAAGGATTCGCCGGCGCCCTGCACCATCGCCGTCCGGGAGTCCAGACCGGTCTTCTTGAGGGTGGCGTATCGATCCACGATGAGGATGGCGGCATTCACGACAACGCCGATGAGCATCAGGGCTCCCAGCATGACCAGGATATCGATATTCCAGCCGCTGAGGAGAAGTCCCCAGATCACTCCCATGAGACCGAAGGGGAGCGTCAGAAGAATCAGGAAGGGCCGGGTGAAGGACTCCATGATGGCGCAGATTGTCAGATATGTGAGGAATGCGGCCAAGAGGATTGCCTCTCCGAAATCCGCCATGGCATCGGTCAGGTATTCCGCGTCACCGGCGACCTCATGTCGATAACCGGGCGGGAGAATCCCGGTGTCTTCCATCTTCTGGAAAAGCTCGTTTTCCACGCTCTGGAGGGCGGCGCCCTCGGCGAGAGTCCCGCTGACCCAGACCACACGCTCCTTGTCCTTCCGCTTGATCATGACGGGGATGGCGCGGGTGGTCACATCCGCCACACTGCCCAGCAGCACGGGATGGCCGTCACCACCGGGCAGCAGGAATTTCGCCACCTGGTCCATGCCGGAGGTCTCGGCGTATTTCACGCGGATGTCATAGGAGCGGTCACCGGACTTGTAGAGAGCGGCCTTGATGCCCTCCAGATTTCCACGGAGGATGGAACCCAGGACGGAGGAGGAGAGTCCGGCGTCCCGCATCTCAGTGCGTTTCGGAGTCACCAGAATCTGGGGTTTCCCCTCGCGGACCGTGGCGTCCACAGTGGAGATTCCGGGAAGTTCCTTGGCAAGCGCCAGGGTCTTTCGCCCGGCGTTCTCCAAGACAGAGAGATCTTTTCCCGCGATGCTGAACTTGACGGGGGTGGAGATGCCGCCCATGTCAGAAGTGGCGGTGACCATGTAGAAGACGCCGGGCTCCTTTTCCATGCGCTTCCGGACCTCGGCGATGCGCTGCTCCAGAGTCCAGGAGCGCTCCAGCTTGCTCTTGAAATTCAGGTCGATCTGGGCGACATAGACGGCCTCGGTGACACCCTCGCCGGCAGTGTCGCGCTTTCCCACGGAGACCGCACAGTTCTCCAGGTCGGAGAGCGTGGCGCGGAATTCGTCAGCCAATGCGGTGACGCGCCGGCAGGTCGTATCCAGGTCGTAGTTTACGGGGTATTCCAGGGAGACCATCATCTTTCCCTTGTCGGAGGTCTCCATCATGGTGAATCCCAAAGAGCGCGCCTGGAACATGGCGAGGAGGAAGAACCCCACGCAAAGGAGCGTGGTGGCCAGGCAGAGCCAACGACGTCGGGCGGCCCACCCCATCATGGCGGAGTAGCGTTCGCCCAGCTTCCGGATGAGCCCGGTCCACTTGTCCATGAGGCGCGTGAAGGCATTCTGCCGTCTCTGGCTCTTGGGCTTCAGGAGGACTGCGCAGAGAATGGGGGTGAGCGTGAACGAAATGAAGATGGAGACCACATTGACGATGAGGGTGGTCAGCGCGAAGGGTTTCAGAACCTGCCCCACCAGGCTCCACATAGTCGTGAGGGGAAGCATGACGACCACGTTGGTGCCGGCGGAGGCGAAGACGGAGATTGCCATTTCGCTGGTGCCGCGGTTGGCGGCCTCCCAGGGATCGGAGCACTTCTCCATCCAGGTGGAGACGTTCTCCAGCACCACGATGGAGTTGGAGACCAGGATTCCCACGGAGAGTCCGATGGCCACCAGGGTGACGGTGTTGAGGGACTGCCCGGCCAGCTGCATGAAGAAGAAGCTGCAGACGATGGTCAGGGGCATGGAGACGCAGACAATGAGGGTGGTGCGCAGGTCGCCCAGGAATAGGAAGAGGATGGCGGCGCACAGGATGATTCCGCCAACGATGTCGCCTAAAGTGGAGGAGACCGTGGATTCAATGGAGGCGGCCTCGTCGGAGACCATCTGGAGCTTCATGCCGCCCGGAAGACTCCCCTGCAGCTCCGAGACCTTCTGACGGCAGGCATTCACCAACTTCACCGTGTTGGCCTCGCCCTTCTTCACAATGGACAGCAGCACGCACTCCTCGCCATTGAACCAGGCGCGCTGGCGAACTTCGTCGGTGGTCAAAAAGACCCGTCCAAGGTCACCCAGGGTGCGCCGCACACCATTCCGGCTGGCCACGGGAAAGGATGCGATTTCCTCCACGGCGGGATATTCCGCATCGAACTTCACATTGATTTCAGTGCCGTGTTCCCGGACTCTTCCGGAAGGCAGGGAGTTCACGTTTGCGGAGATGGCCTGGACCACCTCGGCGGTCGTGAGTCCGGCGCCCTCCACAAGATCCCGGTCCAGCTCCACGTGGATCTCGCGCTCATTGCCCCCCACGATGGTGACGCTGCCCACGCCGGAAATCATGGAGAATTGGTCGGCGAGGTTGTTGTCCACATAATCGTATTTCTCCTCCAGAGTGGCGTCGCCGGTGACGGCCAGCTTCACCACGCTGGTGGCATTGATGTCGATCTTCTGAATGACGGGGCGTTCCGCGTCGTCGGGGAGGTCCTCCAGACATCCGTCCACCTTCTCGCGGACATCCACGGCGGCGATATCCACGTCGGTGCCAAGCTGGAACTCCAGCCGCACCACGCAGACATTCTCCAGGCAGGTGGATTCCACGTGTTTGAGGCCGTCCAGGGAGGAGACGGCATCCTCGATATGCTTCGCCACGTCTTTCTCCATGTCCTCGGGGGTGGCGCCCACCCAGGTTGTTGTGACGGTGACATAGGGAATGTCGGTGGCGGGGAGGTTCTCCAGAGAGAGCTTCCGATAGCTGTTCAAACCCAGCCCCACCAGAGCAATGAGCAGGCAGGAGACGGCCACGGGCCGCCTTGTTGACGCATCGGCAAGAAACATGCTTGGATCCTCCCGGCTACTTCACTTGGACGGCATCGCCGTCCTGGATCATATACTGTCCGTCCACCACGACGGGGAGTCCAGCGGAGAGCCCCTCCCCCCGCACCTCCACCACGCCGTCCTGGGTGATGCCCTCCTCCACCGGCAACGCCACCGCACGGCCGTCCTCCACACGGTAAAGCAACAGTCCGGAGGCGCGCCGCACGGGGACGGCGAGGGGGACTCCGAAGCCGTGGGATTTTTCCAGGGCCACGGAGACCTCCACCAACTGGCCAGGAACCATGGCATCGCCCTCCCCCGCAGTCAGCTCGCCCCGCACCTGGAAGGTCCGCAGACTGGACTGGATGAGGGGGCTCTTGTCGGTGACAAGGATGGCCTTCCGCGCGCCATTTTCATTCTCCACAAGCAATTCCGTCTTCCCGGGAAAGATCTTCGTGTAGTATGCGGCGGGAAGAAACGCCACCACCCGGAGGGCGGCGGGATCCAGAATTTTGAAGACGGGCGCCTCGGCGCGGACCTCCTCGCCTGGCTCCTGGAGACGGGCGGCGACGCATCCGGAGATGGGGGCCAGGATCGTGCAGTCCTCCAGGTTCTTTTTGGCGATGGAGAGGGAGGCCTCGGCCAGCCGGACCTGCGCCTCGGCGGCAGAGAGATTCGCCTTTGCCAAGGAGAGATCTGCGGAGGAGGCCTCGTAATTCAACGTATAGGTTTCCAACTCATTGGAGGATACGGTCTTCTTTTCGAAGAGCCGCCGGAAGCGCTCCACATCCAAAGAGGCCTTGTGGAAGCTGGCTTGGGCCTTCTCCAGTTGCGCTTGGGCAACCACAATCGCAGACTGCCGCGCGGCCAGAGTGGCCTCCGCCACCTCAACTTGATCACGATAGGTGTGGTCGTCCAGGGAAAAAAGTTTCTGTCCGGCCTGCACGCGGTCGCCCACCTCTGCGCAGACCTCCTTCAGAGTGCCACCCACGCGGGTGGAGACGGTGGTCTGGTTCTTGGCCTCCAGGGTGCCCTTGAGAGTCAAATAACGGGTGAAATCCCGCTCCTGGAGCTGCCCCATCACCACCAGGGTGCCGGCGGGTGCGGATTCCCCGGCACAAGCGGCGTGGGTGCCAATCGCCAGGAGTGCCAGGGCGAAAAAAAGGAATGCCAGACGGGAAGAGTTCATCGTGTGGGCGGACATGGCTTGTCTTGTCTCCTAAAAAAACGTGTTGTCTGGAAGGAAAGGGGTGGATGGCTCAGTTCACCAGAAGATCCGGGAGATTCTCCCTCATGGGGTGTTCCCGGTCCTCGGGAGTCCAATGGTCGCCGGAGGGTGTCAGAGCGCCGGTGGCCAGATCCAGGCGGACCAATGCAATATCCTTGACGAAAGCGGTCTGCACCAGCGCCAGGTGCGCGTCGTCCATTTGGGCGCGGGCATCCAGCATTTTATAGAGGGGTTCCACCCCCTCCTCGAAGCGGGAGAGGAAGTCCTTGTAGCGGGCCTGCGCGGCATCGTAGTTCAGCTGCGCCAGGGTGCGCTGGCTGCCGGCGTCCCGCAGATCCCGGTCGGCGGAGAGGACCTCCAGCATGACGGAGAGGGAGAGTTCCTCGCGCTGGAGCCTTGCGGCCTCCCGGGCCACCTTGGCGCTGCGGTAGGAAGCGATCTTTTCACCACCCCGGAAAAGCTCCATGGCAGCGGAGACGCCACCGTAAAGATTGGTGGCGCGGTCAGCGATGTCGTCACTGGTCCAGGTGCCGTTGAGGAAGCCGCCCACAGTAGGCAGGAAATTCACCAGGGCCATGCGGACCTGGTTTTCAGACTCCACCACCAGGCGGTCCCGCAGTGAGAGTTCCGGGCGGCGCGCCAAAGCGCGCAGCACGCTGTCCTGGAGGGATTCTTCCGGGGCCTCACGGGGCTCGGAGGGATAGACAAGCCGGAGGCGGGCGGAATCCAATGGGGAAAGCCCCAGGGACTCCAGAAGTTGCCCGCGAGTCACTGCGAGCTCCCGGCGGGCTTCCTCCAGGGAAAGCTCCCGGGAACGCCACTGGGCCTGGGCGTTTGTGCACTCCCACGAAAGGACCTGCCCCTCCTCAAAAAGGGATGACACGCGCTCATACTGGCTCTTCGTGGAAGCCACCTGGCTCTCCAAAACCGAAATCCGGATTTCGCAGAGAAGCGCCTGGTAGTAGAGGGTGGTGACCTGGGAGATGATCTCTTGACGCGCCAAATACTCGCTCAGGGCCTTGCACTGGCGTTCCAGACGACGATTGGCGTACAGCAGCCACGTGGCCGGCGCCACCAACGGCATCTCCACGCCCAGCTTGCCACTCCAACTCTCCTTGTCCGTTGTCGCCACACCGCGCATGGTCTGCTGGTGACGCCACCCTGTCCAGCCACCACTCAAGGAGACCTTCGGGAGGAACTCCGCAAAGGAGGAATCCACATCCAGCTCCGACAACCGACGCTCCAACGCCGACAGACGCAAGGAATAGTTGTTCTCCAACGCAAAGGAGAGACACGCCGACAAATCCCGCGGCTCATCCAGCCACGCGCTCCGCTCCTTCAAAATCTCCGAAAACTCCGCCGCGTGCCCTCGACGGGCCTCCCCAGGATCCCCCAGTGAAACACAAGAACAACAGACCCCCCCCAACACCAGGCAGCACACAAACAAACTGCAAAAAAACACTCTTTCCATGCTCGCCATGGTCCTGAAATCCTTTCAAAATGACCAACCGGAAGGACAGCCAGAGAAAATCCGCTGCAAACGCGCACTGGGACACCCGGAAACACCTCCAGTTCCTGGTGGGCGCGAATGTTTCAAACATTTGTTTGAAACGACAGCACTATACCATGTCGCAGGGAGCCGGCATATTTTTTTGTGGCTCGCACCGGCATGATTTCTCCGCATCAAGGAGGGAGGCCACCGCACGTCCCCCTGTGCTGTCTTTTTCCCCCTGCGGCGCCCCCTTCGGCCAGGCCTTTACATTGCGCCACAACTGCAAGAATTTCCAATTGGCATGCACTGCGCCAAGGTTCCCTGCTGAGTGTTCGGAATTCCTCATGTCACAAAAAAAAGAGGCCGCGTCGGCGATTGCCGGGCGGCCTCTTTTTTTTGATGTACCAGGTCAAGCGACCTTTTTTACATCATCTTGCCGACCTCCTGGATGAAGGCCATGCGCTTGGCGGCGTCGTGCTCTGCCTGCTGGAAGAGCTCGGTCGCGTGGGCGGGGTTCGCCTTCTGGAGGAGCTTGTAGCGTCCCTCGGACATGAGGAATTCCTGGAACTGTCCGTTGGCGGGGGTCTTCACATCCCAACTGAAGCGCTTGTCGGCCTCGGCTGCGGGATTGAAGCGGTAGACAGGGTAGTACCCTGCCTCGACGGCGCGCTTCTGTTCAGTCTGGGTCTTGCTCATATCGATAGTATGGGCGATGCAAGGCGCATAGGCGAAGATGATGGACGGGCCGTTGTACGCCTCGGCCTCCTGGAAGGCCTTGAGGGTCTGGGCGCGGTCGTAGCCCAGGGCGACACTGGCGACATACACATAGCCGTAGCTCATGCACATGAAGCCCATGTTCTTCTTGTAGGTGCGCTTGCCGCCGGCTGCGAACTTGGCCACGGCCGCGGTGGGGGTGGACTTGGAGGCCTGGCCACCGGTGTTGGAGTACACCTCGGTATCCAAAACCAGGATGTTCACGTTCCGGTTCATGGCGACCACATGGTCGATGCCACCGTATCCGATGTCGTTGGCCCAGCCGTCACCACCGATGATCCAGACGGACTTGTCGGTGAAGTAGTCGGCCAGTTCGTTGACCTTGGCCAGGTCGGGGCAGTCGCACTGGGCGGCGTACTTGGCGATCACGGCCTTCGCCGCGCTCTGCGCGACAGCAGCCTCGGGGGTCTTGGAGTTGTCCCAGAACTTGAGGGCGCCGGCGATGGCGTCCTTCAGGTCGGCGGGGGCCTTCTCGCTGTTCATCACCTTGTCGCAGTAGGCCCTGAGGGTCTCGCGGTTGGAATCCACAGCCAGGCGCATGCCGAAGCCGAACTCGGCGTTGTCCTCGAAAAGGGAGTTCGCCCAGGCGGGTCCGCGGCCGTTCTTGGCCTTGGCGTAGGGGATGGTGGGGAAGGTGCCGGAGTAGATGGAGGAGCATCCGGTGGCGTTGGCCACGATCATGTTCTCGCCGAAGAGCTGGCTGGCCAGCTTGACGTAGGGGGTCTCGCCACAGCCGGCGCAGGCGCCGGAGAACTCGAAGAGGGGCTTCCGCAGCATGGCGCCCTTGAGGGTGTTCACGCTGTTCTTGCCCATCAGGTTGTCCTCGGTGGAATCAAAGAATTTCTCGTTGGCATTCTCGCCTGCGACACGCTCGGCCACCAGGCTGGACCAGCTGAGGGCGTTGTTCTCGGGCTTGCCGTCCTTGGCGGCCTTGGCATTCACGGGGCACTGGTCGAGGCAGACGCCGCAGGCCATGCAATCCTCCACGTACACCTGGACCTTGAAGCGCAGTCCGTCGGCCTTGGGCATGGCCTCCTTGGTCTGGAAGGTGGCGGGAGCCGCCTCGAGGGCCTCGGGCTTGAAGAGCTTGGTGCGGATGGCGGCGTGGGGGCAGCTGGAGGCGCAGATGCCGCACTGGATGCACTTGTCCATGTTCCACTTGGGCACGCGGGGCGCGAAGCCACGCTTCTCCAGGGCGGCGGTGCCGGTGGGCAGAGTGCCGTCGAGGCTCATGGCGGAGACGGGAATGGAGTCGCCGTTGTTGCGCATGGAGGGCTCCACGATCTTGCGGGCGAAGTCGTCGGCATCATCGGGAATGAGCTTCTGGTGCTCCACGCAGGGCACGCCGTCCAGGGAGGCGGGAACCTTCACCTGCACGCAGGCGTCGGCGGCGGCGTCCACCAGCTCGTTGTTCATGTCGATGACCGCCTGGCCCTTCTTGGCGAAGGTCTTGGCGTTGAGGGCCTTCATCTCCTTGGCGGCGTCCTCGAAGGGAACGATGCCGGCGATCTTGAAGTAGGCCACCATCATGACAGTATTGGCGCCCTTGCCGCGGAGACCGGGCTTGGTCTTCACGATGGCGTCGGCGTTCACATTGTAGAACTTGATGTCGTTCTTGACAATGTACTCCTGCATGTCGCGGGTCAGCTTGCCGAAGACCTCGTCGTTGGAGTAGGGGCTGTTCAGCAGGAAGGCGCCGCCCTTCTTCAGGCCCTTGAGCAGGTCATAGCGGCCGATGTAGGCGGGGCAGGAGCAACTCACCAGGTCAGGGCTGGTGATGAGGTAGGTGGACTTGATGTGGCTGTCGGAGAAACGCAGATGGCTGCAGGTCAGGCCGAAGGACTTCTTGGAGTCGTAGGCGAAGTATGCCTGCGCGTCTTTGTTGGTCAGATGTCCGATGACCTTGATGGTGGTCTTGTTGGCGCCCACGGTGCCGTCGCCGCCCAGTCCGTAGAACATGCAGGCGATGGTGCCGGCGGGCTCGGTGGTGATGTGCTCGTCGATCTTGAGGCTAGTGTGGGTCACATCATCGTCGATGCCGACGGTGAAGCCGTGGAAGCCCTTGTTCTCGAGGTGCTTGTAGACCGCGAGGATCATGGAGGGGGTGAAGTCCTTGCTGGAGAGGCCGTAGCGTCCGCCAATGACGGTGATGGCGGGATCGTTGATGGCGACCTTCACATCCATGTAGAGGGGCTCGCCGATGGCGCCGGGCTCCTTGGTGCGGTCGAGGACGGCGATGCGCTTGACAGTCTTGGGAAGGGCGGCCAGGAACTTGTCGGCGTAGAAGGGACGATAGAGACGGACCTTCACCAGGCCGTACTTGGTGCCGCGGGTGCTGTTGAGGTAGTTGATGGTCTCCTCGATGGCCTCGCAGGAAGAGCCCATGGCCACGATCACATCGGTGGCGTCGGGAGCGCCGACGTAGTCGAAGAGGTGGTAGGCGCGTCCGGTGACCTTGGCCACGGCGTCCATCTTGGCCTGGACGATGTCGCCCGCCGCCATGTAGTACTGGTTGACGGTCTCGCGGCCCTGGAAGTAGACGTCGCCATTCTGGGCACCCACCTTGGTGACGGGGGCCTCGGGGCGCAGTCCGCGGGCGCGGAACTCGGCGATGGCCTTGCGGTCGACCAGCTTGGCGATCTCCTCGTAGGGGATCTCCTCGAACTTGTGGACCTCGTGGCTGGTGCGGAAGCCATCGAAGAACTGGAGGAAGGGCACCTTGGCGGTGTAGGTGGAGAGGTGGGCAACCAGAGCCATGTCCATCTCTTCCTGGACGGAGTTGGCGACCAGCATGGCGAAGCCGGTGTTGCGGCAGGCCATGACATCGGAGTGGTCGCCGAAGATGGCGAGGGACTGGCAGGCCAGGGAGCGTGCGGTCACATGGAAGACGGTGGGCAGCATCTCACCCGCGATCTTGTACATGTTGGGGATCATCAGGAGCAGGCCCTGGGAGGCGGTGTAGGTGGTGGTCAGGGATCCGGCGGCCAGCATGCCGTGGACGGCGCCCGCCGCTCCGGCCTCGGACTGCATCTCGACCACGGAGACCTGCTTGCCCCAGATATTCCGCTTGTCCTCAGCGGCCCACTGATCCACCCACTCGCCCATGGTGGAGGAGGGAGTGATGGGATAGATGGCGGCGGTTTCGCTCAGAGCATACGCCACGTATGCGGCTGCGTAGTTGCCGTCCTGGGTGTTGATTTGACCCGACATTTGTTTTCTCCTGTGTGTTATGTTGCTTTGTCCTGGCCGGAAAAAAGAGACCATCGACAATGTTTTTGCCCCGCAAACAGAGAAATGGCGCCGGCGCCACAGACGCCAGCGCACTCTCGCCACCCACGGGGAAAAGGGGCGCGACAAGGGATGCCCTTCCGTAAACGCGGGAATATATGCCCTCATTCCCGGTCTGCGACAAAGTGCTCCCCGCCCTTTAAAAGGGGGAAGTCCGGCCACTCCGCGGGGGCCTGCAGGCAGGCCTCCTGACGGGCGCCGGCACCGCGGCGCGGCAGGGAAGCGGCGGGGGGGCGCGCGGACCCCCGACTCTAGACTGCCGATTGCCGGCAACAGCCTCCTGGCTGCACGGATGCCTCTGCGCCCGCGTCCAACGGCACGCACTGTTTCGTCACGCAGAACAACCGGTTGGCGTTGGTGAGGATGGTTTCGAGTTGTGCAGAGGAGAGCGCGAGCCGTTTTTGGAGAAGGATCCGTTCGTCTGCGCAATCGAAGAGCGGGTAGTCGGAGCCGAAGAGGAAATTCTCCAAGGGGAAGCTATGGAAGATCTGCTCCAGAAGCCCCTGCGGGATTGCGAAGAGGGAGCTGGAGGTATCCATGAGGATGTCGAGTCCCTTGAGGGCTTCGACCACGTAGGGCCAGTGCCAGACGCCGCCGAAGTGTGCGGCGATAAGTTCCAGCCTGGGGAATTTCCGCTTGATGGCGGCCACCTTGAAGGGGCAGGAGGGATTTTCGGCAGGCGGAAGTTTGTCTCCCACGTGGACGAGGACGGTGAAGCGCCCCTCCACTGCGCCGAAGAAGGGCTCCAGCCGTGGGTCGTCCAGGCGGAAGCCCTGGAAATCGGGATGGAGCTTGATGCCGTGGATGCCACGATCCCAGAGGAATGCGAGGACGTCATCCATCTTCGAGTAATCGGGATGGATGGTCCCGAAGGGGATTACGCCGGGGGTCCCGACGAGAGAGGCGGCGTAGCTGTTGGCGGGCTCCACCTGTTCTGGCTTGGTTGCGGCGGAGAGCACGCTGGAGTAGTCCAGCCCGGCCTTCCGCATGCGGGGGACCATATCCTCCCAAAAGCCCCCACCGATGGCGGGGATGCCGTAGTGTTCCTGGAGCTGCGCCACCGCCTTCGCCGCGATCTTCGGGTGGAAGGCGTGGGCGTGGATGTCGATTCTGGGGAGGGAGGACATTCTCCTGGGTTCCTTGACCTTGCCTTGAGAGAAAAAAAGAGGGGCGGCCTGGCGTAGAAGCGGGGGGTGTACGGCGGGAGTCTTTTTCTCCACGTGCCGTGTCCCCCGCCCCGCCGGGGCCGCCCGGGGGGCGCTGTCCATGCCGGACGAAGAGCAGTCGTCCCGGAACGGAGCAGCTCCCGATTGGATTCGCCTAGACGTGGGAATTCCTGGCGGCCCACTGGGCCACGAAGTCCAGGAGCTGTTCGTTGACGGGAATCAGCTTGGGCCGCTTCACGAAGGCATTGGCCAGGGCGTTGCGGAAGGCCTGCCTGGGAAGGCGAGTCACGCCAAGAGCGGCCAGCACTCCGAACATGACCGTATTGGCGCCCTTGGGATTCCCGCCCTCGTCCGCCAGCTGCTGGGCCGGCACGCCGATGCCCCTCACGCCGGCGGGCATCTCCACTTCGCCCATGACGGCGTCGTAGATGATGACGCCACCGGGTTTCACATCGTTCTTAAACTTCTCCAGGGAGGGGCGGTTCATGGCGACGAGCACATCGGGGTTGTAGATCACGGGGGAGCCGATGTCGTGGGTGGCCAGGGTGACGGAGCAATTGGAGGTGCCGCCGCGCTGTTCAGGGCCGTAGGAGGGATACCAGGAGACGGTGCGCCCCACGGAGAGCCCGGCCTGGGCGATCATGGTCCCCAGGGAGAGGACGCCCTGTCCGCCGAAGCCTGCGATCTTGACCTGGACATCGGGAAGGGATTCCTGTGCAAAGTGCTGTTCCTCCCCCGCGCCGAAAAGCTTGTCCAGGGCCTCCTTGGAGAAATCGGAGACGGCGCGCTCCACAACGGGGGCCTCGGTGTTGTCGCGGAAGTTGCCCAGAGGGAACTCCTGGGTCATCACGTTGTTGATCCACTCGTTGGTTTCGTTGGTGGAGAGCTTCAGGTTGGTGGGACAGGCGGAGAGGACCTCCACGAAGGTGTATCCCCTGCCCTCCTTCTGGATCTGCAGGGCCTTGCGGATGGCCGTGCGGGCTTTGCGGATGTGCGCGGGATCCGTGAGAGCCACGCGCTCCACGAAGACAGGCGCCTTCAGGTTGCTGATGAGCTCGCACATGTGGATGGGATACCCCTGGGTCAAGGGATCCCGGCCATTGGGGCAGGTGATGGTCTTTTCGCCAACCAGGGTGGTGGGGGCCATCTGTCCGCCGGTCATGCCGTAGACGGTATTGTTCACGAAGAAGACAGCCAGTTTCTCGCCGCGGTTGGCGGCCTGGAGGGTCTCGTTGAGGCCGATGGAGGCCAGGTCGCCATCCCCCTGGTAGGAGATGACAACCTTGTCGGTGGCGCGGGAGACACCGGTGGCCACGGCGGGGGCCCGTCCGTGGGCGACCTGGATGTTCCCGCAGTCAAAGTAGTAGTATGCGAAGACGGCGCAGCCCACAGGGCTGATCATGACCGCCTGGTCCTGCATGTCGAGGTCATGGAGGGCCTCGCCGATGAGCTTGGTAAGCACGCCATGGCCGCAGCCGGGGCAGTAGTGGGTCGCAGTCTGGGCGGCGCCTCCCTTGCGGGGGAAGGTCTTGTAAAGTCCCGTGGAGGAAATGATTTTCTCAGACATCCTGATGTTCTCCTGTCCTTAAAGCACGGAAAGTATCTGGTCGAGGTCGAGCAGGTTGCCGCCAAGGCGGCTGACCAGGTCCACGGGCACGGCGCAATCCACCGCAAGGCGGATGTCGTCGCGCATCTGGCCGTTGCTCATCTCCACGGAGACAAAGCGCCTGGCACCCTTGGCGACCAGCTCCTTGAGGCGTTTCCCGGGGAAGGGGAAGAGAGTCTTGGGACGCAGGAGTCCAACCTTCTTTCCCGCCTTGCGGGCGGCATCCACGGCGCTGCGGGCGATACGGCTGCAGATGCCGTAGGCGACCAGGACGGTCTCGGCGTCGTCGGTCTGGCAGTCCTCCCAGCGTGCCTCGCTCTCGCAGATCTTCGCATACTTCTCCTGGAGGAAGTCATTGAACTTGCCCAGCTGGTCGAAATCGAGGAAGATGCTGGTGACCAGGTTCTGGCGGGTCTCGGGGGTGCCCGCCACGGCCCAGGAGGCATCCACTTTGGGCGCAATCGCCTTCTCGGGAAGCTTGAGGCTCTCCATCATCTGGCCGAGGGTTCCGTCGGCCAGGACGAAGACGGGGGTGCGCCACTGGAAGGCCAGCTCGAAGGCCTTCACGGTGAAATCGCACATTTCCTGGACGCTGTTGGGGGCCAGGACGATGCAGCGGTAGTTCCCATGGCCGCCGCCCTTGACCACCTGGTTGTAGTCGCCCTGCTCAGGGCCGATGTTTCCCAGGCCGGGCCCGGCGCGCATGACATCGACGATGACCACGGGGAGCTGCGCTCCGGCGCAGTAGCTGATGCCCTCGCTCATGAGGGAGATTCCGGGGCCGCTGGAAGCGGTGAAAACCCGGTGTCCGGCGGACGCGGCCCCGTAGCACATGTTGATGGAGGCCTCCTCGGACTCGGCCTGGAGGAACTTGCGTCCCACCATGGGGAAGTACTTGGATGCCTCCTGGAGCACCTCGCTGGCGGGGGTGATGGGATATCCGAAATAGCAGTCCGCGCCGGCGTAGAGAGCGCCGATGACGACGGCGGTATTGCCTTTGACCAGTTTGCTAGCCATGCTTTTCTCCTGTTCGCTCCTGCCTGGAGGTTTAGCCCCGCTGGGGGATGTGGATCTCGATGGCGTTGGGCTCGGGGCAGCTGTAGAAGCAGGTCGCGCAGCCTACGCAGCCTTCACCCGTGTATTCGACGGAATAATACCCGCGCTCATTGAGGGTCTTGCCTATGCGGAGGCACTGCCTGGGGCAGGCGACCACGCACCGGGAGCAGGACTTGCACTCCAGGGGATTGATGAGCGGGTATGGCTTGTTCTTTTCAATTTCCATGGCGGATTGGTCCGGTGTGTTGAGGTTGGAAAAGAGGAAAAGAGGCGGGATTGAAATGGAAGGATTTGCGCACCGGGAGCCTTGCGGCGCCCGCGGGCGCGGCGGCTACTTCAGGAAGAAGGCGCGCAATTCCGCGCGACTCTTCGCATTGCAGAGTTCGTCCAGGCTCTTGAGACTGCAAAGCCGGGATGCCTGGTGGGCGATATACTGCATGTACGGGCTGTCGTGGTCCTTGGGCGCCAGGGTCAGCATGATGAGGCGGATGGCCTTGCCGTCCTCCTGGATTCCGCGGCCGTCCTTGAAGACCGCGACCACGGAGATCATCTGCTGGACATGGGCGGTCTTGGCGTGGGGCATGGCGATGCCTCCATCCAGGATGGTGGAGGCCAGGGCCTCACGGTTTCGCACATCCTGGACGCAGGCGTCGAAGTCGTCCACATATCCGCAGCGGTAGAGGTGCCGCACGACCTCCTCCACGGCGGATTCGTAGGAACCGGACTGCAGGTCGGTGACGGCGCAGTTTTCCGGAATCACCTGGTCCAGAGGCAGGTAGTCGGTGCCGGTATAGGGGACCACGTTGTCGTAGACCGCGGCGTCCTTTGCCACCGTGTCGGATGGCGAGAGGCGCCGCATCTCCTCCACATTCTGGTAGAGCTCGTAGGTGGTCTCGTTGTAAATGTTCTTGATGGTGGGGACGTCGGCCTTGGCGCACTCGAAGGAGATGACGTTGCCGGAGACCGTCATGACGAAGGAGGTGCGCTCCTTCCGGAAGTTCACCACGCTGTAGTCCTTGGAAAAATCGCTGTGGCGGAAGCCCTCCTGGCGGAGGTTCGTGATGAGCTGCCGCACCAGGAAGTCCAGGACCACCTGGGAGGTCACAGGGAATTCCATGTGGACGCTGAGGGCGTCGGCCTTCTGGTGGCGCACGCCGCGTCCGGGGATCCCGAGGGTGACCATGAGGAAAGGCGGAGCCACGAGAGTGGTGAGGAGGGTCATGATGATGGCCACGCCGAAGAGCTGGGTGTCCACGATGGGCACGCTCTGGCCGTCGAGGGTCATCATGGTGGTGGCGCCAATGCCGGCGATAATGAGGGCCACCTCGCCACGGGGAATCATTCCGCAGCCAATGCGCAGGGCGCCACGCCAATTGAAATTCACAAAGAGCGCGGGCAGCATGCAGCCGATGATCTTTCCAAGCACGGCCAGGAGGGAGAAGAGCAGGCCGAAGCGCAGGACATGCCAGTCGGTGAAGACGCGCACATCCACCATCATTCCCATGACGACGAAGAAGACGGGGACCAGGAAGCCGTAGATGCTGTCCAGCTTGAGCTGGATGGCGAAAGAAAGATCGCTGCGGGAGAGGCTCAGGCCGGCAGTATAGGCGCCGATGATCATGGCCAACCCGCACTTCTCCATGATGCCGGACAACAGGAGTGCGGCGCCCAGGGCCAATACGGCGTAGGTGACCTTGGAGTGGAAGCGCTTGAGGAAGCGGGCGAACCAGTGGGAGCAGGCCAGGCCAACGGCGGTGAAGAAAATCCAGATGCCAATGGATTTTCCGGCCACCAGGCCGATCTTACCCCAGGAGACGCCAGAGGCGCCGTCATCCCCGCCGCCGACCAAGCCCATTACCACCGCAAGGCAGACAATTCCCAGCACGTCGTCAATGACGGCGGCGGCCAGGATGGTGGTGCCCTCGGGGCTGTCAATGGCCTTGCGTTCGGAGAGGATGCGGGCGGAGATTCCCACGCTGGTGGCGGTGGAGAGGATTCCCAGGAAGAGCGCCCGGGGATCCATCAGTCCGCAATGATAGACGACGTGCCCCAGCACATCGCCCAGCAGGAAGGAGGCGATGACACCGCCCAGACCCACCAGGGTCCCCGCCAGGGAGTAGCGGAAAAAAGTCCGGAAGTCCGTCTCCAGACCCGACTGGAACAGCAGCACGATGGAACCAATGGTGGCCAGCGCGTAGAGGTTCATGGACACCGGGATTCCGGCACTGCCTGCGGAAAGCGGGAAAAGCCCCTGGGGGAACAAGAAGGGAATCGCTACCCCCCCCAGCAGATAGGGCCCCAGCAAAATACCCGTCGCAAGCTCCCCCAGAACAGACGGGATCTTGACCCGCGCCGCTAGCCGCCCCACAATCTGAGAGGTAAACAACAAAATGCCCAGCTGCAAAACCAAAACCGCGAGCTGCTGCGTGACTGTCTGTTCTTCCATGTGATTCCGAAGGCTCCTTTCTCAAGAAGAAAATTGAGAGTTAGGTCTGAAGGCAGTCGGATAATATAACCTCTGCAAGGGCCTCCGGGTATGATTTTGTCGCATTTTGTCACAAGTTCGATAGTCCAAAACGAAGCAAAAAACGCAGGCGCCTTCGACTCCAAGGCAGTGCAAACGTCCCCGGAGAATGCCCAAAGGACGAGGCCTCCCGCCCGCCCCACGGGCTGCTTTCTTCCGCCTGCGGCGATGCCGGTACCGTTCCCTGGTGGATATATTACGGAACTTGCGCTGTTTTCACAGGCGGAGCGTGCCTATGCGCGGCGCCCCCTTTTTGTCTTACTACGTCCAGATTCTTCCATTTGCATTCACTGTCATGAAAACTTCTTTGAAATGGCTTCGCGACTATACGGCGATCCCCTGGTCTGCCAAGGAGCTTGCTGACCGTCTCACCACGGTTGGCCTGGAGCCCGAGAGCATCGAGGTGACGGGGAGCATTCCCCAGGGTGTGGTTGTCGCGCGGATTTTGTCCCGCGTGCCCCATCCCAATTCCGACCACATGAGTGTATGCATGGTGGAGTACGGTGCGGCGGAGCCTCTCCAGATTGTGTGCGGCGCGCCGAACTGCGATGCCGGCAACGTGGTTCCGCTGGCCTTGATTGGCACGGACTTCGGGGATGGATTTGTGATCAAGAAGAGCAAGTTGCGGGGTGTGGATTCCTGCGGCATGATGTGCTCCGCCCGCGAACTGGGCCTCTCCGAGGACCACGAAGGCCTTCTGATTCTGCCTGCGGAAACCCCGCTGGGCACCTCTGTGCGGGAGCTGTACAGTGGGGACACCGTGATTGACTGGGAGGTGACCCCAAACCGTCCCGACTGGCTGAGCCACGTGGGCATTGCCCGTGAGATCTGCGCCCTGACGGGCGAGAAGCTGACGCTTCCCGAAAATCCCATTGTATGCCGCAAGGCCGACGAGCCCCCCGCCAAAATCTCCATCGAGGCTCCGGAGTTCTGCCCGCGCTACATCGGCCGTGTCTTCGAGAATGTGAAGATCGGCCCCTCCCCCGCCTGGATGAAGGAGCGTCTGGAGGCCGTGGGCCTGCGCTCCATCAACAACGTGGTGGACATCACCAACTACATCATGCTGGAATACGGCCAGCCCCTCCACGCCTTCGACCTGGATGACCTGGCCGGACGACAGATCCGGGTGCGCCGCGCCGCCGACGGCGAGACCATCACCACCCTGGACGGCACCAAGCTGACTCTGACCAAGGAGAATCTCCTCATCGCCGACGCCGAGAAGGGCGTCGCCCTGGCCGGCATCATGGGCGGCGAGAACTCCATGATCACCGACCGGACCACCACCGTCCTCATCGAGGCGGCCGCCTTCGACCGCACCAACATCCGCCTCTCCTCCCGGGCCCTGAACAAGGCCACCGACGCCAGCTACACCTACGAGCGTGGCGTGGCCCCCGAGACCAGCGCCCTGGCCAGCGAACGGGCCGCAAGCCTCCTCTGCCAGCTGGCCGGCGCAACCCAGGTGGGCGACGCCATCGACTGCTATCCCCGCCCCTGGCAGCCCGAGACCATCACCGCCAGCGCCAAACGCATCGAGGAGCTCATCGGAATCCCCCTGGATGCCGGGAAGGTGGCCACTCTGCTGGCCCGCCGTGGCATTGAGGTTGTAAAGACAGAGGGCGACCTGGTGACGGTCCGCACTCCCTGGTGGCGCTTCGACCTCCACGCCGCCGTGGATCTGGCCGAGGAAGTGGCGCAGCTCACCGGGCTGGACGCCATCCCCGAGGCGACTCCCGTGGCCGCCCTGGGCGGCAGCGCCAAAGACGATTGCTACCTGCTGCAGGAGAAGACCCGACACCTCCTCATGGCCCTGGGCCTGGATGAGGTTATGAACTACACCCTCTGGTCCCAGAGCCAGTGCCTGGCCGGCACCCGTCTGGAGCCCAAGGACCTTCTGCAGGTCTCCAACCCCATCTCCTCCGACACCGGATTCCTGCGTCCCACCCTCCTGCCGGGACTGCTCCAGGTCGTCTCCCACAATGTCTCCCGCAACCAGCACGACCTGCGCCTCTTTGAAATGGGCCGCGTCTTCCAGTGGAAGGACGGCACGCCCGCCGAAAGCCTGCAGGCCGGCATCGCGCTGACAGGCCGCATGCATCCCGAGCGCTTCGGCAAAGAGAAGACGGTGACCGCGGACTTCTACGACATGAAGGGCGTCGTGGAGGGGTTCCTGGAGGCCTTCGAACTCGGCGGCTTCACCCGCTGCGAGGCGGCGGAGCACCCCGCCTTCCAGAAGGGCGCCTGCGCCCGTTTCGTGGCCAGGAACAAGAAGGACCTGGTCTATCTTGGCGTGGCCAACGCCTCCCTGACCAAGGGCATGCGCCTGCGCAGCCCCCTGTTGCTGGCCCTCATTGACGTGGAGGCCGTGGCCGCCGCGCCCCACCCGTCCAAGAAATACCAGGAGCTGCCCCACTTCCCCGGCGTGGAGCGCGACATCTCCTTCGTGGCGCCCGCATCCCTCACAAACCAGCAGGTCCTGGACGCCATCAAGTCCCTGAAGATCGACAAGGTGACCCAGGTCTCCGTCTTCGACCTCTTCGAGGACGCCAAGGTGCTGGGCGAGGGGAAGCGTTCCATGGCCTACACCATCACCTACCAGGATCCCGCCAAGACCCTCACCGACGACGAGGTGAACCAGCTCCAGGAGAAGCTGCGCCAGGGGCTGGTGAAGAAACTGGGCGTGGAGCTGCGGTAGCCCCATGGGCGTCCTGACCATCATCGCCACTCCCATCGGAAACCTGGGGGACTGCTCCCCCAGGGCCCGCGAGGCGCTCTCCGCACAGGAGATCCTCTGCTGCGAAGACACGCGCCACACCGGAAACCTGGTAAACCTGCTGGGCATTCCCCGCCCCGCGCTCTATGTCGCCAACCACGAGCACAACGAGCGTGAGATGGCCTCGCGCATCGTGTCGTGGCTCAACGAGGGCAAGCGGGTGGGGCTCTGCAGCGACGCCGGATATCCGCTGGTCAGCGATCCAGGATACCCCGCTGTGGCGGCCGCCATCGCAGCGGGACACGAAATCCATGTGATCCCCGGCGCCAGCGCGGTGCCCGTGGCGCTCATTTCCTCCGGATTGCCCCCCTCCAGCTATGTCTTCAAGGGCTTTCCCCCAAGAAAACCGGGACACCGCAGGAGCTTCCTCCTGGAGGACGCCGCCAGCCGCCACACGCTGATCTTCTATGAATCGCCCTACCGCGTGGGAAAATTCCTGGTGGAGGCACGGATGGTCCTAGGTGACCGGCAAGCCGCCGTCTGCCTGGAGCTCACCAAGCAATTCGAGCGCGTGAAGCGGGGGACCCTCTCCCAGCTGGCGGAGTTCTTTGCCAAGAATGCCCCCAAGGGCGAGGCCGTCATTGTGGTCCGCGGAAACACCGGCGAAGCCGTCCCCGCGTCTGGGGACGGGGATGAAACAATCGACGACGCAGAAGCCGAGGAGTAGCCCGACATGCCACAGGTATTGCTGATTGACGCCTATTCCCAGATTTTCCGGCTCTTCTACGCCATCCGGAATCTGACCAACGCCAAGGGAGAGCCCACCAACGCCCTCTTCGGCATGGCGCGGCTCTTCCTCCAGCTGGAGGACGAATTCCCCTCCGAATACGGCGCGATGGTCTTCGACCAGGGAAAATGCGCCCGGCGAACCGCGTTGCTGCCCTCCTACAAGGCCCAGCGCCCCCCCATGCCCGAGGAGCTTCGCGCGCAAATCCCCAAAATCCGCCAATGGACGCAGGCCTTCGGCTGGCCCGTCGTGGAGCGCGAGGGCTTTGAGGCCGACGACCTTCTGGCCGGCATCGCCGGTGAACGCCACGGTGAAACTATCCGAATCCTCACCGGCGACAAGGACATGGGACAGCTCGTAAAAGACGGCGAAGTCCTCCTGCTGAAGCCCGGCAATGCCAAGACTCCCTGGGAGGAGATTGGCGAAGCGGAGGTCCAAAAGAAATTCGGCGTCGCCCCCAGTCAGCTTCTAGATTATCTTGCCTTGCTGGGCGACGCCTCCGACAACATCCCCGGCATCCCCGGTTGCGGCCCCAAAACCGCCGCGCGGCTCCTGCGGCAATTCGGTTCCCTGGAGGAGCTGGCCGCCCATCTGGAGACGCTCCCCGAAGGCAAGCTCAAGGAGACCCTTGAGAAGAACAGGGAGCACCTGAAGAGGAACCGTGAGCTCGTCCGCCTGGACACCCCGCTGCCCGAGGGCTGGAAGGACATGTCCACCATCCGCAGGAAACGTCCCGACTGGACCGCCCTGGCCGACCTCTGCCAGCAGGAGGGCTTCAAGTCCATCCTGGCCGAGGTCCAGAAGCGAAAGGCCCCCCAGCAGCCCATGCTCTTCTAGGAAGCCAGGCCATACAACGTACATCCCCCAAAAACGAAAAAACCCGCACTGGCGAATATGCCGGGGCGGGATTTTTTTTGCTTGTATCAAGCTTTTCCGTCTAGATTTTCTTGGAGAGAACAAAGAGTGCCTGTTCGGCCTTCAGGTTGTGTCCCTCTCCATAAGGTTCGGCCTTTCCATTGACCAGACACCACGTTTTGAGGATCCTGACCTTGTCCTCTTCCACCCAGTCCAGGAAGTCGTTAAGAGTGCAAAGGTGGATGTTCGGGGTGTTGTACCAGGTATGCGGGAGGGAGGAGGTGCGTGGCATGCGTCCGCCAAGGCTAAATGCCAGGCGGACCCTCCAGTGGGCGAAATTCGGGATTGACACGACCACCTTTTTGCCTATGCGGAGGAGCTCCCGAAGCACATCGATGGGGTGCTGGAGGGTCTGGAGGGTCTCCTCCAGAATCACAAAGTCGTAGCTCTTGTCCTGGAAATTCTTCAGGCTCTTCTCCAGGTCGCCGTGGTAGGTGGGAATTCCGCGCTCGATGCAGCGCATGGCCATCTCCTGGTTGAGCTCGATTCCCTGGACGGTGGCCTTCCGGGCGTCGGAGAGCCGCACCAGCAGATCGCCCTCGCCGCAGCCCACATCCAGGACGGTGGCGCGATTGGGGACCACCTCCTCAATGAGGCGGTCTTGCCAACGATAGGGCGGCGGAGCCTCCACGACTCCCCGGGCACCATCTTCGATGGCCTCCCGGACCATGGCGCGAAGGGTGTCGAAATCACTGTCCTGGGCACGGACCTCCAGCTTCTCCAAAAAAAGATCCAGGCCCGGCAACGGAGATGCCGACGCCCCAATGTCCGGCCTCTTTTCCGGAGACGATGGCGTATCCGCCTTTTTCACCGCCGCCGTTTTCGCGCCGCACGGGGCGTCATCGGCCGGGCACTTGGCCTGCGTTTTCGTAGTGGGCTTGCTATCCTTCCTTGTCATATCCATGTCTGTGCCAAGACCAACTCCCGCGAGTCGGGTCTAGAAAATTTCACGTGGCCCCCGCTTTTCTAGAAGGCGACAAGCCGCACGAAAGTGACGCCGGAGCCGCCCTCCATGGGATTGCTCCCCAGGTAGAATTCCTGGACCACGGGATGCCCCTTCAGGAATTGGTGGATGGCCTCCCGGAGGCGGCCCGTGCCGAAGCCGTGAACGATGCGGACCTCGCCCAGGTGCGCCAGGGCGCAGTCATTAAGATATTGCTCCAAACGGCGCAGTGCGTCATCCACGCGCATTCCCACCAGCATGAGCTCATGGCTGGTCTGTCCTTGGAAGACGGGTGCGCGAACGGTCACGGCGGGGGGCTTCTCCTCAGGTGCCTGTTCCGGGAAGACCTCGGGGCACTTCATGTGGAAGGGAAGACCATTGACCTCCACCTCCAAAGTGCCGTGCTTGTCGTCCACCTGGAGGATTCGTCCGTGGGCGGAGAGCTTCTCCACCCAAATGCGGCGACCGACGGTCCACTCCTTCTTCGGAAGTTGCCGCGCATCGGGCTTGGGCGCGGTCTGCTTTCGAGTGGTCTCCAGGCGCTCCTGTTGTTGGGAAAGCCACTGCCGCGCTTTCGCGGCCTGCTCGCCCACGGCATCCTGGCCGGCAGCGGAGTTCTTTCGACCGGCTTCGCGGATCCCCCGGAGGAGATTCTCCACCTGCCGGCGGGTGTTGTCCAGGAGTGCCTGCGCCTCTTGAACGGCGTCATAGATGCGCTTCTTGCGGGTGGTGCGCAACTCGGCAGACTGCTCCCGGTTTTTCGCCAGGAGCTCCTCGGCCTCCTGGCGGGACTGCTGGGCGGCCTTGCGCTCCTTCGCCACCCTCCGCTGCTCATTCTCCAGGCGCGCCAGGAGCTTCTCCAGGCGCACCTCCGCGCCCGAAAGGAATCCCTCCGCACTCTGGAGGACATTCTGGGGGATTCCCATGCGCTTGGCGATGGAGAGGGCATGGCTGGCGCCGGGACGCCCCAGTTCCAGGACGTATTCCGGCTGGAGGTCCTCCAGATTGAAGCGCACTGCGCCATTGACCATGCCGGGTGTGGCATGGACGAAGTTCTTCACACTCCCCAAGTGCGTGGTGGCAAAGGTGAGAGCCTGCCGACGGGACAATTCCTGGAGGACGGCACAGGCGATGGCGCCGCCTTCGGCGGGGTCGGTGCCACTCCCCAGCTCGTCCAGGAGCACCAGGGATTCGCCAGGGGCGGCGGTCTCCCGGAGGACATCTGCGATCTGCGCCAGATGTCCGGAGAAAGTGGAGAGATTTTCGTCCAGGGACTGTTCGTCTCCGATATCGGCCAGGACGCGCGTGAAGACGGGGAAGAGGGATTCCTGTTCCACGGGTACGGGCAGTCCGGTCTGGGCGGCAAGACAGAGGAGTCCCACGGTCTTCAGGGCGACTGTCTTTCCGCCTGTGTTGGAGCCGGTGATCGCCAGGGTCCGGGTGCCGGGAGGCAGCTGGAGATCCAAGGGGACCACCTTTCGCCCGGCGCCCTCGCGGTTGAACTGGGCCTCCAGAAGTGGATGCCGTGCCTGGGAGAGCCGGAGGAATCCACCAAAAGCGGGGAGCACGCAGGAATATTTTCCGCCCCATCGGGCCACAGCGGCGGCGGCGTCCAATTCCTCCAGGATTTCGTCGTCCCTGCGAAGGGCCGGCAGGGCCTGCCGCACGTCATCCGAAAGGGCCGACAGAATGCGCCGGCACTCCTCCCGCTCTTCGGCGGAGAGAGTGGAAACCTGGTTTCCCAGCCCCAATGTAGCGGTTGGCTCCACGAAGAGGGTCTGGCCTGTGGAGGAGACATCGTGGACCAACCCGGGGACATGGGACTGGGAATCCCGGCGCACGGGGACCACATAGCGGCCATTGCGCTGCGTCACAAAGCGATCCCGCAGGACGCCCTCCAAGGCGCTGTCATGGATCATCTCTTCCAGTGCGCGCTGGAGATGCCGTTCGGCGGCGGCCTTGCTGCGTCGCAGTTCCCGGAGGCGTTCGCTGGCGCCATCCAGGAGGGAGCCATCGGCATCCAAAGAGCGCTGGAGGGCCTGTCGAAGGCCATCGCAACACTCCAGATCGCAAGTGGCGTCCTGAAGGAAGGGCAACTCCTGGACGCGGGGCTCCCGGAGGTATCCATGGAGATCCCAGACCACCAGGAGCAAAGAAAGACACTGCCGCAGCTCCAGGCCATCCAGGATGGCATCCGAAGGCTGGACGTGGAGGAAGATCTGGGAGAGGTCCTCCTTCGCCAGTGAGGGCAACCCGAAGGCGCTCTCCTCAAGCTTCAACAAATCCTCGTAAAGGCCCCGGGAAGCCCGGATCTTGTCCAGGGAATGAAAAGGACGGAGGGCCAGGACACGGCGCAGCCCCCCAGGACTCTGCGCCTCACGGCCGATCTCCTCCAGCAACTGGGAATACCCCAGCACCCGGAGGGAATGTTCCTCGCCTCTCTCCATCCGGGCAGAAAACTACCTCCAGGAACGGGGAGGACGGCTGCCGTGGGCTCCGCCACGGAAACCCTGCCTGCCACCTCCAAAACCACTGCGCCCCCCACGCTCTCCACGCTCTCCACGCTCTCCACGCTCCTCGTCGCGGTCGAAAGGCCTCCGGTCGCGGTCACCGAAGGGCTTCCGATCACGGTCGAAAGGCTTACGGTCACGGTCGAAGGGCTTTCGGTCGCGGTCGCCGTATGGTTTGCGCTCACGGTCGAAGGGCTTATGGTCACG